>NZ_JAGGOO010000085.1 GCF_018614415.1 Streptomyces sp. ISL-12
CCGCCCCCGGCGGCACCCCGCGGCCCTTCGTGACCCTCGGGGAACCCGAGGGATACGACGACGAGCGCGCCCGGCCCCGTCCGCTCGGGCGGCGGCCGCGTTCCCAGGTCGTCGCCGCGGCCGTCTGTCTCGTACTCGGCGTGGGCCTGCTCACCGGTGCCGTCACCGGCAGCTGGCTCGCGGACGACTCCGGGGACGGTGCCCACCAGAACACCTACGACGCCGCCGGCGACCTGTGGCACAACGCGCCGGTCGACGACCTCTTCCCGCCCACCGTGCGGGGCCAGGGCGCCGGCCCCGGCGGTGCCGACCGCACCTGGACCCGCGTCGCCGTCGCCCCCGACAGCGGCTGCGGGCACGCCTTCGACCCCCTCCTGCGCAAGGCGCTCGCCCCGGTCGGCTGCGCGCGCCTGCTGCGCGCCACCTACACCGACGCCACCCGCAGCCACGTCACCACCGTCGGACTCCTGTTCACCAAGGGCGACGCCGCCGCGATGACCTCGCTGGCCGCCCGGTTCGAGGAAGAGGGCCTGGACCGCCGTACCGACCTGATGCCGCTGCCGTACGCCGCGAAGAACACCGCCGCCGCCGGCTTCGGCGCGGCCCAGCGGGCCTCCTGGACGGTCTCCGTCCTCACCGACGCCCCGGTCGTCGTCTACGCCGTCTCCGGCTGGGCCGACGGCCGCGCGGTCGACGACCCGCAGCCCGCCGAGGTGGCCATGGAGACCGGCGCCACCAGCGCCCCGGCGCAGGCGGGCCTCGGCCACGAGGCGCGGGGCCTCGCCGACCGCGTCGAACGCCGCCTGCGCAAGAACGTCGGACCGGCCACGGAGCAGCCCTCGTGACGCACGCCGTGATGAACGCCCGCCGCCGCACCGCCGCCCTCGGCGTCCTCCTCGCGGCCTCCCTGGCCCTGGTGCCCTCCACCGCCGCCCACGCCGACGGCATACGGGCCAAGCAGTGGTCCCTGGACGCCCTGCACCTGGACGAGGTGTGGCGGACCACCAAGGGCGCCGGCGTCACCGTCGCCGTCCTGGACACCGGCGTCGAGGCCGACCACCCCGACCTGGCCGGCAACGTCCTGACCGGCGCGGACCTCGTCGGCTTCGGGGCCGAGGACGGCGACCGGGCCTGGGCCCGGCACGGCACCGCCATGGCCGGGATCATCGCCGGGCACGGACACGGCACCGGCAACGGGGACGGCGTCATGGGCGTCGCCCCCGAGGCCAAGGTGCTGCCCGTCCGCGTCATCCTGGAGGACGGCGACCCGGCCCGCGCCAAGGCCCGCAAGTCCCGCGGCGGCGCCCTCGCCGAGGGCATCCGCTGGGCCGCCGACCACGGCGCCGACGTCATCAACCTCTCCCTCGGCGACGACTCCTCCTCCGCCCACCCGGAACCCGCCGAGGACGAGGCCATCCAGTACGCCCTGAAGAAGAACGTCGTCGTCGTCGCCTCGGCCGGCAACGGCGGCGAGAAGGGCGACCACATCTCCTACCCGGCCGCCTACCCCGGCGTGATCGCCGCGACCGCCGTCGACCGCTACGGCACCCGCGCCTCCTTCTCCACCCGCCGCTGGTACGCCACGGTCGCCGCCCCCGGCGTCGACGTGATCATCGCCGACCCCGACCACCAGTACTACGAGGGCTGGGGCACCAGCGCCGCCGCCGCCTTCGTCTCCGGCTCCGTCGCCCTGATCCGGGCCGCCCACCCCGGCCTGAGTCCGGCACAGATCAAGAGCCTCCTGGAGGACACCGCCGACAACGCCCCCGCCGACGGCCGCGACGACTCCCGCGGCTACGGCTTCATCGACCCGGCCGCCGCGATCGAGGCCGCCGGCCGGCTGAAGGCCCAGAGCCTGGAACCGGCGGCGTACGGCGAGAAGTACTTCGGCGACGGTCCCGACGACGAGACCTCACCCGGCTCCACCTCCGCCTGGGTGGCTCCGCTCGCGGGCGGCGCCGGCGGGGTGCTGCTGGTCGCGGCGGTGGTGCTGTGGCGGGGCCGCCGCACCCGCTACGACGAATTCTGAGCGAGCTCCGGTTCGGCGGAGGCGGTCGCGCCGTCCGCACCGCACACCGACACCGCCGCCTTCGCCGCCGCCTCGACCAGCGAGATCCCCGCCGCCTTGGTGGTGTTGCCCTGCGACAGCGCGGCCACCAGGAGGTCACGGCCGTCGACCGTCACCCGCCCGATGCTGTTGATCACCCACAGCCCCGTCGTACTCCGTGGCAGCCAGCCGTTCTTCAGCGCCGACGACGAGCCCGCCGCCGACACCCCCCAGTCCTGGTCGTCCGCTATCTGTTCCATCAGCCCCTGGAGATACGTCCGGGACGCCGGCGTCAGTACCGAGTCGCTCCCGAACACCTGCTGGAGCAGGACCAGTTGGTCCGCCGCCGTGGTCGTGGTCAGCCCCCACAGGTCGCCGTCCCCGCCCTCGGTCCCGGTGAGCCCGAAGCGCTCGTTCGCGGCGTCCAGCCCGTCGGCCCCGCCGATCGTGCGCCACAGTGCCGTCGCGGAGGCGTTGTCGCTGTTCTCGATCATGGCGGTGGCGTACGTACGCTCCGCCGAGGTCAGCGAACGCCCCGCGTCCTGGGCCTGGAGCAGCAGCGTCGCCAGGATGTCGACCTTGACGATGCTCGCGGTGGCGAAGGTGCCGTCGCCGTACGCGGCGCTCTCGCCGGTCTCCGGGTCCAGCACCGCCACCGACATGAGTGTGCCGTCCGCCACGGACACCGCCGTCATGGCCTTCGCCAGCAGCGCGTCCCGGTCCACGGCGGGTTCCGCCGAAGGTTCCACCGATGCCTCCCCGTCCCCGTCCGTCGGTGCCGAGGCCGACGCCGCCCCCGACGCGGGCGACGATACGGCGGCCGTGCTCGCGTGCGCGCGCAGGTACACCGTCCCCGCCGTCGTACCGCCGCCGACGACGGCACAGGCGAGGGCCGCGTACAGCAGCCTGGATCTGAAGGAGGCCATGACCGCGATGGTCGCGGCGGCACCTGAGCGCCCCGTATGACGCGCGTTAAATGTGGGTCAGGGATTCCTGAGAAGTCCGTGAGGGGTGTGACGAGCGCGTTTCACGGCCCCCGATAGGGTCGGGGACCGTGGCGAACAAGAACATTCCCGACCCCGGCTACTCCGACGACGACGGCTCCGCCGACCCCCGGCTGAGCGCGGCGCTCGCCGCCTGGGCCGAGGACCGCACCGCCCTCGCACCGGTCCTGGCGGCGCTCAAGGGCGCCCGGCTGCTGGTCCCCGTCGTGGCCGTCCTCGGGGAGGTCGAGGAGGACGGTCAAGAAGGGGGCGAAGCTCCCTGGAAGGGCGGTGGTGGGCGACGGGAGGGCGGGCTGCGCCGCGAGAAGACCAGCGACATGGCCGTACCGACGCTGAAGGCCGGCGGCCGGACCGCGCTGCCCGCGTTCACCTCCACCGACTCGCTCGCCCGCTGGGACCCGGCGGCCCGCCCCGTCGCCGTACCCCTGCACCAGGCGCTCCAGGCCGCCGCGCACGAGAAGGCGGACACCGTCGTGCTGGACCTGGCCGGACCGGTGCCGTTCGAGCTGACCGGCCCGGCGCTGCTGGCCCTCGCGGAGGGACGTACGACCACGGACCCGCTGGCCGACCCCGCGGTCGTGGAAGCGGTGCGTGGCGCCGTGGCCGCCGTGGGCGCGGTGGAACGGGCCTACCTCGGACCCGGGCAGGGCGACGGCACGCTCGCTCTGGTCCTCCACCCCGGCATGCCGAACGACGTCAGTGTCCACGCGGTCGCCCGGCGGCTGGCCGCCGACGAGACACTGCGGGCCCGCCTGGTGCGCGGCCTCGACCTGGCACTGCTGCCGGCCGGGGCGACGCCGCCGGGCGAGCCCTTGTACGTCCGTACGGCGGCGGGTCAGCCGTAGACCGCTCCCGTGTACTTCTCGCCCGGGCCCTGGCCCGGGTCGTCGGGCACGAGCGACGCCTCGCGGAACGCCAGCTGCAGCGACTTCAGGCCGTCGCGCAGCGGGGCGGCGTGGAAGGAACTGATCTCCGTCGCGCTCGCGTCCAGCAGACCGGCCAGCGCGTGCACCAGCTTGCGGGCCTCGTCCAGGTCCTTGTGCGCGTCGCCGTCCTCCGTCAGCCCCAGCTTCACGGCCGCGGCGCTCATCAGGTTGACGGCGACCGTGACGATCACCTCGACCGCCGGGACCTCGGCGATGTCGCGGGTCATGGCGTCGAAGTCGGGATTCACGGAAGAACCGGCAGGCGTGTCACTCATGCCGCACACGATAGGCGCAGGACGGCAGGGGTCCCCACCCGGTCTCGGTTGGCACGTTTCGAGCGAAAGCTGCTAACCTTGTGTAACGACCGGTCGGACACGTATGCCTCACGGCGACGCGACCGACCTCAAGTGGAGGCCATTCGAACTCCCACCTGACCGTCCCCCGGGACGGCGGGTCACCGGTCAGGCGGTCCCGTCCACGACGGGGACCAGCCCGAAAGCGCGCCCCGCGATCATCGCGACGGTGCTCCGGTAGCAGTTCGAGGAGCCCCGCCTGTGATCGTCCGGGGCATTTTTCATGTCTCGGCGCGGTTAGGTCTATCGAAACAGACGTAACGCGGCTGTCCGCCAGACGGTCGCGTGGTGCTACCGAGGAGGATCCATCAGCGCCGAGCCCCGCATCAACGACCGGATTCGCGTTCCCGAGGTGCGACTTGTCGGTCCCAGCGGCGAGCAGGTCGGGATTGTCCCGCTTGCCAAGGCCCTGGAGCTTGCGCAGGAGTACGACCTCGATCTCGTCGAGGTCGCGGCGAACGCCCGTCCGCCCGTGTGCAAGCTCATGGACTACGGGAAGTTCAAGTACGAGTCGGCCATGAAGGCCCGTGAGGCGCGCAAGAACCAGGCGCACACGGTCATCAAGGAGATGAAGCTCCGGCCGAAGATCGACCCGCACGACTATGACACCAAGAAGGGTCACGTCGTCCGGTTCCTCAAGCAGGGCGACAAGGTCAAGATCACGATCATGTTCCGCGGTCGCGAGCAGTCCCGGCCCGAGCTGGGCTACCGGCTGCTGCAGCGCCTCGCGGAGGACGTGGCCGACCTCGGGTTCGTGGAGTCGAACCCGAAGCAGGACGGCCGCAACATGATCATGGTCCTCGGTCCGCACAAGAAGAAGACCGAGGCGATGGCCGAGGCCCGCCAGGCGCAGGAAGCCCGCAAGGCCGAGGCGAAGGCCAACCCCGGCCGTTCGATGAACGCCGCGGACCCCGACGCCGCCAACGCCGAGGCCCAGGCCGAGGCATCCGCCGAGGCGTGACCTCCCGGGACGCGAGTCCCAGGACGTAACCGATACACGAGCGACGCTCCACCGTGCCCGGTTTCCACGACCGGGCATCGGAGCGCCACCCACGAGGAGATAACGGCGCTATGCCGAAGAACAAGTCGCACAGCGGTGCCAGCAAGCGCTTCAAGATCACCGGCTCCGGCAAGGTGCTCCGCGAGCGTGCCGGCAAGCGCCACCTGCTCGAGCACAAGTCGTCCCGTGTGACGCGTCGCCTCACCGGCAACGCCGAGATGGCCCCGGGCGACGCCGCGAAGATCAAGAAGCTTCTCGGCAAGTGACGTACGGGCGCCACTGAGCGCCGTACGGCAGGACCGGGACCCAATCGATACCGGGCCGTGTGCGGACCACCGCGGCCCCGCTACAAGGAGTTAAAAAGTGGCACGCGTCAAGCGGGCAGTCAACGCCCACAAGAAGCGCCGGGCGATCCTCGAGCAGGCCTCCGGCTACCGCGGTCAGCGTTCGCGCCTGTACCGCAAGGCCAAGGAGCAGGTCACCCACTCGCTGGTCTACAACTACAACGACCGCAAGAAGCGCAAGGGTGACTTCCGCCAGCTGTGGATCCAGCGCATCAACGCCGCTGCCCGCGCCAACGGCATCACGTACAACCGCTTCATCCAGGGTCTGAAGGCCGCCAACGTCGAGGTGGACCGCAAGATCCTCGCCGAGCTGGCCGTCAACGACGCGAACGCGTTCGCCGCGCTCGTCGAGGTCGCCCAGAAGGCGCTGCCGAGCGACGTCAACGCGCCGAAGGCCGCGTGACGCTGCGCCGGCTTTAGGCCGACGTGACCGCAGGGGCCCGCAGGCTACGGCTTGCGGGTCCTGTGCTTTGTAATCCGCGGGCCGTCGGGGGCTGGTCGCGCCCACGCGGCGGAGCCGCACATCGATACCGCCCCGCGCCCCTAGGTGTCTCTCCCTGAAGGTCGTTGCATGGTTGCCGCTCCTGAGCTGATCTCTCCTCGTTCGCCCCGCGTCTCGGCTGCCCGGCGGCTGGCCAAGCGGAACTTCCGGAGCAAGGAGCGGCTGTTCCTCGCCGAGGGGCCGCAGGCCGTGCGGGAGGCGGCGGGGTTCGGGGAGACGCTCACGGAGCTGTTCGCCACCGTCGAGGCCGCCGAGCGGTACGCCGACATCGTCGGGGAGGCCCGCGCCGCCGGGGCCCGCGTCCACCTCGCCGACGAGCAGGTGATCGCCGACATCTCCACCACCGTCACCCCGCAGGGCCTGGTCGGGGTCTGCCGGTTCGTGGACACCCCCTTCGACGACATACTCGCCGCCCGCCCCAAGCTGGTCGCCGTCCTCGCCCACGTCCGCGACCCCGGCAACGCCGGCACCGTGCTGCGGTGCGCCGACGCCGCCGGCGCCGAGGCCGTCGTCCTCACCGACGCCTCCGTCGACCTGTACAACCCCAAGGCCGTGCGGGCCTCCGTCGGCTCCCTGTTCCACCTGCCGGTCGCCGTCGGCGTCCCCGTCGAGCGCGCCGTCGCCGGGCTGCGCGAGACCGGCGTGCGGGTGCTCGCCGCCGACGGGGCGGGGGAGGACGACCTCGACGCCGAGCTGGACGCCGGCACCATGGGCGGGCCCACCGCCTGGGTGTTCGGCAACGAGGCGTGGGGACTTCCGGAGGAGACCCGCGCCCTCACGGACGCCGTCGTGCGCGTCCCCATCCACGGAAAGGCCGAGAGCCTGAACCTCGCCACCGCCGCCGCCGTATGTCTCTACGCGTCGGCGCGTGCACAGCGCGCCGCCGGAGGGTGCCGTTCCGTCACCGAGAGCTAGTAGGGTGACCAACTCGGGACCCCGGCGTGGCGGAGAGGTGGGGTACGGAGATGGTCGGCACGAGCAGCGCACCGGAAGCATGTCGGGCCGGGCGCCCGCCCGCGCCCCGGCCCGGTGAACCCGCCGGCACCGGCCTCGATACCGGCCTCGACCCCGACGAACTGCCCGACGGCCTCGTCGTCGCCGACGAGCACGGACGGGTGATCCGCTTCAACGCCGCCGCCGAGCGCGTCACCGCCCGCCGCGCCGCCGAGGCACTCGGCGAGAGCCTGGAGAAGGCCCTCCCCTTAGAGGACCTCGAAGGCCGCCGCTGGTGGCAGCTGACCGACCCCTACGGCGGCCTCGCCATCCGCAACCGCCAGCCCGAGCGCAACCTGCTGCTGCCCGGCGGCCGGGAGGTCCTGGTCTCCGCCCGGTACGTGCGCACCCGCCCCACCGGCCCCGTCCGCCGTGTCGTCGTCACCCTGCGCGACACGGAGGCCCGCCGCCGCACCGAGCGCAGCCACGCCGAGCTGATCGCCACCGTCGCCCACGAACTGCGCTCCCCGCTCACCTCGGTGAAGGGCTTCACGGCCACGCTGCTCGCCAAATGGGAACGGTTCACCGACGACCAGAAACGGCTGATGCTGGAGACCGTCGACGCCGACGCCGACCGCGTCACCCGGCTCATCGCCGAACTGCTCGACATCTCCCGCATCGACTCCGGCCGCCTGGAGCTGCGCCGCCAGCCCGTCGACATCGGCGCCGCCGTCGGCCGCCACATCCAGGCGTACGTCGCCGCCGGGCAGAGCGCCGACCGGTTCCTGCTCCGGCTCGCGCAGCCGCTGCCCGACCTGTGGGCCGACCCCGACAAGGTCGACCAGGTGCTCAGCAACCTCATCGAAAATGCCGTGCGCCACGGCGACGGAACCGTCACCATCGACATCACGCCCGCGCCGTCCCCCCGCGAAGGGGAGGGCACCGGCACGTCGGTCACGGTGAGCGACGAGGGGCCCGGCATCCCGGAGGAGTCCATGAACCGCGTCTTCACCCGCTTCTGGCGGGGCAGCAAGCGCGGCGGCACCGGCCTCGGGCTCTACATCGTCAAGGGCATCGTGGAGGCCCACGGCGGCACCATCACCGTCGGCCGGGGTCCGCGGGGCGGCGCCGAGTTCCGATTTACGCTGCCCGTGAGCGCTCCGGCCTATCTGGCCTGAGCCGCCCGCGGGCGCCATCGCGTTCCTCCACCCCGTTAGACTCGGCCTTTGGCACCTTTGTGTCCCCGTTCCAGGGACGACACGTCCCCCGAGTCGGGACGGGGACCATCCGCCTGGGGGCACCTCCCAGCGTTAGCTGGGGGACAATCGGAAGCACGGGAAGAGATGTCGGCACCGAATAAGTCGTACGACCCTGTCGAGGTCGAGGCGTTGAAACCGGAAGAGATCGAGCGCATGCGGGACGAGGCGCTCGCCGCCTTCGCAGCCGCGGACTCCCTCGACGCGCTCCAGGAGGCGAAGGTCGCGCACACCGGCGGCACCTCGCCGCTGGCGCTCGCCAACCGCGAGATCGGCGCCCTGCCCCCGCACGCCAAGGCCGCCGCCGGAAAGCTGGTCGGCCAGGCCCGCGGTGCCGTGAACAAGGGCCTCGCCGCCCGCCAGGCCGAACTGGAGGCCGAGCGCGACGCCCGGGTGCTGGTCGAGGAGGCGGTCGACGTCACGCTGCCGTACGACCGCGTACCGGCCGGCGCCCGCCACCCGCTCACCACGCTCTCGGAGCGCATCGAGGACATCTTCGTCGCCATGGGCTACGAGGTCGCCGAGGGCCCCGAGGCCGAGGCCGAGTGGTTCAACTTCGACGCCCTCAACATCGGCCCGGACCACCCGGCCCGCGGCGAGGCCGACACCTTCTTCGTGCGGGGTCCCCAGGGCGGCACCGAGTCCGGCGTCGTGCTGCGCACCCACACCTCGCCCGTGCAGGTCCGCTCCCTGCTCGGCCGCGGCACCCCGGTCTACGTGATCTGCCCCGGCCGCGTGTACCGCACCGACGAGCTGGACGCCACCCACACCCCGGTCTTCCACCAGGTCGAGCTGCTCGCCGTCGACGAGGGCCTGACCATGGCGGACCTCAAGGGCACCCTCGACCACATGGTGCAGTCGCTGTTCGGCGCGGAGATGAAGACCCGGCTGCGGCCCAACTTCTTCCCCTTCACCGAGCCGTCCGCCGAGATGGACATGGTCTGCTACGTCTGCAAGGGCGAGTCCGTCGGCAACCCCGACCGCCCCTGCCGCACCTGCTCCAGCGAGGGCTGGATCGAGCTGGGCGGCTGCGGCATGGTCAACCCCCGGGTGCTGACCGCCTGCGGCGTGGACCCGGAGAAGTACAGCGGCTTCGCCTTCGGGTTCGGTATCGAGCGCCTGGCGATGTTCCGCCACAACGTCGAAGACATGCGAGACATGGTCGAGGGTGACGTCCGGTTCACCCGGCCGTTCGGGATGGAGATCTGATGCGGGTCCCGCTTTCCTGGCTGCGGGAGTACGTCGACCTGCCGGCCACCGAGACCGGCCGCGACGTGCAGGCCAAGCTGATTTCGGTCGGCCTGGAGGTCGAGACCGTCGAGCACCTCGGCGCCGACCTCAAGGGCCCGCTGGTGGTCGGCCAGGTGCTGACCATCGAGGAGCTGGAGGGCTTCAAGAAGCCGATCCGCTTCTGCACCGTCGACGTGGGGCAGGCCAACGGCACCGGTGAGCCCCAGGAGATCGTCTGCGGCGCCCGGAACTTCACCGTCGGCGACAAGGTCGTCGTGGTCCTCCCCGGCGCCACCCTGCCCGGCGGCTTCTCGATCGCCGCCCGCAAGACCTACGGCAAGGTCTCGCACGGCATGATCTGCTCCGGCGACGAGCTGGGCATGGGCGACGACGGCAGCCACGGCATCATCGTGCTGCCCCCGGAGACCGAGGTCGGCCGCGACGCCATCGAGCTGCTGGAACTGGTCGACGAGGTCCTCGACATCGCCGTCACCGCCAACCGCGGCGACTGCCTGTCCATCCGCGGCGTCGCCCGCGAGGCCGCCATCGCCTACGGCCTGCCGCTGCGCGACCCGGCCCTGCTCGACGTACCCGGGCCGAACGCCTACGGCTACCCGGTGAAGATCGCCGACCCCGCCGGCTGCGACCGCTTCACCGCCCGCACGGTCACCGGCCTCAGCCCCGAGGCGCGCTCCCCGATCTGGCTCCAGCGCCGGCTCCAGAAGGTCGGCATGCGCCCGATCTCGCTCGCCGTCGACGTCACCAACTACGTGATGATGGAGCTGGGCCAGCCCCTGCACGCCTACGACCGTTCCCTGATCCAGGGCACCATCGGCGTGCGCCGGGCCGCGGAGGGTGAGAAGATCGTCACCCTCGACGGCACCGAGCGCGTCCTGCACGCCGAGGACCTGGTCATCACCGACGACCGCGGCCCGATCGGCCTCGCCGGTGTCATGGGCGGCGCCAACACCGAGATCGCCGACCACGGCGCCGACTCGAACGCGACGAGTGACGTGGTCATCGAGGCCGCCCACTTCGACGCGGTGGCCATCGCGCGCACCGCCCGCCGCCACAAGCTCTCCTCCGAGGCGTCCCGCCGCTTCGAGCGCGGCGTCGACCCACAGGCCGCCGCCGCTGCCGCGCAGCGCACCGTCGACCTGCTAGTGCTGCTCGCGGGCGGCACCGCCGAGGCCGGCGTCACCGAGATCAGCGCCCCGCACGCGCCGCGCACCATCACCCTCCCGGCCGACCACCCCGACAAGGTCGCGGGCGTCACCTACGGCCGCGAGACCGTCGTACGCCGCCTCCAGGAGGTCGGCTGCGACGTGTACGGACAGGACGAGCTGCTGGTCACGGTGCCGTCCTGGCGGCCCGACCTCACCGACCCCAACGACCTGGCCGAAGAGGTCATCCGCCTGGAGGGCTACGAGAACCTGCCCTCCACGCTGCCCAAGCCGCCCGCCGGGCGCGGTCTGACCCCCCGGCAGCGGCTGCACCGCCGCGTCGGCCGGGCGCTGGCCGGCGCCGGCTACGTCGAGGCGCTCAGCTACCCGTTCGTCAGCGAGAAGGTCTTCGACCAGCTCGCCCTGGACGCCGACGACCCGGCCCGCCGGGTCGTGAAGCTGGTCAACCCGCTCAGCGACGAGGAGCCCGCGCTGCGGACCACGCTGCTGCCGGGCCTGCTCGGCGCGCTGCGCCGCAACGACGGCCGGGGCACGCACGACCTCGCGCTGTACGAGACCGGCCTGGTCTTCCAGCCGCGCCAGGAGCAGCGCACCGCCGCCGCCCTGCCCGTCGACCGGCGGCCCTCCGACGAGGACCTCGCCGCGCTGAACGCCGCGCTGCCCGACCAGCCGCGGCACGTCGCCGTCGTGCTCGCCGGCGCCCGTGAGCAGGCCGGCTGGTGGGGCGCGGGCCGCCCGGCCGAGTGGGCCGACGCCGTCGAGGCCGCCCGGACCGTCGCCCGGGAGGCGGGCGCCGAGCTGATCGTCCGCAAGGGGCAGTACGGGCCGTGGCACCCGGGCCGCTGCGCCGAACTGGCGGTGAGCCTGGACGGCACCGAGCGGGTCATCGGCCACGCGGGCGAGCTGCACCCGCGGGTGGTGAAGGCGCTCGGGCTGCCCGCGCGCACCTGCGCGATGGAGCTGGACCTCGACGTCCTGCAGCGGGCCGGGGACGACACACCGCAGGCGCCGGGCATCTCCACGTTCCCGGTGGCCACGCAGGACGTCGCCCTCGTCGTCGACACGGCGGTCCCGGCGGCCGACGTCGAGGCGGCGCTGCGCGAGGGCGCGGGCGAACTGCTGGAGTCCATCCGGCTGTTCGACGTTTACGACAACGCGGAGCAGCTCGGCGAGGGACGGCGGTCGCTGGCGTACGCGCTGCGCTTCCGGGCGGCGGACCGGACGCTGACGGTCGACGAGGCGTCGGCGGCCAGGGACGCGGCGGTCGCCCTCGCCGGGGAGCG
Organism: Streptomyces sp. ISL-12; assembly: GCF_018614415.1. Classification (GTDB taxonomy): domain Bacteria; phylum Actinomycetota; class Actinomycetes; order Streptomycetales; family Streptomycetaceae; genus Streptomyces. The sequence goes on from NZ_JAGGOO010000085.1 coordinate 12,063, forward strand.
GACCGGGGCGGTGCTGCGCGGCTAGTCGCCGTGGCGGGACCGGCAGCCGGACAGGACAGCCGGGCCGGGCCGGGCACGCGCCCGGTCCGGCTTGTCGCGCGTTTCCCGCGTTGTTCTCCGCGTTGTTCCCCGCCCTCTGACCGGGGCAATTTCAGCCCCGTCACTCATATGGGTGATGAACCCGGATGATATGGCCCTTCTCGGCCATGTCGTCGACAGAATCGGACCGGTCCTTCGGGGCCGGTCCGCGCTGTCTGGGCCTGACTGGGGGACCCACGGCATGATCTGCATCCGGACCTTGACCGGTCCGTCCGTCCGCCCGCGCCGAAGCCCGTTACGCCGGGTGCTCGCGCTGGGGCTGCCCACCGCGTGGGGCGCCACCGCCATCACGTACAAGCTGGCCTGCCCGCTCGCCCAACAGGACGGGCTCGGCGCCCGGCTCGTCTCCAGCGCCGTCTTCTTCGCCGTCGGCACCGGGCTCGTCCTGCACGTCCGGCGGACCCTGCTGCGCGAGCTGCGGCAGGCCCGCCGGATCGCGGGCGTCGCACAGAGCGCGCTGCTGCGCCCGCTGCCTCCGAGGGTCGGCGGGCTGAACGTGGCCGCCGCCCAGCTCTCCGCCGAACGCGGCGCCGCGATCGGCGGCGACCTGTACGAGGTGGTCGGCACCGAGCACGGGGTGCGGGTGGTGATGGGAGACGCCCGGGGGCACGGCCTCGCCGCCGTCGGGACGGCCGCCGCCGTTCTCGGCAGCTTCCGCGAGGCGGTGCACGACGAGGACGACCTCGGCGACGTCCTGCGCCGCCTGGACCGCGCCCTCGCCCGGCACGTGCGCGAGCGGTCCCGCGACGGCACGGCGGGCGAGGAGTTCGTCACCGTCCTGCTGCTGGAGATCGGGCCCGACGGCGAGGTGCGGACGCTGAACTGCGGGCATCCCTGGCCCTGCCTGATCACCGGCACCGAGATCGAGCCGCTCGCCCGGACCGCCCCCCTGCCGCCGCTCGGCCTCTTCCCGCTCCCCGACGAGCTGCCGGCCGAGCGGCACGGGCGGCTGCTGCCGGGCCAGGCGCTGCTGCTCCACACGGACGGTGCCGAGGACGCCCGGGACGGCCGCGGCCGGTTCTTCCCCCTGCGGCAGACCCTGACCGACGCGGTGCGCGAACAGCCGCTGTGCCCCCGGGCCGTACTGCACCGGGTCCTCACCGCGCTGCTGCGCCACACCCACAACAGCCCGTCCGACGACGTCGCCCTGCTGATGCTGCACCACGACGGCACTCGCGCCCTCGACGACATGTCCCTGGCCGGTCATGGCGCCGACTCGCTCCCCTGAGCCGGCGCCCGCCGCCCGCCCCGCCACGGAATGTCGGGCAGACGGCCGGGCGGGCGGCGCGGCAACGGGCCACCGCACTGTACGAGGGGGAGCCGGCGGCCCGACCGGCCTCTGTTACGAGGTGTTCCAGTCAAGCGGGCGAGAACTCTCCGCGACAGCGCGCACACGGTGCGGATTCGCGTACTCGGTTCACACCCCGTGTGAAGACAGACCCACTACTCTCTACGGCACCGAGCCACCGGGGGCCCGACATGCAGCCCAACACTCTGCTCGACGCGATCCTGGACGAGGCGGGCATCTCGCACGCCGGTCTGGCCGCGCACGTCAACCAGGCGGGACGAAGCCGCGGACTCGCCCTGCGGTACGAACACACCGCCGTGGCGCGGTGGCTGAAGGGACAGCGCCCGCGTGGCCAGGTGCCCGACCTGATCTGCGAGGTGCTCGCGGCCCGGCTGCGGCGCCCCGTCACCCTCGACGACATCGGCCTCGGCGTGCCCGGCGAGCCGGCCGCCCCGCACACCGGCTCGCTGTCCGGGTTCGTCGAGCGCGCCACCGCGCTGTGGCGCTCGGACCAGCAGCAGCGCCCGCACATCCTCGGCGCGCCCGCGCTCACCGGCACCCCCGCCGTGATGCCCGTGTGGGAGTGGGAGAACCCGCCCGAGGACGTGGACGTCTCCCGCGGCGGCCGGCACCCGGTCACCTCGGCCGACCTGGACATGCTGCGCTCGGCCCGGGCCCACTACGAGCAGCTGTACCGCAAGGCCGGCGGCGTGGCGACCCGCGCGCGGATCGTCGGTTTCCTGAACGCCGAGGCCGCCCCGCTGCTGCGCGGCAGCTACACCGACGCCACCGGCCGGCAGCTGCACCGCGCCACCGGCGGCCTGGTCGCGGTGGCCGGCATCTGCGCCTACGACTCCGACGCGCACGGCCTGGCCCAGCGCTACTTCCACCAGGCCCTCAGGCTCGCCAAGGCCAGCGGCGACCGGGGCCTGGGCGCGTACATCATCGCGCTCCTCGTCAACCAGGCGCTCTACCTGCGGGAGTACCGCCAGGCCGTCGCCTTCGCCGAGGCCGCGCTGCGCACCGCGGGGCGGCACATCACCCCGGCGCTCGCCTCCGACCTCTACGCGATGCAGGCCAAGGCGTACGCCCACCTCGGCGACGGCACCAGCGCCCTGTCCTGCATCCGGCGGGCCGAGCAGGCAGCCGACCGCATCCGGCGCGGGCGCGAGCCCGACGAGACCGGCTATGTGCAGCCGGGGCTGGTCAACGTGCAGGTGGCCGAGGCACTCCTCAGCCTCGGCGAGGTCGCCGCGGCCGCCGAGCACGCCACGGCGGCCGTCGACACCCCGGCGCACGACCGGGGCCGGGTGCACCGGCTGGCGATGCTCAGCACGATCGAGCTGCGGCAGGGCAACGCCGACAAGGCGGTGGTGACGGCCGTGCAGATGACCGAACAGGCCCGGGGGATGGAGTCCCAGCGGCTGCGCGACAGACTCCGCGCGGTGCGCGAGCACCTGGTGCGCAGCGGCGGCGCGGGCACCGCCGAGGCCGCCGAACTCATCGACGGGGCACTGCGCGTACCGCTGTGATCCCGGTGCCCCGAGTGCACCCCGGAACGGCACCGAGTGCCCGCCGTCGCCCCGCGCACGGCGGGCGTGCGCCTCCTGCAGCACAGAGTCGGCTGCCATATTGCCACCTACTCAATGAAAGGTGGCATAACCGTGCAGTGGACGAAACGGAACGAGCAGGTTGTGTACTCAAATCGCTGGTTCAGCGTCAATCTCGCGGACGTCGAGCTGCCGGACGGCCGGCATCTCGACCACTTCCTCATACGGATGCGCCCGGTGGCCGTGGCCACGGTGGTCAACGAGGCCAACGAGGTGCTGCTGCTGTGGCGGCACCGCTTCATCACCGACAGCTGGGGCTGGGAGCTGGCGGCCGGTGTCGTCGAGGACGGCGAGGACCTCGCCGCCGCGGCGGCCCGGGAGCTGGAGGAGGAGACGGGCTGGCGGCCGGGACCCCTGCGCCACCTGATGAGCGTGGAGCCGTCCAACGGCCTCACCGACGCCCGGCACCACATCTACTGGGCCGACGAGGGCGAGTACGTCGGGCACCCCGTGGACGACTTCGAGTCCGACCGCCGGGAGTGGGTGCCCCTCAAGCTGGTTCCCGACATGGTCGCGCGCGGGGAGGTGCCGGCCGCCAACATGGCGGCCGCGTTACTGCTGCTGCACCACCTCAGGCTCGGGCAGGACGCGATGCCCTGACCCGCCCGGCGGCACCGGTCCCGCGGGACCGTCAGCGGCCGAACGCCTGCCAGACGGCCACGATGAGCGCGCCCACGGCCGTGATCGCCGCGATCGAGGGCAGTGGCCAGCGGGCGTGTTCCAGGGTGGTGAGGCGGGTGCTCAGTTCGTCCACCGTCTTGGCGGTCTCCTCGGTGCGGTGGTTGAGCAGCGTCAGTCCGCCCTCGACGCGGGCGTAGGCGACGTCGAGCCGGCGCCGTAGGTCGGCCAGTTCTCCGTTCACGACGGGCTGCTCGGAATCGGCGGTCACGAAACCGCTCCTTTCCGTGATCGGACGAGCGCGCACGCATCCCTTGCGTGCGCGTGAAGAGTCAACCGTCCGGCGGAGCGCGCGGGGAGAGTGTGCGCGGGGCATATGCGAGCCCGGCGTACACACGGTGTGTGAAAGCGATGGGCCCGGCACCCCTGCCGGGTGCCGGGCCCACTCGGAGCGAGTGCTCCGTCAGCCGTACGAGGTCAGCTGTACGAGTAGAACCCCGAGCCGCTCTTGCGGCCCAGCCGCCCCGCGTCGACCATCCGCTGGAGCAGCGGCGGAGCGGCGTACAGCGGCTCCTTGTACTCGTCGTACATCGACGAGGCCACCGAGGCGACGGTGTCCAGGCCGATCAGGTCGGACAGCTTCAGCGGGCCCATCGGGTGGGCGCAGCCCAGCTCCATGCCGTTGTCGATGTCCTCGCGGCTGGCGATGCCCGACTCGAACATCCGGATCGCGGAGAGCAGGTACGGGATCAGCAGCGCGTTGACCACGAAGCCGGAGCGGTCCTGGGCCCGGATCGCGTGCTTGCCGAGCACCTTCTCGGTGAACAGCTGGGCCCGGCTGAGCGTGCCCTCGGAGGTGGTCAGCGCCGGGATCAGCTCGACGAGCTGCTGCACCGGGGCCGGGTTGAAGAAGTGGATGCCGATCACGTGGTCGGGCCGCGAGGTGGCGACCGCGAGGCGGACCAGCGGGATCGAGGAGGTGTTGGAGGCGAGGATCGCGTCCGGGCGGGTGACGACCTGGTCGAGGACCTGGAAGATCTCCGTCTTGACCTGCTCGTTCTCGACGACCGCCTCGATCACCAGATCACGGTCGGCGAACTCGCCGAGGTCGGTGGTGAAGCCGAGCCGGGCCTGCGTGGCCTCCCGCTCCTCCTCGGTGATCTTCCCGCGCTCGGCGGCCTTGGCCAGCGAGTTGAACAGCCGGGTGCGGCCTATCTCCAGGGCCTCTCCGGTGGTCTCGGCGACCATCACCTCCAGACCGGCACGGGCGCACACCTCGGCGATGCCCGCACCCATCTGACCGCAGCCGACCACGCCGACGCGCGCGATATCTCCCGAGAAGACGGTCACATCGTCCCTTTCGCTGTCCTACGGCACCGGCAGCGCGCCGGGGGTCCCGGCGTCTGCTCCGATCGTGCACGTTACCCTCGCCGTGACGTCGATCGGTCCTCCGGGTCGGGCATGCTGTGCCCCTGGGACGATCCGTGACCGAGCGGATCCGGAGCGTTTTGGGGTCTTTCATGAGTCTTCCCGTGCGCCGGCTGTCACGCCGGGCGTTCGCGGTGGCGGCGGTGTCCGCACTCACGATGGCGCCGCGTGCCTCGTCGGCACCGGGCAGCCGGGGCACCGGCACGGCGGAGGGGACCGCCGGGGCCGGCGGCGGGGCCGCCGGCACGACCGGGATGCGGGGCATGTGGCTGGCCACCGTCGCCAACCGGGACTGGCCCTCCCGGCCGGGGCTGTCCGGCGCCGAGCAGCGCGAGGACCTGGTCGAGTACCTCGACACCGCGGTGAAGTACGGCCTGAACACGGTCTTCTTCCAGGTACGCCCCGCCGCCGACGCGCTGTGGCCCTCCGTGTACGAGCCGTGGTCGGAGTGCCTGACCGGCGTCCAGGGCCGCGACCCCGGCTGGGACCCGCTGGGCACGGCCGTGGCCGAGGCGCACGCGCGCGGCCTGGAACTGCACGCCTGGTTCAACCCCTACCGGGTCGCCAACCACACCGACCGGTCCAGGCTGGCCGCCTCCCACCCCGCCCGCAAGCACCCCGGCTGGGTGGTGCCGTACGGCGGGAAGCTGTACTACAACCCCGGGCTGCCCGAGGTCCGGGCCTTCGTGCAGGACGCGATGTTCGACGCGGTGGGAAAGTACGACGTGGACGGCGTCCACTTCGACGACTACTTCTACCCGTACCCGGTGGCCGGGCAGAGCTTCGGTGACGCGAAGACCTACGCCGCCTTCGGCGGGGGCTTCGGGTCCAAGGCCGCGTGGCGGCGGGACAACATCGACCGGCTGGTGCGGGAGACGGCGGCCCGGGTCAAGAAGGTCCGCCCCGCCGCGCGGTTCGGCATCAGCCCCTTCGGCGTGTGGCGCAACTCCACCACCGACCCCCGCGGCTCGCGCACCCAGGGCGGCGTCCAGACCTACGACGACCTGTACGCGGACACCCGCACATGGGTCCGGGAGGGCTGGATCGACTACATCGTGCCGCAGCTGTACTGGCACATCGGCATGGCCGCCGCCGACTACGCCGAGTTGCTGTCCTGGTGGTCCGCGACCGCCGCGGGCAGCCGGACCGAGTTGTACATCGGCGAGGCGCTCTACAAGGCCGGCGACAAGGCGCAGCCCGCGGCCTGGCAGAAGCCGGGCGAACTCTCCCGCCACCTGACGCTGGCCAAGGACCACCCGCAGGTGCGCGGGCACGTCTTCTTCGGCGCGCGGGACGTGGCCGCCGACCCCATCGGGGCGATGACGCGGGTGGCCGCCGACCACTACGGGCAGCCGGCGCGCACCACCCGCTGATCGCTCCTACAGCTGGGTCTCCCGGTGCCGGATCTCGGTGTCCGGGCCGGGTGAGCACACGGCCTCGTGCCCGTCCTCGAAACGGACGCGGTACGGGGGAGTGCCCGCCCGGCCCAGCACCTCGACGATCTCGGCCTTCTTGTCCTGCTGTCCGACCACCCTGCCGTGCTGGACAAGCTGGTCACCGACGTTCGCACGCATGGGCGCGGCCTCCTCACCGTCGCGGGGCAGCGGTCCGTGCTGTCGAGTCTACGGCGATGCGCTCCGGGTGGAGACCCGGTCAGCCCCGCGCCCGCTGGGTGACGGCGATGCACACCAGTACCGCCACGGCCGTGACCGGCGCGGCCACCGGCAGGTGCTCGCCCAGCAGCACCGACCACACCAGGGTCAGCAGCGGCTGCGCCAGCTGCAACTGGCTGGCCTTGGGGATGCCGATGGCGGCCATGCCCCGGTACCAGACGACCAGACCGAGGAACTGGGAGCCGACCGCGACCCACAGCAGCCCGGTCACACTGTGCGCGGTCAGCTCCACGGGCTCCAGGGACAGCGCCACCGCCGTCGCGGGCACCGTCAGCGGCAGACACAGCACCAGCGCCCAGCCGATCACCTGCCAGCCCGGCATGACCCGGGCCAGCCGGCCGCCCTCGGTGTACCCGGCCGCGCAGACCAGCAGGGCCGCGAACAGATACGCGTCGGCCGCCGTCAGCGCCCCGCCGCTCTGCTGCACGGTGAAGGCGACCACGGCCGCCGCGCCCACCAGCGCCGCGACCCAGAACGTGCGCGAGGGGCGGGTCCCCATGCGCAGGGCGGACAGCAGGGCGGTGGTCAGCGGCAGCAGGCCGACCACGACGGCGGCGTGCGCGGTGGTCGAGGTCCGCAGCGCGAGCGTGGTCAGGAGCGGGAAGCCGAGGACGACGCCCGCGCCGACGACCGCCAGCCCCGCCCAGTGCCGCCGGTCCGGCAGCGGTACGCGCAGCCCCAGCAGACAGCTCCCCGCGATCGCGGCCGCGAGGACGCTGCGCACGGCGACCAGGGTCCAGGTACCGAACCCTTCCAGGCCCCAGGCGGTGGCGGGGAAGGTGAGGGAGAAGGCGACGACGCCGAGCGCGGCCTGAAGGGTGCCCGCCGCCGCGGAGACCTTGGCCGGGTCCCCGACCGCTATCGCCGCTGTACCGGTAGCGCTACTCTGTGCTCTCATGCAAGAGCGTAGCAGCGTGGACGAACTGGCGAAACTGCTGCGGCAGGAGCTGAACCGCTACTCGCCTGGTGGAAAGCTGCCGTCGAGCCGGGCCCTCGTCGAACGGTTCCGGGTGAGCCCGGTGACCGTCTCGCGGGCCCTGGCGCGGCTGGCCGCCGAGGGGCTGGTGATCACCCGGCCGGGCGCCGGCGCCTTCCGCGCCGAGCGGCACGCACCGGCCCCGTCCGCCGGGGACACCTCCTGGCAGGAGGTCGCGCTCAGCGCGGACGGCGCCACCGACCTCGTACCGCGCTCGGTGGACGCCTCGGGGGTCCTGGCGTCGCTGGCCGCCCCGCCGCCCGGTGTCATCGAGTTCAACGGCGGCTATCTGCACCCCTCGCTCCAGCCGGAACGGGCGCTGGCCGCCGCCCTGTCCCGGGCCGGCCGGCGGCCCGGTGCGTGGGGCCGGCCGCCGATGGAGGGGCTGTGGGAACTGCGCGAGTGGTTCGCGCGTGCCATCGGAGGACCCGGCGGCACCGTCACGGCCGCCGAGGTCCTGGTCACCGCCGGCGGCCAGTCCGGGCTGACCACGGCGTTGCGCGCGCTCGCCCCGCCCGGGGCGCCGGTCCTCGTCGAGTCGCCGACCTACCCCGGCATGCTGGCCATCGCCCGCTCCTCGGGACTGCGCCCGGTCCCGGTCCCGGTGGACGCCGACGGGGTCCGCCCGGCCCTGCTCGCCGACGCCTTCCGGGCCAGCGGCGCCCGCGTCTTCGTCTGCCAGCCCCTGTTCCAGAACCCGACCGGCGCGGTGCTCTCCGCCGACCGGCGCGGCGAGGTGCTGCGCATCGCCCGCGAGGCGGGCGCGTTCGTGATCGAGGACGACTTCGTACGGCGGCTGGTGCACGAGGACGCCGGGCCGCTGCCGCCGCCGCTGGCCGCCGACGACCCGGACGGCGTGGTCGTCCACGTCTGCTCGCTGACCAAGGCGGCCTCGCCCAGCTTCCGGGTGAGCGCGCTGGCCGCGCGCGGCCCGGTGCTCCAGCGGCTGCTGGCCATCCAGGTCGTCGACAGCTTCTTCGTGCCGCGCCCGCTCCAGGAGGCCGCCCTCGAACTCGTCGGCTCACCCGCCTGGCCACGCCATCTGCGGGCGGTCTCGGCGCAGTTGCGCACCCGCCGGGACACCATGACCTCCGCGCTGCGGCTGCGCCTGCCCGAACTCGCCCTCCCGCACGTCCCGTCCGGCGGCTACCACCTCTGGCTGCGGCTGCCCGACGGCACCTCGGAGGCCGCGCTGACCGCCGCCGCCCTGCGCGCGGGCGTCGCGCTCACCCCCGGCCGCCCGTACTTCAGCGCCGAGCCGCCCGCCGGACACCTGCGGCTGAGCTTCGCGGCGGTGGCGGGCGCGGGGGAGATCACCGAGGGGGTACGGCGGCTGCGGGCGGCTCTGGACGAGGTGCCCGGCGGATCACCGGACGCCGTGCCCGGCCGATAACCCCTCGACGTCCGGGCCCCTGACCTGCGAGCCTCCCCGCATGACCGGCACCCCGCCCCTCCCCGAGGGCTACGAGATCTCCACCGACCCCGCCCGTCTGGACGCCGATCGCGTGCACCGCTGGCTGTCCACCGACGCGTACTGGGCGACCGGACGCCCCCGCGACAAGCACGACCGGGCGGTCGCCGGATCGCTCAACTTCGGCGTCTACGACGCGATGTCCGGCGAGCAGGTGGCCTACGCCCGGGTGGTCACCGACCGGGCGACCTTCGCGTACCTGTGCGACGTGTACGTCGACCCGTCGGTACGCGGCAAGGGGATCGGTACGGCGATGGCGGCGGCCGTGCGCGAGTACCTGCGGCCGTACGGGCTGCGGCGGATCGTCCTCGCCACGCGGGACGCGCACGGCGTGTACGCGCGGCTCGGGTTCAGGCCGCTTGACAAGCCCGAGGAGTGGATGCTGTTCGCCTTCGGTCGGTGAGCGCCGGTCACCTTCGGTGACCCCAGGTGACACCTCTTGACCCGGGTACGGCCCGGGCCGACGATCGGCGCATGTCGCTTCGCGTCACGTTCGTCGCGGCCGCCCGCGGCTCACCCCTGCGCGCGGAGCGGTTCGAGGACGACCGGCCGCTGGACCGGGAGGGCTGGGAGCAGGTCCAGCGCGCCGCCCCCGGTCTGCTGCCGCTCGCGGCGGCCGACCTGCGCTACTGCTCCCCGACGCCCCGCAGCCGGGCCACCGGCGACGGACTCGGCTACACCCCGCTCGTCCAACTCGCCCTGCGGGACTGTGACATGGGCCGCTGGCGCGGGCTGACGCCGGGCGAGGCGATGGCCCGGGAACCGCAGGCGGTGGACGCCTGGCTCACCGACGCCCGGGCCACCCCGCACGGCGGGGAGTCGCTGCTCGGCTTCATCGGCCGCGTCGGCGGCTGGCTCGACACCCGGCCCGCCCAGGACGGCGACCGCGTCGTCGCCGTGGCCGAACCCTCCGTGATCCGCGCCGCCCTGGTGTACGCCCTGGGCGCACCGCCCGCGGTGTACTGGAACATCGACGTCCACCCGCTGGCGACGGCCACGCTCACCGGGGGCGCGGGGCGGTGGGTGGTGCGGTTCGAGGCCGGGCCCTAAGGGGGTGTCCGCAAAGTCGCGTCGTCCGCCCGGAGGGCGGCCTCGCGGCGTCTGGTGCGTGCCCTGGGGTCCCCGGCCGCAGGCTGGGGGAGTGCAGGGCGGACGCCCGCGTACTGGTTGCACTCGGGTGTTCGCCCGGTGCGGCGAGAGTGCGTGCCAGGCGTCGCGGGGCAGGCGTGACTCCGCGGACACCCCCTAGAGAACTTCGCGGACGTACTCCGTCGTCAGCAGCAGGTCCTTCGCCGGGCCGGCCACCCGCCACACCGTCCGCCAGTGGTCCCGGTCCCGGACGGTGAACTCGCCGCGGTACAGGTCGGCCGCGCAGGGATGGTCGGCCACGTACCGGCCCGTGGTCAGGTCCAGGTCGTGGAAGGGGCGGCCGTCGGCGAAGCGCACGTCCGCCGTGCCGGGCGCGGAGCCGGGCAGGAAGCGCAGCGTCCGCTCGGCCGGCCGGGTCACGCCCTGCCAGGTGAACGCCCCCGACTCCAGGTGCAGCAGGCCACCGCCGTCCTCCAGCGGCCGGAACGCCGTCGTGCCCTCGAACCGCCCCTCGTCGCCGCCCGTGAGATCCCGCACCGACCGCTCCACCCGCCAGCCCCCGGCCAGGTGGGCCAGTACATCGGGTACCGGCCAGAACTCGTCCACCGAAATCGTCCTCCGTCCCGCCCGTCGTTGCGCGACCCATTGACGCTGCCCGGTCACCTCCCTATCTTGCCGTTCGAAGTGCTGATCAACATCCGATATTTCGAACAAAGCTGGATCCGGTCCAGCCAGAGCCGCGGAGTATCCATGTCACGCAGGCACCGCAGCCGTCTCAGACTCGGTCTGACCACGACGGCCCTCCTGACCGCCACCGCCTTGATCCCCGTCCCCGCGCACGCCGAGGCGGTCACCGACTACGCGATCACCGTCGACCCGGCCGCCGCGGGCGCGGCCATCGACGACACGATGTACGGCGTCTTCTTCGAGGACATCAACCGCGCGGCCGACGGCGGCCTCTACGCCGAGCTGGTGCAGAACCGATCCTTCGAGTACTCCACCGCCGACAACACCGCGTACACCCCGCTCACCTCCTGGACGGCCGACGGCACCGCCGAGGTCGTGGACGACGCCGGGCGGCTCAATGAGCGCAACCGCAACTACCTGAAGCTGGGCGCCGGTTCGTCCGTCGGCAACGCCGGTTACAACACCGGCATCCGTGTCGAGCGGGGCAAGAAGTACGACTTCTCGGTGTGGGCCCGCGCCGAGTCCGGCACCACCCTCACCGTCGGCCTCAAGGACGCGGCGGGCACCCTCGCCGGCGCCCGCCAGGTCGCCGCGCGGGGCGGCTGGCGCAAGTACACCGCGACCTTCACCGCGACCCGCACCAGCAACCGGGGCCGGCTGACCGTCGCGACCACCTCCGCCGCCGCCCTCGACATGGTGTCCCTCTTCCCCCGCGACACCTACAAGCGGCAGGACAACGGCCTGCGCGAGGACCTCGCCGAGAAGATCGAGGACCTGAACCCCGGCTTCGTGCGCTTCCCCGGCGGCTGCCTGGTCAACACCGGCTCGATGGAGGACTACAGCGAGGCGAGCGGCTACCAGCGCAAGCGCGCCTACCAGTGGAAGGACACCGTCGGCCCGGTCGAGGAGCGCGCCACCAACGCCAACTTCTGGGGTTACAACCAGAGTTACGGCCTCGGCTACTACGAGTACTTCCGCTTCGCCGAGGACATCGGCGCCATGCCGCTGCCCGTCGTCCCCGCGCTGGTGACCGGCTGCGGCCAGAACAAGGCCACCGACGACGAGGCGCTGCTGAAGCGGCACATCCAGGACACCCTGGACCTCATCGAGTTCGCCAACGGCCCGGCGACCTCGGAATGGGGCAAGGTCCGTGCCGAGATGGGCCACCCCAGGCCCTTCGGCCTCACCCACCTCGCGGTCGGCAACGAGGAGAACCTGCCCGAACGGTTCTTCGCCAACTTCCAGCGGTTCCGCGCCGCCATCGAGGCGGAGTACCCGGACATCACCGTCATCTCCAACTCCGGCCCGGACGACTCCGGCACCACCTTCGACACCGCCTGGAAACTCAACCGCGAGGCCGGCGTCGACATGGTCGACGAGCACTACTACAACAGCCCGCGGTGGTTCCTCCAGAACAACGACCGCTACGACAGCTACGACAGGAACGGCCCCGCCGTCTTCCTCGGCGAGTACGCCTCCCAGGGCAACGCCTGGAAGAACGCCCTGTCCGAGGCGGCCTACATGACCGGCCTGGAGCGCAACGCGGACATCGTGAAACTCGCCTCCTACGCCCCGCTGCTCGCCAACGAGGACTACGTGCAGTGGAGCCCGGACATGATCTGGTTCAACAACCGGGCCTCCTGGAACTCGGCCAACTACGAGGTCCAGAAGCTCTTCATGAACAACACCGGCGACCGCGTCGTCCCCTCGACGGCCACCACGACCCCGGACGTCAGCGGCCCGATCACCGGCGCCGTCGGCCTGTCGACGTGGGCGACCAGCGCCGCCTACGACGACGTGCGGGTGACGTCGGCCGACGGGACGGAGCTGCTGAGCGACGACTTCTCGGGTGACGCGTCGCGGTGGACCCAGGGCGGCACCGGCAGCTGGAGCGTCCAGGACGGGCAGTACGTGCAGACGGACGAGGCCGCCGAGAACACCCTGGTCACGGCGGGCGACCCGGCCTGGCAGAACTACGACCTGCATGTGAAGGCCACCAAGAAGTCCGGCAAGGAGGGCTTCCTCGTCGCCTTCGGTGTCAAGGACACCGGCAACTACTACTGGTGGAACCTGGGCGGCTGGAACAACACCCAGTCCGCCGTCGAGCAGGCCGTCGACGGCGGCAAGTCCACGCTGCTGTCCAAGGCGGGATCGGTCGAGACGGGCCGTGCGTACGACATCGACATCAAGGTCCGGGGCCGTCAGGTCACCCTCTACCTCGACGGCCAGGAGTGGGGTTCCTTCACCGACGACAAGCCGGCCGAGCCGTTCCGGCAGCTCGTCACCGAGGACGAGCGGACCGGCGACCTGATCGTCAAGGTCGTCAACGCCCAGGACACGGCGGCCCGCACGGCGGTCGACCTCGGCGGCGCGAAGGTCGCCTCCCGGGCCCGGGTCACCACCCTGGCCGCCGACCAGGACGCGGTGAACACCGAGACGGACACTCCGGTCACGCCGGTGACGTCGACCTTCTCGGGGGTGGCGGCGGAGTTCACGTACACCTTCCCGGCGAACTCGGTCACCTTCCTGAGGATCAGGCAGCGGTGATCAGGCAGCGGTCATGATCATGCCGGGCTAGGCTCCCTGGCCCATGAGCGTCATACGGCTGTGGAGACGGGTGCGACGGGCCGACCGGCCGGTCGCACCCGTCGTCGGTGCGGCGAACGTCCTGCTGAGCTCCCTGCTCTTCCTGCTGGCCATCGGCGTGCTCACCGAGCCCGTCACCGGCGAGCAGGAGAACGCCGCCGAAGGGCTCGCACTGCGGATCTTCTGCTGCTGGCTGCTGGGCGGGCTGGTGCTGTTCGCGGTGCTGGGCATGGCCCGGACCCTGCTCGGGCACCTCGTCACCCTCCTCCTCCCGCCCCTGCTGATGACCGTGGCCCTGCTGGCCCTGTGATTCCAGGGGCACATTGCATAAACGTGCATGGAAACGTATAGTCATGCCATCAGGAGGAGGGTAATCCATGGTGGTACGTGCGGCGGTGGCCGGAGCGAGCGGATACGCGGGCGGAGAGCTGCTGCGTCTGCTCCTGGCCCATCCCGAGATCGAGATCGGTGCCCTGACCGGCAACTCCAACGCCGGGCAGCGCCTCGGCGCGCTCCAGCCGCACCTGCTGCCGCTGGCCGACCGGGTCCTGGAGCCGACCGCCCCCGAGATCCTCGCCGGGCACGACGTCGTCTTCCTCGCGCTGCCGCACGGCCAGTCCGCCGCCGTCGCCGAGCAGCTCGGCCCCGACGTGCTCGTCGTGGACATGGGCGCCGACTTCCGGCTGGCGGACGCCGGTGACTGGGAGGCCTACTACGGGTCCCCGCACGCCGGGACCTGGCCCTACGGCCTGCCCGAGCTGCCGGGTGCCCGTGCCCGGCTCACCGGGTCCCGCCGTGTCGCGGTCCCCGGCTGCTACCCGACCGCCGTCTCCCTGGCGCTGTTCCCGGCGTACACGGCCCAGCTCGCCGAGCCCGAGGCCGTGATCGTCGCCTCCTCCGGCACCTCCGGCGCGGGCAAGGCGCCCAAGCCGCACCTGCTGGGCAGCGAGGTCATGGGGTCGATGTCCCCCTACGGCGTCGGCGGCGTCCACCGCCACACGCCCGAGATGATCCAGAACCTCTCCGCCGCGGCCGGCGAGCGGATCTCGGTCTCCTTCACACCGACCCTCGCGCCGATGCCCCGCGGCATCCTCGCCACGTGCAGCGCGAAGGCGAAGCCCGGAGTGAGCGCGGAGTCGCTGCGCGCCGCCTACCAGAAGGCGTACGCCGACGAGCCCTTCGTCCACCTGCTGCCCGAGGGCCAGTGGCCCGCGACCGCGTCCGTCTACGGTTCCAACGCCGTTCAGGTCCAGGTCGCGTACGACGCCGCCGCGGGCCGCATCATCGCCATCAGCGCCATCGACAACCTGGCCAAGGGCACCGCGGGCGGTGCCGTCCAGAGCATGAACCTCGCCCTGGGTCTCGACGAGACCACGGGACTGACGACGATCGGAGTCGCGCCGTGAGTGTGACGGCAGCCAAGGGATTCACGGCGGCGGGCATCGCCGCCGGGATCAAGGAGAACGGCAACCCCGACCTGGCCCTCGTGGTCAACACCGGCCCCCGCCGCGCCGCCGCGGGCGTCTTCACCTCCAACCGCGTCAAGGCCGCGCCGGTCCTCTGGTCCGAGCAGGTGCTCAAGGGCGGGCAGGTGAGCGCCGTCGTCCTCAACTCCGGCGGCGCCAACGCCTGCACCGGCCCCAAGGGCTTCCAGGACACCCACGCCACCGCCGAGAAGGTGGCCGAGGTGCTCGGGGACACCGGCGCGGGCGAGGTGGCCGTCTGCTCGACCGGCCTCATCGGCGTCCTGCTCCCGATGGACAAGCTGCTCCCCGGCGTCGAGGCCGCGGCGGCCAAGCTGTCCGAGCACGGTGGTGAGAAGGCCGCCATCGCCATCAAGACCACCGACACCGTCCACAAGACGTCGGTCGTGACGCGCGACGGCTGGACCGTCGGCGGCATGGCCAAGGGCGCCGGCATGCTCGCCCCGGGCCTGGCCACCATGCTCGTCGTCCTCACCACCGACGCCGACCTGGACGCCGAGGCCCTGGACAAGGCGCTGCGCGCCGCCACCAAGGTCACCTTCGACCGGGTCGACTCCGACGGCTGCATGTCCACCAACGACACCGTGCTGCTGCTCGCCTCGGGTGCCAGCGGGGTCACCCCCGAGTACGCCGCGTTCGCCGAGGCCGTGCGCGCCGTCTGCGACGACCTCGGGCAGCAGCTCATCCGCGACGCCGAGGGCGCCAGCAAGGACATCAAGGTCGAGGTCGTGAACGCCGCGACCGAGGACGACGCCGTCGAGGTGGGCCGCTCCATCGCCCGCAACAACCTCCTCAAGTGCGCCATCCACGGCGAGGACCCCAACTGGGGCCGCGTCCTGTCCGCCATCGGCACCACCAAGGCCGCCTTCGAGCCCGACGCGCTGAACGTCGCCATCAACGGCGTGTGGGTGTGCAAGAACGGAGGTGTCGGCGAGGACCGCGACAAGGTCGACATGCGCTACCGCGAGGTCCACATCGTCGCCGACCTGGCGGCCGGTGACGCCACGGCCACCATCTGGACCAACGACCTCACCGCCGACTACGTCCACGAGAACAGCGCGTACTCCTCATGAGCAGCCCCACGCGGAAGCACACCGCGCTCCCCAAGGCCCGGATCCTCGTCGAGGCGCTGCCCTGGCTGGTGCGGCACGCCGGCAAGACGGTCGTCATCAAGTTCGGCGGCAACGCCATGGTGAACGAGGAGCTGAAGTCCGCCTTCGCGCAGGACGTCGTCTTCCTGCGGCACGCCGGCCTCAAGCCCGTCGTCGTGCACGGCGGCGGCCCGCAGATCAGCGCCGCCCTCGACCGGCACGGCATCGTCAGCGAGTTCAAGGCGGGGCTCAGGGTCACCACCGAGGACGCCATGGACGTCGTACGGATGGTGCTGGCCGGGCAGGTGCAGCGCGAACTGGTCGGGCTGCTCAACCGGCACGGCCCGCTCGCCGTCGGCATCACCGGCGAGGACGCGCACACCATGACCGCCACCAAGCACCAGCCCCGGATCGACGGCGAGCTGATCGACATCGGGCGGGTCGGTGAGATCACCGAGATCGACACCGGCGCGATCGAGGCGCTGCTCGCCGACGGCCGCATCCCGGTCGTCTCGTCGATCGCCCGCTCCCAGGACGATCACCATGTCTACAACGTCAATGCTGATACGGCGGCTGCGGCACTCGCTGCGGCGCTGGGTGCCGAGACCCTCATGGTCCTCACCGACGTCGAGGGCCTCTACGAGGACTGGCCGAACAGCGACGAGGTGATCAGCCGCCTCACCGCCGGCCAGCTGGAGAAGCTGCTGCCCGAGCTGTCCAGCGGCATGGTGCCGAAGATGGAGGGCTGTCTGCACGCCGTCCGCAATGGCGTCACCACCGCCCGGGTCATCGACGGCCGGGTCCAGCACTCGATCCTGCTGGAGATCTTCACCGACGAGGGCATCGGCACGATGGTCGTGCCGGACGAGACCGAGGGGGACCAGTCGTGACCGCCAACCAGGAGCTGACCGCGCGGTGGCAGGGCGCGCTCATGAACAACTACGGCACCCCGCGGCTGCCCCTGGTGCGCGGCGCCGGCGAGCGGGTGTGGGACGCCGACGGCAAGGAGTACCTGGACTTCGTCGGCGGCATCGCGGTCAACGCGCTCGGCCACGCCCACCCGGCGGTCGTCGAGGCCGTCAGCACGCAGATCGCGTCGCTGGGCCACGTCTCCAACCTGTTCATGGCCGAGCCGCCCGTCGCGCTCGCCGAGCGGCTGCTCCAGCGCTTCGGCCGGGACGGCAAGGTCTTCTTCTGCAACTCCGGCGCGGAGGCCAACGAGGGCGCCTTCAAGATCGGCCGGCTGACCGGGCGGCCGCACATGGTCGCCACCGAGGGCGGCTTCCACGGCCGCACCATGGGCGCGCTGGCCCTCACCGGCCAGCCCGGCAAGCAGGAGCCGTTCCTGCCGCTGCCGGGTGACGTCACGCACGTCCCGTACGGTGACGCGCAGGCGCTGGCCGCGGCGGTCACCGAGGACACCGCCCTGGTGGTCATCGAGCCGGTCCAGGGCGAGAACGGCGTGGTCGTGCCGCCCGCCGGCTATCTGAAGGCGGCCCGCGCGATCACCGCCGCCACGGGCGCGCTGCTGGTCCTGGACGAGGTGCAGACCGGCGTCGGCCGCACCGGGCACTGGTTCGAGTACCAGGCCCACGAGGGCGTCCTGCCCGACGTCGTCACCCTCGCCAAGGGCCTCGGCGGCGGGCTGCCGCTGGGTGCGACGGTCGCCTTCGGCCGTGCGGCCGACCTCCTCCAGCCCGGCCAGCACGGCACCACCTTCGGCGGCAACCCGGTCGCCTGCGCCGCCGGACTCGCCGTCCTGGACACCATCGCGGACGAAGGGCTGCTGGAGAACGTCAAGCGGCAGAGCGAGCGGCTGCGCGAAGGCATCGAGGCGCTCGGCCACCCGCTGGTCGACCGCGTCCGGGGCGCGGGCCTGCTCCTGGGTATCGTGCTCACCGAGCCGCTCGCGCCGCAGGCGCAGCAGACGGCTCAGGACGCCGGAATCCTGGTGAACGCGCCCGCCCCCGATGTCGTACGGCTGATGCCGCCGCTGAACCTCGGCGACGACGCGGTGGACGCGTTCCTCGGGGCGCTGCCCGGCATCCTGGACGCGGCAGGCGGGGACACACGATCCGGAGAATGAGACGACGATGAGCCAGGCGCAGGACCACGAGAGCGCGGGGGCCGCGGGGCCCGCCGTGCCGCAGACCCGCACCGCCCGCCACCGCCGGATCGTGGACATCCTCAACCGGCAGCCGGTGCGGTCGCAGAGCCAGCTCGCGAAGCTGCTCGCCGACGACGGGCTGACCGTCACCCAGGCGACGCTCTCCCGGGACCTGGACGAGCTGAACGCGGTCAAGATCCGCAACACCGACGGCGACCTGATCTACGCGGTGCCCAGCGAGGGCGGGTTCCGCACGCCCCGGGCGCCGCTGGGCGGGTCGGCGAAGGAGGAGCGGATGCGGCGGCTCTCCGCGGAGCTGCTGATCTCCGCGGAGGCGTCCGCCAACCTCGTGGTCCTGCGCACCCCGCCGGGGGCGGCGCAGTTCCTCGCCTCGGCCATCGACCAGGCGGAACTGCACGACATCCTCGGGACGATCGCCGGGGACGACACGGTGATGCTGATCAGCCGGAACCCTACGGGTGGGCAGGCGCTGGCGGATCATCTGCTGCGGTTGGCCCAGAACGGGCATTGAGGGTGGTTTGTCGGGTGCGGGTGCGTGGGGGTCGGTCGCGCGGTTCCCCGCGCCCCTCAGGTACCTCCGCTCACCCGAGTCGAGAGGCGAGGCCGCCTGTGCATCTCACCTCGTCGCCCGCCGTGATCAGGAGGGCCTCCACGCCCTCCAGGGACTCCAGCCATCTCAGCCCCTCCCTCGACCCCATCGCGAAGGCCGCCGTCGCCCAGCAGTCCGCCCAGGTCAGGCTGGACGCCACCACCGTGACCGAGACGAGGTCGGTGACGGCGGAGCGGCCCGTGCGCGGGTCGACGACATGGGCGCCGCGCTCGGCGGACCCGGAGGTCGCGACGGCCAGCTCCCTCGCCCCGGCGGCGGAGAGGACGGCCGCCAGCGCCCCCGGACGCAGCGGGTCCGACACGCCGACCCGCCACGGCCGGCCGGCCCCCGGCACGCCGAGCAACTGCACGTCCCCGCCCCCGTTGACGCTGACGCCGTCCGGCCCCGCCGCCGCGATCCGCCGCGCGGCCCGCTCCACCGCCCAGCCCTTCACGATCCCTGTGGGGTCGAGCCGGCCCTCGTACGACGTGCTGAACCAGCCCTCGCTCACCCGTTCCGCCTCGGCCGCCAGCTCCAGCACCCGGGCGACCTCGGGCGCGCACTCCTCGACGGTCAGCTCGCCCCGGGCCAGCCGGGAGATCTGGCTGTCGCGGCGGTAGGTGCTGAACACCTCGTCGGCCCGGTGCAGCCCGGCGACCGCCTCCCGGAGGGCCGCCCGTACGGCGGCCGGTTCCCCGCCGCGGACGTCGAAGGAGAAGACGGTGCCCATCGCCTCCTCCACATGACGCACCCCGGCGGGCTCAGCCACCGGCCTTGTCCAGGGCCGACTGCAGTGACTGCTTGTATCCGGCGCTGGTGTACGTCGCTCCTGTGACGGTGTCGATGTCGGCGGTGCCGGTGGTGAGGGTGGCTCGGTCGAGCTGGGGGATGGCGTCGGCGGTGACTTGGCTGCTGCGTCCGCCTTCGGGGGCTTGGACGGCCTCCGCCTTGGTGATCTTGCCGTCGGTGAGGGTCAGGCGGACCTGGACGGGGCCGTACTGGGTGCGGACCGCGTCGCCGAGGACCGTGTCGGCGGTGGTGTCCTGGCCGCTGCCCTGTGCCGACCCCTGTGCTGATCCCTGTGCCGACCCCTGTGCTGATCCCTGCGGTGACTGGGCGGCGGCCGGGGCGCCCGGGTCGGACGCCGGTTTCAGCGACAGCAGCAGCACGACGCCGGTCACCGTCGCGGCGCCCGCGAGCACGGCACGCCGGACGGGGTGGCTCTTCCTCATCTCGCGTGCTCTCCTTCTCCTCGTGACGTGCGCTCACATCTCGAACGACTCGTGATGGATACGGCGGGCCGGGACCCCGGCGCCGCGCAGCGCCTCGTAGACCGACCGCGCGAAACCGGGCGGCCCGCACAGGAAGACGTCGTGACGGTCCACGTCCGGGATCTTGCGGGCCAGCGACTCCGCCGAGATGTCAGGACGCGCCCCGTCCGGGCTGTTGACCGCGTACATCAGGCGGGCGCCGCGCGCGTCGGCGATCGCGGCCAGTTCGTCCCACAGCGCGAGGTCCTGGGTGCTGTTGGCCCGGTAGAGCAGCGTGATGTCACCGGCCGCGCCCGGCAGCGTCTCGAACAGCGCCCGCATCGGCGTGATCCCGACCCCGCCCGCCACCAGCAGCACCTTGCCGCGGCTGCGGCGCCGCGCGGTCAGCGCCCCGTACGGGCCCTCCGCCCACACCCGGGTGCCCGGCGTCAGCTCCCGCAGCCGTGCGCTGTGGTCGCCGATCGCCTTCACCGTGATCCGCAGCATCTCCGGGCGGGGCGCCGCCGACAGCGAGTACGGGTGGGAGCTGAACCGCATGCCGGGCGCCATGAAGCGCCACCGGAGGAACTGCCCGGCCTCCGCCCCCATCCGGTGCAGCTTCCGCCCGCCGATCAGCACCGACACGATGCCGGGCGTCTCCTCGACGACCGCCTCGACCCGCATCCGGTGCCGCAGGTTCAGCCGCAGCGGCGTGACGATCCGGTACCAGACCACCAGCGCCGTCACCGACCCGTACAGCGCGTACCAGACGGTCCGCGCGACGGGCTCCACGACGAAGTCGTTCCCGGCGGTCAGCTGGTGCCAGAAGGTCAGGAACACCGCCGTGTAGGTCAGCAGATGGACGTGGTACCAGACGTCGTAGGGGATGCGGCGGCGCACCGGGCCGGCCGAGAGCAGGCCGATCAGCAGGAGCAGACCGGTGCCGATCGTGGCCTTGCCGAGGTCCGGGAGGCCGGTCACCGACTCCACCGTCTGCGCGACCAGGCCGCCGAGGCCCCGGCCGGACTGGAGCGCGTACCCCCACATGATCAGGAAGAGGTGCGCGAGGACCAGGCAGAGCGTGTAGCGGCCGGTCATGGCGTGCCAGCGGGCCACCCGGTCCGAGCCCACCCGCCGCTCCAGGGCGGGCACCCGGGCCATCTGGAGGACGACCAGCGCCATCAGGTAGCCGGCGAGCAGCCCGGTGATGCGGCCCGCGCCCAGGATCCGGGCGGTGTCGTCGGAGATGGCGGGCGTGTTGCGCCACCACAGCCACAACACGCCCGCCGCGCCCGCCCACACGGCGAGCAGCAGGGGGACGGCCGGGGAACGGCGCGGACGGATGCGGCGCATCGTCTGGCGGCGGGCGGCACGTCCGCCGGCGAGCGTGGTGGTCACGGTTCCTCCGTGGGGGACAAGACCCTTGGCCCACAGGTACGTGCCGTGCCCGCCGAGTGTTCAGTACCGGGTGAGCGCCGTCTTCCCGCCCGAGGTGCCGATCGCGATGTGCGGCCGGGCCGCCGGGTCTGCCCAGCGGAGGATCTCCCGCATGGCACGGGCCGGCACCGACACGCACCCGGCCGTCGCCCCCTCCCCGTTCACGTGCAGGAAGATGCCCGCGCCGCGCCCCCGCACCGGACGGTGGTAGTTGAAGCCGATGACCAGGGCGTGCGCGTACTGCGTGCCGTACGTGATCAGGTGCTCGGCCTCGGTGGCGGCGCAGTCGGCGGGGCGGGGCTCGGTCCAGCGGTTGTAGGAGCGGGAGCGGTTGTCCTGGCACCACCAGGAGTCCTGGCGCACGGGACGGTAGCGGTACGCCGTCCCGGGCGGCGCCGGTTCGATGCCGAAGGCGTAGGGGAGGCCGTACAGGCCGGTCGGGGTGGTGTTCGTGCCCTGCTTCCGCGTCGTCCCCTCTGTCAGCCCGCCGGCCCCGAACCGGGCGGGCGCCGATCCGGCCCGCGCCCAGCGGCCGCGCTCGCGGTCCCACCAGGTGACGGTGCCGGTGGTGGAGGCGGTGTCCGGGGCGACGGCGGTGATCAGCTGGGTGCCGCCGCCGGTGGCCGCCATCCGCGCGGGCAGCGGCTCCGGGGGAGCGGAGAACGCCGGGAGCAGGAAGGACGCGAGGACGAGGGCGACGACACCGGGGCGCATGGCTCAGACCGTAGAGGGCGGCAACGGCAACGGCAGCCCGGGAAGTCCGTCCAGGCTGGTCGCGATGTGCTCCTTCCTGGTGAAGTAGGCGTCGAGCGAGGCGTCGTCCTCGCGGGCGAACCGCTTGGCGTGCAGATCGCGGTCCCGCTCGTACGCCATGAAGGGCACGGCGTACCCGCAGGTGTCCCGGATCAGTTCGGCCGTCACGACGATGACGGCGCGCAGGCCGTGCGCGGTGGGGTCGATGTCCGGGAAGCGGGCGAGCAGGCCGGGGAAGCGGGGGTCGTCGCGGAAGACCGGCTCGCCGCGGCCGTGCACCCGGACGATGTTCGGCGGGCCCTGGAAGGCGCACCACATCAGAGTGATCCGCCCGTTCTCGCGCAGGTGGGCGATGGTCTCGGCGTTGGAGCCGGCGAAGTCGAGGTAGGCCACGGTGTGCTCGTCCAGCACCGCGAAGGAGCCCGTGAGTCCCTTGGGGGAGAGGTTGACCGTGCCGTCGGCGCCGAGCGGAGCGGTGGCGGTGAAGAAGACGGGCTGGGACTCGATGAAGGTGCGGAGCCTGCCGTCTATGCGCTCATAAGTCTTTCCCATGTCTAACGATTATGGGCGTCCGCGCGCCCCTGTCCGGGGGTTCGCGCAGGTACCGGCGGCCGTCCCGGCCGGCGCGAAACGGGACGGCCCCGGCGCCCGGAGATACGTGAGCGCCTCTGCGTGTGTTCACGCGCCCACCGGAAATTGACGAATCATGCATTACTCTGCATACTCATGCAGAACAGCGACCGAGCAGCCCGAGGAGCGACGCAAGTGAGCAGCAACAGCGGTGACGTACGGCTCTGGGGCGGCCGTTTCGCCGACGGTCCCGCCGAGGCCCTGGCGAAGCTGTCCGCGTCCGTCCACTTCGACTGGCGGCTCGCGCCCTACGACATCGCCGGTTCGCGTGCCCACGCGCGCGTGCTGCACAAGGCGGGACTGCTCACCGAGGACGAGCTGACCCGCATGATCGCCGGGCTCGACCGGCTCGAAGCCGACGTGGCCTCCGGGGACTTCGTGGGCACCGTCGCCGACGAGGACGTGCACACCGCCCTGGAGCGGGGCCTGCTGGAGCGGCTCGGCCCCGACCTCGGCGGCAAACTGCGCGCCGGGCGGTCCCGCAACGACCAGGTGGCGACGCTCTTCCGCATGTACCTGCGGGACCACGCCCGCACCCTCGGAGGCCTGGTCGCCGACCTCCAGGACGCGCTGATCGGCCTCGCCGAGGCCCACCCGGACGTGGCGATGCCCGGCCGCACCCACCTTCAGCACGCCCAGCCGGTGCTCTTCGCCCACCACGTCCTCGCCCACGTCCAGGCGCTGTCCCGGGACGCCGAGCGGCTGCGCCAGTGGGACGAGCGCACGGCCGTGTCCCCGTACGGTTCCGGCGCGCTGGCCGGTTCGTCCCTGGGCCTGGACCCGGAGGCGGTCGCGAAGGACCTCGGCTTCGAGCACGGCAGCGCCGCCAACTCCATCGACGGCACGGCCTCCCGGGACTTCGTCGCCGAGTTCGCCTTCATCACCGCGATGATCGGGGTGAACGTCTCCCGGATCGCCGAGGAGATCATCATCTGGAACACGAAGGAGTTCTCCTTCGTGACCCTGCACGACGCGTTCTCCACCGGCTCGTCGATCATGCCGCAGAAGAAGAACCCGGACATCGCCGAGCTGGCCCGCGGCAAGTCCGGCCGCCTGATCGGCAATCTGACCGGCCTCATGGCCACCCTCAAGGCCCTCCCGCTCGCGTACAACCGCGACCTCCAGGAGGACAAGGAGCCGGTCTTCGACTCCATCGACCAGCTGGAGATCCTGCTCCCCGCCTTCACCGGCATGATGGCCACCCTCACCGTGCACCGCGAGCGGATGGAGGAGCTGGCCCCGGCCGGGTTCTCGCTCGCCACGGACATCGCCGAGTGGCTGGTCCGCCAGGGCGTGCCGTTCCGCGTCGCGCACGAGGTCGCGGGCGAGTGCGTCAAGGCCGCCGAGTCCGAGGGCAAGGAACTGGACGAGCTGACCGACGAGCAGTTCGCCAAGATCTCCGCCCACCTGACGCCCGAGGTCCGCTCCGTCCTCAACGTCCAGGGAGCGTTGGCCTCCCGCAACGGCAGGGGCGGCACGGCCCCGAGCGCGGTGGCGATCCAGCTGGCGGAAGTGAAGGCGGACGTGGAGCGGCAGCACATGTGGGCGCGGGCCAGGCGTTGAGGGGCGCGGGGCGGTATCGCTCCGCGGCCCCGCCACGTGGGCGCGAGCAGCCACACCCCACCCGCGCCCGCCGAACCACCGCCCGAACCCACCCCCTGAGGCGAAGGTCATCACGGGTTACGTTGGTCGACAGCCCTCTCAAGGCCGACCGAACGGACCCGCGATGCCCCTCACCCTCCCCCAAGGCCTCGGCTTCGGCCTGGCCGCAGTAGGCCGCCCCGGCTACATCAACCTCGGCCGGGAAACGGACCTCGGAGACGACCGCAGCGTCGCCTCGCTGCGCCGCCGCACCCACGACCTCCTCGACGCCGCGTACGCGAGCGGCGTCCGCTACTTCGACGCCGCCCGTTCCTACGGCCGCTCCGAGGAGTTCCTGGCCGGCTGGCTGACCGCCCGGCCGGAGATCGAGGACGTGACCGTCGGCAGCAAGTGGGGATACACCTACACCGCCGACTGGTCGACCGACGCCGAGAAGCACGAGGTCAAGGACCACACGCTCGCCACGTACGAACGTCAGCGCGCCGAGACCGACGCCCTGCTCGGCGACCGGCTCGACCTCTACCAGATCCACTCGGTGACCCCCGACAGCCCGGCCCTCACCGACAAGGACCTGCACGCCCGGCTCGCCGAGGCCGCCGCCGGCGGCGTCACCGTCGGCTTCTCCACCAGCGGTCCCGCCCAGGCCGACGCCATCCGCGCCGCGCTCGCCGTGACGGTCGACGGCGCCCCCCTCTTCCGTACCGTCCAGTCGACGTACAACGCGCTGGAGACCTCGGCGGGGCCGGCCCTCGCCGAGGCGCGTGACGCCGGGCTCTCCGTGATCGTCAAGGAGGGCATGGCCAACGGCAGGCTCGCCGCCCCGCACGCGCCGGACGCGCTGCGGGCCGTCGCCGAGGAGACCGGCCTCGGCTGTGACGCCGTCGCCCTCGCACTGGTCCTGCGGCAGCCCTGGGCGGACGTCGTCCTCTCCGGCGCCGCGACCGTCGCCCAGCTCGGCTCCAACCTGGACGCCGCGACGGCCGTCCTCGACGACGGTCAGGCGGCCCGCCTGGCCGCGCTCGCCGAGGACCCGCGCGCCTACTGGGAGCGACGCGGGCAGCTGCCCTGGCACTGAGGCCCCCCTACCGCGCGACGCACAGCCCGGGCGTGGGTCGCGTGCACCCGCCGTGAGACATTGATGTCTCATTCGGGTTATGGTTGTCTCATGGCTGTAGATCGTGACCATGTGCTGCGCGCCGCCGCGGCCCTGCTGACCCGGAAGTCCACCGCGACCATGGACGAGGTCGCCCGTGCGGCCGGGATCAGCCGGGCCACGCTGCACCGCCAGTTCGCCGGACGGGACGCCCTGGTGCGGGCGCTGGAAGCGCTGGGCATCGCCGAGTGCGAGGCGGCCCTGGACGCCGCGCGCCTCGACGAGGGCCCGGCCGCCGACGCCGTACGCCGCACGGTCGGCGCGCTCGAACCCTCCGCCGCCCTGCTCGCCTTCCTCTACAGCGAGAACCAGCTCTTCGAGGGCGACCAGGTCGACGAGGGCTGGACCCGGCTCGACAGGCGGCTCGCCGCCTTGTTCCGGCGGGGCCAGGAGAGCGGCGAGTTCCGTATCGACCTGCCCGCGGTCTGGCTGACCGAGGCGTTCTACGGCCTGCTGGCCTCCGGCGCCTGGGCGGTGGTGGACGGCCGCGTGGCGCGCAACGACTACACCCACCTGGTCGTCGAGCTGCTGCTCGGCGGCGCGCTCAGGAGGGAGGGAGCATGACCAGCACCCTGCGACCGGCCGACCCGGCCGCGGCGGTGACCCGCCCCGGCCGCTGGCTGGCGCTCGCCGTCCTCGTCCTGGCCGTGCTGCTGGTGGCCGTCGACGCGACCGTCCTGGGTCTCGCCACCCCCTACATCAGCGAGGATCTCGCTCCCTCCGGTACCCAGTTGCTGTGGATCGGTGACGTCTACTCGTTCGTCATCGCCGGTCTGCTCGTCACCATGGGCAGCCTGGGCGACCGCGTCGGACGCAAGCGGATCCTGCTCGCCGGCGCCACGGCGTTCGGCGCGATATCCGTGCTCAACGCCTACGCGCACACCCCCGAGGTGATGATCCTGGCGCGGGCGCTGCTCGGCGTCGCGGGCGCCACCCTCATGCCCGCCACCCTGGCCCTGATCCGCAACCTCTTCCACGACCCGCGCGAGCGCAGCCTCGCCGTCGGCATCTGGGGCGCCGCCGCCTCCGCCGGCGCGGCGGTCGGCCCGATGCTGGGCGGGTTCCTGCTCGAACACTTCTGGTGGGGCTCGGTCTTCCTGATCAACCTGCCCGTGATGGCCGTCCTGGTCGTCGTCGGTGTCAAGCTGCTGCCGGAGTCCAAGAACCCGGCCCCCGGCCCGTTCGACCCGTTCAGCGTCGTCCTGTCGCTGGTCGGCATGGTCGGTGCGGTGTACGCGGTCAAGGAGGCCGCCGCGCACGGGTTCGCGTGGGGCACGCTCGCGGCCGGCCTGCTGGGCGCCGCCGCGCTGTACGGGTTCGTCCGGCGCCAGCTCACCCTGCCGGTGCCGCTGCTCGACATGCGGCTGTTCCGCAGCCGGGGCTTCAGCGGGGCGGTGCTGGCCGACCTGCTGGCCGTCCTGGGACTGTCGGGGCTGGTGTTCTTCCTCTCCCAGTACCTGCAACTGGTGCAGGGCAGGCGGCCGTTCGAGGCGGGGCTGGCCGAACTGCCCGCCGCGCTCGGTGCGGTGGCGGCCGGTCTGGTCGCCGGCCGCGCGGCCCGGCGCTTCTCGGTACGGGCCGTGGTCGCGGGCGGCCTGGCCGCCGTCGGCCTCGCGCTGGCCGCGCTCACCGTCATCGGCCGGGACACCGGCTACCCGCTGCTCGGCGCGGCCCTGCTGGTGGTCGGCCTCGGCGCCGGGTTCGCGTTCACCGTCACCGCCGACGTGATCCTCTCCAGCGTGCCCCGCGACCAGGCGGGCACCGCCTCCGCGGTCTCCGAGACGGCGTACGAACTCGGCGCCGCCCTCGGCATCGCGCTGCTCGGCTCCATCGTGACCGGCGTCTACCGGGACTTCACCGGCCCGGCCGGCACGCCGCCCGAGGCGCACGAGTCCCTGGGCGGCGCCGTGGAGTCCGCCGCCCGCCTGCCCGCCGACACGGGCGCGGCCCTGCTGGACGCCGCCCGGCAGTCCTTCGTCGACGGACTGGCGCTCGCCGCGGGCATCGGCGCGGCCGTCCTGCTCGCCGCTGCGGTGGCGGCCTGGTTCCTGCTGCGCGGGCAGGCGCTGGAGGGCGGCGCGGGGAAGGAGCAGGAACAGGGCCTGGAGGCCGGCGCGGGGAACGAGCGGGACCCGTCACCGCCGGCCCCCGGGCGCGCGCAGGCGCCGTAGCCCGCCGGGGCGCACCGGGTACGACGACGGCGGGCCGTCCGGAGAACGGCCCGCCGTCGTCGCAGCGCTGTCGGGGCGGGGAACCGGACTCCGCCCGCGGGGCGGCCTACGCGGCCTTCCTGGCCTTCGTCGCGTACACGTCCACGTACTCCTGCCCGGACAGCCGCATGACCTCGGTCATCACCGAGTCCGTCACCGCCCGCAGCACATAACGGTCCCGGTCCATCCCCTCGTACCGCGAGAACTCCATCGGCTCGCCGAACCGGACGGTGACCCGGCCGGGACGGGGCAGGCCCCGGCCCCCCGGCTGGAGCTTGTCCGTGCCGATCATCGCGAACGGCACGACCGGCGCGCCGGTCATCAGCGTCAGCCGGGCGCAGCCGGTGCGGCCCCGGTACAGGCGGCCGTCGGGGGAGCGGGTGCCCTCCGGGTAGATGCCGAAGATCCGGCCCTCCTCCAGCACCCGGCGCCCGGTCATCAGCGCCGCCACACCGCCGCTCGCGCCGTCCCGGTCCACCGGGATCATGCCGACG
This sequence comes from Streptomyces sp. ISL-12, assembly GCF_018614415.1. Lineage (GTDB taxonomy): Bacteria > Actinomycetota > Actinomycetes > Streptomycetales > Streptomycetaceae > Streptomyces. The sequence continues at coordinate 40,409 of NZ_JAGGOO010000085.1, forward strand.
CCGGTGAAGAACCAGGCCATCAGCCGGCCCTTGAGGCCCTTGCCGGTGACGTACTCGTCCTTGCCGATGAAGAAGACCTGCCGCTTGGTGACGATCGGCAGGACGATGGAGTCGATGAACGTGAGATGGTTGCCGGCCAGGATCACCGGGCCGTCGCCCGGGATGTTCTCCGCACCTTCCACCTGTGGGCGGAACATCAGGCGCATGATCGGACCGAGCACTGCCTTGATGAGCGCGAAGCGGGACAACGGACCCTCCGGTGTCGGTGTGACGTGGGACGTCGGGGCATGCGGTATCAGTCTGTGCAGGTGAGGACATTACTCGCGGCCACCAGGGTCGCGCACGTCGGGCCACCAGGGTCTTACGTGTCGGTGACACGCGTTCACCTGGTGGGGCGCGGCGTCGCCCGCCGGAAACCCGGCCGGAACGAATGTGACGTTGTTCGCACCCGCCGAGCGGGGAGCCCGTGTGCCGTCCTCACCGTGTGCCACCGGCCGAGTACCCGCGCCGCCCGCAGGGAAGCCGACGGAACGTCAACCGTCCAGCCCGTCCAGGCCCTCCTGCCCCTCTCCTCCCATACGACATCCCGTGTCGCCCCCGCGTTCGACGCGAGGTCTCCCTCCGGACACGTACGCGCCCCTACGATCGGCCCGCATCCGACCAGGCGACGGCCAGACGAACAAGGGGCGCTCATGGGAACGCGGGAGTCGAACGAGCACAGCGGCGGCACCGGACGGCGGGCCCTCCTCGGCGCCGCGGTGCTCGGCGCGGGCGGGGCGGCCCTGGGCCTGTCCGGCACGGCGAGAGCCGCCGGGTCCGGCCGGGGGAAGGGCGGCGGCGTGCGGAGCCTGCCCGTGCCGACCATCGTCGGACACCGCGGGGCCAGCGGAAACCGGCCCGAGCACACCCTGGGCTCCTACCAACTCGCCCTCGACATGGGCGCCGACATCGTCGAGGCCGGCGACCTGGTGCCCACCAAGGACGGTCACCTCGTCTGCCGGCACGAACCGGAGATCGGCGGGACCACGGACGTCGCCGACCACCCCGAGTTCGCCGGCCGCAGGACCACCAAGGTCCTCGACGGCGTCTCCACCACCGGCTGGTTCACCGAGGACTTCACCCTCGCCGAGCTGAAGACGCTGCGCGCCACCGAGCGCATCCCGGCCAACCGTCCGCACAACACCCTCTACGACGGCCGCTGGGAGATCCCCACCTTCGAGGAGGTGCTGCGCTGGCAGGACGAGCAGACCCGCAGGACGGGGAAGCAGGTCTGGATCTACCCCGAGCTGAAGCACCCCACCTACTTCCGCAAGCTCGGCCTGCCCACCGAGGAACGCCTCGCGCAGCTGCTGCGCAGGTACGGCAAGGACAAGAAGAACTCCCCGGTCATCGTCCAGTCCTTCGAGCCCACCAGCATCCAGCGGATGAACAAGCTGGTCGGCAACCCGCTCGCCGTGCTGCTCTCCGGCGCCGGCTCGCGCCCCTGGGACTTCGTCGAGACCGGAGACCCCCGCACCACGGACGACCTGATCACGCCCGAGGGGCTCAAGGAGATCGCCTCCTACGCCCAGGGCATCGGCCCCACCCTGGACCTGATCATCCCGCGCGACTCGGCCGGCCGGCTCACCGCACCGACCACCCTCGTCCGCGACGCACACCGGGCGGGCCTGATCCTGCACCCGTACACGATGCGCAACGAGAACCCCTTCCTCCCCGCCGACTTCCGCAAGGGCACCGACGCCGACGCCTACGGCGACGCCTTCGGCGCCTTCCAGGCGTACTTCGCCACCGGCATCGACGGCGTCTTCACCGACAACCCGGACACCGGCCTGCTGGCCCGCGAGGACTTCCTCAACAGCTGACGCGTCAACACATATGGCGAACACCCCGGTTGGGGTGACATCCGGCCGCCCGGGCAACCACCGCCCGGGCGGCAGTCGTATCTCCGCATATGACGCACGACCTGCTCACCCTCCTGGGCCCGCTGCTCACCGCCGAGGCCACCGCCGAGGCATATGCGTCCGGAGTCGAGCCCGGGGACCTGGAGCAGGCGGTCTGGCTGCGCCTCCTGGAGCGCCTGGACGCCGACGACCCGCCCGCGGACCCGCACCGCTGGCTGCGCAGTGCCGTGCGCACCGAGGCCCGCCGCACCCGTCGTACCGCCCGTGCCGAGCGCCCGTACGGCACCGAGCCGACCGACGTCGCCGACCGCGGCCCGGAGCAGCTCGCCCTCGTCGCCGCCCGCCACCGGGCGCTGCGCGACGCGGTGCACCGGCTGCCCGGCCGCTGCCCCCGGCTGATGATGGCGCTGCTGTCGCCGGACGACCTGACCTACCGCGAGATCGCGGGGGAGTTGGGTATCTCACAGGGCAGTATTGGACCGGAACGTTCCCGATGTCTGGGATGTCTGCGCCGATTGCTGACGCCGGAGGTTGCGGGTGACTGACGACGGGGATAGGAGTGAGGAACAACAGGCGATCAGGTGAGCGGGAGGCATGCGCACATGGGCATGAGCGTGACCATCTCGGCGGCGACCGAGCAGGATGCCGAGCAGATCTTCCGGCTGCAGTACCTCTGCTTCCAGAGCGAGGCGGCGTTGTACGGCAACTACCGCATCGACCCGCTCGTCCAGACCCTCGACTCCGTCCGCGAGGAGGTCGCCAAGGACTGCGTCTTCGTGGCGCGGCTCGGCGACGAGGTGGTCGGCTCGGTGCGCGGCCGGGAGACCGACGACGGTTCCGCGGCCATCGGCAAACTCTGTGTCCACCCCCGTCTCCAGGGACATGGCATCGGCGCCCGCCTGCTGAAGGCGGCCGAGGCGGCCCTCGCCGAGGAGCACGGCGCCACCCGCTTCCGCCTGCACACCGGCCACCGCAGCGAGAGCAACCTGCGGCTGTACCGGCGGGTCGGCTACGAGACGGTGGGCACCGCGCAGGGTGCGGACGGCGTCCCGATGATCATCCTGGAGAAGCAGTCCGGGGCGTACGCGACCACGGCGTGAGCGTCGCGCCGGGCGTCCCGCGGGGCTTACGCGGTGCGCGCCCGGCGCAGCCAGTACAGGGCGGACAGCGGCAGCAGCACCGGGATGAAGACGTACCCCATCCCGTAGTCCGACCACACGGTCGAGTCCGGGAAGGCGGACGGCTCCACCAGCGTCCAGGTGCCCACGATCAGCACCCCCGCCAACTCGGCGGCGCAGCAGATCCGCGCCGCCCTGCGGGCCGTCTCCCCGCCGCGCACCAGGGTGTAGGTGATGAAGCCGTAGACCACGCCGGCCACCGCGGACAGCGTGTACGCGAGCGGCGCCCGGTCGAACTCGGTGGCGATCTGGTAGACGGACCGCGACACCGCGCCGACGACCATCACGCCGTACAGCCACACCAGCAGGATGCCGGGCCCGCCGATCAGCCGTGTCCGCTCCGGCTCGCTCTCGGCCGTCACCATCTCAGCCTCCCCAGATGTCATAGAGCCGCACCTGAAGGACGGCGAGGACGATTCCGCCGGCGGCCACCGTCACCGAGCCCCAGCGGGTCCGCTCGGCCAGGGACATGAACCCCGCCGCCGGGACGCACGCGAAGGCGCCGACCAGATAGGCCACGAAGATCACCGTGCCCTGCTCCGGCTCCTCGCCCCGCGCCAGCTGGACGATCCCGATCACCAGCTGCGCCAGCGCCAGCACGGTCACCACGGCCATGCCGATGAAGTGCCAGTCCTTCGTCGGCTGGTCACGGTAGGCGGCCCAGCCGCACCAGGCGGCGAGCAGCAGCGCGGCGACGGCGGTCACCAGCGTCAGGACGTCAAGCATGCCAGTGACCTTATTACGGCCGAAACGGCCCGATGCGGCCGACCCCGGCGGGCACCGTAGGGTCGACGGCATGAAGATCCGCGCGCAGGCCCTGCTGTTCGACAACGACGGAACCCTCGTCTCCTCCCTGGAGTCCGTGCACCGCTGCTGGACCCGGTGGGCCCAGGAGTACGGGATCACCGCCGAGGAGTTCGGGAAGGTCGAGCTGCACGGCCGTACCGCCGCCGAGGTCGCCGCCGACCTGCTGCCCGCCGACGTCGTGCCCGGGGCCGTCGCGCGGATCGAGGACCTGGAGGTGGAGGACGTGCCCGGCGGGGGCGTGCGCCTGCTCCCCGGCACGCTCGGCCTCCTCGGCGCGCTGCCGGCCGACCGCTGGGCCGTCGTCACCTCCGCCACCCGGCGCCTCGCCGAGGCCAGGCTGGCGGCCGTCGGCATCCTGCCCAAGACCCTGATAGCCGCCGACGACATCACGCGCGGCAAGCCCGACCCCGAGCCCTATCTGCTCGGCGCCCGCGCCCTCGGCGCCGACCCGGCCGCCTGTGTCGTCTTCGAGGACGCCCCCGCCGGACTCCGCTCCGGCCGCGCCGCCGGCATGGCGACCGTGGCGTTGGCCACAACCCACCGGGCCGACGAACTGGACGCCGACCTGGTCGTCGAGGATCTGTCGGCCTTGTCCGTACTGGTCACGGACGGGGGCGTGGAGATCTCCGTACGCGACTGACGCGCGGCGTCCGCGTCCACCGCCGTATCACCACCGTCCACTATGCGGACAGTGGTCTCCTGGTCGAACGTATACGTCTGCTTTACTACTCGCATGACCACGACGAGCGACCGCACTCCTGCGACCGAGGCGACCATGACGCCCGGTGCTCGTTGTACGGGTCGAATGCGCGCCTGCTAGAGGGCCCCCGCACCACCGAGCCTCGCGCCCCGAAGCGAGAGCCGGCTCCGGTCGCCGCAGGCGGCCGAGCCCCGGCCGCGCGCACATGTCTCCTGTCGGTTCCACCGCCACCGCGAGAACCGTGCCGCGTCCTTCGAACCGCATGCACCCGTGCCCGGGCCCACCCGCGCCCGCGCACTCGACAGTGACGGAAACCCACGTGATCACCACCTCCGGCCTGACAAAGGTCTACCGCTCACGCGGTCGTGAGGTCACCGCCCTCGACGGCGTCGATCTGCATGTCCGCGAAGGCGAGGTCTACGGCGTCATCGGCCAGTCCGGCGCCGGCAAGTCCTCGCTGATCCGCTGCGTCAACCTGCTGGAGCGCCCCACCTCCGGCACGGTCACCGTCGCCGGACAGGACCTCACCGCCCTGGCCGGCCGCGGGCCCCGGGCCGGCAAGGAACTGCGGCAGGCGCGCAGCCGTATCGGCATGGTCTTCCAGCACTTCAACCTGCTCTCCACCCGGACCGTGCAGGACAACGTCGAACTGCCGCTGGAGATCCTCGGCAAGTCGGGGAAGGAACGTTCCGCCAAGGCGCTGGAACTGCTCGACCTGGTCGGCCTCGCCGACAAGGCGAAGTCCTACCCCGCCCAGCTCTCCGGCGGCCAGAAGCAGCGCGTCGGCATCGCCCGCGCCCTGGCCGGCGACCCCAAGGTGCTCCTCTCCGACGAGGCCACCAGCGCCCTCGACCCCGAGACCACCCGCTCCATCCTCCAGCTGCTGCGCGACCTGAACCGGCAGCTCGGCCTGACCGTGCTGCTCATCACGCACGAGATGGACGTCGTCAAGAGCATCTGCGACTCGGCCGCCCTGATGGAGTCGGGCCGGATCGTCGAGTCCGGCACCGTGAGCGAACTGCTCGCCACCCCGGACTCCGAGCTGGCCGCCGCGCTCTTCCCGGTGACCGGCGAGCGCACCGCCGAGGACCGCACCGTCGTCGACGTCACGTTCCACGGCGAGGCCGCCACCCAGCCGGTCATCTCCCAGCTCTCCCGCACCTACAACATCGACATATCGATCCTGGGCGCGGCCATCGACACCGTCGGCGGCCTCCAGGTCGGCCGGATGCGCATCGAACTGCCCGGCCGCTACGAGGACAACGTCGTGCCCGTCGGCTTCCTGCGCGAACAGGGCCTCCAGATCGACGTGGTGGACGGCTCCGAACCGGTGAAGGAAGGCGCGCGATGACCTGGTCCGAGATGCAGCCCCTGCTGGAGCAGGCGTGTCGGGAGACGCTGGTCATGGTCGGCTGGTCGACCCTGATCGCGGTCGTCGCCGGCCTGCCGATCGGCGTCCTGCTGGTCCTCACCGACCGGGGCGGCCTGCTCCAGAGCACCCCGGTGAACAAGGTCCTCGGGCAGATCGTGAACGTCGCCCGCTCGATGCCGTTCATCATCCTCATGGTCGCCCTGATGAGCTTCACCCGCTGGATCACCGGGACCACCATCGGCTCCACCGCCGCGATCGTGCCGCTGGCCATCGGCGGCATCCCGTTCTTCGCGCGGCTGGTCGAGACGGCGGTGCGTGAGGTCGACGGCGGACTGGTCGAGGCCGTGCAGGCGATGGGCGGCAACACCTGGACCGTCGTCCGCAAGGTCCTGGTCCCCGAGGCCCTGCCCTCCCTGATCGCCTCCACCACGACCACGGTCATCGCCCTCATCGGCTACTCCGCCATGGCCGGCACCGTCGGCGGCGGCGGCCTCGGCGACCTCGCCGTCCGCTACGGCTACCAGCGCTTCGAGACCGGCCTGATGTGGATCACCGTGGCGGTCCTCGCCGTCGCCATCTCCGTCATCCAGTTCGCCGGCGACTACGCCGCCCGAGCCCTGCACCGGCGCGGCGCCCGTTCCGGCCCCGGCCCGAAGCTGAGGCTGCTGAAGGCGAAGGAGCCCGCGGCGGCCGACATCAGCAAGGTCGCCTGACCCGGGCGCCCGTCCCCCAGAACGCCCCTCATCCGGGGCAGCTCCACCCTGAAGGAAAGGCACTTTTCGTGCGTAACACCGCCAAGTTCACCACCGCCGTCCTCGCCGCCGGAGCCCTCACCCTCGGGCTCACCGCCTGCGGCTCGGGCAGCGACTCCGCCTCCGACACCTCCGGCCCGCTGGTCGTCGCCGCGACGCCCGTGCCGCACGCCGAGATCCTGAACTACGTCAAGGACAACCTGGCGAAGAAGGCCGGCCTCGACCTGGAGGTCAAGGAGTTCACCGACTACGTCACGCCGAACACGGCGACCGAGGACGGCTCGGTGGGCGCCAACTACTTCCAGACCGAGCCGTACCTGGAGGACTTCAACAAGAAGAACGGCACCCATCTGAAGTCCGTCGCCTCCGTCCACCTGGAGCCGCTCGGCCTGTACTCGAACAAGGCCGACAAGGCGAGCGACCTCAAGAACGGCGCCACCATCGCCGTCCCCAACGACACCGTCACCGAGGCCCGCGCCCTCCAGCTGATGGCCGACAACGGGCTGCTCACCCTCAAGGACGGCGTCGGCACCTCGGCCACCACCGCCGACATCACCGAGAACCCCAAGAACCTCAAGTTCAAGGAGCTGGAGGCGGCCCAGACCCCGCGCTCCCTGAACGACGTGGACGCCGCCGTCATCAACGGCAACTACGCGCTGGAGGCCGACCTCAAGCCGTCCGAGGACGCGCTGGTCCTGGAGTCGGCCGAGAACAACCCGAACGTCAACCTCCTGGTGGTCAAGGAGGGCAACGAGGACGACCCGCGGGTCGAGAAGCTCGCCAAGCTCCTCACCTCCGACGAGGTCAAGAAGTTCATCGACGAGAACTACTCCGGTTCCGTCATCGCCTCCTTCTGATCCCGCCGGCACCCGCACCACGGGGTCCGCTCCCGCCCGGAGCCGACCCCGTGGTGCGGTTCCGTGGCCGCATGCTGCATGCTGGGCAGTTCAGTGAGGCCCCTGACGGTGAGGCCCTGACGGTTTCGACGGTTCGAAGGTTACGGAGCGGCGCATGACGAGCAGCACCTTCCCCAACATCTCCATCAGCACGGAGCGGTTGGTGCTGCGTCCCCTCGACGAGGACGACGTCCCCGCCCTCGCCGCCATGATGAACGACGAACAGGTCGGCGCCTGGACCGACGTCCCGCAGCCCTTCAGCGAGGCGGGTGCCCGCACCTGGATCACCGAGCACGCCCCCGCCGAACGCGCGGCCGGCCGCGGACTCGACCTCGCCGTCACCGAGTTCCTCACCCAGCGCCTGGTCGGCATCGTCCAGCTCACCAAGACCAACTGGCACGTACGCTCCACCGAGCTGTCGTACATCGTCGCCCCCTGGGCGCGCGGCGAGGGCTACGCCTCCGAGGCCGCGCTCGCCACCGCCCAGTGGCTCTTCGGCGACCAGAAACTCGAGCGCATCGAACTGCGCACCGCCGCCGACAACACCGCCTCCCAGCAGGTCGCCCAGAAGATCGGCTGCATCAGCGAGGGCGTCCTGCGCAACGCCTGCATAGCCCACGTCCGGGCCGAGGACGGCACCTGGTCCGACGTACGCACCGACTTCATCGTGTGGAGCCTGCTGCCCGAGGACCTCGAAGGCGCGGCCGAGCACCTGGCCGACACCGGCTTCACCACCTTCACCGACTGGAGCTGACCCGCTCCGTCGGCGGGTACGCTCACTGAGCTCCGTCAGGGGCCAGCCCTCTACCACGACCTGCGAAAACCTGGAGACTGACGACGATGGCCGACCGCGTCACGGTGATCGGCTGGGACGGCTCGCCGCTGACCGCCGCGGCACGCTCCGCCCTCGGCGCCGCCACCCTGGTGGCCGGTGCCGGACACCATCTGGCGCTGCCCGAAGTACCCCCCGCCGCCGAGCGCGTCCGCCTCGGCAGCGTCGCCCTCGCCGCCCGCCGCATCGCCGCCCACCGGGGCACGGCGGTCGTGCTCGCCGACGGCGACCCCGGCTTCTTCGGCGTCGTACGCACCCTGCGGGCACCCGAGTTCGGCCTGGAGGTCGAGGTCGTCCCCGCGGTCTCCTCCGTCGCCGCCGCCTTCGCCCGCGCCGGGATGCCCTGGGACGACGCCCAGGTGGTCGTCGCCCACCCCCGCACCCTGCGGCGCGCGGTCAACGTCTGCCGGGCCCACACCAAGGTCGCCGTCCTCACCTCCCCGGGCGCCGGACCCGCCGAACTCGGCCTGCTGCTGGAGGGCGTGCACCGCACCTTCGTCATCTGCGAGGAACTCGGCACCACCCGCGAACGGGTCGCCGTCGTCACCTCCGACAAGGCCGCCGACCACACCTGGCGGGACCCCAACGTCGTCATCGTCATCGGCGGTTCGCCCGGCACGGCGGACGGCACCGGCTGGATCGCCGGACGCGACCCGGCCACCGGTCCGCGCGGCTGGTCCCTGCCCGCCGAGGCGTACGGCGGCGGACTCGGCGAGGGCGAGACGGACCTGCTGCGCGCCGCCCAGCTCGCCCGCCTCGGCCCCCGGCCCGGCGACCTCGTGTGGGACATCGGCTGCGGCAGCGGCGCCTTCGCCACCGAGGCCGCCCGCGGCGGCGCCGCCGTCATCGCCGTCGACCGCGACCTGGCCGCCTGCGCCCGCACCGACGCCACCGCCCGCCGCTTCGGCGTCCAGCTCCAGATCATCCAGGGCACCGCCCCGCACGTACTGGAGAACCTGCCCGAACCGGACGTCGTCCGCGTCGGCGGCGGGGGAGCGGCCGTGGTCTCCGCGGTCGCCGACCGCCGCCCGCAGCGCATCGTCGCCCACGCCGCCACCCGCGACGAGGCCGAACTCGTCGGCCGGGACCTCACCGAGCACGGTTTCCGCGTCGAGTGCGCCCTGCTCCAGTCCGTCGGACTCGACACCCGCGCCTGGACGGAGACCGAGCGGAGCGTCGCGTTCCTGCTCAGCGGAGAACTGCCGCGGCGCGAAGCGCCTCGTTGAGGGGTGGTGGCCGGGTGACGGGCGGGACTGCCGGAGCGGGAGGACCGCGCCCCGTGATCCGGTTGTCGTACCGCGCGCGGTAGGCTGGCCGATCGTTGTACCGCTCTCGGGCACCCGACGCTTCGTCGGTCAATGTCCGGAAAACCTGACCCTTTTGGGCGGGTGTGGTACGGCGAAACCTGAGGGCGCGCAACGTGGCGCAGTCCACAGCGGCCCGTCGCGGATCAAGCTGTCGTGGCGGGCGAACGACCGCGAGAATGCCACTCAATGGCTTTGTCGCCTTTTCCGGCGGGTCGTTCGTGCCGCTGGGCACGCACGCTCGTTCTTCACCACGGAGCGGTCGGTGCGCCGTTCCGGGTGAGCTGGTCGTAGGAGCACTAACCGATGGGCGAGGGGTACGCATGACCGACACCGGCCAGATCCCGGGCGAGGGGCTGCCGGAGAACGCAGGCATGGTGGAGCAGCCGGGCGTTGCCGCGCCGGGTGCGTACACCTACCTCTCCGAGACCACCGCCGAGGACGAGGACCTGTTGCTGCTGCCCGGTGCCCAGAGCGCCTGGGGCAACGAGGTCGCGCCGCCCGCCCCGGAGCCCGTCGTCGAGGCCGTCCACGAGCCGGAGCCGCACGAGACGTCCGGCCGCGACAGCGGTGCGTTCGATCTCGGCGCGGTCCGCTCGCCGGGCCCGGCCCCGGCCGCCCCGCGCCGGCCCCTGCACCTCGGCCCGCCGATCCCCGACGCCTCGGCGAGCCCGGTCCGTTCCCTCGCCGACCGCGGCCCGGCCACCGCGCCGAACAGACCCGCCGTTCCCCCGGCCACCGGCCCCGAGCACCTCGACCCGTCGCAGACGGCGGCGCCCCAGCCCCGAGTGGGCGCCGTCGCGGGGGCCGCCGAAACGGTTGCTCCGGCACCGGGTCCGGGTCCGGGTCCGGCGGGCGTGGCCCAGGCCGTCGTGGCCCGGGTGGCGACCCAGCCGGAGCGCTCGGCGGAGCAGTCGCAGGACGTGGCGCAGGCCGGCACGGAGGTCGGTGCGGAGGCCGGCGCGGTCTCCGCCGAGGCCGACGCGCAGGAGAGCGCGGGCCAGGTTGCCGAGGCGGAGGACTCGCAGGCTCCGGAGCCCGTGACCGCGCCCACGGAGACGCCCGGCGCCCCGGCTCTGGAGGCACCCGAGGCCGCCGTCGAGCCTTCGGGGGCGGGGGTGCCCGGTCCGGACGTGCCTGGTTCCGCGGAGGCGGAGGCGTCGGAGGCGTCGGAGGTGCCCGGTCCTGTCGAGGGCCAGGCGGCTGAGGCGACCGGTGCTGCCGAGGGGCAGGGGCCTGAGGCTCCTGACTCCGTGGCGGGGCAGGTGGCCGAGGCGGCCGGTTCCGTGGACGAGCAGGTGCCCGCGGTCCCCGGCCCGGCGGCGGGCGAGGGCTCTGACGTGGCTGGTCCGGTGGCGGGCGAGGGCTCTGACGTGGCTGGTCCGGTGGCGGGCCACGGCTTCGATGTGTCCGGTCCGGTGGAGACGCAGGCGCCGGAGGCCGCTGAGGCGCCGGTGGCCCAGGATGTCCGGACGCCGGACGCGCCGGAGGCAAGCGCCACCGACGCGGATCAGGTCCCCGGGGCCGAACCCGGGGCTGCCCCCGAGGCCGTAGCGGCTCCCGAGCCCGAGGCTGCCCCCGAGGCCGTAGCGGCCGCCGAGCCCGAGGCTGCCCCCGAG
>NZ_JAGGOO010000086.1 GCF_018614415.1 Streptomyces sp. ISL-12
GGTGAGCCCGGAGGAGTCGGCTAGGGCCTGTCGTTTGGATCAGGACGCGGGACATCGGCGGGACTTGTCCATGCCGGTGAGCGGGGTCTGGTGCGTGCGGCTGCAAGGCGGAGGAGGGAGTCGACGCGATGGGGGCCCCCCCGCGCGAGCGCAGCCGAGCGTGGGGGAGTCGGCGAGTGACGACAACGCCGCAGATGCGCGTGCCAGACCCCGCGTCTGCGGCGTGATCCAAACGACAGGCCCTAGCTGTCGTTTCGCGGACGGCCGCTGTCGGGCGCACCCTAGTCAGATGGGAGTGGTGGACCTCCTGCTGGTGGGCCTGGTCGTCCTGCTCGGGCTGTGCGGCGTCCTGCTGCCCGGTGTGCCCGGGTCCTTGCTGGTGTGGGCGGCCGTCCTGTGGTGGGCGCTGAAGGACCCGCGGCCGCTGGCCTGGGCGGTCCTGGTCGGCGCCACGGCCGTGCTGCTGCTGTCCCTGGCGGTGCGCTGGGCGCTGCCGGCGCGGCGGCGCCGGGCCGGGGACGCCGAGGGCCGGCTGACGGTGTACGCGGGCGGCGGCGCCCTCCTCGGTTTCGTCCTGCTTCCCGTGGTGGGCGCCGTCCCCGGTTTCCTCGGCGGCATCTACCTGGCCGAACGGCTCCGCCTTGGCCGTCACGGCGAGGCGGTCGCGGCCGTGCGGTCGGCGATGGGCTCGGGCGGCTGGAGCGTGCTGACGGAACTGTTCGCCTGCCTGCTGATCACCGGGGCGTGGCTGGGCGCGGTGTTCGCCGGCTGACCCGCGCCCAGGACCCCTTCCCCTTCCAGGACCCCCTCCAGGGCCAGCAGCCGCGTCTTGCGCTCCAGTCCGCCCGCGTACCCGGTCAGCGAGCCGTCGGCGCCGATCACCCGGTGGCAGGGGCGCAGGATCAGCAGCGGGTTGGCGCCGATCGCGCCGCCCACGGCCCGCACGGCGGCGCGGGAGGCGCCGACGCGGGCGGCGATCGCGCCGTACGTCGTGGTGGTGCCGTAGGGCACGGCGTCGAGGGCGTCCCACACCTTCGTCCGGAAGGCGGTGCCCTCGGCGCGCAGCGGCAGCCGGAACGCGGTCAGCTCCCCGGCGAAGTAGGCGCCGAGCTGCGCTACTGCCTCCCGGAAGGGCCCGGGGTCGGCCCGCCAGTGGTCGCCGTCCCGGACGGTCCGCCCGCCCTTCTGCCCGGGCACGGACAGCGAGGTCAGCGCCCCGTCCGCGGCGGCGGTGAGCAGCAGCGGCCCGACGGGGCTCGCGACCTCGGTCCAGTAGGCAGGCATGTCCATGTGCATGATCACTCCAACTCCCCCGCTGCGCGCAGGTGGTTCAGGGCGTACGAGCGCCAGGGGCGCCAGGTGTCGGGGACGTCGGCGCCGGGCGGGGCCGCGTCCGGGTCGCCGAGGGCGCGGGTGCGGACGGCGGTGACGGTCGCCGGGTCCATGCCGGGCAGGGCGAGCAGGGCGGCCTCGGCCTCGTCCCGGTCGGCGCCCGGGTCGAGGCGTACGGCGCCGTCGGCGAGGGCGGCGGTGAGCGCGCCGAGGGTGCCGTGCGGCTCGGCCCCGGCGATCGCCGCCGGTTCGGGGAAGAGGTGGGTGAGGGCGCCGCAGGGCGCGTCGAGCCGCTTGCCGTACCGCGCGACGAGCCGTTCGGCGCCGGCCCGGCCGGTCAGCAGCCGTACCGCCAGTTCCTCCGGGTCGGCGGTGCCCGGCGAGCGCAGCCCGGGGCGGGCGGCGACCAGCGGGGCGAGGCGGGGGTCGGCGCGGAGCCGTTCGTCGACGGCGTACGGGTCGGCGTCCAGGTCGAACAGCCGCCGCAGCCGCCGTACGGCGGTGGTCAGGTCGCGCGGGTCGGTGAGGAGCAGCCGCGCGTCGAGCCAGCCGCCGGAGCCCTGTCCGGAACGGCTCGGCCGGCCCGTCCACTCGTCGACGGCGACGACGCCGGTGCCGTAGGGCAGCCGGAGCGTGCGCCGGTAGACGCGGCGGCCCGGCGGCCCGCTCACCTCCTCCACTCCCGCCAGGGCCTCCCGCTGGAGCAGGTCGAAGACGGGCCCGGCCGGGTAGGGCCCGCGGTGGGCGAGCCGCAGCGGTATGCCGCCGCCGGGGGCCGCCCGGTCCCTGGCCGGGGCGGCGGCGCGCAGCCCGCTCGGGGTGTCGGCGTACACGCTCCTGATGGTGTCGTTGAACTGCCGCACGCTGCTGAAACCCGCGGCGAAGGCGATCTCGGTGACCGGCAGGCCGGTGGTCTGGAGCAGCACACGCGCGGTGTGCGCCCGCTGGGCGCGGGCCAGGGCGACCGGCCCGGCGCCCAGTTCGGCGGTGAGCTGCCGCTGCACCTGCCGGGCGCTGTACCCGAGCCGGGCGGCCAGCCCGCCCACCCCCTCCCGGTCCACGACGCCGTCCCCGATCAGCCGCACGGCCCGGCCCACGACGTCGGCGCGCACGTCCCACTCCGCCGAGCCCGGCACGGCGTCCGGCCGGCACCGCCGGCAGGCCCGGAACCCGGCGCCCTGCGCGGCGGCGGCCGTCGCGAAGAACCGCGTGTTGCGGCGGTGCGGCGTACGGGCCGGGCAGCTCGGCCGGCAGTACACACCGGTCGTCTCGACGGCGAAGAAGAACACCCCGTCGAACCGTCCGTCCCGGCTCCGCACGGTCTCGTACCTGCTGTCGTCGTCACCTTCCACACCGTCCAGTCTCCGCCACCCCGCCCCCTCGGGCTGGCGGAAATCGGACACCGCGTCCGGCTGCGCCGGCTAGCGCAGCCGCCCCTGCTTGGCCTCCATGGCCGCCCGTCCCTGGGCGCCCCGCCGCTTCCACTCCTTCCGCAGCTCGGCCCGGACCCGGGCGTCGGTCTTGGCGACGATCCGCTGGTTCTCCCGCAGCAGTTTGCGGTAGCTCTCCAGCCGCCGTTCGGGCAGCTCACCGCTGTCGACGGCGGCCAGCACCGCGCACCCGGGCTCGCTCTCGTGCGCGCAGTCGTGGAACCGGCACTCCTCGGCCAGCTCCGCGATCTCGGCGAACACCTGCCCGACGCCGTGCCCGGCGTCCCACAGCCCGACCCCGCGCAGCCCGGGCGTGTCGATCAGCACGCCCCCGCCGGGCAGGACGAGCAGATTGCGGGTGGTGGTGGTGTGCCGCCCCTTGCCGTCGACGTCACGGGTCGCCTGTACGTCCATGACGTCGTCGCCGAGCAGCGCGTTGGCGAGGGTGGACTTGCCCGCGCCGGACTGCCCGAGCAGCACGGCGGTGCCCCCGGAGACGACGGCACCGAGGACGTCCAGCCCCTCCCCCAGCGCGGCGCTGATCGGCAGCACCGGCACGCCGGGCGCGCTGGTCTCGACGTCCCGCACGAGGTGCGCCAGCGTCACCGGGTCGGGCACGAGGTCGGCCTTGGTGAGCACGACGACGGGCTGCGCGCCGGACTCCCAGGCCAGCGCCAGGAACCGTTCGACGCGGGCGAGGTCCAGCTCGGCGGCGAGCGACACGGCGACGACGGCGTGGTCGACGTTGGCCGCGAGGATCTGGCCCTCGGACCGCTTGGAGGAGGTGGAGCGGACGAAGGCGGTGCGGCGGGGCAGCAGGGTCCGCACGTACAGCGGGACGCTGCCGTCGGGGTCGACGGCAGCCCAGTCCCCCGTGCACACGACCTTCATCGGGTCACGGGGAACGACGAACTCGGTGTCGGCACGGACCGGGCCGGCCGGCGTGACGACGTCACAGAGACCGCGGTCGACCCGGACGACGCGGCCGGGAACGAGACCCCGGTCCGCGTACGGGGCGAACTCGGCCTCCCAGCCCGCGTCCCAGCCGTAGGGAGCGAGTGGATGCGAGGACGAACCGAGGGAAAAGGAGAAAGACAAGGGGTGACCCTTCACAAGGGTGGCCCCGGCACCGCGCCCACGAGCGCGGGAAAGGAGTGGGATCAGCCGGCGGCCACGGAGGTGGACTTGACGGACTTCCGGTTGCGGGCAACGCCCGTCGCAACGACAGCCATCGGTCGACACCTCCCGGATCAATACGCCGAACGGCGGTGGCACAGCAGCCACCGTAACGAAGACGACCTTAGCCGCCCTTCTGGGGAGGCACCAGCGATATACCAACGCAGCCCCTCGGCGTGACGAAGTCACAAGGCGCGCGGACGCTGAGGTTGAGAGGGTGGAGTGACAGCGGGCGTTGGTGGTGCTGCATCCTCGTCATGAGGTAGGCGGATGGCGGTGGCTTGACCGCTGCGGGGCGGGCGAAGCGTGAGGAAGTGCGTTTCGAGGCCGGGGGGATGTTCGGGCAGGGGGTGCGGTCACCGGAGGCGGCTCGCAGGTTACGGGTGTCGCAGTCGGCGTACGCCTGACACGCGGTCTGGCGGGGCGGCGACAGAGCAGCCCTGGCCTCCAAGGGTCCCGGCGGCTTTCCCTGTCAGCTCAGCGATGCCCGGGCGGAGCGACTGCAGGGCGAGCTGGAGGCCGGCCCAGCGGCGCATGGGTGGTGCGAGGACCAGCGGTGGACACTGGCGAGGGTCGCGGAGCTAGTCCATCGCCCTCAGGCGGCCGGAACGGGCTGGATGGGCAACGGTCTCGTCTCTCTCCCCCCTCGGAACGGCAGGCCACTCGATCCCACCAACCTCACCCGCCGTTTCCGCCGCCTCCTTCACAGCGCAGAGCTCCGGACGATTTGCTTCCACGACCTCCGGCACTCGACCGCCACCCTGCTCCTGGAGCAAGGCGTCGATCTCGTCGTCATCAAGGAACTCCTCGGCCACGCCAACATCGGCGTCACCGCCGGCGTCTACACCCACGTCCGACTCCGCCTCCAACGCGAAGCCATGACCGCCCTAGGCAACGCTCTCGACCGTCCCTGACACACACGCGGCAACGGCGGCGAACATCCCTGGTGTTCGCCGCCGTTGCCGTCAACTACTGCCGTCAGGTGGAGACGTAATGCCAGATTCCGGACAGCCAGCGACCCCTCTGATTCGCTCAAGCGAATCAGAGGGGTCGCAGTCAGAAGGTGTGACCGGCTCACGAGAAGGCGCCGGTCGTGATACCTCCAATCGCGGCAGCACGTCTACCCGAACAGTCGCTCCAACACATCGAGGGCTTCCTGGATAGCCAGCGCGTCCTCGCGAGGCAATTCATGCAGATCACCCCGATCAAGAGCAACAGCATAGATCTCCTCAAGAACCCACCATTGTGAGCGAATTTCCTCGCTCAATGGAGATGTCGCGAGATTTGACGAAACCGAGTCGAGATCGTCGATCAGACTCCGGAGCGAGATGTCTCCGGAGCGGTACTTCCGGATCGACTGACGTGCGTCTTCGCGCAACCACTGCTGCGCATCAGAACCCTCAATCACTGCTTGATCCTTCCGGAACTAACGGTGACAACCCGTCCAGTTGCAGCATCCGTAATCACCGTCACATTATTCTCCGCCTCATAGTACGCCGTCGTCCCGGCCCGCTTACCTGGCATCTTTTCGCCGACACGAATGATGTTTTCCACCACAGACGGCATGAGGCCGCGCTCCTACATCCGGTCAATCGCATGTCCGGTGTAATCGCGACCTGCGATTGTTGCCGGCTCATTTGGCGAAAGATTGCGGAAGTTCGTACCCCTCCCACCAACCGGGGTTGTCGGGCAGTTGCTGTTGTGAACGAGCACCGGTGTCTCGCCCGCCAACACATAGTACGTGTGCTACGCGGCACCCCTTACCTGCTTCTTCGCAGGTCAGCGCTGGTTTTGCGTTCCGCTGGAGTCCGTGGGTGTGCGTGGAAATCCGTGGTTATTGCCGTCGCTACTGCCGTCAAGGGTGCCGACGGCAGGGCGTTCACTGCCATGCGCCGGGTTCGGCGTGGAGGGTGGCGCGGGTGGTGCGGTGGTAGAAGTCGTGGCCGGTCTGGGCGCAGTGTTCGGCGATCCAGCGGGTCAGTTCGCCCTCGGTGTGCACTTCGCCGGAGGTGGCGCCGCAGTCGTGGTCTTCTCCGGTGACGCAGATGGCCTCGAAGGTGGGCAGGGTCATGGGGTCCACGACGGCGGTCACGTGGTATTCGCGGAAGCGGTAGCGCTTCCGGGCCGGCGTGCCGGTGTCAGGCATGCTCGGCCGCCTCTTCCTGCGGGTCCGGGATGCGCTGTCCGCGTGACTCGGCAACCCTGAGCGCGTCGGTAAGGGCTTCGGCCAGTCGGGTGGCGAGCCAGCGGTACTCGGTGGCCGACAGGGCTCGTGCGCCGGGGGCCAGGACTTCGCGGGCGTGTTCCAGCAGTTCCTCGCCCATGCCGAGTTGGACGGCTTCGATGCTGTCGGCGAGTGTAGACAGGTAGCCCCTGCCGTCGGTGCTCAGGTAGCAGGGGTTCCCGTCTGGGGTGGTCCAGGGAAGTAAGCGGGGGCCGGCCAGCCCCGCTGCCGCGTCGTGCAGTTCCCTGCGCCGCATGCGGTCCGCGTCGCTCCTGGGCCTGTTCACCGTGCACCCCCGGCGGGTCGCTGATAGGGACACGGTGACCGTAGACGCCTGACTGTCCGTCACTCCATCTCAGCCGCACAGCGGTTTGCGACACCGGGTCGGCGAACTACCACGCTGCGTGGTGGCTATCCGACAACGTCGAGGTAGGCGGCCATGTCCCGCATCTCCGTCGTCAGGGTGCGCTTCCGCTTGCCCAGGATCTCCTGCATGGTCTCGGCGGCCGAGTTCTGGTGCCTGAGCCACTCGGGGGCGGCGTCTCGGACCCGGGTCAGTTCGTCCATCGCTGCCGACAGGTCTCCGGTGCGGGTGTGGGCTCGTGCGACGTCGAGGGTGAAGCGGTTGCCGTCGTTCGTACTGGGCCTGCCCAGGCGCTTCCACGCCCTGGGCGACAGTGCCTCTTCCTCGTCCGCCTTGCGTACGACCGCACGGGCGTCCCCGATGACCATGGAGTCTTCGAGTGCCTTCAGGGCGGCGGTGACGGGCCCGAAGACGGACCAGTGGCGAGAGAGGTTGCGGTGCGCGGTGCCGACGGCGGTTGCCGCCACCCGGGCCGCCTTGCGGTACTCCTTGGCTTCGTCCGGGCGGTTGTTCCGCGCGGCTGCGGCTGCGGCCTCCATGGCAAGCCCGCCCCACACCGCGTAGTGGTCCGGCTCGGCCCCGGTGATCTTCGGCTCGACCGCATCCATGCTCTCGGCGGCGATCCGCTCCGCCTCGTCCAGCCGGCCCTGCCGCACCAGCAGCCAGCACATGCCGCCGACGCCGGAGCCTGCCGCGAGCATGTCTCCGCTCTGCTTGGCGTCCGCGATGGCGACACTCAGGGCCGCGTACGCGATGTCGTACTGCCTCACCTGCGTGAGGTACGTGCCGGCCAGACGCAGCGCCTCGGCCCGGGCAAGCAGGGCCTGCTGGTGCTCGTCGCCGTTGTCGTAGTAGGCCACGGCCAGGGAGGCATCGCGTAGCAGGCCGGGAAGCTGGGCGGCGACGCTCTTGTAGCTGTCGGAGAAGTACAGCTCCCGCGCGTCTCGTACCGTACGGCTGAAGGTGCGGAGGTTCGGTTCCTCGCCTGCGACTTCGGCGGCCTGGTCCACGAGCCCGACTGCTGGGGTGAGGACGGCGCGAAGCTGGATGAGGTTGAGCCGGTTCGGCTCCTCGGCCCGCCCTATGGGTTCCGGTGCGTCCGACGCCATCAGCGCGGCGGTGGTCACTCCCAGTGCGCGGGCGAGGGTGTGCAGCGTCTCCATGCGGACCGTTCCGCCCTGTTCCACCTTGCGCACCGTACCTGGTGACACGCCTGCGGCGTGGGCCAAGTCCTCCTGGCTCATCCCGGCGCGACGCCGGTACTTGCGGACGTTGTCGGCCAGTTCCGTAGTCATTCCGTTCACACCTCCAGCGCCACGGTACGCCGGACGGGCGCGTCAACCGGTGGCTATCCGGCAGATACCCGCCAGGGAACGATCGCCCACCTCACGTGACGTGTCTGGCAGCGCGAGGCCCGGCCTCCGGCAGAGCCGGCCTGAGCGGGAGGGGTCCCTCGTCGGTCGGGCAGCTTCGCCGGACCAGGGTTCCCCGGGCGCCGCCAAGGCTCACATCGTGACGCGTGCGCTCGGCCTTGGCGGCCCCCGGGGGTTCCTGGTACGCCTCCGGTGACCGGACGGCGAGGGACCCCACCCGCGCCACCGACCACACACCACGACGAAGCCGCACCCGACATCCGGCCCCGTTGCCCCTCGGAGAGAGGGACGGGGTCTGGGGCAGAGCCCCAGAAGGCTTCGCTGCACGGGCTGTTGCGCGCCCGGACCGGCGGGGCCGTCGCCAGCGGGGCGGAGACAGGAGCGGGCGGCGGCCCCGCAGGGCCGGAGCGCGCGCGGCCCGCGTCAGCGGGTCGCCTTGATCAAGTAAAGAAACTCTATCAAGTAAAGAAACTCTGAACAGCTCTCCGGAAGTCAACCCCCCTGCTGCCACGCCGTGGCGTGGTCCGGGGTCAGCGTCGGCGTCGGCCTTCGGTAAGTCTGTCGCGCAGGAGCTGGGCCTTGGCGGCCTTCTCCTCGGGGGTGTAGTCGCCGCTGAGGCGCTTGCGTTGCTCCATGACGGCTCGCATCGCGTCGCGGTGGGCT
This sequence comes from Streptomyces sp. ISL-12, assembly GCF_018614415.1. Taxonomy (GTDB): domain Bacteria; phylum Actinomycetota; class Actinomycetes; order Streptomycetales; family Streptomycetaceae; genus Streptomyces. Next base: position 8,563 of record NZ_JAGGOO010000086.1, read on the forward strand.
GTGGCGGCTTCGAATTCGACGCTGGCCTTCGTGAAGCGTTCCTCGGCGGCCTCCAGTTCGACGGCGACTTCATTGTCGGTCTTGCCGCTGAGGCGTACGGCCTCTTCGTCCGCGCGGCGCTGGGCCGCAGACTTGTCAAGCATCTCGTGGTAGCGCTTGAGGAACTGGTCGTGCGGGCTGAGCTGGCGGACGAACACGCCCCGGCCCTGGACCGAGTAGATCAGCCCCTCGTCCTTGAGTAGCCGCAGGGCGTTCTGCGCGGTGGAGTTGGCGATGCCGAACTGTTCTTGCAGCTCGCGGGCGGAGGGGAGCTTGGCACCTGGTGCGAGCCGGCCGTCCTGGATCTGCTTGCGGAGTGCGTCCGCGGTCTGCACGTACGGGGGGCGGGGGTCGTCGGTGGGTGCCACCTGCCATCCCCGCCGAAGGTCACCGAGTCCGACGTACGCGGGGTCAGACTCGCTGGCGGCGGCCTCTTCCTCTTCTGGCTCGGGCTCGCCGTCGTGGGCGCGCACGTAGCTGCCCCGCCCCAGGACGGAGTAGATCAGCCCCTCCTCTTTAAGCAGGCGCAGGGCGTTCTGGACCGTCGAACTCGCGATTCCGAAGCGCCGTTGCAGCTCGCGTGCGGAGGGCAGTCGCTCGCCCGGACGCAGCTCGCCGTCACGGATGGCGGCGCGTAGGACGTCGGCGGCCTGCACGTACGGCGGCCGGGGGTCCTGGTCCAGGGGCAGCGTCATGACACGAGGGTAGCGGCGGACCGGCACCCACGGCATACCCGGCCACCCCTGCGTCCGAGACGCACAGGTGTATCGATACGAATCGCGTGTAGCAGGTGTAGCGGGCGTGCGGCTACGGTCGTGTCGAGTCGATCAAGCGGCTCCATCTCGAACGATGAGGATGTGATGACATGGCCATGTCTCGAATCCGTGTTGCTCTGCTGCCGTCGGCGGTGTGCATCGCGGGCACCGAGCCGGTGCTGAAGATCAAGGACCAGCCAGACCGGGGAGGTCGCCACCGACCGGGAGACCGGCGCGTCGCTGTACACCGTGACCGTGATGCTCATGGAGGACGGCCGGGCCGAGGTCCTGAAGATCACGGTTCCGGAGTCGGGCCTGGCGGCCGGGCTGAAGCCGGGCGTGATGGTGCGGCCGGTGGACCTGTTCGCCACCCCGTGGGCGCGGATCTTCAACGGTCAGCTCTCCGACGGCCTCGCCTACCGCGCCGCCCGCCTGGAGCTGGTCACGGCGGAGGCGGCCAAGTGACCGGCATCGACAACCAGGGGCCGCAGCGGGAGCTGCATGTGCTGCGGCCCCTGCCGGGCACTGAGGGCAAGGCGACGTTCTCCGCCTCCGGCGCGGTGCTCGCCCTGCTCGGCCTGACCCCGGCGGACGCGACCGGGCTGGACCTGGCCGACGTCCTCCGCCTGATATCCGAGACCGAGGGGGACTGACATGGAAGCCGTGACGGATTACGGACCGGATGCGCTGCTGATTGCGGCTGTGCTGGTCAACGTGACACTGCTGCTGGTCGTGGTGCGCTACGCACGCGCTGATAAGGGCACGAAGGCCAGCATGTGGCAGGCCGTTCGGGTGCGCTGGGGCTGGGTGCGCCTCGCGCGGATGGGCGGGCTGACGGTCACCGACAAGACGCCGGGCCTGCTGGCGCAGATCACCGCGCAGAAGGACGGAGCCGCGCCCGCGCCTCGGGTGCTAACTCCGAGGATCAAGGTGAAGCCGGACCGGTTCGGGGTGATCGTGCGGGCCAGGACGCTGCCGCAGGTGGGTCTGGAGGAGTACCAGAAGGCGGCGCGGTTCCTGGCCGACGCCTGGCGGTGCACGCGGGTGTCCGTCCTGCCGGACGGGCCCGGTCGGGTGGTGATCCGGGGCGTGCGCTCTGACCCGTTGACCACACCGACCGAGCACCATCCCACCGGCCGCCCGCTGGAGGAGGTGTCGCGGTGGGAGTTGGGGGTGGACGAGTATGCGGCGCCGGTGTGCGTGTCCTTGGCGAATGTGCCGGGGGTGACCGTGGCCGGCACCCCGGGTGCGGGCAAGACCTCGGCGGTGAACAAGTTCGTCTGTGACCTCGCGCCGTCGGCGGCCGTGCAGTTCGTGGGCTTCGACGGGAAGGTGTCGCGGGCCGAGGAAGGCGACTACGCGGACCTGGTCAAGCGGATGTTCGCGTTCTGCGGTGACGACCTGGACGAGGCCAACACACTGTTCAAGCGCCTGGTGGCGCTGCGCCGTCGGCGATCTTCGGTGATCCGGGACGTGCTGGGCGTGAAGAACATGTGGCACGTCGGCCCCTCCCGGCTGTGGCCGCTCACCGTGGTCCTCATCGACGAGGCGCACACGTTCTTCCGCGAGTACAAGGGCAGCGACGCCGAGACGAAACGTTTGGCCACGCTCACGGCGGAGAACGCCCGGCTGGTGGAGGACCTGGTCAAGAAGGGCCGCAGCGTCGGGATCCTGACCATCCTGATCAGCCAGAAGACCACCGGGGATGCCATCCCGACGTTCATCCGCGATGTGTGCCCGGTCGGGCTGTCGTTCGCGCAGAAGACCGTGGAAGCCGCGGTGGCCGCGCTGGGCGACGACATCCGCAACTGGCCCGATGCCAGCCCGGTGACGTTGCTGGACCCCACCTACGTCGGGGTCGCGGTGATGGCGATGCAGGGCCGCCCCGGCTTCACCCGCATCCGCACCCCGTACGTCTCCGACGCCGACGCCGCCCGCATCGCGGAAGCCACCTCCCACCTGACCGCCGACCCCGCCCTGTGCCTGGACGCCCTCCTCGACACCACCGGCCACACGAACCCCGGCGACGACGGGCCGGACGGTCCGGCCGTCCCCCTGGCCAAGCCCTGAACGCCCCCGATCCCACGCCCCCGAGAGGAGGCCCCGCGCATGGCGGAGGAACGGTTCACCCGGCGCACCGTGACCATGGTGATGGCGGTCATCGCGGCCCTGGCCTTCGTCTTCTCCTTCGGCAACGTCTGGGCGCTCGCCCTGCGGCTCGGCGTACCCCGCCCCATCGCCCCGCTGATCGCCCCCATGGTGGACCTGTCCGTCGTCGGACTCCTGGTCGCCCTGCGCTTCCTCGCCCTGCGCGGCGTCCCCAAGACGGAGCTGAAGGCCGGCACCCGGCTGCTCCACTTGTGCGGGCTGCTCACCCTCGCGCTGAACACTGCCGAGCCGCTGCTGACCGGACGCTACGGCCGGGCCTGCCTGGACACTGTCGCTCCGCTCCTGCTCCTGGGCTGGGGCCACGTCGGCCCCACCTTCCTCGCCCACTTCCACACGGCCGCACACCTGGAGGACGCCACCACAACCACCCCAGCCCCCGCGCCCATCGCCGAGCCGGTGCCCACTACCGCGCCCGCTCCCGAGACCGCGCCCCCGGCCCCGGCCCCTGAACCGGTCCCCACCGCGACACCTGCGCCGACCCTGGCCGAAGCACCCGCCGTGATGGAGGCGCCCGGCTCCGCCCCGGCCGTCGCCAAGGCCCCTGCCACCGGCCCTCGCCCGGCCCTGCCCGCCGCACTGCTGAGTGCGGCCCGGCGCATCGCGGACACCCACCACGCCGAGCACGGAACACCGGTCACCGCCGCCCAGCTCGCTACCCGCATGGGCATCGCCCTGCCGGTGGCCACCGCCGCCCTCGCTCAGCTCTGAGCCACCCGGCCACCGGCCGGATCGCCTCTCCCCGAAATCCACGCCCACCCCATGGGCCTGGTTCGTCATGCCCCGAGCAGCACCAACACGCCTCCTCGCCTGGTTGGTTGCTGCTCGGGGGCACCCACCCGACAGAAGGGACACGCCCCGAATGGTCACCCTGGACCTGCGCCACCTGGCAAGCCCCGCCGTGCGGGACCTGCTCCACCTCGTCAACCAGCCCGACTTCGACCGCGCCCAGCAGCAGATCGAACGCCTCGGAGGATGCACCGAACCCGTCCGCCTGACCGGCCAGAGCACCACCGTCGACACCACGACCGGTGAGATTCTGCGCACCTACTCCGCCTCCGACGAGCCCACCGGCAGCCTGCTGACCACATGCGGCAATCGCCGCGCCTCCCGCTGCCCGGCCTGCTCCCGCCTCTACGCCGCTGACACCTACCACCTCATCCGCGCCGGCCTCTCCGGCGGCAAGAACGTCCCCGACACCGTCCGCACCCACCCCCGCGTCTTCGCCACCCTCACCGCCCCCTCCTTCGGCCCCGTCCACAACCGCCCCGACGCCCGGCCCTGCCGCTGCGGAATCCGCCACGAGCCCACGGACCCACTGCTCGGCACACCGCTCAATCCGGCGACGTACGACTACGCGGGTGCAGTCCTCTTCAACGCCCACGCCGGAGCCTTGTGGGCCCGCTTCACCACCTACCTGCGCCGCGAGCTCGCCGTCCGGCTCGGCATGACCCAGAAGGCCGCCCGCGCGGTTCTGCGGGTGTCCTTCGCAAGGTTGCCGAGTACCAGAAGCGTGGCCTGGTCCACTTCCACGCCGTCATCCGCCTCGACGGCCCAGACGGCAGCACCCAGTCCCCGCCCTCGTACGCCACCGTCGCCGTGCTCACCGACGCCATCCGCGCCGCCGCACCGCGCGCCCGCATCTCCGTCGCCTCGGACGCGATCGGTGAACGCGAACTCACCTGGGGCCAGCAGCTCGACGTACGCGAGATCGCCGCCTTCGACACCGAAACCGAACTCACCGACCAGGCGGTCGCCGTCTACGTCGCCAAGTACGCCACCAAGTCCGCCGACGCCTCCGGCACCCTCGACCGCGCCCTGTTCTGCCGCCCCTGCCAGGGACGCGGAGCCACCCTCCTGCCCCACGGAACCCCGCTCCCCTGCACCGCGTGCGACGGCACCGGACAGGCCCGGCCCCTGCCCCGCCTCGCGGTCGCCCGCCACGTACGGCAGATGATCCGCACCTGCTGGGAGCTGGGCAAGCTGCCGGAATTCGCCGAGCTCAAGCTCTGGAAGTGGGCACACATGCTCGGCTTCCGCGGCCGCTTCTCCACCAAATCCCGCCGCTACTCCACCACCCTCGGCGCGCTGCGCGACGCCCGCCGCGCCTGGCGCACCGAACAGGCCCGCTCCCACGCCGGTCTGCCCGAGCGCGACCCGGACACCACCCTCGTCGTCGGCCACTGGACCTACCTCGGCTCGGGCTATAGCCCCGGCGCCGCGCTCCTGGCTGCCGCCGTCTGGCATCGCGGGGAGCTGGAACGCCGGTTCATCGCCGAAGGGGGCTGCTGATGACCTCGCCACCGCCCACCGTCCTCCACCCGGAGACAGAGCCAGCGCTGGACCTGCTGACGGTGCCCCAAGTCATGGCCCGCCTCCAACTCGGCCGCTCCGCCGTCTACGACCTGCTCCGCTCCGGCCAACTCGCCTCGATCACCCTCGGCCGCGCCCGCCGCATCCCCACCCGCGCCCTCACCGACTTCATCCGCACCCGCCTCGAACAGGACGCCGCCTGATGACCACGCCCCGCCCCGCCTCTTCCCGCCGCTCCCGCACCCGTGCGAACGGCGACGGAACCGTCTACCAGCGCAAGGACGGACGGTGGGAAGCCGCCGGATACGTCCTCGCCCCCGGCAACACCCGCAAGCGCGTCCGCGTCTACGGCACCACCCGCAAGGACGCGATGACCAAGCTCACCGAGAAGATCGCCGCCAGCAACCGCGGCCTCCCCGTCGCAGCGGCCGACAGCACCGTGAGCGCCTATCTCGCTTACTGGCTGGACGGTGTCGCCGTCCACCACTTGCGGGAGAACACCCACACCCGCTGCGCCGCCGCCATCCGCCTCCACCTCAGCCCCGGCCTCGGCGCCAAGAAGCTCGCCCGGCTCACCACCCGCGACGTCCGCACCTTCCTCGACGGGCTCCGCGTGACCTGCCAGTGCTGCGCTCAGAAATGGGACGCGAAGCGGCGGCGCTGCTGCGCCACCGGCCAGTGCTGTGATAGACGGTTGTCGCCACTGACCGTGACGTACGTTCACGCGGTCCTCAAGTCCGCCCTGGAACACGCCGTCCGCGAGGACGAGCTGCCGCGCAACGTCGCCCGGAACGTCAAGACAACCGCGCCCCGGCCGAGACGCTTCCAGCCCCTCACCGCCGCCGAAGCCCGGCAACTCCTTCAAGCGGCCAACGGCGACCGGCTTCACGCCCTGTACGAACTCGCCCTGCGCACCGGACTCCGCAAGGGCGAACTCCTCGGCCTCCACTGGGAAGACCTCGACCTCGACGGCGGCACCGCCACCATCCACCGCTCCCTCCAGCGCACCCGCAGCCAGGGCCTGACCGTCCTGAACACCAAGACCCTGGCCTCCGAGCGGCGCATCGCCCTCCCTACCGAATGCCTCAGCTCCCTCAAGATCCACCAGGAAAGGCAGCAAGAAGAGCGTCAGGCGGCCGGAACGGGCTGGATGGGCAACGGGCTCGTCTTCACCACCCCGAAGGGCAGGCCGCTCGACCCCACCAACCTCACCCGCCGCTTCCGCCGCCTCCTTCACAGCGCACGGCTCCGGACGATCCGGTTCCACGACCTCCGACACTCGACTGCCACCCTGCTCCTGGAACAAGGCGTCGACCTCGTCGTCATCAAGGAACTCCTCGGCCACGCCCACATCGGCGTCACCGCCGGCGTCTACGCCCACGTCCGACTCCGCCTCCAACGCCAGGCCATCGATACCCTCGGCAGCATCCTCGGCACAACCGACGACCCGGACGACCCGCCCACCGCAGCCGTCGTCCGCTGACGTTGCCGTCACCGTTGCCGTCAAACGCCCTGGAGGCCCGGTCGGAATCTCCTCCGTCCGAGCCTCCAGGCTTTTGTGTAAGCAGAGCGCTATGAATGTCCCATTCGACTGATCCATCGCTGACATACGTCAACGGTGATCGGCTCGAATAGTTCAGGACTCGACACCTCGAAGAGGAATTGAGTCAGAATCTCAACGTCCACTTCGTCGATCTCGACACGCTCCAACATGTGAATCGCCCCAGCCCATCGCGGCAATTGAAGAACGTCTAGTTCTCCGGAGGTGCATCGCTGCAGAACCTCTCTTACCGCATCACGATCCAAGCGTACAGACGGCCCCTCGTGTCGATCGCATCGGTTAGCGGCGTCGATCAGGCCATCCAGCGATGATTCCCAGCCAAGCAGACTGGTCAGAGCCTGGCAAGTATCCGATCCCATAGACCTCACCCTCACTTGAACTTGATGTGGGCAATGCTGCCATCAGGAAGGAAGGTCGTCTTGTAAGCCAACTCCGTGACTCCTTCAGGATCTACTCGCTTCCGATACATCGCGTACGACCCGGGAACCCTTCCGGGGACCTTGTAGTAGAATTCCGCACCGCCTTCGGGGAGGCGAACGATCTGCGGAATTTCGGCATTCCCTGGACTCTTCTTCATGAAGCCGGTGAGGCTCTTTCGCAACGCTGGCGACAGATCATCGACACCCGTAGCGGCAGCAACCTTTTCACCTCGTGTCAGGTTTGTGCCGCAGGCCCCATTCGAATTATGCACGAGGACCGGCGTCTCACCCGCCAGCACATAGTACGTGTGAATGTCGGCGACGGTGAGGTTGTGGACGGAAGCCTGCTGGGTCCAGCGTCGGATCTTGGTGATTCGGGCCGCGGCGCGGGTGGATGTGCTGAGCTGTTCGCCGGCGACCAGGTTGGTGGCGTCGATCCATGCGCCGAGTTCAGGGACCCAGAACGGGTGGCCGTCGGTGGCGGTGACCGAAGCTGTCAGCGTTTTACCTTCGACCTTGATGGACAGGGTGATCTTGACCAGGTTCTTCAGGCCCTGGCCGGTGATCTCGGCGGTGACCGTCTTGAGGGTGGTGCGGCCGGTCTTCGGGTCCGTGGCCAGGACCTTGTCTCCGGTCTTCACATCCTCGATGGGCTTGGTGCTGCCGTCGGCCATGAGGACTTCGGTGCCGGGGACGAAGCTGTTGCAGGAAGTTGCGGTGCTGCCTGCTCTCCAGCCCAGGTAGCCCATCAGCGCGGTCGAGATGGCGTCGCGGATGGAGTTTCCTCGGGCGACGGCTGCTGCCTTCTCGTTGCATTCCTCAGCGTGGTACACGCAGTAGGTGGCCGCGATCTCCTTGGCCTTGTCGACGTCCTTGCCTCCGTGCAGAACGTAGAGGTAGGCCTGACGGCAGCCCTCGCGGCCGAAGCAGGCGGAGCCCTCCTTGGACGACTCGTAGACCGGGTTGTACCAGAAGTCGTCCGTGGCCTCCCCGTTCATGCGGGGAGACCAGTACTGGTCGGCCAGCTTGTCGATGTCCTGCGTCACCGGAGTGTTCGCTGCCACCCAGTCCTTCTCCGCAGTCCGCACGTGGGCGGATGTGTTGGTGGGAGTGCTGCCAGAGCCGGCGTAATCGCGCCTCGACGCGTCGGCACCGGCTTTGTCGCCTGGGGTGTGGTTGAGGCAGGAGGGGCAGTTGCGGGTCGGGCAGTCGGGGCCTGCGCACAGCCCGGAGGGGTCGCTGTGCGTGAGGGGGTTGTTCTTGGCATAGGTGTAGCCGTGCATCTGCTGCGGGTCGTCGCCGGTGAAGACGGGATCGACCGACAGGAAACGGCCAGTTGCCGGGTCGTATTCGCGCGCCCCGAGGTGGGTCAGGCCGGTGGTGGTGTCGGTGGTACCGCCGACGAAGCCCTTGGTGCCGGTCCAGGTGGTCGGCTCGGTGCCGCGCGGTTCGCCGAACGGCAGGGTGCGGCGCTGGGTGATCGCCTGGGTGGTCGCGTTGACGGAGAGCTGGGCGGTGCCGTGGTGGTCGGCCAGGGTGAAGGAGATGGTTCCGTCGTTGGCCTGGACGGCCTGGTGGCCGCCGCCAACATCAAGGTAGCGGGTGCCCTTGGCTGTCGTGGCACCCTTCGCCAGTGTGATCTCCGTGGCCCCCAGATACAGCGTGGTCTCCGTCGGGGTGCGGCCGATCAGACGGTTGCCCTCTGCGTCGTACAGGTACTCGGTGACCTGGTCGCTGCCGCCCTCCACCGGCTGGGTGACCTTGGCGAGATGGCCTTCGGCATCCCAGTCCAGGGTCTGGGAGGTGCCGTCGCCCAGCTGCCGGGTGCGGGTGTTGCCGCCGTCGTCATAGGTGAAGCTGTCAGTGGACTTGACCGTCCCGGTGGTGGTGTCCACCGAGCTCAGGGTGTGCGGCCGGACCGCTCCCGGATCCGGGTAGTGGTAGCTGCGCTCGGTGTCCGAGTCACCGGCAGCAGTGGCGTGCCGGGTCTCGCTGAGCCGGTTGCCGACCACGTCGTAGGTGTAGGAGGACCAGTACGGGGCCGGGCCGCCCAGCGCGGTGGTGGTCGGGGTGGTCGCACAGCCGGTCGTCGACTGCGCCCAGGCCTGCGTCAGCCGGCCGAGATAGTCATAGCTGAAGCACTGGTTGTCGGTGCCGGTGCGGGAGGTGTCCGAGACGGACAGGACGTTGCCCGCCTCGTCGTAGGAGTAGGTGTTGTATTGGTCGACGCCCGAGACGTCCTGGCGGTCCACCCGTGAGGTGGCCAGCCGCTGGGTGCCCCACTGGTAGGTATTGGTCTCCAGCGTGAGCTTGCCGCCGTTCGCGGCCATGGAGTATTGCAACGGCTTGCCGACGTAGCTGTAGGCCGTCGTGGCGGTCAGGTTCTGCGGGCCGCTGACCTTGACGGGCCGCAGTGTGCCGTCCTCGTAGGTGTAGGCAACGGTGCCGGCCGCCAGGTCACCGGCCTTGGGGTAGCCGACGCCCTGCACGGTGCCCGAGGCGTTGTAGGTGGTCGCCGACAGGTACGTGCCCTGCAGTGCGCCTTCGGCCGACGGGATCGTCACGGAGGTCCGCAGTGGCCGGTACAGCCGGTCGTAGGCGACGACGCTCGTCTTGTACTCCTGGGCACCGTCGTAGCGGGAGCTGGACGCGAGTTGCCCCTTGGCGCCGCTGATCGTGTCGTAGACCCACTTCGCACGCAGTGTGCCGGTCGAAGTGTCCCGCAGCTCTGTCTTACGGCCCAGGCCGTCGTAGGCATGGGCGAGGACCGTACCGCGGGCGTCCTTGCTGCTGGTCAGCAGGGAACGGTCGTCGTACTCGTTGTGGTCGGCGCCCTTGTCGGGGTCGGTGGTGTCGGTGAGCCGGCCCATCAGGTCGTACGTCCAGGTCCAGACGTTGCCGGCCGGGTCGGTGACCTTGGTCTGTTCACCGCGGGGGCTGTAGCCGTACAACGTGGTGTCGTAGTCGGCGTCGGCGTCACGGGAGTGCAGCAGGCGCAGCTCGGTGGTGCGGCCGCGGGCGTCGGTTACGGTGGTCTGCGCGGTGCCACCCACCGGCGGGATGACCGTGGTGCGGTCGCCGCCATAGATGGTCTTCGTAACACCGAGGACCGTCCCGCCGTCACCGTTGCCGGCGATCTGCCTCAGTTCGGTCATCCGGCCCAGGCCGTCGTGGGTGTAACGGTTCTGAGTCTCCACACTGAGCGCGTTCTTGGGCTCGAAGAGGGTGGTGGAGGGGGCGGTGGTGTCGGAGTAGTAGGTGGCGAACTCTTGCGCGGTCAGGCCGCGTTCATCGTAGAAGACGTCAGCCAGCAGTGTTCCGCCGTTCGGGCCTGGGTCCTGCGTCTGGCGGGCTCGCAGGAAGCCGTCGTAGAAGGCGTACGAGGTGTCCTGCGTGCCCGAGTTGCCGATGGTCTTCGTCCCCACGGCGATCGGTTTGCCGTCGGTGATGGTGTAGGTGAACTCGTAGGTCGGGATCTGGCTGGTGGTCCGGTCGGCCAGCCATACCTTGGTGTTGCGGCCCAGCGCGTCGTAGGCGTAGGTGGTGGCCTTGCCGTTGGTGTCGGTCTCGGCGAGCGGCTGTCCGCGCAGCGTGTCGTACGTGGTGGTCGACGTCTGCGCGGTGGTGCTGTCCCCCACCGTGGCGGGCGGGGTGGTCACCGTACTGCTCGTCGGGAAGCCCGTGGTCGGGGAGTACACGGTGGTCGTGGTTCGTCCGTCGTTGCGGGCGCTCCTGGTGAGCGTGCCGGCGGCGGTGACCGTGACGTCCGCGGTCAGGTCGGTGGTGCTCAGCGCCCGTCCATAGCCGTCGTAGGCGGAGGTCGACTCCAGATACACCGCGCTGGAGCCGCTGTACGTCTTGAGTTTGGCGGTCCTGGTGGCGTCGCCCTTCGTCGCCGCGGCGCCGTAGGCACCGCCGTCGTAGGCGGTGCGTACGTCGGACATGACGTCGGCCGGGCGGTTGGTGGCGGCGTCGCACGCCTTGGCCACCGTCTCGACCCGGGCAGGAGCATGCACGGGGACGCTGCCGGAGACGTAGGTGGTGCGGGTGCACTGGTCGTCGGCCGAGGTCGTCGTGTCACCCAGGTCCTCGGTCCGGGTGACCAGGCCGGTGGTGGAGTCATGCGTGTAGGACGTCGAGGTGGTCCGCCACTTGGCACCGGCACCGTCGTCCAGGGAGGTCCACACCTTGCTGGAGGCGGTGCCGGTGAAGTTGGCGGTGACGGTGCCCCAGTCGCGGACCTTTGCCGCGGTCTCCTTGTACCAGGGCCGGCTCACCGTCTTGGAGAGCACCTTGCCGCCGGGGCCGGAGTAGGTGACGGTCTTGTACGCGAAGCCGGTCTGCGACTCGTGGTCGGTGATCGGGTCGCCTTCGCCCGGGTCGAGGGTGATCGACACGCTCTTGGTGCCGCCCGAGGACGTCTTGCGGTCGCCATCCATGCCGCGCAGGAAGTAGCTGTCGGTCTGCGACTTCATCGCCGACGCACCGCCCTGACCGCCGGTGCGCACCCGGACATGGCCGTAACCGCGCCACTGCGACCAGGTCTTGGACTTCTTCCTGGTCATGCCGTCGTCGTCGTCGTAGTGCCAGGCCGCGCCGTCCAGGTAGTCGTACATCGTGACCTGGTCGGGCGCGCCGCCGGTACGGTCGGTCGAGGTGACCGTGTCGACGACGTACTTGTTGAACCACTGCAGGTCCGGGTCGTCGGTCGTGCTGCCGCCGATGTACTGCGGGAAGCAACGGGTGGTGTTCGTCTCCGGCGTGGGCAGCGCGGCGGCGTCACACACCGGCGCGGAGTATCCGACGTCGATCTGGCCCCCCGACTCGTCCGCGACGGTGGACAGCCGGGACTTGATGTACGGTGCGTAACCGTCGCCGGTCTTGTCGAGCCGGTTGGCGAGCTGGGTGTAGGCGAAGGTGACCTTCGGCAGGGTGATCGAGGCGGTGCCGTCATAGCCGGTGCGTTCGACGGAGTCCAGCAGCAACTGGTAGTCGGTGTCCGCCATGCCCCACCGGTGGGTGAGCTTCCAGCCGTCGACGTTGCTGTACGCACCCGACACCAGCACCTGGGTGGTGACGTTCGTCAGCCGCTTGCGGGTGAAGAACACCGGGGAGAGGCGGCCGTTGTCGCAGTCGGTGCCGGCTTCGCAATTCAGGTCCCACGGAGTGTCGTACCAGTACTGGGAACCCGTGGAAATGGACGAGCACGTGGTCGAGCTGTCGGGGATGCACCGCTCGCTGTTGGTGAAGTCGACCTTGGCCAGGGCCTTCGTCGAGTACATGGCCGTGGACTTCAGCCCGTACTCGATGCGGTCCAGGGTGCCGCCGCGCACATACGGGGTGTCGTCGGCAGCCTTGAGGTTGCGACCGTAGGAGTTGGTCTCCTTGTCGTAGTAGTACGCGACCGCGTTGCCGTGCGGGTCGACGACGTAGTCCAGGTTCCAGCGCCAGCCCTGCTGGCACCAGGACGCCGCGTACGTCGAGGCGTTGCACGGTTCGTCGGCGTCGTTGCCGAAGACCGGCGCCGTCCACGTCGAGTCGGTCGTCTCGTTGCCACTCGTCCAGCCCGGCAGCCGGTTGTAGCCGAAGAAGTACTGCGCACCGTCGGGGGTCGTCACCCGCCAGTACTCGTCATTGCGCGCGCCGTTGGACCGCACGTCGGACGAGGTGCCGTAGATCCGGTCGATCTTCGTGCCGTCGTCGTCCCGGAGTTTCCAGGAGTTGGTACCGTCGGGCACCAGTTCCCCGCCCGAGCCGTTCAGCGACAGGGTGGCGTTGTCGTACGCCCAGCACAGATCGCCCGGCTTGTTCCCGTCCGCGTTGGTCGCACCGTCCTCCTCGCACCCCTTGTAACTGCGCTCGATGAAACCAGGCGCCAGGTCGAAGCCGTCCCCGACCCACGAAGCCTGGTTATTGGTGTTCCCGGTCCGGCCGTCGACACCGCCGGAGGAGTACGACAGCCCGACCCGCGGCGTCAGCCCGCCGGGCACCTGCGGCACCGCCATGTCGTACGACCACGCGAACGAGCCGCTGCTCAGATCCGTGTTCCAGGTCGACGAGGCGGACAGGGAAGTCGCCTTGTAGTCGCCCCTGTCGCTGTCGGCGGAAGCAGTCACCGCCAGTACGGTCGCCGTGCTCGCGCTGAGGGTGACGGAGTCCGTGGTCAGTGTCTGCTTCTCGGCGTCGTTGACGGTCTCCACGGGCTGAGTCGTACGGCACTGGGCCTTATGCGGTGTCGTCAGCGCGCATGCCGGCAGTCGCACCAGGGTCAGCCGGTCCGCGTAGCCACCGCCGTACAGGTTCGCGAACGAGGAGTAGTCCAGGCCCGCTCGCACCTTGCCGCCGCGCTGCGTACCGCCCTGACGGGCCGTCAGCGTGAAGACCGGCCCGTCGACGCCCGTCTTCCGCGCCGCCGCGCGGGACAACGTGCTGACCGTGTAGGTGCCGGAGGCCGCGTCAGCGGACCGCTTCACCCGTGTGTCCACGGTGAGCGGCAGCCCCTTGACCCGGAGCGCCTCCCGTCGCAGCGTCACCGCCGACGCGGCCGCCTTCGGCCAGCTGATCGCGGGCGCCTTCGCGGGTGTACGGGGTCCCTTCGTCACCTTGCGGGGCACCGACTTGTCCGCCGGGCCACCGGCGACCGGCGACTCGGCCTGCGGCAGCGCGGGCCTGCGCCAGCCCTGGGCAACGGCGGGCACCCCCGAAGCCTGTAAGAGAGCCGCGGTCAGGGTGGCCGCAGTGGCCATGGCCACCCGGCGCCAGGGCCGACCCGTTCTTGTGCGTGGTCTGGTCTTCATGCTGATCTGTCTTCCTTCCGTTGCGTGCTCCGCGGGCAGCGGTGAGCCGGACATGGCGGAGTGGAGCGAAGGGCCCGGGGAAGGGGCGGCCGCCCCTTCCCCTTGGCTGTGCCGATCAGTCGCCGCTGGGTACGGCGGTCTCCACGCCGGGCATGCCGACGGCGAGGTGGCTGATCTGGGTGGGGGTGAGGACCCCCTGGAAGGTCCACAGGTCGGACACGGTGCCGGGGAAGTACTCGCCCCAGGTGCTCGCGCCGGTCTTGGCCCGGCCGAGTTGAAGGTTCTGCGCGGCCTTGAACGTCACGACGTCCTCGGCGGAGGAGTCGGTGTCCGTGCAGCCGGAGGCGTCCGGCTCACCATTCTCGTCGGTGTCCGCGCAGGCCACGTCCTGAAGTTCGCCGTTGATGTAGAGCTGCAGTTCACGGGCGAAGCCGTCGTAGACGACCGCGACGTGGGTCCAGTCCTGGACACTGAAGAACTGGCCGTTCTCGACCTGGGTGGTGAGGGCGTCCGCCTTGTCCGCGTCAGCGGTCTCGATGCGCCAGCGTCCCGGATCCCCGTCCGTCGTCGCGCCGGGCACGTAACGGACCGCGAGGGCGCTCTTGGTGGTGCCGGGTGCGCTGAGCAGGGTGACGTTCGCGGTGGGCTGAGCCGCGGCCTGGACAAAGGCACTGACACTGAAGCTGGCGCTGGTGTCGACCGTGGGCACGCCGGTGGCGGTGGCCGCGTAGTCGTTGACGCCGTCCAGGGTGAGACCGCCGTCCACCCAGCCGGATCCTGTGGTGGCCCCGTTATAGAGGGTCATCCCGGCGGCCGTCGCCGAAGCGTCGGGGGTGACCGGCGGGGTGCCGTTGGCCGACTCGAACTTCCAGCGGGCGCCGACCTGGGGACGCTGCTTGAACAACTGCCGGACCTCGTCACCGGAGACGGCACGGTCGTACAGCCGTACGTCGTCGGTGTCGCCCTTGAGTGGGCTGGCGACTGTGCCGTCCGGGGCGAGGCCACTGCCGATGCTGAGCGGGCCTTCGGACGACCAGCGGGCACTGTAGGCCGTGCTGGCCTGCAGAACGCCGTTGACGTAGAGCAGGAGTTTGCCGGCATCGGCGTCGTAGACGCCCACGACGTGGTTCCACTCGCCGAACCGGCCTGCGGCGCAGTTCGTGTCCGCGGGGCAGGCGGTCTGGGTGGCGCGGACGATGGTTCCGTCCGTGGAGTCGGCGTCGGTCCGGGAGAATACCCAGCCGCCCAGCGCGGAGGAGTGGTACAGCTCGAAATTGCGTCGTACGGAACCGAGTTGGGACGCCGCAGTCATGGCTCTGGCCGGCTTGTCCTTCGGCAGCCGCACCCAGGTGGACACCGCGAAGCTCTGGAAGGTGTCCAGCAGGGGGCGGCCGGTGGTGGCGTGATCGTCGACCCCGTCGAAGGTCACGGCACGGCCGCTCACCCCGGTGGTCCCCGTGACGGCGCCGCCCTTCAGCACCGCGTCGGCCGCCTGGCCGCGGCCGGTCACCTCGGTGGCGCTCGCCTCCTCGTCCAGGGGCCAGACCAGCTTGGCGGGCCGACCCGTGTCGACCTGCTGCTTGTCGGCGACCTTGGCCACCTGGGCGTCGGTGAGCTGGTAGTCGAAGAGCCGGACATCGTCGAGGGAGCCCGGGAAGAAGTCGACCAGCTCGCCCCCATGCCGGCCCGAACCCAGAAGGGTTCCGCCCCGGGCGTCCCAGGGGGCGGTGTACGGGGCCGTGCCGGCGAGCTTGCCGTTCACGTACAGCTTGAGCAGGTGATTGGGGTTGTCGAAGACCCCGACGAGGTTGGTCCAGTCGCCCAGCCGGGCAGTGGTGCAGGCGGTGTCGCCGGCGGCGCAGGCCGGCTGGACGGCACGGGTGGAGGTGCTGCCGGAGGCGGCGTCGTCCGAGTGCCGCAGGAACACCCAGCCGCCCAGCGCGGAGGAGTAGTAGATCTCGAACCCGCTGTTGTTCTGACCGGGCTGGGACAGGGCGGTGCTCGGGCGGCCCGGGTCGGTGCCGGGGAGCTTGGCCCACACGGACACCGAGAAACTCTTGCCGGTGTTGAGCACGGGCGAGTCGCTGGCGGCCCAGTCGTCGACGCCGTCGAAGCCGAGGGCCTTGCCGGAGACGCCCGCGACGCCCGGCGTGGCGCCGTGCAGCGTGGCCGGCCAGGCGCCGCCCGCTCCGGCGACGGCACTCGCTCCGGCCTGCTCGTCCATCTGCCAGGCGAGCCGGTCGGGCTGGCCGGAGCGGACGCGGAAGGTGTAGGTGGTGGGTTCGGAGCCGTTGCCGGCGGCGTCGAAGGCCTGCGCGGTGACGAAGTTGACGCCGGGCTTGGTCGGCATGAACTGCATCGTCTTGAGCCCGCCGCCCGTGGTGGTGAGGGTGTTGGCGCTGCTGGGCGCCGCATTGACGCCGAACCAGTACTTGGTGACGTCGGTGGACGTGGTGTCCACGGAGAAGGTGCCGTACCTTCCGACACCGTCCCACCAGGGGTCGTCGGGATTCTCGGGATCGGACTCCCCGTACTGGGCTGAGTTGATCACCGGTCCGACGGGGACGGACGTGTCGTACATGAAGTGACAGCCGTGGGAGCCGGTGTAGCTCCAGGCCGACCACTGCGCTCCGTCGTAGGAGCGGGCGTGCCATTCGACGTGCTTGTTCTTGGGGATGCTACTGGGGAGTACGAGGGAGAAGTCCGAGCCACTCTTCTTGGTGGTGGTGCGGGAAGAGGTGTAACGAGCCTTCCATCCGGCCCCGTCACCGGCATCCCAGGACGCCTGGAACTGCACGGAGACGGTGTCCCCGTCGGGGTCGGTGACGTTGTTGGCGCGAACCGTGGCCGTGGAGCGGATGCGGACCATCTTGTCCGAGGCCACGCATGGACCGCCTGGGCTCATGGTGAGCTGTGACAGCTTGATCTTGTTGGGGGCGCGGTTGTACCGCACGCGCAGGTAGGCGTCGTCGGAGAAGCGCTTCCAGGTGTAGCGGTCGTCCTCGCTGGTGGCGCGCAGCCCGAAGGTGATCTGCGACCACTTGTTGGCCGCAGCCTGGGCCACGGCGGCCTTGACGTCGAACTCGGCGTCGGCTGCGGCGCAGCCGTCGTAGCCGTGGGCGAAGCTGCGGGTCTGCAGGTGGTCGACCCAGAATCCCGAGGCGTCCTGCGTGTTCCAAGTGGTCGAGGAGTTGATTCCCTTGGTACGCCAGATCTGCACCTCGCGGTTGTCGCAAGAGGCCGCGTAGGTCTCCCGGACGACGAACTCCGCGGAAAGGATGGTGCGTCCGGCGAACTTGGTGGTCGGAATCTGGTAGAAGAGCCGCTTCACGTCATAGGGCGCGCAGTAGGCCCATCCACAGTAGCCAAGACCCGCGTCCGAGTTGCCGTTGAACTTCCACTGCGGGGAACTCGCCCAGTACCTGGACGCCATGGTCCAGGAGGTTGCCTTCGGCGAGTACCACTGCGGGTCGATGTAGACGGGGTAGACGGTGTCGGTGCCGGTCAGCAGGTCCTGGTCGGGGGTGAGGATCAGCTCGGTGCCGTCCCCGGCGATGTCCACGCCGACCTGTTCCAGGCGGCCGGACTCGCCGGCGGCCGGGTCCTCAGCACCGGCCGCGGGGGTATCGGCCTGGAGCGCCGACCGGGCAGAGGCGGTCAGGGAGTCTGCGGACGCCGGGTCGGTGCTCTCTGCGGCTTGGCCGCCGGTGCTGGAGTCCCACATCACCGGGGTCGACGCCTCGAAGACGGTGCCGCCCGCGCCCTCGTCGACTGCCCGCAGGCCGCCGGTGGCGGTCTCCTCGACCGCCATGCCGTCCGCACTGAGCCGCAGCCGCAGCGCGGCGAGTTCCGTGCTACGGGCGGCTTCGGCCGACTTGATCACGAGCAGTTGTGTGAAGCCGTCGGCAAGTGCGGTGAGGCGCAGGTCGACGTCCGGCAGAATGTCCGAATATGTTGCCATGCTCCCGTCAATTTGGGGGGCGGGTACGTCACCGGGCCAGGCCAATTCCAGCGTCCGACCGGCTCGCTCCACGCGCACCAGTGGGTCCCCCTCTCCGCCGCCGGAGAAGCCGAGCCCAATCGTGGCGGCCCCGGGGGCTACCATGCCGCCGTCGGTCGCGGCCAGGTCGGTATCGATCGCCCGCCATTCGCCGTCGACTCGGGTCCGCACCGGGCGCAGGTACTCCCGCGCCTCCAGGTCGCCCTCGGGAGTGGCCCAGACCTCACTGCTCTCTCCGCGTAACGAGGCCACCTCGACCTTCTGGCCGGTCCGCGCCGCCTCGGCGATCGCCTCGTCCTCGGAGGCTGCCGTCGAACTATCGGTGCCCTCTGCCGAGGTCAGTACGTCCCGGGTGACCGACTGCGGACCGGCTACGGCAGACGAGGGAAGCGCTCCCATGTGAAGCAGCCCCGCCGTCAGGGAAACCCCCATGGCGAGGATCACTCCTCTGCCCGTTCTCCCGCGTCTTCTGGCACTGAACCGCATCCGTCGACACTCCCCACCCTCGACGCAAGATCACTGCTGAGCGAAGAAAAGCTATGGGCGTCTCGCGCCGGAAAGGGAAAGCACACGGTCCGGAACGATGAACTCCTCTTACCTGCCGTTCATCTTGCGATCATTCACAGTCATCCCGAGTCTCGATCCATTCCAGTTATCATGCGCCGACCCTTTGTGACCCTCCATCGAGCAGGTACATACCGGTCATCCCGACGGATATGGAGGGAGACATGCGGCGATGCGGACTGAGTGTCCACCATGACAACGATCAGTCGTGCGCAGACCGTACGTCCAGCCCCCGAGGCCCGGGGCAGGGGGCCCACCACTGCCGTCCCGACGGGCCCAGGAACGGTCCGACGCACCGGATCCCTCGGTACGGATGACCCGCCGGGCATCACGCTGAACGGCTGGCCGCCTACCCTCGCCGATTCTGGCCGTTCACCGGCGAGTGAGAAACAAAAGCCCAGCAGATCCAACGCGCCGCCTCACTGCTTCCTTGCTGCTGCCGCTCTCCCAGGCCAGCGCCAGGAACCGTTCGACGCGGGCGAGGTCCAGTTCGGCGGCGAGCGACACGGCGACGACGGCGTGGTCGACGTTGGCCGCGAGGATCTGGCCCTCGGACCGCTTGGAGGAGGTGGAGCGGACGAAGGCGGTACGGCGGGGCAGCAGGGTCCGCACGTACAGCGGGTCGCTGCCGTCGGGGTCGACGGCGGCCCAGTCGCCCGTGCACACGACCTTCATCGGGTCACGGGGGACGACGAACTCGGTGTCGGCACGGACCGGGCCGGCCGGTGTGACGACGTCGCAGAGGCCGCGGTCGACCCGGACGACGCGGCCGGGTACGAGACCCAGCTCGGCGTACGGGGCGAACTCGGCCTCCCAGCCCGCGTCCCAGCCGTACGGAACGAGTGGATGCGAGGAAGAACCGAGAGAAGAGGAGAGAGACAAGGGGTGACCCTTCACAAGGGTGGCCCCGGCACCGCGCCCACGAGCGCGGGGAAGAAGTGAGGTCAGCCGGCGGCCACGGAGGTGGACTTGACGAACTTCCGGATGCGGGCAACGCCCGTCGCAGAGACAGCCATCGGTCGACACCTCCAAGAACACGCACAGCGGACAGCAGCGGCACGCAACGGCCGCGAGAACGAATAGGAGCCTAGCCACCCGCGCCGACGGTCGCGAGTTGTTTTCCCTCGACTGACGCAGGGCGCGACTCGGACGCAGCTCGGACTGTCAGTGGCGGCGACTACCGTGGCGAACGGGTGGCTTTCCTGCGAGTCGGAGGGGGACGCATGCTGCGCGCGGAGGGGCAGAAGCAGCCTTCCCCCCAGTGGCCTGATCTCCTGGCGAGGGGGCGAACGGCTCGTCTCATCAGCACGCCGTCGAGCGGATGGCACCAGAAGAGGCCAAGCTCTACCGCTTGGTATGCACTCGGTGCCCAGGGTGAGCTGGACTGGTCGCGGTGCGCGATCGGCTCGGTCAGCGTCCGGGCCCTCAAAGACATCTCAGGGGGGCAGCTGACGGGACCGAATCCGGCCGACCGCGGCAAGACAGGGATCGAAAGTCCACCTCCTCGAGTCGTATCGAGTCCTGGGAGAGGGTCGGGATGAGGACCGGGACTTCGACGGCTTCCGGACCTGTGTGCACGGGGGTGAAACACCTCACCGCCTGGGCGACCAGGGCAGCCGAATCCGCTTCAGGGTGTGCCCGGACGTGCTGGGCAAGGAAGTTTCCGACACGGGCTGCACTACGTTCACCTCCGAGATCTACAACGACGTACGAGGCGATCCACGTCCCGGTGCCAGAGGTGGCTCTCTTCCCGGACCCTGGCGGGAAGTCCCACGGATTCGCCCGCCACTTGATGCCGTCCGCTACGAGAAAGCACTGCGTCGGCCACCTGCCGGTGGCAGAGGCCCTCTGGTCGTCCGTCCCGGCCGGCCGTCCCGCCACGGGTGGCAGGTTGCGCACCGGAGTTGCTTTCTCAGCAGCGTTCCTGCATCTGGAGGTTGCCCCCGCCTCGACGGCGAGAACCCCTACTCCTGGCGTGGGCCCCGTAAAGCCGGACCAACCAGGAGGGGTCAGCCGACTGGGTGGGGCGGTGTGGTCGGAGTAGTCGCCCACACGCCTACGAGTTCGGGTGAGAACAGGGTGGCTGCGGCCTCGTGCATCTGGGCGGTCAGGCGTGTGTGCAGCGTCTTGATATCGATCTCCTCGGCTGTGGCCGTGCCGCTCTTCTCGATGAGCGGGAGAAGCGCGGTGACGGCTGAGGTCGCGTGTGCGACGGACATCGAGCCGGCGTCGCCCGCCGGAACGGCCACTGCCAGCCCAGTGGCCGGCAGCCCTGCCGCTCGGAACACCGCGGGAAGCCGCTCTCCGGGATCGGGGTCCGTGCCCCCTTGCCGGAAGGCCGCCTGGATCCAGCACCCGATGTCCTCGACGAGGGGAAGAGCCGGGACCGATCTGCTGCGCGAGAGGTTGAGGTCCTGGAAGGTCACCACACCGCCAGGACGGACGTGGCGTGCCATGCGGCGGACAGCGTCGGCCGGGCTGTCGAGGTGCATGAGAATGAGCCGGCCCACGAGCGCGTCGGCCGGCTGGTCCAGGGCGATGTTCGGCAGCACGTCCTGTCGGAACGTCACATGCGACAGGCCGGCGTGCGCCATGTTGCGTTCCGCGACCGCCAGCATGTCCGGGTCGTGGTCCACCCCGATGACATGACCGGACGGGCCGACGATCCGGGCCGCGATGCTGGTCAGCTCACCGGTACCGCATCCGACATCCACCACCTTCATACCCGTTCGCAGTCCGGCGAGCGTGAGCAGGTGGGCGCTGTGGGCCGCGTACAGCCTGCTCTGCAGGTCCAGCCTGCGCGTCTCGTGCTGCGAGCGGCCAAGAATGTATTTACTCACTGCTTCTCTTTCTCGTGAGACCTACTGCGGCGGCTCTTGTCCGACGGGCGCTGACCGAGCTCGTGCGCGTCATCGGCAAGGCCAAGGAGTGCCGCTGCTCGACTCGCAGAGCAGCGACACGGTGAAGCGACAGGGAAGCTGACGTGATTTCACGGACCCTTGCGGATCACGAGCCCCGGGCTGTGGGCCCTGGCGTCTCGCGCGCCACCGGCGTCTGGCGGAGCCGTTCATAGAGCACGGCGAAGGTGGTATGGAGGACAGGAAGTGTCAGAAGCGCCGTGAGCAGGAGGGCAGCGGCTACCGGAGCGAGGAGCCCCGCCGCGTAGGCGACGTACGGATTGTCCGTACCGAAGGCCATGACAGCCGGCCGTATCACGCGGCGCAGCGGTCCGGCCGCGTGGAACAGGAGCACGAATGTCCCGACCGTGAGGATGCCCGCGGACACGGAGACGGCCAAGGTCCTCCACCATGCTCCTGGGCGCCAGACCAGCCTCCACGAGCGGCGTAGTGCGGCGAGAGGACCGGCGCCCGACGCCGCGGCTGTCGGAGAGAAGGTCAACCCAAGCCGCAGGACGAGCGCCACGAGCCCGGCAGGACCGGTCAGGACGTCCAGCAGCAGGGTGCGCCGGCCGGCGTCCGGCCGCAGGTGCACTCCCAGCCAGAACGTCGCCGCCGGAACGACGCACACGATCACGCAGCGCAGCGGATACACGGCGACGACGTGGCCGAGCCGGAGCCACCGTGTCGGCTCGGCCTTCCCGGTCGCGGCGCGGGCGTGCGCTGTCTGCAGCGCGGCGCAGCCGAGCCAGGAGATGGCCAGCAGAACGGGGGCTCCGGCAGCGATGAGACGCAGGAGCAGACCGGTGTCGGGCACGTAGGAGTCGCCCTGCTGGTGTGCCTCCCGTCCGGCCCTCCACATCTCGGCGAACGCGTGCCGGGCGATGACGAACGCCGTCGTGGTCACGGACAGTCCGCCCAGTCCGGCCAGGCCGACGACCGACAGCGTCCACCGCAGCGGTACGCGGCGCCCAGCCCTGATGACACGGAGGGCGGCAGGGACGACGCCGCTCGCCTCGGACTCCCGGCCGCCCCGGGATTCGTCCCGGCCGCATCGCCCCGTCCTCACCATCGCCGTCCCCAACGTGCTCCGACTGCAGTTACCCGACCGGAGAACGCCCGCGGCCGCCGTCCGGTTCACTGGCACCGCGGGGCGGGATGAGCAGAGATGGGGACGGGCGCGACGGCCACCTCGTACTCGACGACGAGGGCGCGGTGCGCGCCCGACTGCACAGCGGCGGCGGCAGCGGCGATACGCCGGGGGATCGAGCGGGACCAGGTCGCCTCCGGCGTCGGCACCGACGGCGACCACGTCCGGTTCGCCGACATGAACGCCGACGACTGCCGGGACGACTACCTGACGGTCTCCGACTCGGGCGCGGCCTCCTCCTGGCTCGACAACTGCCGCGCACCGTCGTCGTCCGGGGTGGTCGCGTGCCGTGCCGGTGTTCCGGGCCGACACCGTGCCGCCGGACAGGCCGAGCCGTACCCGCTGTCCCTCCCCGCTGTCAGTCAGGCACGCTGGTGTCTCCGGGCGCGGACTCCTCCGTTTCTGCGGGGAGGGGCTGCCGCAGATCGGCGGACTCCACCACCATGGACACCGGCGACGAAGGGCTGAGGAAGAGGAGGTCGCAGTCCTCCGGGATGCGTTCGAGGAGCTCCGGTACGGCGACCACCTCGTACTCTCCGATCTGCTCCTTGTCGTGATCGGCCTCGGCGCTGGTGACGGCCACGGCCCGCCCGCCCTCTTCGGAGACGACGCTGATGGACAGATCCCCCTCCGGCTCCAGGTACACCGCCAGCTCCGCGTTGCGGAACGCCTCCAGTACCGCATCCGCCGGCCCGTACCCGGTGGCCCAGAGCTGCACGGCCGCGTCGATCGCCCCGATCGGCTCCAGCCAGCCCAGTGCCCGCGGCGACGGACGGTAGTCCTCGTTCTCCTCCCAGTCCACGATGATGCCGTTCTCGTCGGTGCGCCACTGACCACTCGACGTCCAGTCGGGCGGTTGTCCCTCGCCCGACCAGGTGGAGTCGTAATAGCCGATGTAGTGGTCGGGCGCCAGCCGGGCCGCTTCGACCACCTGGACGGGCGGAGCGGGCATGGGGAGCGGTCCTATGAAGTCCGCCACGGGCACACTGTCGTACGCCGCTCGCTCCGCTGGGTTTTCCGCTGCGACATCTTCCGTGTCCGGGGGCGTTCCGTTCTCCGGCATGCTGCGCCTTCTCCTCGGGGTGTTTCCGGTGCCGCACTCGTGCGGTGGGCCTGTCGGTCTCTTCGTCGGTGACCCGCCGTGTGCTCGACGGTGGTCGCCGTGTCCGTCACGCTCACTCTCCTCGCGCGGAGAGGAACGGGCGATGCCAGCCGTCGGACCGCAGCCGGATCACGGGTGCATCCGCGTCACCGAAGCCGTGTTCCGTTCCGTCTGCTCCGTCCTCTTCGGTCAGGACAAGGCGGATGCCCAGCTGCCGGGCCGCCAGCAGCGCCCTGGCATAGGTCGCTTCGGGTGCCCGAGGTCCGTGGAGGAGCAGGCGCAGCCGGTGCACAGGGCTCAGGCCGAGTTCCGCGGGGGTCATCGCGTTGCCCGACAGCGCGAGCCGCATCTGCCGGCCCGGGTCCAGAACGATACCCGCGTCGCGCAGGTCGTTCTCCGTGACGACGGGCCCGTCACCTGCCGGCAGGAGACTGCTCACCGCCATTGCTCCGCCGCCGTCGCCGTCATCGGCGAGCTGTCCGGTCAGCCAGGACTCGAAGCCCGCGGCCACCGCGTCCGTGTCCGCGGTGTCGGCTGCGGTCAGCCACGGGACATCGCCGGGCCCGTCCTCCGGCCGCCGCCACGGGCGGGTACGCAACGCGTCGGCCAACGCGATGGCGAGGTCCTTCCCGTCACCCGTCACCACGGGGCGCGGAAGACCGGCTCCGCCCTGCGCCAGGAGCGGTGCCCCGCCGAACGCCGGGGTGGGTGAGGTGGGTGACTGCGTGGCGGTGCTCGGTGGGACGGCACCCCGTGCGGCAGCGCTCGGGACAGTGAAGGCTTTGGGGTGAGCGGAGATCCATTTCTCCGGTCGGCCGGTCGGCCGGACGGCGAGGGTGTGGCCGGTGCCAGTGGGCCGCGGCTCCACCGGGCCCGTGTAGGCGAAGACAGGGCGGCCCGTCAACCGCATCACGGCAGCCGGCAGCGTGGCCGCTCCGGCGCCCGAGATGCCCAGTACCACCGGGGACGTGGCGGGTAGCCCGAGCTGCGCGATGTCCCGGCGCACGAGCTCGGCCAATTCCAGGTGATTGACCGATTGCGCTGTTCCGTCGGGGAGATGCAGCACCGCGGTGGCATCCTGACGGGCCTCCGCCAGCACGACGTAGGGGGTGCTCCAGCCGGCTCTCTTCCCCCAGGGCGATTCCGCGTAGCTCTCGCTCTCGTGCGAGCCATCGGCTGCCGGGGCGAGTCTCTGGAACCGATCGCTTTCCAGGTCCCGGACGCCGACTGCTGTCCAGTTCCGGACGGTGCCCTGACCTGGTACGCCGGTGACCTTCGTCAGGGTCTGCTCGCTGAAAGCGCCTCGGCTTTCCAGGTCGTACGCGGCCAGCTCCACGGCCTTGGTGATGTCCCGGCCGGACGCTGCGGCCCGGGCCGTAAGCAGCAGCAGGCGCTTCGACAGCTCGGCCAGCTTCCTCCCGTCGTCCGGAGCAGGGGCTTCGGGCAGGTGCAGAACGGCCAGCAATCGCATGCGTTGCGGGAACGGCAGGCTTTCCAGCAACGACCTCGCCCTGACCAGGCTCCAGAAGGCGTGCGTGACGTCTCTGGGGCGCACCGGCTCCGACAGGTCGCCGCCGATGTATGTCCGCACCACGGGGGTGAGGTC
Source organism: Streptomyces sp. ISL-12 (assembly GCF_018614415.1). Classification (GTDB taxonomy): domain Bacteria; phylum Actinomycetota; class Actinomycetes; order Streptomycetales; family Streptomycetaceae; genus Streptomyces. The sequence continues at coordinate 33,932 of NZ_JAGGOO010000086.1, forward strand.
GGACCGGGTCTGGCCCTGCTCGGGTATGAACTGGGGAGCGGAAGCCGCAAGGGTGGGAAGCGGCCACGCCGTGAGAACGGTGGCGTCCGGGAAGGCGGCAGCGTTCTTCGCGGCATGAAGAACCGCCTCGTACTGCGCGGTGCCCGGTTCGACGCTCGGTGCCAGCCGGGCGTGTGCCCGGGCCACGGACGCCCACAGATCCAGCGTGAACGGGGTCACTTCGCGCAGGAGGGCATCGTTCGCCCGCAACCGCTCCAGCGCTCCCGCACCCGCGAGCAGCCGCCCGTGGACGCTCCGCGGATCGTAGGCGCCGTCGCGGCCGTACGCGTCCCGCTCCACCTGCGGACCGAAGACCGCGCGCAGGGCCCGCACCAGCCGCAGCACTGTCGCCCTCACCTCGGAGGGCACCGGCCCCGATCCTTGCCACACACCCGCCGGGGACGCCATGTCCGCCAACTGGGCGGGCAACGGCTCGGGCTTGAACATGACCGTTCGTCCGCCCCTGCCATTCGACTCCAGAACGACCGTGTGCCGATGCCCCGTAGGGCTCTCGTCATCGAGTAAATAGCCCACTGGCCTGGTATTCGCCCAGGTGCTACGCCGTGTCAGGTTCGCCGTCTCCTGGCCGAGTGCCGGGAACACGGGATCGAGGGGATCCGCGACATGCGGCAGGGGGGACCCCGGGAAGAGGGGTGAGGACGACGTCCCAGGCAGCTGATCCGTCGCAGTAGCGGACCAGCAGGCACTCAGCCAGATGTGGTCGTCGGGTGCCAGCTCCCGAATGCTGCGCCGTCTGCTCAGCCATCCGCCGTACTCCCGGCCGCTCAGCATCGCGTCGGTACCGGACTTCAGACGCAGCACTGCGTGGCCAGGCAGTCCGTGGTTGTTCATCCGGTACTTCACCGACGCCACCATCTCCGGCGGCAACGCCCTGACTTCTGTCAGGAGATAGCTGGAGTGCCAGTTCCTCACGCGCACGTCACCGGGCTCGTCCGTATTCACGGCTTCCAGAAGTGCGTTGTCGTCTCCCTCGCTCACGCTGCCGTGCGCCCTGTGCGACGCGCTGACCGCAGGGCGAACCATCACGTCGGCGTCATCGACCACCGTGTTGCGAGTGGTCTCGAACGACTCAGCCGCTTGCGCCTGCGTCCGGGACACACCAGCCGCAGCGGGGTCGGTGGCGAACCACCTGCCCACTACTGGCCGCTCGGACTGATGTACGCCTTCTGGTGCCCTGTCGACCAGGGCTATGACATGCCCGTTCGGCTGCGGTCGCACCCGGGCCTCACCGTAGGTGGACCACACGGTCCGCCCCGTGGCGTCCGCGATCATACGCGGCCACACCCGGTCCTGGGCTCCCACCTCCGGCACCACCAGCACCACCGGTACCGAAGACGGATACTCGGCAAGCTGGGGATCGTTGACCACCCACGCGGCGGCCTCATCCACCGGGACCGGCGCCAGCCGGCCGTCCGCCCCGGGCAGCATCACATGACCGCTGTTGCCGTCCGCGACCACCACCCAGGCATCACTCGGCCAGGGAGCCACTTCCTCACGTTCGGATCGGCCTCCCGCCGCCCGGTGGACACGGGTCCTGTCCACCACCAGTGAGCCGATGTGACTTCCGGTCCAGCTCCGGCCGGTGAAACCGCCGTTGGCCGACCTGATCAGTGTTTCCGGCGCGTACGCCGGATGGCGTACCTCCGATGAGTCCTCGCCGCTTGCGGCGCCGGACAGCGCCAGCGGCTGCGAGCCGACGTTCCGCACGGGACCAGTGGACGCGGCAGGAGGCTGAGGGGCGAACCGGAGCCAGCTCTCCGGTCGGCCGGTCGGCAGCGTGGCGATGGTGTGACTGCTGCCCGTCCGCCGCAGTTCGAGCGGGCCGGTGTAGGCGAAAACGAGCCGTCCGGTGGACTGTGCCAGGGCAGCCGGCAGCAGTCGGGGGCCCGCGCCCGCTCCGGAGATGCCGAGCACCACCGGGGACGTGCGAGGAAGACGGAGTTGCACGAGATCCCGGCGCACCAGTTCAGCCAGTTCCTGTGGGAGAGCCCACGCGGTGAATCCGTCGCGAAGGCGCAGCCTGATGCCTCGCGGGCCCGGCTCGGCCAGCACCATGTAGGGAGTGGTCCGCGTGTGTCCGGCCGCCCAGGGAGCTTCCGAGAGGACGGCGCTCGCCGAAGGGCCGTCGGATGCCGAAGTGAGCAGCTGTCCGGGGTCGACTTCTCGTACGTCGATGTCCGTCCAGTTCCGTACGGTGCGCTGGTTCGGTGTGCCGGTGACCCCTGTCAGGGTCTGTCCGTCGTCCAGGGCGCCTCGCCGCACCAGGTCATACGCGAACACCTGCATGGTGTCGGTGAGGTCACGGCCCGCTGCCGCGGCCTGAGCCATCAGCACCGCCAGGCTCCCCGCGAGGGCGGGCGCTTCCTGCGCGGTGGGAACCTGGGGCAGGTGCAGCGCGTACAGCAGCGCGCCACGTCGTTGCGGGGGCAGGCTCTCCAGCTGCGCCCTGGCCTTGACCAGGCTCCAGAAGGCGTGTGCCACGTCCCTGCGGTGCGGGGGGGCCGACGGACGACCGCCGACGATCTGCCGGACGTTGGCCGTGAACCGGTCGCTGTCAGGAGCGAATCCGGGAGCGTGACCGGCGAGCAGGGGGAGTGACCACGTCGAGAGCACCGTGGCGCCCGGTTGGTGCACGGCTCGCGTCGCGTGCTCCAGGGCCGCCGCGTACTGGGCGCGGGTCGGCTCGGCGGCCGGTGCCAGTCCGGCGTGCGCACGGGCGACGAACGCCCAGAGATCCAGTGTGAAGGGGGTCACCTCGTGCAGCAGGGTGTCATTGGCTCGCAGTTGTTCGAGCGCTGCCGCACCCTTGAGCAGTCCGCCGTGGACACCGTGTGCGTCGTAGGCGCCTTGCGGGTGGTAGGCGTCTTGTTCCACCTCCGGCCCGAAGACCGCGCGCAGAGCCCGTACCAGCCGCAACGCTGTCGCAGTCGTCCTGGACGGCACCGGTCCCGGTTCTCGCCACAGACCTGCTCGGACCGCCAGGTCGGCCAACTGCTCGGGCAGGGGCTCCGGTCTGAACATGACCACTCGGCCACGCGTGCCGTTCGGTTCCGTGTAATCGACTTGCTCGACGTCCGCCTGGCCAGGGGTGAACCGAAAACCTGTCGCCCTGGTGTGTGCCCAGGTGGTACGTCGCGTCAGGTTCGCGGTCTCCTGGCCGACGGCGGGGTACACCGGATCGAGAGGGTCCGCGACGTGCGGAACCGCCGATGCTTGTGACAGCTCCCATGGGGGCGTATCCGTCGCGGTAGCACTCCAGCACATGCTCAGCCAGATGTGATCACGACTGCCGAGATCCTGGATGCCGCGTCGTCTGCTCAGCCATCCGGCGAACTCCCGGCCACTGAGACGCACCTCGGCACCGGAGTTCAGACGGAGGGCGGTGTAGCCGGGCAGCCCGTGATTGGTCATCCGGTACTTCACCGACGCCACCATCTCCGGTGGCAGTTCCGTCGTTCCCGTCTTGGTCTCGGCCGGCATGCGCAGGTGCGTCAGTACCCTGATGTCCTTGGGCAACTCCCCAGACGGCAGTTCAAGACGCGCATGGTCGTCCCGCATGCTGAGAGCGCCGTGCACCTCGTTCGAGACGCCGACCGCGGGACGAACCCACACATCGGCGTCGTCGACCACGACGTTGCTCACAGTCCTGAACGATCCGCCCGGCTGTGCCGGACGTGCGCCCGGTGCCGCGGGGACAGTGGCGAACCACCTGCCCACCACCGGCTGTTGCCTGGGCACGGCGCCTGCCGGTGCCCTGTCGACCAGGGTGATGACATGCCTGTTCCGCAGCCGCCGTACCCGGGCCTCACCATAGGTGGACCACACGGTACGGCCCGTGGCGTCCGCGATCGAACGCTGCCACGCCTGGTCCTGGGCTCCCACCCCCGGCACCACCAGCACCACCGGTACCGACGACGGATACTCGGCGAGCTCGGGGTCATTGATCACCCACGCCGCGGCGTCACTCACCGGGACCGGAACCAGCCGGCCGTCCGCCCGGGGCAGTGACACATGACTGTCGCTGCCGTCAGCGACCACTACCCAGGCATCACTCGGCCAGGGAGCCGCACCCTCCTCGTGCAGAGCCCGTCCCCCCGCCACCCGGTGGACATATGTCCTGTCCACGACCAGCGTGCCGATGGGCTCGGCCGACCAGTTCCGCCCCTGCGGCCAGCCATCGTCCGACGTGATCAGCGTCGACGGCGCGTGCGCCCGATGCACCTCTGCCTGTTCCGAGGTGCCGGGCCCACCCGAGAAGGCCCGCCGGGCGCGGGAACTCGGTGGTGCGGCCAGATCGGATGCGAGAGGTCCCCTGTGCCAGACCCAGTCGGCCGACCTGTCCGTGGGGACCTGGGAGAGCGTGCTGGGGGCGCCTGCGAAGGCCAATGCCGCGCGGTTGGCCACGACATCGCGACCGGTCCCGTTCGCGATGTCACTCATCAGGCCGCCGCCCCAGGAACCGGCCCCTGAGATACCCAGAACCACCGGAGCCGTGGGAGGCAGCTGGAGATGCATGTGGTCGAGGCGCACCAGTTCCGCCAGTTCCTTGCGGGAGACGACCAGTGCGACATCGCCCGGAAGGTTGATCTGGACACCGGTCGGGTGCGGCTCCGCCAGGATCACGTAGGGCGCGGTGTACTGCGCGTCGGCCGCCCACGGCGCCTTCTTCACGCCCGCGACGTACAGCGCTCCCTTGGCATCCCGGGCGAGTTCCTGGAACTGCGCATCGTTGAACTGCTGCAGCCTGGCGCGCGTCCAGTTGCGAACGTTGAGTGCCCGTGAACCGGCCACCGGGAGCATGGTCGCCCTGGACAGGGCGCCTCTGCGCACCAGGTCGTGCACACCTACCGCCACCGGATCGGTGATGTCCCGGCCCGCGGCGGCGGACGCCGCAAGCAGGAGACGCCACTGCTTCACATGTTCTTCGGTCGGGGGAACAGTCAGGTGCAGAGCGCCGGCCGCAAGTGACTTGTGTTCCGCCACCCCGAACCTCCGCATATGGGCCGTCGCCTTGACAGAGCTCCAGAACGCATGTGTGAACTCCCTGCTCTCCAGCGACGCTGTAGGCGCAAGGCCCAGTACTTCACGGACCCGTTCCGCCCGTTTGCCTGCGTCGGCGAAAGTGTTCAGACTTTCATCGATCCAAGGAATCGGCCAAGTCGCCAACAAAGCGGGGCGTTCGCTCTGGTTCGCCACCTTCACTGCATGACGCAGAACAGAGCGATAGTGCTCGGCTTCCGGCTCTGCGGTCGGGTGCAGCCCTGAATGCGCGCGGGCCGTGTGAGCGAGCAGATCCAGTGTGAACGGAGTCAGCCTGCTCAGTTCGGGATCGTTGGCCCGCATTCGTTCCAGAGCCCCCACGCCGCGGAGCCGCCGAGCGTACGTACCGTCGGGCAGATGGGCATCGTCCTCCACTTCCAGCCCGAATACCGCACGCAGTGCTCTCGCCAGTCGCAGCGCCGTCGCGCCCACCCCGGCGGGCACGGTGGTGCCCGCCGGCCACAGACCCGCCGCGACCGCCAGAGCCCCCAGCTGGTCAGCCGACGGTTCCGGCTTGAACTTGACCAGTCGGCCTCGGGTACCGTCCGCCGCCGCGATATGTGTGAGTGGTGTCAGAACGTTTCCGTCGACAGTGTTGAAATCGAACCCCGTCGGCCTGGTACCTCCCCACACGATGCGTTTGACCGCGTTGGCGACTTCCTGGCCGAGCGCGGGCAGCACCGGATCGAGTGGATCTGCGACAAAAAGATACTCGGATGGTGCCGCTTGCCCGATTGAAGGAGGCAATTTCCGGTCCGTGGCACTGGCGGACCAGCAAACGTTCAGCCAGACCTGCGCCTCGTCATCGAGTTCTCGAATGGCACGCTGCCGCCCCAGCCACTGCGCATATTCCCGGCCGCTCAGCGCGACCGTTCTACCGGACCTCAGGTGCAGTTGAGCCGCTCCGGGCAGCCCGTGGTTACTCATGCGATAGCGTGCCGCCGCAATCATCTCGCGAGGAAGAAGCTCGGTGTTCATCTCCGCACCTGACGGATGCTGGTGCGTCACCTTGGCGATTTCCCTGGGCATGAGCATCGTCGCGGATTCGTTGCCTCGGGAATCGTCTTCCATACTGACGCCGCCGAACATCCGGTGCACGGTGTTCACCGCGGGACGGACATCCACTTCGGAATCAGAGATCTGCTCCCCGTCCAGGGTCCGGAAACCGGCGGCGGGGGCGGATCGAAGTGCACCGGGCGCGGGATCGGCCACCAGCCACGCACCCAGCGGAGGCCCCTCCCCCGCCGGCGTCCCGACCGGGACCCTGCCCACCAGGGCGGCGACATGCCGGCGCCGGTCGCCCAGGGCTGAGATGCCACGCCGTCGCGGCAGCCGGAACGCCCGTGCCTCGCCGTATGTCGCCCACACCCGACGCCCCGTACCGTCCGCGATGTCACGCACCAGTGTCATCTGCTGACCGCCCACGCCGGGCACGACCAGGACGACATCGGCGTCCGGCGGATACTGGAGCAGGCCCGGGTCGTTCAGCACCCACGCCGCGGCCTGCTCGACCGGAACCCTCGTCAGCCGTCCGTCCGGTCCGGGGAACATCACATGCCCGGCATCCCCGTCCGCCACCACGGCCCAGGCGTCGCTGCCCCACGGTGCGGGGTGGTCCGAGACCAGGTTGGGCTCGTGCTGACCCACCTGCTGGTAGACGTGCGTCACCGACATGTCCAGCTCGTCGATGTCCGCACCCGTCCAGTTCCGTCCCCGGGGGCGGCCGTTATGGACGATCCGCGTCTTCTTCGCGTATGCCGGGTGCGTCGGCCGTCCGCTCAGACGGTGTTCCGGGCCGGGGTAGGAGGTTCCTTCCCAGGGGTCTGTGCCGGGCCCGGGCTGGGTCCCGTCCGGTTCGTAGGTCTCGCTCCGGCCGCCGGGGCGGTGCAGGACCAGCCCGCCCGGCGTGCCGTCGGGCGCCTCCAGCATGTGCAGCCTGGCCGGCCGGTCGCCCTGCGGCGGGGTGGCGGCGGCGCTCCACCGCGGTTGCACGACCGTCAGGCCGGTGACGGCGGCCAGCCGGCGTCCGACGTCCGTGTTCATGGGTCCGCACGCCAGCAGGACGAGGAGGGTGTCGGACGAGAGCTTGGCCAGCTCGGACCAGTTCTGGGCGATCCGGACGATGCCGTCCGGGCCGAGCGGCAGGGGCGTGCCGTCCTGCCCGATCACTTCGACACCGTCGCGCGTACCGTGGCCCGCCAGGTAGAAGCGGGGCCGGTTCGGGAAGGGCAGTGGCCGCAGGTCGCTGTCGAGGCGCCCGTCGGAGGCTCTGCGCCACTCGACGTAGGCCGTGGCGTCGCCGACCCGGCTCAGCGCGGGCTCGCGGTGCTTCCAGTCGCCGGGGGCGAAGGACGCCTTGCCGATGGTCTTGCCCTTGGCGTCATGGATGTCGTGGAAGAGGGCACGCGCGGACCAGTCGGGTTCGCCGCCGGCGGGTTTCGGCAGGGGGCCGGAGAAGGGCAGCGCGGCACGCGGGTCACCGATGGCGTTCTGGGCCACCAGGTGGGCTGCCGAGCGCAGTTCCATGCGGACGACGACCGGCTGCGGCAGCCCCACCACCACTTCGCCCGTCCGGTCGGTGATCCCCGTCAGGTGCCCGAGGCGGTGGCGCAGTCCCGCTTCCAGCAGCACCTCCGCGTCGAACCGCACCAGCACGGAGGGACCGGTGATCCGGACCCGCGGAGCGTGGCCGCTTCCGGGGGTGAAGACGGTGTCCGCGCCGCGCCCGAGGACGACGGCACCGGAGGCGGTGTGGTTGTGCAGGTCCGCCTCGCGGTACTGGTACCAGGCCGCACCGCCGGAGGGCGGACCGCCGCCGGCCGCGTCGGTCAGGGTGCTCGCGGCGGAGGTCTCGCTCAGGCGGGGGACGCCCGGAGCGTCACCGACGACCACGTCGAAGAGCATGCGGTCACCCACACCGAGGACCTCACCGCCGGTGAGGCGCGCGTGGATCGAGACGTTCAGATCCTGTCCGTCGAGGAAGCCGTCGGTGAACGCGACCGGGATACGTCCTCCGGTGGCGACGAGCATGGGCAGTGCGGAGCGGAGCCATTCGGTGGACAGCGCGCCTTCGAGCAGCGAGGCGGCGGGGGTGCCCGTCGTGCCGAAGGCGGCGGAGGCACCGAGGCCGTCGACAAGCCTCTCCAGAGCGGCACGCACCTGCGGCGCGCCCTGGAAACTGTGGACCTGTGCCTCCATCGGAAGCGCCGTGCCGGCGGCGCGCCACTGCTCCGGCGCCATCGACGGTGCCGAGAGGGCACGGTCGTGACGGGCGGGTGCCGAGACCGCTCCGCTGCCGGCGAGCGCCCGCAGATCGGCCTCCAGCACACGGTGCAGCGCATAGCGGTCGTCGTCGCCACGCGGCGGAGGTCCGAGCCGGACCCGGGCGGCCGGGGCGTCGTCGCGGTGGGCGCCGGGCTGATACAGCTCCAGGGCGACATCGAGCGGGAAGCGTACGCGCACGGTCGCGGCGTTGGGGTCGGCGCTGACCGTCACACCGGTCCCGTACTTCCCCTGGCTGCCGTTGACGGCGGCGCGCGTCCCCTGACCGGCCAGGGCCACCGGTGCGCTGATGCCGGAGCTGGAGTCGCCACTCGGGCTCAGGCGCAAGGCCGGCAGGAGCGACACGTTGCCGCCCTGGGTCCTTCCCCTGGTCCGTGTCGTCTGCCGGGTGAAGTTCGCGCTGGTCGTGATGTCGCTGCCGCGCCGCTCGGCGGGGCGGTCGTGGAAGACACCGGTGCCGCGGGTGACGGTCAGGCGCGCGACGTACGCGAGGGTGCCGTCGCGCTGCCGCAGTTCGACCGGCACACCGCCGTCCAGTGCTCCGGCCAGCAGACCGCGGCTGCCGAGACCGCTCAGGACTGTCATGAGCCGGGACGTGTTGCGCTGCCGGTCCTCCACCAGGCGGTGCGGCAGGAGCCTGTCGGCGTGGTCCTGACCGCGCAGGCGTCCGAGCTCCTCACGCAGGGCGGGCAGCAGCCTGCGGAAGTCCGGCACCCGCTCGGTCAGGCCGAGGGGCAGCGGGCCCGCCCCTTCGAGACGCAGGCCGGCCAGGGCATCGGCGGACTCCGGTGCCGTGCGGGCCGGTGCCGCGGGGCCCTGCGTGGTGAGGCCGAGGCGGTGTGCCTCGTTCTCGGTGAGCCAGGCGAGGACCGCCCCCGGTATCCGGCGTCCGCCGGAGCTGACCCGTGGAGTGCCGCCCCGTACCGACACCTCGGCCACCATGAGCAGTTCCAGGTCGGCCTGGACCAGCACCATGGGTTCACCTGCCGACATGGTGTGCTTGGACTCGACCGCTCCTTCGGTGCCGAAGGACGATCCCCGGGACCAGCTCCAGGACCGGCTTGCGCCGACGCCTCCCAGCAGGCGCACGGGCGAACCCGAGTTGCCACTGCCGATGAGTCCGAGTTGCGTGCCGATCGTCAGGCTCTGGCCCGCGCTGCCGGTCGCGCCGCGCCGTACGGTGTAGGTCCGCGACAACGGTGGTCCGTCGGCCACGTGCACCACGGTGGGCGCGCTGACGTTCACCCTGGCACCGACGGCGCCGAGCAGCCCGGACCAGCGCCGGTCGAACCGCAACTCGTCCACCAGCCACACCTGGTCGGGGCCGGCCTGGAAGCTCGTGGCCAGTCCGTCCGGTCCGAACGCGGCCTCGATCATCGAGGCGGGATCGAGTCCCGGCACACCGAGCGCGTCGTCGCCGTCGCCCGCGGCCTGGACCAGCAGGTCCAGTGCGAGACTCCTGAGGTGTTCCCCGGCGCCGTGGTCCTCCACCATCAGCCAGTCCCGGAGGTCGGACGCGCCGGCCGAGGGGCGTGCCCACTCGGGGTCGTACAGGGCGCCGATACCGTCCGCCGGGGGGACGTCGAGCGGCTCGGGGCCGCCCACCGGGCGCGGCCCGCCGACCGGTGACACGGCCGGTGACCCCACTGGTGACCCGGCCGGTGGCGTGGTCGGTTCCGGCCGGTCAGCGGTCAGTGTCAGTGCCGCCGGCGAGGTCAGCAGCGCGGGTACCGGTTCGATGGACAGCGTGGACAGCGAGGTGGCGGTGGAGGTTTCGCGGCCGCCCGTCGCCGGCGCACCCGCCAGCAAAGTGGTGACCGCGGGCGTGTGCCGGCCCGGCGTCCCCGGAGTCGTCAGGCGCCGCCACTGACTGCTCCGGCTGACCGAGGTGATCTCCACCTCGAAGGCCACTCGCACATCGAACACACTGGTCGGCGCGTGCCCGTCGTTGTCGGTCTCACCGGTGACCCGCAGGGCGGTGCCGCCGGCCCGGGTGGCGGAGAACTCCGCGCTCGCCGTGCCAAGCAGGCTGAAGGACCCGCGCATCGGCCTCGCGTTGAAGCGTCCGTACAGCGAAGCCCCCGCCCTGGTCGCGGCCTCGCTGTCGGTGCCCGCGCGCGTCGTGTGGCCGTACCTCGTCTTCCAACCGCCTACGTCGCCCCGGTATGCGGGTCCCTCCGTGAGCCGTCCCCTGACCCTGACGACGACGGTCTCCGTGGAGGCCGGATGCTTGCGGACCAGCCGGACCGGAACACCGGTGGTGAACAGCGCCCTCCTGCGGTTCTGCAGACCGGCCGGTGACAGCGCGGTGTACAGGGCCCGCTCGTTGTTCCGCATCCTGGACTCGTCCGCCGGGGAGGTCCACCGGCGGGAAGCGCCCGCCCGGTCCGCGGCGGGGAGCCCCGGCAGGAAACCGGCCAGTCGGGCGTCCTGGGTGAAGTGCCGGTGGACGGCGTCCAGGAGCCCCGCCGTGTCCAGGCCCTGGAGTGCCGTGCTGGTGCCCAACGGCCCACGGGGCAGGATGCGTTCGAAACCGGGGTGCGTGGTCAGCGGGCCCGGCGCGACACCGTCGGGCAAGGGGAGCCCCAGTTCGGCGGCTTCCTCGGCGCGCAGATAGAGCCATACCTGGGCGTCCGCGCCGGCTGTCCGGCCGCGTCCGGTACGCGCCGCGGGCGGGTGTCCGCCGGTGCTCTGCACCTCGACGCGTACCCGGGCCTGGTACTGCACCGTGTCACCGGCGAGATCCGAGCTGTTCTTCGTCGCCGTGCCGGCCAGCACCGACAGCGAGCGGTTCCTTCCCCCGCTGAGGCCCGGTTGGAGGAAGACGCGGGCGCGCGGGCCCAGCGCCAGGGCGTCGATCCCGATTCCCGGGCCCACCGCGATGTCCCACGCGGTGCCCTCGCCGACCTTGGTGGAGCGCTGGCCGCTCGTCGTCCGGGTCGTACGCAGCCTGGGGTGGGTCGGCTCCCCGGTCTGCCCCGGCTGTCCGGCCCCGGCCGCGGCCGGCGGTGCCTGAGCGTCGGAGGGTGCGGCGGAATCCTCGTAGTTGCGGGGTACGGGCGCCAGTTCGGTGATCGTGGCCCGCATGCGGTAGCCGCCGGCGGTGTCGCCGTGCGCGCTCATCAGCTCACCCGAGGGAACCCAGCCGGCGAGCAGACGCGGCAGGTTGCGCAGCAGACCCTCGGACGACGCGGCTTCGAAGGCCAGCGTCCGGCCGGGCGCGCCCGGGGCCGTCAGGGCGGCGGGCAGGTGGGAACGGATGGCGTCGAAGATGCCCCCGCCGCCCTGGTAGGGCCGTCCGGCGTCGGCCGTCAGCATCACCAGCGAGACGGCGGCCGCGATACGGCGGCCGGTGTCCGCGCCGATGGGGGTGAAAGCGGTCGGCCGGGACCGCAGCCCCTCCGGCACCAGGTCCTCGACGGGGACCCGCAGCGCCACCGTCCCCTGCCCGCGCAGCGTCCGCGCGTGCCCGGATCCGGACTTCGCCACCCGCAACGACCAGATGAACCGGCGGGGTACCTCGACCGTGCCCGGCTGGGTGGCCACACCGCGGCCGTCCTTGACATCGTCCTGGACCGCCACCGTCACCGACCGCTGCCCGATCGCGAGGTTCGCCTGCAGCGCGGCGCCCGCCATGAGTCCCGGCTGGGGGGTCGGCACCAGGAACGTGCCGCCGCCGCGCAGCGCCCAGCCACTGCTCCAGGTCGACGAATGACCGGCGGCGGCCGTCGAGGACCGCTCGTTGACGGTGCGGGTCGCGACCTGCCGCGCCGTGTCCACGGAGACGACCAGCGGCCGGGGCTCCCCGGGGTCCCGGGTGATCGCCAGCGTGACGTCGTACCAGCCGTCGCCGCCGCGTACCTGGAAGACCCGTCCGTGCCCGAGGAACGTGTCGGGCGCCCCCGCCAGCTCCGCCATCAGCTCCGTGGCCGGACCACCCGAGGTGAGCGCGCCGATCTGCTCGGCGACCCAGTCGGTGCCCGTGAGCCCGTACAGGGTCGTCCGGCCACCGGCCCGCATGTCCTCCACGTAGGCGGGGAGCCGCCACCGCCTCGTCTCCACGGGAGCGACGGATGGCACCGTGTCCACCGTCGCGTCCGCAGGCGTGCCCACCGTCGGGTCCACGGGCGGGTCCGTCGCGGCCGTGTCCTGGTCCGGCTCCGCTCCGTCCGGCACCAGCGTCCCCGGCGGACCGGGCGGCACGGCGGCCGGGAATACGGACTCGATCGTGGGAACGGGTGTCTCGGGGCGTTGCCCGGTCACGGACGCGAAGTGGTCGGCGATCTTGGCGCGCACCTGGTCCACCAGGCCGGGAACCATCTCCAGCATCGTCGTCTCGGCCTCGGCGAGCCATGCCTCCCGGTCGGGTCCGTCCCCGAATCCGGCGGTCTCCTCGACGAGTTCACCCAGTTCGGTGTCCAGCAGCAGCCGGGGGAAGCCGGCTTCCGGGTTCCGCAGCCCGTACCGGACCGCCGCCTCGATCTCGGCCACCAGTGGATCCGGGCCGTCCGCGGCCGTCCGCAGGAAGCGCCGTCGCAGCAACCGGGCGTCGGGCGAGCCGGGTTCGCCGGACGGCAGGAGGGAGGGGGAGCTCGACCGGGCGGAACGGGCCGTGGCCAGGACCGCCGCGCGCTGCGTATACGAGAAGGGGTCGGTGGCGCTGTCGGAACCGGACCGGGACCACTCGGGCAGCGGCTGGCCGGCGGCCATCACCACGGCGATCCGGTGCGCGCCGCCGTCGGGGCCCGGCTGCACGGACACCTGCCAGGGGTAGGCGTAGGCGGTGCGGCCCGTGCGCTCGGTCACCGTCCGGTGTACAGGTGTCTCCTCCCGCCCGGCGCCGGGCACCGCCAGTACCACCGGCCGTTTCACGTCGGCGGACAGCAGTACCGGGTCGGCGGTCAGCAGCGCGGCGATCTCCGCACCGGAGACACCCACCACCTCACCGCCGGGGAGCACGAGCACCGGCCGGCCCGCCACGGTGGGTGCCCACACCACGTACGCCGGGGCGGCGTCCGGCTCGTCCGCCCAGGGGGCGAGGACCGCCGGTCCTCCGTCGACCGTGCCGTCCTCGGCGACCAGCCAGGTGTCCACGGTGGTCGCGTCGAGCGCGCCGAGGGGGGTGCCGGTGAAGTTCCGGCCCCCGCCGCGGGCCCCGGTGATCGCGGTGGCGTCCGTCAGGGCGCCGCGCGCCTCCAGGTCGAACGCGGCCAGCACGTCGGTGTCGGTGACGTCCCGGCCGGCCGCCTCGGCCTGTGCGATCCGGTCCCACAACCGCATCGCCTCGCCCATGTCCGGTGGCCTGGAGGCGTCCAGGTGCAGCACCTGTGTCGCCAGTTCCTGGCGTGCCGCCGGATCCGCCGGCAGTATCTCGGCCGCCCGGGTCAGGGCCCACATGGCCCGGGCCGTCTCCCGCTCACCGACCGGGTCCCGGTCCGCCAGCCGCAGTACGGTCCGCGTCAGCCGGGTGCGCTCCACGGGCCGGCTCATCCGGCCCAGCGCCGCGTGCACACCGGGCAGCGGCAGCGCGTCCAGCAGCCGGGTGCCGGGCCGAGTGGTCCGCGTCTCCCGCGCCCAGTCCAGTACTTGCGCGTACGCGTCGGGTCCCGGCGTGGCGTCGGGGCCGAGCCCGGCCCGGGCCCGCGCCGCGCGCTGCCACAGGTGCATGGTCAGCGGTGTCGTCTCGCGCAACCGCCGGTCGTTGGACCGCAGCATCTCCAGCGCCCCGATGCCCCGCAGCAACCGGTCGTAGGCGTCGGCGCCGACATCCGCCGCCACCGTGCTCCCGAAGGCGGTGCGCAGCGCCCGCACCAGACGGAGCGTCAGGGACCGCACCGGCTCCGGCACCCTCGTGGTCCCGGGCGCGACGAGTCCGGCCCGCGCCGCCAGGGCGTCCAGCTCCGCTCCCGCCGGTTCCGGCTCGAAGCGCACCAGCCGTGCCGGAGCACCGGTCATCGTGGTCATCTGGTAGGGCGAACGGTCGAACCACTCCCCCGTCATCCGGGTGGCGCCCCAGGCGACCCGGCCGGTCGCGTTCGCGATCGCCGCGGCCACCGCCGGGTGCAGCGGATCGAGCACATCGAAGACGTACGAGTCCGGTGCCGCCGCGTGCGAGGGCGCACCCAGGTCGTCGGTGGCCGCACCGCTCCAGCACGCGTCGATCCACAGCTGGTGCCCCGGGCCCAGTTCCCGTATCTCCCGGCGTCGCGCGTGTTCGGCCGCCACGGCGGCGGCCGGCACCGTCACGGTCCCGCCCGCGCGCAGCGGGTAGACCGCCAGGCCCGGTGCGCCGTGGAACTGCGAGCGGTAGCGCACCGCCGCGGTCATCTCCCTGGGCAGCGGATCGCCCCCCACCACGTCCAGCGACGCCGGATGCACCCGCAGCATGTCTCCGCCCGCCAGTTCGGCGAGCGTCGTCCGCGACAGTCTCTCCCGGGTGCGGTTGTCGTCGCCGATCAGCACCCGGCCGACCCGCTCCCCGTCGGCCACCAGCGTCCGGGAGTGCAGTTCCGTGTCCCGCACCACCTGCCCGTCGAACGCTTCCACCTCGCCGGGCAGCACCGCCACGGCGTCCGGGCCACCGGGGTCCACGGGCACCCAGACGCCCAACGGGCGCCGCTGCGGCAGCGGCACGGCCGGCTCGTGGTCCACCACGGCCGTCCCCCGTCGGCCGTCCTCCGCGTCGCGTACCAGCCGTCCGTCTCCCGCCGGGGCCCAGACCCGGCGGCCGGTACGGTCCGCCACCGCGCGCGGCAGCACCAGGTCCTGCGCGCCGGCGTACGGCACCGCCAGCACCACCGGCACGTCGGCGGGCAGGACCGCCAGCGCCGGGTCGGCCGCCACCCACTCGGCGAACTCAGGTGCCGCGAGCCGCTCCGGACGCCCCTGCGGGCCGGGCCTCAGCACATGCTCGTGATCGCCCTGCGCCGCCCACACGTACGGCGCCGGTGTGTCCCGCTCGGCCCACGGCGCGTCGGTTTCGTCCACCAGGTCGAGCCGTCCGTCCTCGCCCTGCTCGTAGACCCGCAGCTCCGAGGTCTCGATCTCGCCGCCGGACCCGTCGAGCCCGCCGGTCCAGTCGCGTCCCTGAGCCCGTCCGCCGGCCGGCCCCAGCACTGACGACGCGTCGAACAGGAACCGGCGCGCCCGGGTGGTGGGCGATGCCGGCGAATCGCCCAGGACTACCTGTGCCAAGGACGTGGCCACGTCGTCCACGTCCTGCGCACCGTCGTGCGACGCCTCGCTCGGGACGTCCGACGAGGCGTCGGAACCGGAGTCGGAGTCAGCGGTGTCGGTGGGCAGGACCGGGCTCCAGAATTCCTCCTGGTCGCTCGGGATCTGGCTGATGAAGTGGATGCCGTGCAGGTTCGTCAGCATCACCTGGCCGGTGTGGACGAAGGTGGGGCGGCCGGTTCGCTGGGCGATGGCGAGTGGCAACGGGTGTCCCAGCACGTCCGCCCCTGGCGGGACCAGCACCACTGGTGAGTTCTCCGGGAGTCGGAACTGCCTGCGGTCGCGCTGGATGAGGTCGACCACTTCATCGAGAGGGACGTCAAGTGCGGGCTGGCCGGGCAGCTCCAGTACGACGTGCTCCTGCCGTACGTCGGCGAGGACCAGGTAGGGCTGGCCGATGGCGTCGTCGGACCATGGCGCCGCAATGATGTCCCCCGCGCCCAGCCGGCCGTCCGCCCGCCACTGGAGTCGATGCAGGTTCCAGCCGTTGATCTCTCCTATCTCGGTGCCGGTCCAGTTGCGGACGCTGCGGACGTCGCTGCCGAGCACCGGTACCGAGGTCCCCTCCGACAGCGCTCCCCTCAGTTCCAGGTCGTAGGAGGCGACCGCGACGGGGTCGGTGATGTCCCGGCCGGCCGCCGCCGCCCGCGCCAGCAGGAGCAGCAGGTCCTGCACGTGGGACAGGGGTGACGTGTCCGCGGCGGCGGGCAGGTGCAGGACGCGCGCGGCCAGCTCGGACCGCTCGTCGTCGTCGAGTTCTCCCAGGTGGGCCTGCGCGTTGGCCAGGCTCCAGAAGGCATGTGTGACATTCGCGTCCCGCGGCGCGGCCGGTGAGCCGTCGCCCACCACCGCGTCGACCAGGCTGGTACGCGTCGGTTCCGCGGCGAACAGCTCAGTCGTGACCCCGAGCCAGGGCAGTGACCAGGTCGTCGACACAGTGGCCCCGGGGTACTGGGTGACGACCTGTTCGGCGTGGCCCAGCGCGGCACGATAGGCCGGTCCGTCCGCTTCAGCGCCCGGCAGCAGGCCCGCGTCGGCACGGGTCACCATGTGCCACAGATCGAGGGTGAACGGCGTGACGGCGCTCAGGCCCTCGTCACCGGCCCGCAGCCGCTCCAGCGCGCCGATGCCGGACAGCAGGCGCGGGTAGTCACCGTCCTGCCGCACATCCGGCCCGAACATCGCGCGCAGCGCCCGCACCAGGCGCAGCGCCACCTCGCGCACATCGGCCGGCCCGGGCCCTTGTCCGGTGAGCAGACCCGCCTGACGTGCCACGTCGTCCAGCTCGACGCCGGCCGGCTCCGGGACGAACTTCACCAGTCGGCCCCTGGTACCGCCGTCGGGCGTGGCGAGCTGGACGAACGGCCACCAATCCCGGTGGGAGTCGTCGTCGAGGAGGGCGTATCCCATCGTCCTGCTGCTCGACCAGGTGACCCGCCCGGTAGCGTTCGCCGTTGCCTGGCCCACGGCGGGGAATCGCGGATCGAGCGGATCCCGGACATGAGGCGTGGGCCCGTTCTCGGCGGAGCGACCGAGGTGGTCCTCCGCCGCCGCGCCCCAGCAGGCGGTCAGCCATATCTGGGCCGCCGGGTCGAGTTCCCGCACGCTCCGCCGCCGGCTCAGCCACTCGCCGTACTCCCGGCCGCTCACCGACACCACGTCACCGGACCGGAGGTGGAGGACCGCCACTCCCGGGTGTCCGTGGTTCACCATCCGGTACCGCACCGCTGCCGCCATCTCGTGCGGTACCGGCTCGGCCGCGATCTCGGTGCCGACCAGCGGACGCCGGTGAATGATCTGCCGGATGTCCCCGGGCAGGAACGCCGTGCCTTCTTCTGCGCGCCTGCTGTCGTCCGCCGTGCTGATGTCGCCGATCGCCCGGTGATCGGCACCGACCACCGGACGTGAACTGACCGCGGTGTCGGGGACGCGTTCACCGCTGAGGGTGGTGAGGAACCCGGCCTCGTCCGACTGCTCCGGCGACATCCCCGGTGCCGTCACGAACCACGCACCCAGGGGATGCTGCTTCTCGAACGGGGCGTCCGCCGGGTCACGGTCGACAAGAGCGATGGCGCTCCGCCCGCCTACCGCCTGTATCCGGGCCTCGCCGTAGGTGGACCACACCCGGCGCCCCGTCGCGTCCGCGACCGCCCGCGGCAGCGTCCTGTCCTGGCCGCCCGCGCCCGGGACGACCAGCACCACATCGACATCCGGCGACAGGCCGGCCAGCTCCGGATCGGCCCGCACCCACGCGGCGACCGACTCGGCCTCGAACGGCCGGGTACGCCCGTTCCCGACCGGCATCATGACCTGGTGGGCATCCCCGTCGGCCACCACCACCCATGGCGCATGGTTGCTCCGCCCCTGCCACGGAGCCGCCGTCCGTGACACCGGCTCGGGCCGCTGCCCGGCGATCTGCCGGACGACCAGGGTTCGCTGGACGTCCAGCGGGCGCAGTGCCGCACCTGTCCAGTTGCGCCCCTGGGTCCGTCCGTCCGGAAGGCTGATCAACGTCGAGGGGTGGAAGGCGGCATCGGCCATCGCGTCCGGATCCGGCCGCCGCCTCGACGGTGCCAGTGGGTCCGCGCCCCTGGTGTGTCCTCGGGCCCCTCCGGTCGTCCCTGCCGGGCCGCTCATGAAGGGCGTCCATGTGCGGCCGGGTGTCTGCGTCACGCCCTGTGCCGTCGGACCGGGCCGCGAAGGGATGCTGGAGGAAGCGGACAAGAACTGCGCCAGCGGCATGCCGCTTCCGTCGTGCCGGCCGGCCTGTTCCAGGAGGGAGCGCAGCGCCTCGGGGTAGGGAGGCGTCGTACGGCCGTGTCCCCCGTAGAACCGCTGCAATATGTCCGTCAGGGCTCGCCACGTGAGCGGTGTGCTTTCCCCGCTGTTCTCGCGCAGGCGCTGGAGCGCGGCGAAGCCGCGCATGGCCTGGCCGTAGAAGTCGGCCTGGCTGCCGGGCTCGTCGATCGTCGGGCCGTACGCCCGGCGCAGTGCGCGCGTCCAACGGCGCACGTGTTCCAGGCGGTTCGCGACACTCGGGTCGAGACCCACGTGGTCGGCCCACTGGGCCAACTGGCTGTCGGGCATCTCCGGACGGAACCGGATGACGTCCTCACGGGCCTCGTTGAGGGGGCCGTGGACGAGGATGCGGTCAGGTGAGTTCGGGTTCCCGGGGTCCCCCAGCTCGAAGGAGGAGTCGCCCGCGTATCCGTAAGCGGTCAGTCCGGTGGCGTGGGAGACATGCTGGGCGGCGGGAATGTACACCAATGGGTCGTCGTAGAGAAGGCGTCCTGTCGACTCCCGGGTTTCGGGATGCACCATCGTGTGGGAGAGGAGATCCCTCTCCCAGAAGGCGCCGCCCGCCGTGGATTTGATCGTGTTCTCACCCGGAGGGGCCACCATGCCGGGCCGGCTGTGAATCCACTGACCGACCGGGCGGTCGCCGTCGGTGTCGATGAATCCCACGAGTGTGTCGCCGTTGGTCTGCTCGACAAGCCGGTGACGGGCGTCCGTGGACCATACCGGTGTCCCCAACCGGTCGGCCAGCAGGCGCGGCTCTTCCAGGGTGCTGGAGACCGGCGCCACAAGGAGCACGGGGACACCGGCCGGCCGATCCGGGTCGTCGACGATGCCGTCGATCAGGCCGGGTTCCCAGACGTTGGCGACGACCGCCCAGACCCTGGCGTCTCCCCAGGGTGTGTCGTCCCGCGACTGCATGCGCCCGGCCGTGTCCACCACGGCGTAGCCGGAGGTGCGGAGTCCGGAGAGCGGCCTACCGGTCCAGTTGCGCCCTTGCCTGTGGCCTCTGGGGGTACGGAGCAACGTGTGGGCTCCGTGGGAGACGTCGTTGGCCGGGGCCGTGGCCAAGGAGGTGCTCTGAGGCGCCGGGAATCCAGGACCGGCCGCCCACGGGTCCGCTGACTGGAACGGTGAGGGCATGGCGGAGCGGCCACCTGGGCCGGGCCCGAACGGGCTGTGCGTCGTCGGCAGTTGGCCCAGTCCGGGTTCTCCGTCCCGGGCAGCGGCGCTGAACGGGCTGTAACCTGGCGGCAGGTCGCCGAGCCCGGGTACTCCGCTGCGGGAACCGGGGCTGAACGGGCTGGAGACCGGCGGCAGGCCACCGGGCCCGGGCGCTCCACTCCGGTCACCGGAGCTGAACGGGCTGTAGCCCGGTGGCAGGTCGCCGAGCGGCAGGCGCCGTCTCCCACCGGAGTTGACGTCCCGCGGGTCGGGGTAGCCGATGTCCGCCGTGGAGTCAGTGGTCGTTTCGGGTACCGGCTGCGGAGCGGGCGGTGGCAGGGTCCCGGGGGACGCCTGGACGAAACTCGATCGGCCTCCGGGGTCGTCGTCCAGGACGTGCATGGTCGCGGGGCCGGTGTGCCCGTCCACCGACCGTGTCACCGCCACGGGTCCGTACGGGGCGTACACCGTCAGTCCGCTGGCTTCGGCGATGCGGCCGGCCAGGTCCTGGGCTCGCTGCCTGTCGCCCGGCCTGAACCTCGTGCCACAGGCCAGCACCGTGATGCTGGTGAAACCGTTCCGTGCCGCGCCGCTCAGCAGCCGGCCTACGTACGAGCCGTCGTCCACACGCCTGCTGCCGTCCGCCGCCGACAGTTCCAGCCCCAGTTCGCTTCCGTGCGAGGCGAAGAAGAAGGTGCCGGGTCCGCCGGGCAGGGGTCGCACGGCGGCGGTGGGTGCGGATCTTCCGCCGGTCCAGCTCACATACGTGGTGGCCGCGTGCAGGTTCTGGTACGCGGGTTCCCTCCTGGCCCAGTCCACGTCACTGAATGAGGTCAGGGCGATGCGCTGCCCGTCCCCGGTGAACACCGACCGCAACGTCACGTCAGGCTGCCGTGCCCATCCAGTGGCCTGGCTCGGCATGTCCGACCCGGCGTCGACGGGCGGTGTACTCCAGGTCGCTGCCGAGCCGGTGGGCACGGGTGCGGATATGTGGACGTGCGGACCGCTTTGAACGGCCGGGCCGGTCGCCGGGGCGGCAGTCCGCGCGTCGTGGGCCGGAGGCGGGGTGTCGGTGCTGCTGGTCCGGACCGTGGGAGCGGCATCCGGCAGCGCGGTGGTGGCGGTGCCGGGCCGGGACTCCGCCGGTTGCGTGTGCGGTGTGGCGAAGGCGTCGGAGTCGCGGGGGCTGCCGGGTGCTGCGACGTCCTGAACCGACGACGGTGACGGCGACGGGGTCGCGTCGGCCGGGGCCGGCTCCGTGGGCCCGGAGATGCCTGCCGTCTGATCCGCTCGCCCCTGGGGCTGCTGGCCGACGGACGAGGGCGGGCCGGCCGCTGCGGGGAGGGCGCCCGTGGGCGCGGCCACGACCGGTGACGGCGGCGTATCGGCGGGCGCGACGACGGTTTCCGCCAGGACCGGGTCGGTGGGAGCACCGGAGGGATCGGCCGGGGCGGGAGCATTCGACTCGCTTGACGCGGGAGGTACCGGAAGCGGTTCCGCGCCGGACGCGACGGGGTCCGTGGCCGACCGCGTGACGGGGGTGGTGACGGGGGCGGTGTCGGTCGTCGAGTCGGCGGTCACCGTGGTCGCGGGTCGCACCGGCTGGTCGCCGGCCGAGGTGGCGCCGCTCGGGTTACCCGGCTGCGGTGCGGAGGGATCGGACGGCTGGTCGGACGACTGGGTGGAGAGCGACTCGGCGGGCCCCTGGTCCACGGAGGTAGGGACTCCCCCCGTGCCGGCGGCGAGGGGAAGGCCGGCGGTACCGGTACCGGTACCGGTACCGGTATCGGTATCGGGAACGGCGGTGGTGTCGTCGCGCCCTTCCGTGGCCGTGCCCGTGGCCGAAGCGGCGGTGTCCGGGCGGTCGGTTGTCGGTGAGCCGGGTTCCGGGGCCTGCGTCGACTCGGGGACCGGGTGCGTCGCGGACGCGGGCAGGCCGGACTTCGGCGTACCCGCCGACACGGCATCCACCTGCTCCGAAGCAGGACTCGCACCGGCCGAAGACACGGAGGTAGCACCACTGCCCGCCGCAGACCCACTCACACCCACAGCCGCAGGCAGAGAACTCCCGGCCGACGTCACATCCGTGAGCGGAACACCGGCCACGGTCCGCGTCGGCTCAGGGACCGGGTGCGTCGCGGACGCGGGCAAGCCGGACTCCGACGTACCCGTCGACGCGGCATCCACCGGCCCCGAGGAAAAGTCCGTGTCGGACGAAGGCACAGAGAAAACACCACTGCCCGCTACCGACGCACTCACATCCACAGCCGCAGGCAAGGGGCTCTCGGCCGATGTCATGTCCGTGGGCGGAACCCCGGCCGCTGTTCCGGCCGGGCTCAGTGTCGAGAAGACGGTGTCGGCGCCCGGGTGGTCGGAAGCAGTGGGGACAGGACTGACGTCGTTCAGGTCGGCCGTATAAGAGAGGTCACTCACCGCACTCGCGGTATCGAGATCGACCTCTTCTCCTGGACCCAGCGCGCTGACGTCGCTGTAGACGGACGCGCTGTCGTCCGCCGGATCGGTCACGGGATCACTGACCAGGGGAACGCCGGGATAGGTCACAGCTGTCAGCGGGGGAACACCGTGCTGGACCGGAGGAGGAACGGTACCGACCGGGTCGGTCACCGAAGCGGTCGGCGGCGGCTGGTACGTGTCGGCAGGTACCGGGGCAGGGGTCACGGGCGGCGCTCCCGCGACGTTCGTACCTGTACCTGCACCGTCGGGATCGGAGGCGTAGGAGCTGCTCGTGTCCGGTGTGGAGGAAGTACTCGGGGGCGGGCTCGTGTCGGTGTGGGTCTCGGTGCCGGACGGACGGCCGGCTGCGGGGGTGCCCGACGGCTGGGCTCCGGTGCCGACCGGCACATACCCGGTGACGTCCCCGCCGCTGCCGGTGGGGTCGCCCGCCTGGTTCGCGCCGTCGGTGGACTGACCACTGACGCCGCCCACGGCCGTGGGGGCGGCTCCCGCACCGCTCGCGTTGTACTCACTGAACTTGTCAGCGCCGAACACCTTGCCGTGCAGCCACTTGCTCCCGCCGCCCGCGGCACCCATGGCCGCGTCGGTCAGAAGTCCGCTGAGACCTCCACTGACGAACGTCGACGCGTCGACGCCGAACTTCCCCTCGTACGCCAGTTTCGTGAAGGCCTCGGCGAAGGTCTCCGCCTGCCCCTCGTTCACGAAGGACGCCGGAAGCTCCATCGCCTCCTTCTTCCACTCCGGAGCGCCGTCGAGGAACTTTTTCGCGGCCGGCTGGAACGCCTGGCCGAAAGCTCCCGCGAAGAGCCCCGCGAACGCGCCCGTCACCGCCGACCGGCCGATGTCCGACCAGTCGAAGCTCTTGCGGCGCTGCCCGGGGTCATCGGGCACGCTCATCGAGAGCATCTGGGCGCCGAAGGTGACGAACGCTTCCTGCACCGCTTCCAGCGCCGCCGACAAAGGAGTCGGCACCGCCCGCCCCAGCCGTTGCAGGATGAGGGCCATCGCCAGCGCGCTCCGCGCTTCGGCAAGCGCTATCTGCCACACCGAAGTACCACCGGTGAAGAAGGAGGTCGCGATGATCGCCGCGATCGACGCCTTCAGCTCGACCCATTCAAGGATGAGCTCGTACTTGTTCTCCCGCAGACTCATCGACATGGTGGTCCGCTTGTCCGCCCGGTCCCGCAGATCATCCGCGAAACGGGTCAGATGGTTCTGCCCCTGATCATCGACGAACTCGTTCAACGCGGATTTGAACGCCCTGCCGACATCACCGGGCAGTTTGTCCGCCACGGCGGAGATGGCACCGTTCATCTCGTCCGCCCACGACCGGACATCCGTCTCCACCCGGGTCAGGGATCGCCGGCTCTGAAAGCCGAGATCCTCGTCACCGGTGGGGACACTCGCTCCGAGGAATACTTGCAGGAACTCCCGGAGAGCGGGCGAGAAATCGATTGCCATGACCTACCGCTTGGCCCCGTCCGCGGCAGCACCGCTCGCCTGGTGGATATTGTCCAGGGCGTCCGACTGGGCCGTCCGAGCAGACCCTGCCTCGGCGTCCACAGCCCCGACCAGATGAAGGAAACCCGAAGTGAGGGCGTCCAGAGTCTCGGTGATCTGCTGCCGCTCCAATCTCATCTGCGGACCCACCTGATCGGCGAAGTCATCGCCCACGTTCTCCTGGCCCCACCAGTACTCGTACTTGGAGAACTCCTCATCGAGCAGTCCCCGCAAGCCTTTGATCTTCGCGATGATGTCACCGAGGGGGCCTGTGTCGAATTCGTCGAAATTGAACTCGTAACCCTTCGACTGCGACACGTCACTCACCCGCCGTTCGGTTGTTCGCCCCGCCCGGGGCGCCCGGGGGTTCGTCCTCGTACATCTCGTCCCGGAGTCGGTTCATCGACGCCGGGCGAGAAGGAGTTGCGCTTTCGCTGATCAGGGAACCGAATATCTCGTCCCAGTCCAGCCCCGAGCCGTGCGCACGGCTTCGCTCACCGGGCGTCCGCCGCACGACGGGATCGAACACGTCCATCACACGACGCGCCATGTCCGCGCGGGCCGCGTTGATGGCCTGGAGAATCACGGAGGAGAGGTCGGCAGGGGACATCTTCTTGTACTTGCCGTCGAGGAACTCCAAGCTCGTCACCTCACCCTGGGGCCCGACGGCCACCCGCACCGACCGGTCCGGGGAGTGCTTGGACACCGACGCCCGGGACAGGTCCTCCTTGGCTCTGGCCACGGCCTCTTCGGTGGCCTTGAGCTGTGCCATCGCCCGGGCGACCCGGTCCTCCATCGGCTGGCTCACTGTCTTCCCTTCACTTCACTCATCACGGAGTACGGCGGTCATCAGGACGGGACAACTCATCGGCCCAGCGCCTGCGGGACGCCGCCCTCGTCGGTGCCCCACACGTCCTCGTCCTCCGGCAGCCAGGCGGTACGCTCCCGGTCGCCCTGGCTTTCCGTCTGCTGTCCCCCGCCGCCCATCGGGGCGCCGCCCATCGGAGGCATGAACGGTGCGCTGCTCGCCGTCTGCATGCCACGTGTCGCGACGGCGTGCTCCTCGTCCTCGACGGTCTGGGCCGGGCCGGCCGCCCTGCTGGTCCGGGCGGTGGTGGGTTCGACGACGGTACGGACCCGCTCGCCGGTCGAACCGCTGTCGGCGCCCCGGGCCATCGGCTGCATCATCCCCGGCGAGCCGGTGCTCCCGTACGGGCTGCCCGTGGCGCCCGCCGAGCCGGCGGAGCCGTCCTGGGAGCGGCCGAGGGCGGAGGACAGGTCGTCCTGGTTGTAGAGGTTGTCGGTGAAGGCCGACGCGTAGGGGGAGGCGGCGGCGGAGGTGCCGGCGGGCAGATATGCCGAGGGGTCGTCGTGCTCGGGCAGAGCCGCGATGCGCTGCCGGATCAACTCCTCGTAGTCCGGGTTCTGCTGGGCGGTGTCGTCGTAGGCGGCCTGGATCTCGTTCATCCGCGCGTCGTACGCGGTCCGGGCGTCCTGACGAGCCTGCGCGGCGTCCTCGCGGGCCTGCTCCCGGGTCTCCTGGGCGGCCTGCTTCTCCTGCTCGTACTCCTGCTTCGCCTCGGCTTCCGCGGCGTCGGCCTGCCGCACGGCGTCCTGCTCCGCGGCGTCGATCTCGGCGAGCCAGCGGTCGTAGTCCTCGCGGGCGGTGTCCTCGCTCACCCCGTCGGCGAGCCGGCTCTCGTACTCCTGCTTGGCTTCGGCGCGTTCCTGCTCGGCCTGCTCACGGGCCTGGTCCCGGTCCTCCTGGGCCTCGGCCTTCTGCTGCTCGTACTCCTGCTTGGCTTCCGCCTGCTGCTGATCGGCCTGCTGCTCTGCCGCGTCGCGTTCCGCCTGGGCGTCGGCTTTCTGCTGCTCGTAGTCGGCCTGCGCCTCGTTCTTGGCCTGTTCGGCCTCCAGCCTGGCCTGCCGCTGTTCCTCGACCTGCTCGGCACGGGCCTGCTCCTGCTCCCGCTCGACCTCGGCCTTCTGCTGCTCCTGCTCCTCCTTCGCGGCAGCCCTCTCGGCCTCCGCCTCCGACTTCGCCGCCTCCTGCTCCTGCTTCGCCGCCGCCTTCTCCGCTTCCGCCTCAGCCTTCTGCTGCTCCTGTTCCTCCTTCGCCGCCGCCTTCTCGGCCTCCTGCTCCTGCTGCGCGGCAGCCCTCTCCTGCTCCGCCTCCGACTTCGCCGCCTCCTGCTCCTGCTTAGCCGCCGCCTTCTCGGCCTCCGCCTCCTGCTTCGCCGCCGCCTGTTCCTGCTCCTGCTCGGCCTTCGCGGCGGCCTTCTCCTGCTCCGCCTCCGCCTTCTGTTGCTCCTGCTCCTTCTTCGCCGCGGCCCGGTCCTTCTCGGCGTCGGCGCGCTGCTGGGTGGCCTGCTGGGACGCCAGCGCGGACTGCTCGGCGGCCTGCTTCTTCGCCTCCTCGCGGTCCTGCTCATTCTGCGACTTCGCCGCCTCCTGCTCCTGCTTCGCCTCCGCCTTCGCCGCCTCCTGCTCCGCCTTGGCGGCAGCCTTCTCCTGGTCCTGCTCCGCCTTCGCGGCCTCCTTCTCCTTGGCCGCGTCCGCCTTCGCCGCCTCCTGGTCCGCCTTGGCGGCAGCCCGGTCCTTCTCCGCGTCGGCGCGCTGCTGGGTGGCCTGCTGGGACGCCAGCGCGGACTGCTCGGCGGCCTGCTTCTTCGCCTCCTCGCGGTCCTGCTCGTTCTGCGACTTCGCCGCCTCCTGCTCCTGCTTCGCCTCCGCCTTCGCCGCCTCCTGCTCCGCCTTGGCGGCAGCCTTCTCCTGGTCCTGCTCCGCCTTCGCCGCCGCCTTCTCCTTGGCCGCCTCTTCCTTCGCCGCCTCCTGCTCCGCCTTGGCGGCAGCCTTCTCCTGGTCCTGCTCGGCCTTCGCCGCCGCCTTCTCCTCGGCGGCCTCTTCCTTCTGCTTCTCCTGCTCCGCCTTGGCCGCGGCCTTCTCCTTCGCCGCCTCCGCCTTCTCCTGTTCTTTCTCCTTCTTCGCCTCGTCCTTCTCCTTGGCCGCGTCGGCCTTCGCTTCGGCCTTCTCCTTGGCGGCCTCCGCCTTCTCCTGCTCCTTCTCCTTCTTCGCGTCGTCCTTCTCCTTGGCCGCGTCGGCCTTCTCCTTGTTGTTCTCCTCCTTGGTGGCGATGTCCGACAGGGACCGTTTGTCCTTGTCCGTCACGGTGGCGTCGAACGCTGCCGACGCCATATGCAATGCATCATTTATTTTTGTGATCGCCTGGGCGCCGGCCGCCCCCAGAACCTGCTGCGCGGATTCGTTCCAGCGGCGAACCGCCTCCTCACCGATCTTCTTCCAGGTCTCCATGTCGTCGATCACGCCGTAGGACTTGCCACCGATGGAGATGTCGACCTGGAAGCCGGCGGCCGCGCGCACAATGGTCCGGTAATGCCGCGGTCCCCCTTCGGTGTCGAACTCCGTGGGGGTGATGTTCTTGTCGAGGACATGCATGCGCGCCTCTTGCAGCATGTCGTACAGCCAGCGGTGCGGAGAGCTTTCGGGCCGCCAGGCCCGCCACGCGGTGTGCAGGTCGTTCGCCGCGTTGTAGAGCAGCGTCTGGGCCTCGGCGAGCGCACGCGCCGGCTTCGATGTGACGACGTTGTCCTCCAGCATGGTGGACGAGCCGTGATCGCCGCCGCCGACCTGCTCGGCGTAACCCTTGTAGTTCTGCGCGAGTTTGTGGATGAGTTCCTTGAAGATGCTCGCCCCGGTGCCGGCCCACGACTCGCTGCCGTCTCCGATGTCCTTCGCCTCCCACTGCCCGACGGTGTCGGCGGCGTCCTCGAAGAATTTCACCACCCGGTCGAACGTCTTCGCCGCGTCGTTGAAGGACCCCAGGTCGACCGCGTCACCGTCGGCCACGGAGATGCCGTGCTTCTCGTACCCCTGCGTGCTGAAGGGCCAGAGCATCAACTGCCACAAGGCGTCGGAGGAACCGTTCACGTACTGCGCGAGGGGCTGCGTGTTCCACTCGACGTAACCCCCTTCCTTGTTCCAGCCGCCCTTGTCCTTCAGGTACTCGCTCGTCTTCTCCGTTCCTTGCAACACATCGTCCCCACTGGGCGGCAGCGCGCTGCCGGACCGTCCGATGAACGTGATGTGCGCCCGGTAGGCGTCGAGTTTGGTGCCGGAGGAGGCGTCGTCGTGGTGGTCGTAGTTGCGGTAGAACGGGATGGTGTAGTCCGTGCCGTGGGTCCGCCAGCCGCCCGACGCGATGAAGCCGGAGACCGGGGCCCGCCCCACGTGGTCGAGCCGGACATGCATCAACGGGATATCGGAGTTGCCCTTGAGATGGTCGAACAACGCACTCCGCTCGGGCAGTACATAGCCCGTCAGCATGTCAACTGCCTTTTTCCAGTTGTCGTCGTTGTTCCGCTGTGCGTCGGCCATTTCAGCGCTCCGGGGCGGCATTCATTCAGGGAAACGGATGGGGTGGCGGTCTGCGTTGCGGGCGGGGGTGCCTAACTGCTCTTCGAACCGGTGCCGGTGGCCGAGGTGGTGGCCTGCGCCCCATCGCTCAGGTCGCCTTGTACGGGCTCGAAGATGTCGGTGAACTTGGTGGCCGGCATCTTGTCGAGGCTCGCCTGCTGTTCCTGCCTCATCTCCGCGATGGTGTCCCGGAGGGCCTGTTCGATGTCCCCGAAAAGGACCTGGTGGTCCTTGATGACTTTGCTGATGTTCTCCGCCATCGCCTGGACCGCCTTGTTGAGCGAGGCGCCGGCGACACCGCTGCTGTCGCTCGCCATCCGGCCGATGGCCAGGGGTTTGGTAGACGCCAGGGTGCCCGGGGTCAGCTTCCCCTCGGCGATGTACGTGATCGCGTTTCCGTTCGCGTCATCCTTCATGATCTTCGACAGATCATTGGCGAACTCTTCGATGTGGTTCTTGATGAACTGGTTCAGGAATTCGGTGTCGAGAACCGTGGTCTTGGCCATGCCTTTTCCCCTCCACGCGCGATGCCGCGGCAGCCGGCGGCTGGACGGCCGATGCCGTCGGCCCGGCCCGGCACGGCCGGGCCGACGGCATCGGATGACTCGGTCGGGTACTCAGCCGCCGATCTTGACGGTCGACCAGGACTGCGCCCGGCTGCGCTCGCGGCGCTGGTAGTCCTGGGAGATGTCGCCCAGCAGGAGGCTGTTGTTCTCCAGGAGCTTCGAGATGTTGGTCACGGCCTGGTCCCACTCGGCCTGCACCTGGGCGTAGACATCCTTGTCGTCACCGACCCAGCTCTCCTTGAGCTCGCCGAGCTCCATTTCGAGATTGCTGACGATGGTGGCGATGGCCCGCGACTGCTGGATCATGTCCTGACCCGCGTTGTCCGCGTGGTTGTAGTCGACATGGATGTAGCCATCACTGAAGTTGCTCATGTGGTCCTCATTTCGCCGAGAGAGTGGCAGTTCCCGGTGGGCCAGTGGGCGGGGCCCTCGGGGTGAGCGGTCGAGCGGGTGGCGGCGGTGGCGTGGCACCGCCTGCGGTGGGCCGGCAGGTGGGCGCGGCCGGGCTTAGGCGCTGGTCCTGGTCCCGCTGAGGGCGTCGAACACGGACGGCGCGCGGGAAGCCTGCTGGTCGATCGCGTCAGTCGCCGTGCTCTGCATCAACTGGTTGTCCCTGAGCGTGTTGTTCAGCTCATCGATCATCTGCTCCATGTTCTTGCGGATGATGTCGACGAGGCGGTCCCACTCCGCCAGCAGAGCCTGGAACTTTCCGCCGTCGGCTCCCTGGTAGGCGGTGGACAGGTCACCCGAGGTGCTCTGCACGTCCTCCTGGCACCGGAGAACGGCACTGGAAGCCGTCTCCAGTGCCGTGATTCCGTTGCGTGTCGCCCGCTCTTCTGACTGCTGCATGGCCATGGAAAGAATGCCTTTCGGTGGGAGTCACCGAGCCACGGGCGCCTACGGCCCACAGGCCGACAACACAGTTGGCGCCGGCATGTCGGATCACCGGATCATGGGGACCAGATGCTAAACAGAATTTCCTGGCGTTGGCAATTACTCTCCTGCGCTCCACCGGGGTGGTTAGCCCCTTTCATTGATGCTCAATAGAGCGGCAATCCCTATTCCGGGCCGCTCTATTGAGCATCACCGCGCCGGGGTTCGGACGGATGGGACATTCGCCGCCGCCCCGGTCACCGCGGGTCAGGGCGGCACCACGAGGAGTCCGGGGGAAAGTTTGAGGTTTCCCTGAGGTGCCCGGCGGGTCACCTACTGGAATTCACCTCAGTTGTCCGTTCCGTTCACGGGGCAGCGCAGGCTGGTCCGCCCCGTCCCGTTGGACGCCGCGGCCGGGGAGAGGTCCGGTCCGCTGGGCAGCATGGAGAGCAACTGGGCGGGCACGGCGACGCGTTCGGCGCCGTCGTAGCCCAGTGCCTTCAGCGCGTCCTGGGAGGTGACGCGGTACTTGATCCCGTCGTCGGTGACCGCGTACGTGGTGTCTCCCAGGACGTTGCCGCCGGCTCCCACCACGTTGACCAGGGCGCCCTTCCCGGGGCGGACCGCCACCGCGTCCACCGCCGCGCAGGCCGGCCGGATCTGCGGCGCCGGGTCCTGCACGGGCTGCGGCAGCGCGGTGTCCGGCAGCAGCCGTACGTCCACCGCCAGTTCGCCGTCGGCCGATTCGACGCCCGCGCAGGCCACGGCGCCGGCGGGCACCGGGACCAGCCGGGGCGGCCTGGCGGGCAGCGCGGCGTCGGTGACCGCGGCGGCGGACGGGGCCAGGTGCTCGCTGAGGGCGTCGGCCCCCAGGGTGCGTACGGTGACGTCCGACCCCGCGTACGCCTTCGAGCGGGTCCGCGGATCGCCCATCAGCAGCACCGCCTCCGTGTCGCTGACCGGGACCAGCCCCTCCTTCAGCAGCAGGTGGTACCGCGGCGCGGAGCCGGGGACGGTCACCCGGAACAGCTGGCCGATCCGGCTGGCCCGCCCGGCGAGCGAGGGACCCTGCGCCCCCTGTCCGGGAACCGCGGGCGGGGCCAGGTCGGGGCCCTGCGGGAAGGCGTCGAGGAAGGCGGCCGAGACGGGGCGCGGGTCGGCGCCGCCGTAGCCGAGGGAACCGGCCGCGTGGGCGGCCGCGTCGAGGCGCAGCCGCATGCCCCGCCACAGCAGGTACGGGGCCCGGTCGGGGCCCTTGACCAGGACCGCTTCCGACGCTCCGAGACCGCGTCCGCCCTGGACCCGGTCCACGTCGTCCGCTGCGATGGCGAGCACCGTGGTGGGCTGCACGACGTCGGTGCTGCGGGTGCGCAGCGCCGAGCACACCAGCCAGGGGCCGGTGTCCAGGTCCGCCGCGGCGGGCAGGTGTTCGGGGCCGTCCGGGATGCCCAGCGGTGTGCCGTGCGGGGTGTCCCCCAGCGAGGAGGTGCGCACCGACTTGACGGTCAGCTCACCGCCGGCGAGCAGCTGGGCGGAGGCGAAGTTGCGTACCGGGTGCAGCCGTCCGTCGAGGTAGAGGTAGCGGGCGCCGGTCTGCTCGTCGAGCACCAGGTTCCGCGAGGCGCGCCAGGTGTCGTTCCCGCCGGGTTTGACGAGTCCGAAGACGAAGAAGCCGGCGCAGAGCAGCAGGGCGATGAGGACGCCGATCGCGGCGCTGCGGTTGGTGCGGCCCAGCGGGCTCTCGGGTTCGTCGGGGTCGCTCCTGAGCATGGCCGAGGCCAGCCTGCCCATGATGAACAGGTGCGCCTGTATCTGGTCACGTTTGCTGTGCATGGTCGCCGTTCTCCGAGATCGTCAGCCGTTGAGGCCGCGCAGATAGCCGTAGAGCCCCACCGACCAGAGCAGCAGCGGGACCAGGCTGAGGGCGGCGAGGGAGTGCAGCAGTTCGGCCGCCCGCCCCCAGTAGGGCAGCAGCCGGCGGCCGGGTACGGTCCAGGAGGCGACGACCACGACGACGGCCAGGCCCAGCAGGCCGGCGGTCAGGGCGAGCCGGTCGCCGGCGTCGACCGCCCGGGCCGCGGCGAAGGCCAGCAGGACCGCTCCCCAGGCGCCGGCCCCGGTCAGCGCCAGGCGCTGCCAGACGTTGCCGAGCCCCCTGCTGTGCAGGAGCAGCAGCAGGGACAGGGCGATGACGGTGCAGATCTCGGCCGGGTCGGCGGAGACCAGCAGACCCGTCAGACAGGGCAGGCAGAGGATGCCGATCGCGCCGTAGAACGCGGTCATCCAGCCGTCGGCCAGGGCCGACCGCTCCTCGACCTGGGCGGCCGGATAGGGGTCGATGCCCTGCTGGAGCTGCTGGACGTTGGTCGGCAGCGGCGGCATCCGCATGCCCGCCAGACGGAAGGAGAGCGAGGGGACGAAGCCGCCGAACAGCACCAGGACGACCGCGACCACGTTGGAAGCCTCGGCGACGCCGAGACCCGCCAGTACCAGTCCGGCACCGAGGGCGCCCGCGACGGCCAGGGTGGCCTGGCCCAGGAAGAGCGCCGGGTACATGCCCACCGCGGCCAGGGCCAGCACCGCCGCGCCGCCGCCGCCCGCGCAGGCGGCCAGCAGCCGGGAGCCGAGCACGTCGTGGCCGTCGGCGCCGCCCAGCGCGCCGCCCGGCAGCAGCCATCCGGCCAGGGCGAAGTAGGGCCCGGCCAGCAGGCCGAGCAGCGCGCCCGCCCCAGAGTCGCCGACGGCCCGGGTGGCGGAGCCGGCGCCCGCGACGAGCAGCATCCCGGCGACGGCGGCGGCCAGGGACCTGGCCCAGCCGGGCGCTCCGGGCAGGGCCAGGACGACCAGTCCGACGACGAGGACGGTGGCGGCCAGGCCGTGCAGCAGCCGCCGGCTCGCCTCGGCGGACCAGCCGTGAGGGCGGCGGCGCATGCTGGTGGCGATGCCGTCGACGAGGTCGTCGAGGTGGACCTCGGGCAGCGCCTCGGTGTGCGGTCGCAGGTAAAGCGACTCGCCGTCGCGCAGGCCGAGTGAGTCCAAGGTACTCTCGGGGTCGAGCGGTGGGCCGCCGAGGCGTTGCAGTACCCAACCACCGTGCTCCAGGCCGGACTCCGCCAGGTCCTCTCCTCCGTAGCCGATCACAGTGGGCAACAGATCGGCGACGGGGACGTCGGAGGGCACCGCCAGGTCAACGGTCCTGGCCGGAGCACGTACGGTGAGGCGGCACAGCGAGGCCGCCTGAGTATCTGTCATGAGTGGTCACGCTCTCTGAGACCCGGTGCGGGTTGACGGAAGCTGAATCGGGCGCGCCGGCCAGGCTGCCGAAAGCAGCGGGAAATTGTGAGCGGGGCGCGTGTGCCGTGATTTCTACGCCACCACGCAGGAATACGCAAGCGCGCTAGCGGTCCGCCTTCCCCGGCCACCTTTCGCACTGTCTCTTTTCACCCTTCCGCAATGTCGAGCACCCCTTTCTCGTATTTCCCCGCACTTCTTTGAGGAGGC
This sequence comes from Streptomyces sp. ISL-12, assembly GCF_018614415.1. Lineage (GTDB taxonomy): Bacteria > Actinomycetota > Actinomycetes > Streptomycetales > Streptomycetaceae > Streptomyces. Next base: position 66,856 of record NZ_JAGGOO010000086.1, read on the forward strand.
CTTTCCTTGAGCGTGATCCTGTTCCGGAGGCCGGCCCGCCGTCGTGGCCCGGAACTGCCGTCCGGAGAACTGAGTCTTCAGGAGCCGCCGACCCTTCCGGAGGTCGTGCCGGACAGTTCCGCAGTGTGGACGTATCTGCCGATGGCTCTGATGTCGGTGTCGATGATGCTGATGTTCATGCGCCCGGGGATGAGCGGTGCGAGCGGCGGGTTCATGTATGTCGCGCTCGGCATGATGGTGCTGGGGTCGGCGGCGATGATGGTGGGTCAGGTGATGCGCCGCAACGCCGAGCGCAAGCAGCGGACCAAGGGTGAGCGCCGCGACTACCTGCGTTACCTGGCCCAGACCCGCCGCAAGGTGCGGGCCTCGATCGGCGAGCAGCAGCGCGCGCTGGCCTGGCGGCATCCGGAGCCCGGCACGCTGTCGTCCTTCGTGCGCACCACCAGGCTGTGGGAGCGCCGGGCGGCCGACGAGGACTTCGCCGAGGTGCGCATGGGGGTGGGTGACCAGCGTGTCGCGCTGCGGCTGACCCCGCTGGCGACGAAGCCCGTCGAGGATCTGGAGCCGCAGTCCGCGCACGCGCTGCGCAGCTTCACCCGGGCCTACTCCACGGTGCGCGACCAGCCGGTGGCGATCTATCTGCGGGCCTGGTCGAAGGTGCTGCTGCGCGGTGACGAGGAGGAGATCCGGGGCCTGGTACGGGCGTTGCTGGCCCAGCTGGCGGTCTTCCACTCCCCCGACGACCTGTGGATCGCGCTGTGTGTGCCGGACGAGCGGCGGGCCGAGTGGGAGTGGGTCAAGTGGCTGCCGCACAGTCTGCACCGCAACGAGCAGGACGGGGCCGGCCCGGCCCGGCTGGTCACCTCGGCCTTCGGTGAGCTGGAGAACCTGCTGGGCCCGGAGTTCCAGGAGCGTCCCGCGGCCGACCCGGACGCGGTGCCCGGCCGGGAGGAGCCCTACATGGTGATCGTCCTGGACGGGGCCACCGTGCCGAGCGGCCACCGCTTCGACGGGCACGGGTACCGCAACGCCGTGGTGCTGGACCTGTCGGGGGCGCTCGCCTGGAAGCCGGGCCGGACCACGCTGCGGCTGGAAGTGGCCGACGGCGTGGTCTCGCTGGTCCGTACGGACCGGGACCGCAAGGAGCAGACGGCGCCGCTGGGCCGCCCGGACCGGATGGGCCCGGCCGGGGTGACGGCGCTGGCCCGGCTGCTGGCGCCGTACCGGATGAGCGTGGGCGGGGACGACACCAAGCCGTTCTCCACGGATGTGGAACTGACCGCGCTGCTGAACATCCCGGACCTGTACCGGCACGAGCCCGCCGACCTGTGGGAGCTGCACACCGGCAGCGCGCGGCTGCGGGTACCGATCGCGGTCAGCCATGACGGCAGGCCGCTGGAGCTGGACATCAAGGAGTCGGCGCAGGGCGGTACGGGGCCGCACGGCATGCTCATCGGGGCGACCGGTTCCGGCAAGAGCGAGCTGCTGCGGACGCTGGTGCTGGGGCTGGCGCTGACCAACTCCTCGGAGACCCTCAACTTCGTCCTGGTGGACTTCAAGGGCGGGGCCACCTTCCTGGGTCTGGACGAACTCCCGCACACCTCGGCGGTGATCACCAACCTGGCCGACGAGGTGTCCCTGGTCGCCCGTATGCAGGACGCTCTGCACGGTGAGCTGATGCGGCGGCAGGAGCTGCTGCGCGCGGCGGGCAACTACACGTCCGCCCTGGAGTACGAGAAGGCGCGGCAGTCGGGTCTGCCGTTGCAGCCGCTGCCGAGTCTGTTCGTCGTCGTGGACGAGTTCAGTGAGCTGCTGGCCGCGCACCGCGACTTCATGGAGCTGTTCGTGATGATCGGCCGGCTCGGACGCAGCCTCGGGGTGCATCTGCTGCTGGCGTCCCAGCGGCTGGACGAGGGGCGGATGCACCAGCTCGAAGGGCATCTGTCGTACCGGATCGGGCTGCGCACGTTCTCCGCGATGGAGAGCCGCGGCGTGCTGGGGGTGCCGGACGCCTACGAGCTGCCCTCGCAGCCGGGCAGCGGCTTCCTGAAGAGCGGGGTGGACGCGCTGACCCGGTTCCAAGCGGCGTACGTCTCGGGCCCGTACCGGCAGCGGCACCGCGATCCGGCGGTGCTGGCGCAGGTGGCCCGGCAGGTGGTGCCGTGGACGGCCGACTGGGTGGTACCGCGGGCTCCGGCGGACGGTGGTCCGGCGGAGGACGGCGAGGACACCGCGGCGGTCGCGGACACCGACGACGGTGACACGCTGCTGTCGGTGGCGCTGGACCGGCTGCGGACCTCCGGTCCGCCCGCCCACCAGGTCTGGCTGCCGCCGCTCGACACGCCGCCGACCCTGGACCAGATCCTGCCGCCGGTGGCTCCCGACGCGCGGCACGGTCTGACGACGACCGACTGGCCGCTGCGCGGAAAGCTGACGGTGCCGGTGGGCATCGTGGACCGGCCGTTCGACCAGTTGCGCGACCTGCTCACCGTGGACTTGTCGGGCGCCGGTGGGCACCTGGCCGTCGGCGGTGGACCACAGAGTGGCAAGAGCACGCTGCTCAGGACGGTCATCACCGCCCTGGCGCTCACCCACACACCGCGCGAGGTGCAGTTCTACTGCCTGGACTTCGGCGGTGGCACGCTCGTCGGTCTGACCGGGCTGCCGCACATGAGCGGGGTGGCGTCCCGCGTCGACAGCGAACGGGTGGGCCGCACCGTCGCCGAGGTCAACTCGATCCTGACCCGGCGGGAGCGGTTCTTCATCGAGCAGGGCATCGACTCGATGGCCACCTACCGGCGGCGCCGGGCCGCGGGCGAGTTCCCCGACGAGCCGCACGGTGACGTCTTCCTGGTCATCGACGGCTGGTCCACCGTCCGGCAGGACTTCGACCGGCACCTGCCCGTCTTCGCCGCGCTCGCCGCGCGCGGACTCAACTACGGCGTGCACCTGATGATCGCGACCGCCCGCTGGGTGGAGCTGTCCTCGGCGGTGCGCGACCAGATCGGCACCCGGCTGGAACTGCGCATGGGTGACGCGATGGACTCGCAGATCGACTCCCGCAAGGCGGCGACGGTGCCGCGCAGCCCGGGTCGCGGGCTGACCCCGGACAAGCTGCACTACCTGGCGGCGCTGCCGCGCATCGACGGCGTGGAGGACGCCGAGGACCTGGCGGAGGGTGTGGCGGGGCTCGTGGCCTCGATCGCGGAGAGCTGGCCGGGGCCGGTGGCGCCGCGGGTGCGGATGCTGCCCGCGAAGCTGCCGCTGGCGGAACTGCCGCCGCCGCCCGCCGAGCGGCCGCTGCGGATCGCCGTCGGCCTGGACGAGAACGAACTGGAGCCGGTGTGGCACGACTTCGGCGACACTCCGCACCTGCTCGTGGTGGGCGACGACGAGTGCGGCAAGACCAACCTGCTGCGGGTGGTCGCCAAGGGCATCACCGACCGCTACACCCCGGCCGAGGCCCGGATCATGGTGGTGGACTACCGGCGTGAGCTGGTGGAGTCGGTCCCCGAGGAGTACCGCATCGGACACGCCGTCTCCTCGGACATCCTCAAGGAACTGATCGAGGGAGCGGCCCAGGCGGTGCGCGGCCGGCTGCCGGGCGAGGACGTCTCCCCGGCGCGCATGAAGCTCTGCGACTGGTGGACGGGCCCGCGGCTGTTCGTCCTGATCGACGACTACGACATGATCGGCTCCGGTCCGATGACGCAGCCGTTCGCTCCGCTGCTCGACCAGCTCGCGCTGGGCTGGGAGGTCGGGCTGCACATCGTGGCGGCCCGCTCGTCGGCCGGCGCGGGCCGCGGGCTGGGCGAGCCGATGCTGCGCAAGCTGCAGGAACTGAACACGCCCGCGCTGCTGATGTCCTGCCCGCCGAGCGAGGGCTTCCTGTTCGGCAGCGTCAAGGGCCGCGAGCTGATACCGGGGCGCGCGCTGCGCATCGCCCGCCGCAAGAGCGTCCAGGTGCAGACGCCGCTGCTGGAGGACGCCAGGTGACCGCACGACCGGCCCGGCCCGGCACCCACCGACCGGAACCCACCCACCACCGGACCCCCCGGCACGGCAACGGCCAGGGCCCCGGTAGTACGGGCCCGGCCGCACGCTCGGGTACAGACCCCGCCAGCCCGGCCGCACCCTCAGGGACGAACCTCGGTACCGACCCGGCCACACC
>NZ_JAGGOO010000087.1 GCF_018614415.1 Streptomyces sp. ISL-12
CCCCCACCACCGCCCGCACCTCCGACGAGATGGCCGAGACCCTGGACGGCTGCGCGGTGATGGTCCACCTGGCGCCCGCGCCCGCCCCGCGGCACACGCTGTCCTGGCTGCGCGCCACTGGGGAACTGCTCAGGGCCGGGACCGCCGCCGGCGTCCGGCACCACGTCTGCCTCTCCGCCGTCGGCGCGGACCGGATCACCGGCGGCGTCTTCCCGGCCCTCAAGGCCCGCGAAGCCCTGCTCCAGCGGTCCGGGACGTCTTACTCCGTCCTGCGCGCCACCCAGACCTACGAGGCGGCCGAGGACATCGCGGACGCGGGCACCGAGGACTGGATCGTATGGGTGCCGCCGGCCGAAGTACGCCCGGTCTCCCTGACGGACGTCGCCACCCTGCTCGCGCACACCGCGGTGTCCCGCCCCCTGAACGGCGTTCTCGAGATCGCCGGTCCCGAGCAGTTCGGGCTGGACGCGTTCGTACGCACCGCCCTCAGGGCGGAGACGGAGTACCGCCGGGTCCGCACGGACCCGCACAGCCCCTTCTACGGCGCCCGGCTGCGCCCCCTGGACCTGCTGCCGGGCACCGGCGCCCGCATCGCGCGGACCACCTACCGGGAATGGCTCACCGGCCGCCCCGCCCCCGACACCAGGTCCTGACCACGATCACGTACGCCACCGCCACCACACCTACACGACACCGACACCACGCACGGCACGGGAGTAAGCCGCTGATGACGACCTTGAACCTCACCCTGCTCGGCGCGCTCCGCGAGATCACGGCTGCCGAACTGCCCTCCGCCACCTCCCCGCACAGCGGCCGGCCCCTGCGCCGGTACGCCCTGCGGCTGCACGTGCCGGACGAACGGCACCAGGAACTCGACGCCGAACTCCGGGCGGCCGCCGCGGCCGACGGAGACCCGCTGCGCGGGACCGACGCGGCGTGGCTCGTCGCGGAGGGCTGGACCGCCGCCTCGCAGGGCCGCCGGCCCGAGATCTACGTCTACCGGATCGAGATCCAGGAGATCGAGGTCCTGCACCCCACGGCCCTGGAGATCGAGGGACTGCGCCTCGTCCCGGCCAAGTACCGGGAGCGGGCCGACGAGGACGTCCTGACGGTGACGGCCGTCGCCGACGTCACCGGCGCTGACGACGAACGTCTGGAGCGGCTCCTCAGCACCCCCGGCGCCTGGTACGAGGTGACCCGCCGGGGCATCAGCGACACTCCCGTGCGCATGCGCTTCGGACGCTGTGTGTGGCAGCGGACGGGGGAGGGGATCCGGCGTCACCACCTGGAACTCGTGGCCGGCGAGGACCGGCCGCCGGCCGCGCCCCAGGAGACCGCCCTGGCCGGGCAGCCGCGCCTGGACCGGGCCGTGGAGCGGGTGATGGCGCACACCGAGGCGCTGGCCCAGCTCCTGAAGGAACTGCACACCCAAGGCGTACTGAGCGACAGCGCCGTCCGGGCCGTCGAAGCCGCCGCCGCCCCGCGCCCGTTGACCCCCGGGGAGCGGCGCGAGCTGTCCCGTACCGAACGACTCGACGACTACTGGCGCTGAGCCCGTCGCGCGCCGACCCGGCCGAAAGGAACGATCCGTGTCCGAGAACGCCACGGGACCGGTGCCGCAGCCGGTACTGGCCGCCCTGACCGGCGCGGCCGTCTTCCTGGTCGGCACGATCGACGACGGCGGTGAGGCCACCGTGCGCGAACTGCTGCCGGACCTCGCCGCACCGGAACGGTCGGTGGGCTTCCGGGCCGGGCCCGACGCCATGCTCAGCTGTGTCACCGGCATCGGCTCGTACGCCTGGGACCGCCTGTTCGCCGGTCCCCGCCCGGTCGCCGGTCCCCGCCCGGCCGGGCTGCACCCCTGCAGAGAACTGCGCGGCCCGGTGCACCGGGCCCGCTGTGGCAGTCGGTCGGCGTCGACCCCACCGACTCCTTCTTCTACTCGTTCACGACGTCGATCATCAACATCGTCGGCACCGTGATCGCGATGATCTTCGTGGACCGCGTCGGCCGCAAGCCGCTCGCCATCATCGGCTCGGTCGGCATGGTCATCGGCCTGGCGCTGGAGGCCTGGGCGCTCTCCGCCCACCTCGTCGACGGCAAGCTCCCCGCCACCCAGGGCTGGGTCGCCCTGATCGCCGCGCACGTGTTCGTGCTCTTCTTCGCCCTGTCCTGGGGCGTCATCGTCTGGGTCATGCTCGGCGAGATGTTCCCCAACCGGCTGCGCGCCGCCGCCCTCGGTGTCGCCGCCGCCGCACAGTGGATCGCCAACTGGGCGATCACCGCGAGCTTCCCGTCGCTGGCCGAGTGGAACCTCTCCGGTACCTACGTGATCTACACGATCTTCGCCGCGCTCTCCATCCCGTTCGTCCTGAAGTTCGTCAGGGAGACGAACGGCAAGACCCTGGAGGAGATGGGCTGAGCGTCCTCCCCAGCGAGGAGAAGGGCGCCCGGCCCAGGTGACGACGGCTCACGCCTCCTCGTCCACCCAGCTCATCAGCTTGCGCAGCTCCTTGCCGGTGGTCTCCAGCAGCAGCTCGGAGTCCTGCTTCTTGTACTCGTGGTACTTCTTCAGACCCCCGTGGTACTCGTCCATCCAGTTCTTGGCGAACGTGCCGTCCTGGATCTCGGCGAGGACCTTGCGCATCTCCGCCTTGGTGGCGTCGGTGATGATCCGCGGGCCGGTGACGTAGTCGCCCCACTCGGCGGTCTCGGAGATCGACCAGCGCATCTTCCCCAGGCCGCCCTCGTACATCAGGTCCACGATCAGCTTCAGCTCGTGCAGGCACTCGAAGTAGGCGATCTCCGGCTGGTAACCGGCCTCGGTCAGGATTTCGAAGCCCGCCTTGACCAGCGCGGAGACACCACCGGCCAGAACGGCCTGCTCACCGAAGAGGTCGGTCTCGGTCTCCTCGGTGAAGGTGGTCCTGATGACGCCGGCCCGGGTGCCGCCGATGCCCTTGGCGTAGGACAGCGCCAGCGCCAGGGCGCCGCCGGTGGTGTCCTGCTCCACGGCCACCAGACAGGGCACACCGCGCCCCTCCTCGTACTGACGGCGCACCAGGTGGCCCGGGCCCTTGGGCGCGACCATGCAGACATCCACGCCGGCTGGGGGCTTGATGAAGCCGTAGCGGATGTTCAGGCCGTGCCCGAAGAACAGCGCGTCGCCGTCCTTCAGGTTGTCCTTGATGTGCTTCTCGTAGACCTCGCCCTGCAACGGGTCCGGGATCAGGATCATGATGACGTCGGCCTCGGCGGCGGCCTCGGCCACCGGCACCACCCGCAGGCCCTGCTCCTCGGCCTTCGCCTTGGACGCGGACCCTTCGTGCAGACCGACCCGCACATCGACACCGGAGTCGCGCAGCGACAGCGCGTGGGCATGGCCCTGGCTGCCGTAGCCGATGACCGCGACCTTGCGGCCCTGGATGACGGACAGATCGGCGTCGGCGTCGTAGAACAACTCAGCCATGAGAAACACCTTTCACGGAAGACATCTGGAGACGGGACGAGCGAAGTAACACTATCTCACCCGGCACAGTGTTCGATGTGCGCACACGGACACGCCGAACACTGTGAAAGGGGTGTCACAGCTCTCCGCTGCCGCCTGTCAGAGAAGTGACCCCGCGCCGACAACACCACCGAAGTGAGCCCCCATGCCCGAGAACCAGCCCGGCACCCCCGACGCCACCCCCGGCACCGCCACGGCGACCGGCATCGCGACGCTGGAGGACCTGCGCAGACACCTGCAGTGGGCCATCGAACTGGAACACTCCGTACTGCCGCCGTACCTGACGGCCCTGTACTCCCTCGACGCCGAACGCAACGCGGACGCCGCGCAGTTGATCGGCGGTGTGTTCGTCGAGGAGATGATCCACCTCGCGCTGGCCGCCAACCTGCTCAACGCGGTCGGCGGTCGGCCCGTCCTCGACGGTCACCGACCTCCGCACGGCCCTCGTCGCTCTGGAGGAGATCGTCGAACAGGGCGAGGGCGCGGCCCGCGCCGACGTCTGGGGCGGCGACCAGGACCTGTTCCACCCGGGAACCAAGGCGGTCTCCCACTACTACCGGTTCCAGGAACTCGCGCTGGGCCGGCGCTACCAACCCGGCGACACCTCCGCGACCGGCCCGACCGGCGAGAAGGTGACCGTGGACCCGGCCGGCATCCGCCCGGCACGCCCCGACCAGCGGCTGGCGGACCACCCCGAGGGCAGTGCCATCCGTACCGCGCAGGAAGCGTTCGACCAGACGTACTGCAAGACGCTCCATATGCTGGAGCAGGCGTTCAACGGCAACCCGGCGATGCTGGGCATGTCGGTCGGCACGATGTACGCGCTCAAGGCGCAGGCACAGGCCCTGATGGCCCTCCAGGACGACGACGGCCTGGCAGCCGGGCCGACCTTCGAGTATGTCGCGCCCGAGAACCGGGTCTGATGCCCCGGCGCGCGGCGCTCAGGTGTCCCTGACCGCCGCGCGCCGTGCCACCAGCAGCGACGTGACGATCAGCAGCGACGTGGTGACACCGGTGCACAGCACTGCGAAGGGTGTGAACGTCGTGGCGAGGACGGCGAGGGCCGCGACGGGAGGAAGGAGGCCGGACGCGGCGGACGGATGCGTTCCCTTCCGGTGCAGCAGCCACACGCAGATGATGAAGAGCGCGACGGGCACCGTGTACGTGGCCGCGGCCTGGTGGTCGGTGAGGGCACGGGAGCCGGTGGCGTGGGCGGCGTTGACGGCGAGCGCCGTTCCGACCGCGGCCGCGGCGGCGAACACGAGGTAGTGCCCGTAGCCCCACAGCATCGCCGTGCGCTGGGTCCGCAGGCGGCGCGGCGCGTCCTGGGCGAAGTACAGCCACCACAGCGCGAAGACGGTCGTCATCCCGCCCACCGCGACGGTCAGGACCGAGCCGGACGCCCGGTGGCTGTGCAGGGCGGTGGTGACGGCGACAGCGGTGGCCATGACGGACTCGCCGAGCACGATCAAGGTGAACAGCCCGTACCGCTCGGCTATGTGATGCGGGTGCCACGTGGTCCCCTCGGCCCGTTCGGCCCAGACCGGCACCGCGAGTTCCCCGGCCGCGAGAACGGCGAACGAGGCGACCCCGCCGTCATGCGGAAGGACCAGCCGCAGCAGCCAGCCCAGTTGCAGGACCAGGATGCCCAGGGCGTACCGCAGCGCGGACCGCCGCCGCTCCTGGTCCGTGTACGCGGCCCGCAGCCACTGGCTGACCATGGCCAGCCGCATCACGACATAACCCCACGTGATGACCGTGAAGTCACCGTGCTCCAGGGCCTCGGCGGCGCCCGAGGCCATCAGCAGGGCCCCGCCGATCTGCACCAGGGTGAGCAGGCGGTAGGGGGCGTCGTCGGTGTCGTAGGCGGAGGCGAACCAGGTGAAGTTCATCCAGGCCCACCAGATCGCGAAGAAGACGAGCGCGTAACCGAGCAGACCGTGTCCCAGACGGCCCGCCGTGACCTCGTGCTCGAACGCCGCCGATGCCTGGGCGACGGCGACGACGAAGCAGAGGTCGAAGAACAACTCCAGAGCACTGGCGGTGCGATGCTCCTCACCGGCATGGCGGGCGTGCATCGGCCGGTACCAGGCGCTGGATGCGTACGGTGACTGACTCATGGCGTCCTGATCTCAAGGTCGGGCCGGCGCCACGGGACGGCACCCGCACGCCGGACAGTCACCGTCTACGACCGGACCGGACCTGGGTCTGTGACAGCACGCCCGCGCGGCCGGCCAGGCGGAGCGCGTCGTTCGAGCACGGCTTCGACCCGTTCGCGCCGGGCTGTGAGGTCGACGTGCTGAGGTCCCGGAGGTGAGGCTGCGCAGGCCCGACTGCTTCGAATGCGTTCTGTGGCATCGAGCAGGCCACCCCTGGGGCGATCGCTCGCCCTTGCGTTCCACGCAGTGCGGTGCGCAGTCGCCGTCAGCAGGTCATCCCCGAGCCGCAGCCCGGCTCCTGGGGCGGAAACTCCCAGCGGTTCCCGGTGTGCAGCACGAACGGGATCCGCAGAGCACCCTGCGAACATCCCTACGTCATGACCTGGACGCCGCGGCCTACGCGGGACGACCGGCAGCAGCGGCTCGATCCGCGCCCTCGAGTCGTCGTCGGTGTCCAGCGGCCTGGCAGCGGTCTTCCTCGTCTCGGCTGGCCGGCCCCCTCGGCCGGCGTCCCGGGCTGTGCCTTCGCCTGAGGTCGCGTCGCCCGGTCGACGGGTGGGTTACGGCGCTCTCCTATATACCTCTCACGCGGGGGCACGCTGGGCTTCCCGTAGAGATGACCCGATGGTGTGAAAGCGGCCGGTCCGTACAACCACCCCGACCGTAGGGAAGTCGTACTCCTCACACGTAGCACTGGCCTCGGGGAGCCCACCATGACAGGGCGTTTCTCGAGTGCCGCGGCACCTGGGGGGCAGACCCGCATGACGTACCGCTTCAACCCTCCGCCAGGCTGGCCGACCCCCGCACCGGGGTGGGTCCCGCCGCCCGGCTGGCAGCCTGACCCGTCCTGGCCCGTGCCTCCGGGGTGGCAGTTGTGGGTGCCGGAGCAGGCGTCGGCGCCGCCCGCCGCACCGGTGCCGCGCAGCGGGGCCACGGGTGCCGCTCCCGCCGGCCTGTTCGGGCGACGGCGCAAGCAGGCCGAGGCGGAGGCCGAGCGGTTGGCGGGGGAGCTCGCGCACAGTCAGGAGCAGGCGCGGGTGCTGCGGGCGCAGGTGGACCAGCTGACGGCTCAGCTGAGCAGGGTGATCGGTGCCGACAGCGCGGCGATCGCCGTGGAGCAGGAGCGGTTGCGGCAGGCCCACGTCGAGAAGCTGGCGGAGCTGCAGCGGATCGACGGGCTGCTGGACGCGAAGGTGGAGCACGCGGCGGAGCGGGCCGCGCAGTCGTTGGCCGACGTGCGCGGACAGGCGCAGGTGCTGGCCCAGCAGGCGGAGCAGGCCCGGCGGCAGGTGGCCGCGGCGCAAGCGGACCTGGTGGTCATCGACGAGGTGCGGATGCTGCAGGAGGCCGGTGTCTACGAGTACCGGCACCCGTTTGCCGACGCGGTGGCGTACGCCGGTCAGCTGGAGCGGTTGAAAGCCCGGTACAAGCAGTTGGTCCGTGACAACGGCGCCGTGCCGGCAGCGCAGGACTGGACCGTGAACGGTTCCCTCGCGCAGGGCCGCAAGATGGTGCGGGACTTCTCCAAGCTGATGCTCCGGGCGTACAACGCCGAGGCCGACAACGCGGTGCGCGGCATGAAACCGCACCGGCTGTCCTCGCTGATCGACCGCCTGGGCAAGACCCGCGAGACGATCGCGCGACTCGGCGCCACGATGCACATCCGCATCAGTGACGAGTACCACCGGCTGCGCGTCCAGGAACTGGAACTCACCGCGGACCATCTGGCACGCAAGGAGGCCGAGAAGGAGGAACAGCGGGAGCTGCGGGCCCGCCAGCGCGAGGAGGAGCGGCTGCAACGGGAGATCGAACGGGAGCGGCAACGGTTGGAGAAGGAGCGCGGACACTACGAGAGCGCGTTGCGGCGGCTGCGAGCCGGCACCGGTGATCCGGCCGGAATCGCCGAGTTGGAGGGCAGGTTGCGGCAGCTCGATGACGACCTGCGGGCGGTGGACGCCCGGGAAGCCAACATCCGCGCCGGCTATGTGTACGTCATCTCCGACATCGGAGCCTTCGGCGAGCGCATGGTCAAGATCGGGCTGACCCGGCGGCTGGACCCCATGGACCGGGTCAACGAACTGGGCGACGCGTCGGTGCCGTTCCGCTTCGATGTCCACGCGTTGTTCTTCAGCGAGGACGCCGTGGGCCTGGAGAGGCGTTTGCACCAGGAGTTCGAGGACCGCCGCGTCAATCGTGTCAACACACGGCGTGAGTTCTTCTACACCACTCCCGTTGAAGTGCGTGCCGCGCTTCAACGCCTCGCCGGTCAACATCTCCTGGAGTTCTCCGACACCGCGGAGGCACCTGAATGGCGCGCCAGCAGGAGCATGTCGCTCAACTGACGCGCGAGGTCTGCCGGCGAATCCTGACATCACCGCGTAGCACATGTGGGGGGAATCCATGCATGAAATGGTCAAGGGTGCCAACGTCGCGTTGGCTTCCCTGAGTGAGAACACCGGTTCCGTGCTGGTGAGTCTCGAGTGGGCGAGCCAGTCAGGTGAGGGCGACGCGGACGTATCCGTGCTGCTGCTGGGGGAGAGCGGACGCGTCCGTACCGATGGCGACTTCTACTTCTACAACAACCCGGTGGCCGCCGACGGGAGCGTCGAACTCCTAGGGAAGAAGCCGACGGGGGAGGGCAGCGAGGACCGTATCGTCTTCGACCTGACCGCCGTCCAGCCCGGCGTCGAACGCATCGTGGTCGCCGCGAGCCGGTACGGGGAAGCCCGCTTCGACGAACTCGACGGGCTGCGGGTCAAACTGGCCGACGCGGCGGGAGAGGACCTGCTCCGCTTCGCCATCGACGACCCCGGTTCGGTGAGCGCCTTCATCTTCGGTGAGCTCTACCGGCGCCAGGAGGACTGGAAGTTCCGGGCGGTCGGCCAGGGCTACGACACGGGACTGGCCGCTCTCGCCACGGACTTCGGCGTGGACATCGACGACGACGCTCCCGCACAGGGAAGCGGCGAGGGCCTCGGTGACGGCGAAGACGCTCAGCTCGCGGCCGCCTTCGAAACACCGACCGCCGACGCATGCGCTGAGCGTGAGCCGGACCGGTCGGCCGAAACGCCGGCGCCGGCTGACGAGGCGCCCGGCCAAACCGTGCTGGCAGCGATCCCCGCGCAGCGGGACTCCGGCGGACCGCCGGCACCGGCTGCCCGGGCGCGTCGGCCCCGTACCGCCAAGAAGAAGGTCACGTTGCCCAGGAAGGGCAAGAAGACCCTGGCGGAGAGCGACTCCTGGAACGAGGCACGGCTGTTTCCCGTGTCCGCGGTCAAGAGCGACCGTGACCGGGAGATGCGTGCCACGTCCGTTCTGCTGTCGGTGATGTCCCAGGTTCCCGAGTTCGGCCGCCGTCTCACCGCCGCCTTCGGCGCGCCGGCCGGTCGCATGGAGACCTTCACCGAAGTCGCGCTCCCGCACGGCGACTCCCCTCGACGGCCCGACGGCGTCATCCGGGTCGAGCGGGCCGGCAAGCTCTGGACAGCGCTGGTCGAGACGAAAACCAACGGCAACCCTCTGAAATCCGAGCAGGTTCAGGCGTACATGGACATCGCCGCCCGGCGCGGTTACGAGGCCGTCATCACTCTGTCCAACGACGTGGTTCTCGAAGGCAGCCCTCTCGTCGACGTCAGGATCGACAAGCGACGCAAGCACAAAGTCGCCCTGTGGCACCTGTCCTGGGCGGAGGTCGCCCATCAGGCCCAGATGCTCATCCGGCACGAAGGTGTCGGCAACAGTGCCCACGCCTGGCTGCTGCAGGAGCTGTTGCACTACCTCCAGCATGACAACTCCGGCTGTCATGGCTTCCAGAACATGGGTGCCGCCTGGGTCCCGGTCCGTAACGGCATCGACGACGAGACCCTGTGCCGGGGTGACGCCCGTGCTCTGGAAGTGGTCGAGAGCTGGGAACGGCTCATCCGGCAGGTCTGTCTGGGCCTCGGCGGTGAACTGGGCCAGAAGGTCCTTCCCGTGCGACGTGCCAAGCGAGGATCCGATCCCGGCCGGCGCCGTGCGCTCATGGCCGACCAGCTCTGCCTGGAGGGTCGCCTCCAGGCAGAGCTGCGTATCGACGGCACCCCCGGTGTCCTGACCCTCGGCGCCGATCTGCGCACCGGCAAGCTGCGCACCTCCATCGAGATCCCGGCACCGGCCGAGGGCTACCCCCTGACCTGGGTCAAGCGACTCATCCGGAAGCTGGCCGACGCCCCGGCCGACCTGCACATCGAGACGCTGACCGATACGGAGACGGGGGGCCCGCGAGGGACACTGGAGCGTTTGCGCCCCGAGCCCGGGGATCTGATTCCCAAGGGCGGCGCGCAGATCACCGGCTTCCGGCTTTCCCTGCTCAAGAGCATGGGCAGCAGCCGAGGCAACGCCGAGTCCGGCTTCATTCGCAGCGTTGACGACGCCGTCCATCGCTTCTGTTCGACCGTGGTCCTCCACCTGGACCGCCCCGTGACCCGCAAGGGCGAGCCGGCGACGGCCTGACCGGTCGCTCGGCGCACCGCCGGCCCACGGCGGAAATGCCGGTGCTCGGCTCCGGCTCAGCCGTCCGGTTGGGCGCGGACGAGGCCGCTCTGGTAGGCGATGACGACGAGTTGCGCGCGGTCGCGGGCGCCTAGCTTGGTCATCGAGCGGGAGATGTGGCTGCGCACGGTGAGCGGACTCACCACGAGGTGGTCGGCGATCTCGTGGTTGGACCTGCCGAGCGCGGCCAGCGCCATGACCTCGCGTTCGCGGTCGGTGAGCAGGGCGAGGCGTTCCGGCCGGGTGAGCGGCCTGTCGTCGTCGGGGGTGGCCAGGAAGCGGGTGATGAGAGCACGCGTGGCCGAGGGGGAGAGCAGTGCGTCCCCCGCCGCCACGGTGCGGATGCCGGCCAGCAGCACGTCGGGGCCGACGTCCTTGCCGAGGAAGCCGCTCGCTCCGGACCGCAGGGCCTTCGCCACGTTCTCGTCGTTCTCGAAGGTGGTGAGGATCAGGACGCGCACGTCCGACAGCTCGGGCCGGGCACAGATGCCGGCCGTGGCCGCCAGTCCGTCCGTGCCCGGCATCCGGATGTCCATGAGGATGACGTCGGGCCGGTGCTCGGACGCGAGGGCGATCGCCTCCTGTCCGTCGGCGGCCTCCGCGACGACCTCCATGTCCGGGTCGGAGTCGATGAGGATGCGGAAGGTGGCCCGGAGCAGGGTCTGGTCGTCGGCGAGCAGGACGCGAATGGTCATGGGGTGGCGCTTTCGTCGGGGCCTGGCAGCGGAAGGGAACAGGCGACCTCGAAGCCGCCCTCCGCGCGCGGACCGGCGTGGAAGGTGCCGCCTGCCGACAAGGCGCGTTCGCGCATGCCGAGCAGTCCGAAGCCGCCGCCGGTACCGGCACCGGCCGCGACTCGTGCGGCGGCTTCGTTGGTGATGACCAGGGTGAGGTCGTGCGGGGTGTAGGCGAGACGGACCCGGGCGGTGCGGCTGGCCGCGTGCTTGGTGACGTTGGTGAGCGATTCCTGGACGATCCGGTAGGCGGTGAGGTTCAGGCCGGGCGTCAGCCGCCGGGGACGTCCCTCGGTGACGACGGTGACGTCCAGACCCGCTGCCGCGCAGGCCTCGACGAGGTCCGGCAACTGGTCCAGCCCCGGTGCCGGAGCCAGCTCGCCCGCATCGGTGTCCTGACGCAGCAGCTCCACGGTGGCCTTGAGCTCGCGCAGAGCCGCGGCGGTGGTCTCCGGCAGCCTCTCGATGATCTCCACGGCCTGCTCGGGACGGTTGCCGGCCAGGTGCGCCGCGGTGCCGGCCTGTGCGTTGGCCAGGGCCAGGTGGTGGGCGACGACGTCGTGGAGTTCGCGGGCGATGCGCATGCGTTCCTGGATCACCCGGCGCCGGGCCTCCTCGTCGCGCTCCCGGACCAGGTGCTCGGCGCGGGCGACGGCGTACTCACGGCGGACCCGCACGTAACTGCCGAAGGACGCGACCATGAGGACCCAGGCCGCCGGGTTGACCAGCCCGAAGATCCACTCGTGCGGGGAGTCGGTGACGAGGAGGCCGGTGACGACGATCCCCGCCGTGGCGGCGCACGCGCTGTACCAGGTCTTCCTGCGGTTCGGGCGCTTGCTCAGGGCGTACTGCGCGGCCAGCATCGGCCCCATCAGCAGGGGCGTGAGGAGGAAGCCCAGGAAGCTCTCGGCCATGGTGCACAGCGTCGTCACCGCCAGCACGAGGACCGGATGATCGCGGCGGCGCAGCAGGGCGGCGCAGGCGAGGAGGGGCAGCAGTACGCCGGGCCACAGGGACGCGGGGTCGTCCATCACCACGTAGGAGAGGTAGGCGCCGCCGGCCGTGAGGACGAGGATGCCCCCGATCTTCAGGGCGTCGACCGCGCGGGGGTGTCCGGCCGCTCGGCCATGCCATCGTGCACTCATCGTCCTACTCCGCGCCGGGACCAGCAGATACAGGGTGACAGACGCGCCGCGATGCCGTCACACACAGCATCGCGGCACGCTGGAGGTGACTCCGTCAGGTGCGGGCCGGTTCCTGCGGTCGCGTCTCGGTGTCCGCCGGGGCGGCGGCAGCCCTTCGCGACGTCAGGCCCTCGCCCTCGACGTCGACGTGCGGCAGCACCTTGTCGAGCCGGCGGGGCAGCCACCAGGCCTTGTCCCCGAGCAGGGAGAGGACGGCGGGCACGATCGCCATCCGGACCACGAAGGCGTCGAAGAGGACGGCGACGGCGAGGCCGAAACCGATCGTCTTGATCATCGACTCGCCGGACGCCACGAAGCCGGAGAAGACGGCGATCATGATCACTGCCGCGGCCACGACCACGCGGGCACTGTGCCGGAAACCGGTGACGACCGCCTGCGCGGGGCGCTCGCCGCGCACGTACGCCTCACGCATACGGGCGACGAGGAACACCTCGTAGTCCATGGCCAGGCCGAAGACGATGCCCACCAGGAAGATCGGCATGAGGCTCATGACCGGGCCGGTCTGCTCCACGCCCAGCAGCTCGGCCCCCCAGCCCCACTGGAAGACCGCGACGACCGCGCCGAGCGAGGCGAGCACCGAGAGCAGGAAGCCCACGGCGGCCTTGACGGGCACCAGGACGGAACGGAAGACCACCAGCAGCAGGAGCAGGGACAGCAGCACGACGACGGCGAGGTAGGGCACCAGGGCGTCCTGCAGCGCCTGGGAGATGTCGATGTTCATCGCGGTACTGCCGGTGACCTCGAAAGTCGCCCCGGTCTGTGCCTCCAGGTCCGAGCGCTCGGCCCGGATGGTCTGCACGACCTCCTTGGTGGCCTCGTCGCTGGGTCCGCCGGCGGGGACCGCGGAGAACAGCGCGGTGTCACCGGCCTCGTTGAACTGCGGCGGCCCGACGGACACGACGCCCTCGGTACCGGCGATCTTCTCGGCGATCGTGGTGGCGGCCGCCTTCGGGTCGGTGACGTCCTTGACGTCCGCGACGATCGTCAGGGGGCCGTTGAAGCCCGCGCCGAAGCCGTCGGCCAGCGCGTCGTAGGCGCGTCGTTCCGTCGTCGACGTGGACTTCGCCTCGTCGCCCGGCATGCCCATCTCCAGCTGGGTGGCCGGCAGGGCCAGGGCCCCCAGGCCGGCGACGCCCACCAGCAGGACGGCCAGGGGCCGGCGCATGACGAACCGGGCCCAGCGTGTGCCGCCGTTGTCCGGCCCCGCCGCATGGTGCTGCGCCGACGTTCCCCGCATGCGGTCGCGGTCCTTGCGGTCCTTGCGGTCCTTGCGGGACAGAACGGCGTTCGGCCACATCCCGAGCAGGGCGGGGACCAGGGTGAGCGCGACGAGAACGCCGACACCGACGGCGCCGGCGGCGCACAGGCCCATCTTCGTCAGCATCGGGACGCCGATCACCGTCAGGCCCGCGAGCGCGATGATCACGGTCAGGCCGGCGAACACCACGGCGGAACCGGCCGTACCGACCGCCAGGCCCGCGGCTTCCCGCGGCTCGTGGCCGTTCGCACGCTCCTCGCGGTAGCGGGAGACCACGAAGAGGGCGTAGTCGATCCCCACCGCGAGGCCGAGCATCGAGGCGAGGGTACCGGTGGTCAGGGACAGACCGAAGGTGCCGGCGAGCGCCAGGATCGCGCACATGCTGACGCCCACGCCGATGACGGCGGTGAGCAGGGGCAGGCCGGCCGCCGCGAGCGAGCCGAAGGTGATCAGCAGGACCACGGCGGCGAGCGCGATACCGACGCCCTCGGCCACTCCTCCCGCGGCCGGCTGGGTGGCGAGCGCGGTGCCGCCGACCTCGACGGTGAGGCCCGCGTCACGGACTTCGCCGATCGCCTTCTCCAAGGCGTTCTTGCTGGCGTCCGTGAGGTCGGCGGCGGCCACCTTGTAGGTGATCGTGGCGTACGCCGTGGAGGCGTCCTCGCTCACCGCCGAGGCCGTGAACGGACTGACGGCGCTCGCCACCTGCGAGCCCTCGGCCGCGGTGTCCACCAGCTCCTCGATGGCGGCCCGGTTGTCGGCGGCCGTCACCGTTTCCCCGCCGGGGGCGATGAACACGATGCGCGCGTTGGCGCCGTTGGCGTCCGATCCGGGGAACCGCTCCCCGATCAGGTCGAACGCCTTCTGCGCCTCGATGCCCGGCATGAACGACGTGCCGTCGTCACTGGCGCCGGGTGCCGTCGCGGCGCCGAGCCCGACGGCACCGAGGATCACCGCCCACAGCAGGGTCACGAGCCGGCGCCGCCGGAAGGCGGTACGGCCCAGTCGGTACAGGAAGGCAGCCACGGGGAAGGTCTCTCCAGGGTCCGGTCTCGGGTAGGAGCCCAGACTGTCCTGGAGGGCCCTTCCGGGGCATCGTGCGGGTGTCGTCACCCGGGCCACGTGGCAGGGCACCAGGGAGAGGCGGCCCTGGTGCCTGGCGAGGAGAAACGTCTCCTACCTGAGGATGACGTCGCGGGCGCACGTGCGGCCCACGGGCGCCGCCCCGGTCGTGTTCCACCAGCAACCGGACGACCGCGCGCACGGGCGTGCCGGTGGGGAGCACCGGGCCGGAAGGCGGCGACAGATCGTGCGGTGGCTCTGCGGGGACGGCCAGTCGCTGGTCCGGAGGAAGCCGTGCACGCCACGTCTCGCGGCGCCTTGGCCTCACCCGGCCGCGGACCACCCGGGTCCGAGCCGCCCGCGGCTACGCCGGGGACCTCGCAGCTGCCCCCGCTCCAGCAGCGCGGCACCGGCCCGGTGGAGGCGATGGCCGCCCGCGGCACCGCGTCCTGCGCGCAGCCGCCCGGCGAACAGCCGTTCACCCGATCGTCGCTGGGCGCGGGAAGTGACAGCACACCCCCGAGGGGCCGGGCGTCCGCTACGGCCGGACGAGAAGTGCTACGACGATCCGTGGCACGCCGGAGAACAGGCGGGAACGGCGGGAAGACGGGGCGGGAGGCGGCGCGGTCACCTCAGCCCTCGGTCTCCAGCCGGGCCACGATGTCCTGGCGCAGCCGTACCTTGTCCGTCTTGCCGACCGCGGTCAAGGGGAGTGCCGGAACCTCGACGACCCGTTCGGGCAGCTTGAACCGGGCCAGTCCGCTGTCCTCCAGATGCGTGCGGAGCTCCCGCAGGGACGGTGTTCCCTCGTCACCGCCCACGACGTAGAGGCAGACCGCCTCACCCAGTACACGGTGGGGCATCGCGACGGCCGCGGCGGCCCGCACACCGGGGTGTGCCAGTACCAACGCCTCCAGTTCGTCCGCCGGGATCTTCTCTCCCCCGCGGTTGATCACGTCTTTGACGCGCCCGGCGACCACGACGTTCCCGGACGCGTGGCGGCGGACGAGGTCGCCGGTGCGGTAGAAGCCGTCGGAGGTGAACGACGAGGCCGCCACGCCTCCGTGGTACTCCGTGACGACACCCGGTCCCCTGACCAGGAGTTCCCCGATCTCACCGTCGGCGACGGGCCGCCCCTCGCCGTCCACCACCAGGGTCTCGTCACCGGGCGAGGAGGGGCGTCCCTGCGTGGTGAACGCCACCTCGGGCGGATCGTCGAGCCGAGTGAAGTGGAGCCGGCCCTCGCTCATGCCGTACACCTGCTGGATCCGGCAGTCGAAGGCACCGGCCAGTCGGGCAGCCAGGGATTCGTCCAGGCGGGCCCCGCCGACCTGCAGGACGCGCAGGCTCGACAGGTCATGACCGCTGGAGGCGGCGCGAGCGACGAGCCACTGCCGGGCGAGCGCGGGGGTGAGCGCGCAGTGGGTGACGCGTTCTCGCTCGATCAGCGCAAGGGCGGCGGTCGCGTCGTCCGGGGCGGTGAGTACGACCTTTCCGCCGCCGGCGAGCGTGCCGAGTACGCCTGGAGCGGAGAAGGCGAAGGCGTGTGTCACCGGCAGGACGGCGAGGAACACGGATCGGGGTGTCAGCTCCGAGGCCGTTGCCGCGCAGCGGATCACGTGACCCAGCGCCTCATGGGTTCGGGCGATGGGTTTGGGGGCGCCGGTGGTTCCGCTCGACAGCAGGAAGAGAGCGGTGTCCGAGGGGCGCCGGTCCGGGCGGGCAGGAGCCGGGACACCGGCCTCGACGAGACCGTCGATGTCCACATGACCGTCGGCCCCGTCGCCGGCACCCGAGACGAGCAGCGTGCGCAACGACGGGTGCCGGGCGCGGAGCTTCTCGGCGAGCCGCAGGTGGTCGAAGCGCTGGTGCCGGGCCGGTACGGCCAGCGCGGTCGGCGCCAACGCGGTGATCACCGGCTCGAGTTCGTGCTCCCGCAGGGCCGGCAGGGCGAGGGCCGGGCGCGCACCCAGCCTGATCAGCGCGAGCACGAGAACGAGGGTGCGGGCCTGGTTCGGCAGCTGCACGAGTACGGTGTCGCCGGGCCGGATGCCGGTGTGCGACAGCCGGGCGGCGCAGCCGGACACCGCCGCGTCGAGCTCGGCCCTGGTGAAGGCGCGCTCGGCGTCGACCAGCGCCGTGCGGTGGCCCGCGTGCGCGCGCGTGCTCAGCACGGTGTCGTCGAGGAATTCCGGGCGCCACCAGCCGCGGTCCCGGTACTCCCCGCAAAGTCCCGCGCCGGCCCGGCGGTCGCCGACGAGGCCGGCGAGCTGCCGCACGGTGACGTCGTGCTCTGCCCAGAGATCGACGCGGGTGCCGAAGCGCTCGGCCAGGTCCAGCTGGATCTGCGTGAGGTCGACGGAATCGAGTCCGAGATGCGCGCGCAACTGCGCGTCCTCGCGCAGCAGTTCTTCCTCGATCCCCAAGTCGCGGAGGATCTTCCGTACTTCTTCGATGCCCGTCAACCGGGCCTCCTTGCCTGAGGGCTGGGGCGAGAGCAGGGACCGATGTGGCCGGTATGCCCGGTGCGTCTCGCCATGAGACCGGCGCACGGGGGCAGGGGGAAGCGTGTGCGACGGCGAGGGGCTCACGAAGCAGGCCGTCCCACTCCCGTACGCCCTGCACGGCCTGTTCCGGCCGTGCGACGCTGTGTCATCACACCGGTTTCGCCCCCTGGAGTGTGATGAACCCAGTGAACAGCGGGACGCTCGCGGTACCGGGCGCGACGATCTATTTCGAAGTGCGGGGAGAGGGGCCTTTCCTGCTGCTCATCGGGGGTGGGAACTCCGATGCGGCGGTGTACAAACGCTTGGCCGCCGTCCTGGCCGGGACCCACCGTGTCGTCACCTACGATCCACGCGGGAACTCACGCAGCGTGCTCGACGGCCCACCGGTGGACCAGAAGGTCGAGGAGCACGCCGACGACGCCTGCCGTCTGATCGAACACCTCGCCGGCCCGGACGAGCCCGTGTACGTCTTCGGGAGTTGCTCGGGCGGGCTCATCGCCCTGGAGCTCACCGTCCGCCATCCGGGCAGGGTCCGGCTGGTCGTCGCCCATGAGCCACCTGTTCTGAGCATCCTGCCGGACGCCGAGCGGCACGTGGCGCTGCTCGACGACGTCTGCGAGACGTACCTCCGGGAAGGAATGGCACCGGCCCTCACCAAACTGCAGGCCCTCCACGGCGGCCGGCCCGCGCCGGCCCTCCCCGAAGTGCACAACAACACCGACTTCTTCCTGACCCACTTCGTCCGGCCGTTCACCCGCTTCGTACCCGACCTCGCCGCACTGGAGGAAGTGGCCGGCAAAGTGGTGTGGGCCGGTGGCCATGCCTCACGCGAGGACCTCGTGCACCGCCCGGCGCTCGTCCTCGCCGGCCGGTTCGGCCGCGACGTGGAACTGTTCCCCGGCGGACACGTCGGCTACGCGAGGTACCCCGCCGACTTCGCCGACCGGCTCGTCGAAGTGCTCACCTTCGCGGCCGATGCCGCGGACGCTGTGCGAGGAACCACCGGCGGAGGGCAGTGACGTGCGGATCGTGATGGGGGCGCAGAACTGCGGCTTCGGTCCGGTCTCCGAACTCGTCGCGGTCTCCCGGCCGCTGCACGAACACGAGCGGGTGTTCGTCGGAGACGGCGTCGCCGCGGTCTTCGCCCGGCGCAACCCCGACGCCTTCGACACCATCCACGACATCGGCGGACTGCCGGAGAACGCCAGGTCGGAGAGGGTCGACGACCTGCTGCGGGGCAGTGATCACGTGGTCTCCGTCATGGACGCCGAGTTGGTGTTGCGGTCCGTCGTGGCGCGGCGGCCCGTGACCATGGTGGACAGCCTGTTCAGTTTCTGGCAGCTCACACAACCGGCCGCCAGCATCCGTGACGTGTGCTCGACCCTGCCACGTTCCCGCTTCGCGGCCGCCGACCGGCACCTGTCAGGTCTTTCTCCGCACGAGCGGGTGGTCGCGGCTCACCTGCTCGCCACACACAGCGTCGTACAGAATTTCCCCGGCGTCACCGAGCGTGCGGCCGGGCTCGCCGCCCTGGGCGAGGGGCCCGAGATACATCTCACCGGCTCGATCATCGACGTCGAAGGCCTGCGGAACGTGGCGGGCACCGCCGGGCCCGAATACGACCTGTTGATCAACATCGGTGGATTCAAGAACTTCCTCCTGGATTTCGACGTCAACAACGACTACGTGCGCCTGCTGCACCAGTGGCTCCCGGATCTGCTGCGGGACTGGCCCCGGTTCCGTCGTGTCCTCGTCTGCGGCGGCCCGTTCGGCGAGAGCCGGGAACGGACCGTCCGGGTCGCGGGCGGCCGGGCCGACTGCCGTCTCCTGCGCCAGCGGGAACTGCTCCAGGTGGCGGCGAGCACCGCGGACTACCTGATGGCCCCCGGGCTCACGGCACTCCACGAATCGATCGCCCTGGGGCGGCTGCCCCTGGCCATGCACGAGCAGCACTACGCCCACGTCTTCACCATGCGCGCACTGGACGGCACGTTGTTCGGCGACACCGGGGGACGGTTCACGGACGTGGTTCCGTGTCACCCGCTGCCGGAGGACGACTTCGCCGGGACCGCCGCCCTGGTCGAGCTGGCCGGCCGCGTCCGGGAGGACCGCGGGCTCTACGCGAAGTACCGGCGGACGTTCAACGAACGCATCGAGCAGTACCTCTCCCTCACCTCGTCGCAACGCCGGCACGGCGTCGACGAACTCGGGAAACTGCTGGACGGCGCCCCGATCCACTCGGTGATGACCGAGGTCCTGGGCACGCCGCACCCTGCGTGAGGTGGGTGGCGTCGGACGCCGGCCCCCTCCGGAGCCGGCCCGGCAGCGTCACCAGGTGACCGGCAATGCGTGCAGGCCGTTCACCATCGACCCGGTCTTCCAGCGCAGTTCCTCTTCGGGGACGGCCAGCCGGAGGCCGGGCATGTCCGCCAGGAGGACCTCCAGAGCCACCTGCAGTTCCACGCGCGCCAGGTGGGCGCCGATGCAGTAGTGCGGGCCGTGTCCGAAGCTGAGGTGCGGGTTGACGGCCCGGTCGAGGACGAGGTCGTCGGGGTTGTCGAACACCTCCGGGTCCCGGTTGGCGGCAGCCGTGTCGACCAGGACGGGGTCGCCGGCGCGGATGAGGGCCCCGCCGAGCTCGACGTCCTCAGTGGCGTACCGGGGGAAGGCGAAGCCGTTGGGCAGGGGGACGAAGCGCAGCAGTTCCTCCACCGCGCGGGGGAGCGCCTCCGGGCGGCCCAGCAGGGAGGAGAAGCGGTCGGGGCGGGCCAGCAGGACGTAGCAGGAGTTGGAGATCTGGTTGAAGGTCGTGACGAATCCCGCGCTGATGAGCACCGGGGCGAGGGCCATCAGCTCCTCCATGCTGATACGCCCCTCCTGGTCGTGGGCCCGTACCAGGGCGCTGAAGAGATCGTCGCCGGGTTCCCGGCGTCGCAGCTCCACCAGGTCGGCCGTGTACGCGGCGAAGGTGGAGTTCCACTTGTGGAACTCCTCGGCCGTCACCGTGTGGGACATCATGACGTCCAGCCAGTCCCGGACGCGGACGTGGTTCTCCTGGCTGATGCCGAGCAGTTCGCCGATGACGGTGATGGCCAGCGGGAAGGCGAACCGGTCGCCCAGGTCCGCCGCGGGACCCGACTTCCGCATGTCGCACGAGAGTTCCCCGGCGATCTCGCGCACGCGGTCGCGCAGCCGCTCGACGCGGCGTGCGGTGAACGCCTTCGCCACCGTGCCGCGCAGCCGGTGGTGGTCCGGCCCGTCGGTGGACAGCAGCCCTCCGCCGCTCACCGCGACCGGCCTGACGCGCGGCCGGTCCCGGCCGGCCGCCGCGGCCATGCTGAACCGGGGATCACCCAGCAGTGACTTGGCGTCGGCGTACCGGCTGACCAGCCAGGCCTCCTCGCCGTACGGCATCCGCACCCGGGCCGGCGGACGCTGCCGCAGTTCGGCGTAGACGGGGTGGAGCCCGAGTCCGTCGGGCTGTTCGAAGGGGTAGGCGAGCGGTTCGCGCAGTGCCGTCGTCGTCATCGTCGGCCTTTCCTGTTCACAGCGGAGCGGGTGGAGCGGAGGGAGCGGGTGGAGCGGGCGGTCACAGGCGCACCAGGAGCTTGCCGCGGTTGGCGGCCGGGTCCGTGTACAGGCTGCGGTACGCCTCGGGAATGGCGTCGAACCCGTGCCGGACGGTCTCGTGGTGGACGATCTCGCCGCGCCGGACCATGCCGCCGAGGTCGTCGTGGAGCGCGTCGAGGGTCTGGTCGTCGTACCACTCCTCCGCGAAGATCCCGCGGACGGTCGTGCGCGGGAACATGATGTACGGGAGGAGGCGGGGGCCCGTGTGGTCGCCCGCGATCTGGGTCGCCCACTGCCAGCAGACGGCGACCTGGCTGTTGACGTTCAGCATGGAGAACACCGCGTCGGTGATCGCCCCGCCCAGGTTGTCGAAGTACTTGTCGACGCCTCGGGGTGCCGCCGCGCGCAGTGCCTCGCGTGCCTTTCCGGGGTCGTCGCCCTGGCGGTAGTGGATGACGTCGTCGAAGCCGAGGGACGTCAGATGCCGGGCCTTCTCCGGCGAACTGGTGGTGCCGATCACGTGTGCGCCGGCTCGTTTGGCGAGCTGGCCGGCGAGGGATCCGACGGAGCCGGACGCGCCGCTGACCACGAACGTGTCACCCGGCTCGACGGTGAAGAACTTGGTCAGCGTGCCCCAGGCGGTCAGTCCCGGCGGGCCCATGACGCCGAGCGCCGTCGACAGCGGCAGCGCCTCGTCGTAGCGCCGTGGATCGAGCCGCCGGAAGGCCGGGAAGGGGACGGGGAAGGCGCCGTGCTCCCACCGCCATCCCGCACCCGTGCCGATCACATGGCTGCGCCAGCCGCCGTACCCCTGCACCAGGTCGCCGACCGAGAAGGCGGCCCGCGGGCCGGCCGAGACGACGCGCAGGATGCTGTGCGCGACCATGTGCTCGCCGAGGGGCGTCTCCAGGGCCAGGCCCTGCAGGTACGGGTCGAGCGACACGTACAGGGTCTCGAAGAGCATCTCGTCGTCCGCGAGGGAGACGTCCACCTCCTCGACCGTCTTCTCGTAGATCCGGTCGACGTCGGGAACGCCCGGAACGTGCTCGCGCACGATCCACTTCTCGATCCTCATTCGTGCTCCTTGACCTCGGGGACGGCGCTGTCGGGGGCGGCCGGGGGCCGGCCGACCGGGATGACGATCTGGGTGGGCGGCGGCTGGGTCCGGTCGATGTCGGCGGTGAACTCCACGCCGTCGTCGCGGCAGATGAACTGCATGACGTGACGGCCCGCCGCGGCGGCCCGGATGAGGCCGCCGATCGTGGACCAGGTGCCGGAGAGGTAGAAGTCCTTCAGCCCCGGCGCGACCGGGCCGTTCTTGTTCACTTCCTTCTCCAGCGTCTCCGCGCCGTCCACGAACGGCAGCCAGCCGGCGATGGTTCCGTTGTGGTTGCCGGTGTAGCGGATCTGGGTGAGCGGCGTCCCGGTGTCGCGCGCCACGACCGCCTGTGCCAGCCCGGGGAACCGGCGGTCCAGGAACTCCGTGACGGCCCGCTGCACCTGACGCTTGGCCGCGTAGTACGCGGGGCCGCGCCGTACCGCCAGCGTGTGCACTTCCTCCCCCTTGTGCACGCGGCTGTGCTGTTCCGGTCCCTCGGTCAGCTCCCGCCAGGTGCCGGTGTCGGAGAAGTAGGTGACGAAGACGACGGTGGTGTCGCGCGGCGAGAGTTCCGGGTAGTGGGCACTGCGGAACTGCACGTTCATGCTGGGGTGCCCCATGCCGACGAACGAGGCCGCCTCCTCCTCGCCGAGCAGGTACGTCGTACAGGGCTCACCCTGGGGAAACGGACGGTCCAGGCCCAGGAAGACGCTCACGTAACCGGGGTAGAGCATCCCCGGCTCGTCGATGGTCCTCGTGTAGAGCAGCTCGTACGTCTTGTTGAGGTACCGGCCCTTGAGCAGCTC
>NZ_JAGGOO010000088.1 GCF_018614415.1 Streptomyces sp. ISL-12
GGGCAGGGGCAGGGGCAAGGCGGGGGCAGAGGCAGCGGGCTCGGAGGCCGGGGCGGGGGCGGTGGTGCGGACCGGCCGTGGCATCGTGACCGGCGGACCGGGTGCGGCGTACGCGGCGGACGGACTGGGTGTGGCATACGCGGACGCCGGACCGGGAGCCGCATACGGACCGGGACCGGCACACCTCCCACAGGGACACCGAGGGCGAGCGGACCGGAACGGACGGGAACCGACGGGACCTCGGCGGTGGGCGGGCCGCGGCCGGCCGGGGGTCAGACGCGGCGGTGGTGGCGGGCGAACCGCTTCTCGGGCTCCGCGAGGTACTTCCAGGGCCAGCTGTCGGTGTAGGCGCCGTCGAGCGTCTGGAAGACCCGCCGGATCGTGTGCCGTTCGTCGGCCAGCGACAGGGCCATCGCGAAGAGGTTGAAGTCGTACTGCCAGCCGGGCTGCCGCTCGTAGGAGGGGTGGAGGATGCTGTGGTCGGCCGCCTGCCGCAGCTCCGCCCGGATCTCGTCGGTCCGCAGGCAGTCCCCGCTGTCCGACTCGACCCAGTCCTCGATGTGCGCGATGGCGATCACGCAGCCGAGCCGGTGTCCCCGCGGGGCGCGGGCGAGCGCGTCGCGGGCGTACGCCAGGGCCTCGCCCGGCTCGCCGCCCCAACGGGGCTGCAACTGCGACACCCACTCGATGTGGCACTCCAGGTCCAGCGGGTCGCGGCGCAGGGCGGCGTCGCGCCGGGTCTCGTTGACGGCGGCGCCGAGCGACATGCCGCGGCCGGAGGTGAGCAGGCTGCGCCAGGGTGTGACCCATTCCGGCCGCAGTTCGGCGGCGGCGAACAGGTGCTCCTCGGCGATGTGGAGCCGCTCGTGGAAGGTCCGCCACTGCTCCTGTGTGACGTTCACGGCGCGGTCGCTGGTGCGTGCCTCCCAGCCCCAGCTGAGGTGGCGCTTCCCGGAGATCAGCAGGGCCGTCGCCCGGTGCTCGTCGTCCTTCTCCTCCTCGACGGCACGGCCGATCCAGTCCTGCACACCGTCCCGGTCGGCCAGCTGGCCCAGGACCTGGTGGTCACGGCCGGCGTCGAAGGGGGCCAGCGCCGTCTTGACCGCGTCCCAGTCACCGGCTTCGGCGGCCTCCACCAGGGCGTGCACCCGCTGGTCGCCGAGCGCGCGCAGCGTGTACACCCCGTTCTTCTGTCTGTGCGGAACGGGAAGGGCGTGCGGGTCCGCCGGTCTCTCCCCGCCCCTGCCGAACAGCTTGCCGAACATGCCGCGTCCTCCCCTGGTCCCGCGTGATCAACTGGTGCAGCATAAGCGGCCCCACTGACATCACGCCCACAGGGTGTTCACGGATGCTTCACGGACCCGGCCCCGGACTCCAGGCCCGCGGGGAGCACGGCGGACGCCGCCGCCCCGCGGTCCGTACGGTGCGGGGCGGCGGCGTGCCGGGGCGTATCTGATCAGTGTCCCGCGACGACCCCCGACAGCTCGTTGGTGCTCTCCGGCAGGGTCACGGAGGTGATCTTCTTGCCGGTCGCGAGGTCGACGGCGTGCAGGGCCTTCTCGCCGGGTTCGGAGACGTAGGCGGTGGTGCCGCGGACGAACAGGGTGGGCCGGGCCTGCTGCCAGTCCAGCGGTTCCTGCCACTCGGCCACGACGGGGATCTTCTTCTCGATCTTGCCGCTCGCCGGGTCGATCACACGGATCGCGCCGTCCGTGCCGAGGACGAGTGCCTCGCCCTCGGGGCCGCGGGCCAGTGAGCGGAAGGAGTAGCTGGTACCCAGGTCGACCAGGCGCAGCTTCTTCTTCTCGGTGTCGATGAGGGAGATGCGGGTGGGCCGCTCCAGCTCGGCCTCCGGGTCGGTCTTGTAGTCGCCGAGCAGGACCGGGGAGGCGTCGCTGCCGGCCTGGTTGCCGATGCGGCCGTAGTCGTCGGGGGCGTCGATCTTGGTGAACTCGCCGTCCTTGTAGATCAGTACGCCGTCCTCGCAGCCGACGGCGATCGCCTCGTTCTGCGCGGCGGCCTCACCGTGGACGCCGGGGCACTTCTCGTTGCGGTCGATCTCCTTGTTGTTCTTGTCCAGGACCAGCGCGCCCGTGCGCTTCTCCTCGGTGCCGAGGGTGCTGAGGAGTTCGCCGTTCGCCAGCTCGATGGCGACGCCGTGGTGGGCCTCGGCGGAGGTGTAGGTGCGGGTCTCGGGCTTCTTGCCGGCGCCGAGGTCGGCGGGGTCGAAGACGTTGACCTCGCCGGTGCCGTCGGTGAAGAGCACCGTCTTGCCCGCGTGGCGGACGACGTGGCCGGGCTTGGCGCCCTGGTACGCGATGTCGGTGAGGGCCTGGCCGGTGGCGTCCAGGACGCGGAAGCCGCTGTCGGTGGAGACGATGACGTGGTCCTCGTCGCCCGCGGGGTTGACCCGGTTGAAGCCGGCCAGCTCGATGGTCTTGCCGAGCTTCAGGGTTTCGCCGTCGAGGATGTAGAGGCCGCCGTCGAAGGTGGCGACCAGCGGGTCCTTGACCGCCGCGGCGGGTGAGGCGCTCGCGGTGTCCTCGGTCTTGGCCTCGGCGTCGGAGGAGGAGTCCTCCCCGCCGCAGGCGGTCAGGACGGTGGACACCGCCAGGGCGAGTGCCGTACCCGTGAGGGCTCTCCTGCGTGTGGTCGTGTTCACCGGTGTGTTCCTTCCGTGGCCGCGTGTGGCGGCGGGAGTTGGTGGGTGTCCCGGCCGGTCGGCCGGGGCCGTTCGGGTCGGTGGGAGGTCAGCCGCCGGCGGTCAGGCCGTCGGTCATGGCGGTGGTGTTGGCGCGCATCATCCGCAGGTAGGTGTCGGCGCCCTCGCCCTTGGCGGTCAGCGACTCCGAGTACAGCTCGACGACCCGCACCTGGCCGCCGAGTTCCGTCTTCAGGACCTCGGCCAGCCGTGTGGGCTGGGAGGAGTCGGCGAACACGGTGCGTACTCCGGCGTCCTCCATCGCCTGGGTGAGGGAGCGCAGGTCGGAGGAGCTGGGTGAGGCGAGCGTGGTGCCGCTGGGGATGACCGCGCCGATCACCCGGAAGCCGAAGCGGTCGGCGAGGTAGCCGAAGACGTGGTGGTTGGTGACCAGGGCGCGCTTGTCCTCGGGGACCCGGTCGAAGGACTTCTCCATCCAGGTGGTGAGGTCCGCCAGCTCCTTGTCGTAGCGGGCGGCGTTGGCGCGGACGGTGTCCTCGTCCACCGCGTCGACGTGCTCGATCACCTGGTCGGCGATGAGCCCGGCGGCCTTGCGCACCCGGTCCGGGTCGGTCCAGAAGTGCGGGTCGGGCTGTCCTTCCGCGTCCTCGGGGCCGCCGTCGTCACCGGCCTTGAAGGTGAGGGGGTCGGCGGCCTCGCCCGCGGCGAAGGTGGCGACGCCCGCTTCACGGGCGGCGGTCACGTGCCGCAGTACGTTCTCCTCCAGGCCCAGGCCGTTGTAGACGACGAGGTCGGCGCTCTCCAGCTCGGCGGCCTGGACGGCCGACAGGCCGAAGGAGTGCGGGTCGGCGTTGGGCTTCATCAGGACGGTGACGTCGGCTTCGTCACCGACGATCTCCCGGGTGACGTCGCCGAGGATGTTGGTGGTGACGACGATGGCGGGCCGGTCGTCACCGGTGGCGCAGGCGGTGGCGGTGGCGGCCGTGACCAGGGCGAGCAGGCCCATCAGCGCGCTGCGCAGCCGTGCGGCGCCCAGGCGCACCCGCCGCTTCGTCGCGCCGCGGCTCATCGGCCGGTCTCCGCCATGAGGACCGGCTCGATGTCCAGGTCGAAGGAGCGGGCGATGCGCAGGCCGTCGTTGTAGTCGATCTCGAACACCTGCTTGCCGTCCGGGTCGTTGACGTACGCGCGGCTGCGGTCCACCTCGATCACCGGTGCGCCGTCGTCCGCGCCCGCCCGCTGTTTCCCGGTCAGCAGGCTCTTGGTCCGGGCGGTCTGCTTGCCGGTGGCGATGTCGTAGCCGTGCAGTGCTCCGTCGGTCTCCAGCACGAGCAGCGGGGAGCCCTCTCCGGCGGTGTTGGCGGCGACCACGGGCCCGGTCTCCACCCGGGTCCAGCTGCGTTCGGTGACGTCCAGGACCCATACGGCGTCGTCGCCGGCCGGTGCGGTGAGGGTGTCGCTGCCGGCCCGCTGCCGGAAGGCGGTGGCGCGTTCCGCGGCCGGCACGTCCTCGTCGTAGGCGATCTTCTCGGCGGTGAAGGCGCCGTCCTCCTCGCGGACGAGCAGGGCGCCGTCGGCGCAGCCCAGCACCACGCCGCGCCGGGTGACGGCGTCGCCCCGCGGCTTCTCGCACGCGGCTTCGGGGGCGGCGACGCGCTTGCCCGCGCGGTCGAGTACGACGAGTTCCGTGGCGCCGTCCTCGCCGGTGAAGCCCAGGAGGTGTTCCGCGTAGGGGACGACGGCTCCGTCGTAGCTGCCCGGCAGGGTCCGGGAGGACGCGATCTCGCCCTGCTCCAGCTTGCTCCGGTCGTACAGGACGGCCTTGCCGTCCTCGTCGGTGACCGCGGTGACGGTGATGTCGCTGCGTATGCGCGCCTCGGCGCCGACGGGGAGTTCGCCGACGTCGCGTATGGCAGCGCGGTAGTAGTGGACGTGGTCGCCGTGGTCCACCATCCAGGAGCCGCTGTCGACGACGTGCGTGGCTCCGGAGGCGTGCAGATAGCCGAACCGGCCGTCCGTGGCCAGCCGGGCGGCGCCCGTCACCTGGTCCGTCTCGGTCACCTTGCCGGTGATGAGGTCGAGGACCCGGGTGTTCCCGCTCGCGGGGTCGTTGAGCAGCAGCCGGGACTGCTGCTCGGCGGCCTCCTGGGCTCCCTCGACATAGCCGTGCGGGGTGGCGGACGGCGAACTCGCCGCCGGCCGGCTGTCGTCGTCCTGCTCTCCGCCGCAGCCCGTGGCGAGCAGCGCGGTGAGCGCCAGTGCGGCCGGAGCCCATGGCTTGACGTTTCTGCGGACGGTGTTTCTGCGGACGGCGCCGGCAGTGTTCAGGTTGCGGACGGTCAAGACGATCGCCTCGGATTTCCTTCGGTCGGCTTCACAGGGCAGGGGTGGCGGCGAGACGCGCGCGGCGGTGGCGGAGGCCGGACGCCAGGTGGGAGAGGAAGAACAGGCTCACCGCGAGGGCGGAGACGGTCGCTCCGGCGGCGGTGCTCAGATGCCAGGACAGGAGCAGCCCGCCGAACGTGGCGACGGCGCCGAGGAGCGCGGCCAGGACCATCACCCCGCGCACCCCGCGGGCCCACGGCAGGGCGGCCGCCGGCGGGGCGATGAGCAGGCCGAGGACGAGCAGGGTGCCGACGATGTGGAACGAGGCGACGATCGCCAGCCCCAGCAGACCGAGCAGCACGGCGTGCGCGAGGCGCGGACGCAGCCCCAGGGTCTGCGCCTTGCGGGAGTCGAACGTGAGGGCGAGGAAGGCCCGGTGGCCCAGGACCGACACGACCAGGGCCGCCAGCAGCGCGCCCGCCAGGAGGAAGAGGTCCTGCTCCCGGACGGCGAGCACGTCGCCGAAGAGGAAGCCGGTCAGGTCCACCGCGAAGGACTGCGACCGCGACACGATGATGACGCCGAGCGAGAGCATGCCGACGAACAGCAGCCCGATCCCGGTGTCCTGGGAGAGCCGGGGCGTACGTCCGAGCGCCGTGACGCCGGCCGTCATCACGGTCGCGCTCACCACCGCGCCGACCATCAGGTTGCCGCCCAGCAGCGCCGCCAGCGCCACCCCCGGCAGCAGCCCGTGGGACATGGCGTCGCCGAGGAAGGCCATCCCCCTGAGCACCACCCAGGTTCCGGCGAGCGCACAGATCGCGGACACCAGGATCCCGCCCCACAGGGCGCGCTGCACGAAGGTGACCTCGAACGGGGCCGTCAACCAGTCCATGGCGAGGACACTACAATGAAAACCATGTTCAAAAAACCAGGCCCTTCGCCCGCCCCGCCCCGGAAGCGGACCGCACGCGTCCGCCTCACCGAGCTGTGCGCCGGCTATCCGGGGCGCCCCGTCCTGCGCCAACTCAGCGCGGACATACCGGGGTTGGCCATGACCGCGCTGGTCGGGCCGAACGGCAGCGGCAAGTCGACCCTGCTCGGCGTTCTCGCCGGTGTGATCCACCCGACATCCGGCGAGACGCACCACCACGGGGAGCTGCCGCCCGCCTTCGTGCCGCAGCGCGGAGCCGTCGGTGACACCCTGCCGCTCACCGTCCGGCAGACCGTGGAGATGGGCCGCTGGGGCGAACGCGGCCCCTGGCGCCGGCTGACCCGGCGCGATCACGCGACGGTGGACGCCGCGCTCGACCGGCTCGGCATCGGCGGCCTCGCCGCACGCCAGCTGGGCGAGCTGTCGGGCGGCCAGCGGCAACGGGCGCTGATCGCCCAGGGGTTGGCGCAGGAGTCCGACCTGCTGCTGCTCGACGAGCCGACCACCGGCCTGGACCCCGAGGCCAGGGAACGGATCGGGACGCTGCTGACGGACCTCGTCGCCGACGGCGTGACGGTCGTGCAGGCCACGCACGACCTGGCGGCCGCCCGCTCGGCGGACGCCTGTCTGCTGCTGCGCGACGGACACCTCGCCGGACAGGGACCCCCCGACCAGGTGCTCACCACGTCGGCGCTGGCCGAGATCTGGCAGCCGGCCTGACGGCGGAAACGCGCCGGCCACCGCCGGGGCGGCGAGGTGCCGTGGACCGCACCGTTAACAATGAACACCGTTTTCATATAGCGTCGTGGTTCCACTCATCTCCGCAGTCTCTGGAGGCGGCCATGACGGCACGGCGTGAGGTGTCACCCGGCACGGTGCAGGAGACCCTGCTGATCCCGCTGTACGGGCGCGCGGTGGAGAACCGCAAGCCCGAACCGGCACTGCACGATCCTCGGGCCGAGGAGATCGTCGCGGCGATCGACTACGACTTCACCCGCTTCGACGGTCTGCCCAGCCTGGTGGGTTCGGTCCTGCGCACCGCCCTGTTCGACCACTGGGTGTCGGAGTTCCTCACCGGCTCTCCCGAGGGGACCGTGGTGGAGCTCGGCGCCGGGCTGAACACCCGTCACGAGCGGATCGACAACGGCCGGGCGCGCTGGTTCGAGCTGGACCTGCCCGACGTGGCCGACCTGCGGCGGTCCTTCTTCGCCGACACCGCGCGCCGGACCTCGATCGCCGCCTCCGTGACCGATCTGTCCTGGGCGGAAACGATCGCCGCCGGGTCGACCGGGCCGTACTTCTTCGCCGCCGAGGCCGTCCTGCCGTTCCTCACGGAGGACGACGTGCGCGGCGTCGTCGACGGCATCGCCGAACGGTTCCCGGGCTCCCTGCTGGCCCTGGACACCGCCGGCCCCGGCATCGTCGGCGCGCAGGACGAGCACGACGCGCTCAGCAAGGTCGAGGCGCGGATGCGGTGGGCCTGTGCCGGTCCCGCCGACGTCGCCGCCTGGCTCCCGGGAACCGAGGTGCTCGCCTCGTGCACCATCGCCGCCCTGCCGTCACCCCTGCGCGACCGTCTGCCCGGCCCCTACCAGGAGATGCTCTCCGGCCTGGCGCGGCAACGCCTGCCGCAGGTCGAGGAGTACCGGCTCGGACTCCTGCGGCTCCCGTAGCACCACCTCCCACCACTCCCCCCGTACCCCCACGAAAGGATCCGCTCCATGGCCGTTGAGAGGCCGCCGTCACGACGTCTTCCCGTCACCGTGCTCTCGGGTTTCCTCGGCGCCGGGAAGACGACACTGCTCAACCACGTCCTCACCAATCGCGAGGGCCTGCGCGTGGCGGTGATCGTCAACGACATGAGTGAGATCAACATCGACGCCGCGCTGGTGCGCGGCGGCGAGGCCGCGCTCTCCCGGACCGAGGAGCGGCTGGTGGAGATGACCAACGGCTGCATCTGCTGCACCCTCAGGGACGACCTGCTCGACGAGGTCGACCGGCTCGCCCGGGAGGGCCGCTTCGACTACCTGCTCATCGAGTCCAGCGGCATCTCCGAACCCATGCCAGTGGCCGCCACCTTCGCCTTCGCCCGCGACGACGGCGCCACCCTGGACGACGTGGCACGGCTGGACACCATGGTCACCGTGGTCGACGCGGCCAACTTCCTGGCCGAACTCGACCGCGGTGACGACCTGGCCGAGCGCGGGCTGGCCCCCTACGAGGACGACGAGCGCACCGTCAGCGATCTGCTGATCGACCAGGTGGAGTTCGCTGACGTACTGGTGCTCAACAAGCTGGATCTGGTGGACGACGCCGAAGCGGACCGGCTGCGCGGGGTGCTGACCCGGCTCAACCCCCGGGCCCGTCTGATCACTTCGGTGCTCGGGCGGGT
Organism: Streptomyces sp. ISL-12; assembly: GCF_018614415.1. GTDB lineage: Bacteria > Actinomycetota > Actinomycetes > Streptomycetales > Streptomycetaceae > Streptomyces. The sequence continues at coordinate 8,314 of NZ_JAGGOO010000088.1, forward strand.
CGACGCGCGGGACGTCCTGGAGACCGGGCGGTTCGACCTGGAGCACGCCCAGCAGGCGCCGGGCTGGGTGCGGGAACTGAACGGGGACCATGTGCCGGAGACCGAGGAGTACGGCATCTCCTCCCTGGTCTTCCGGTCGGCGGCGCCGTTCCACCCCGGCCGGCTCTGGGAGTTCGTCACCGAGGGCCTGGACAGCGGGGCGTACGGCCGCGTCCTGCGGTCCAAGGGGTTCTTCTCCCTGGCGGGCCGCGAGGGCGTGACCGGGCTGTGGTCGCAGGCCGGTTCCGTCGCCCGGTTCGAGCCCTCCGGCACCCGCGACGCCGAGCTGCCGGACGCCCAGGAGCTGGTCTTCATCGGCGTCGGCCTGCGGGCCGAGGCGCTGCGGAGCGCCCTGGCCGGCTGTCTGCTGGCCGAGGGGGAACCGGTGCCCGCGGCCGATCCGTTCCCCGGCTGGGACACCGGGGAGGTCTGCGCGCACGAGCACGACCACGGACCGTCGTCCCTGGCAGCGGCCGTCTGACCGGGGGCGGGCCGTTCCCGCCGTGACGGAGGCACACCGATGTACGGAACGACCCGCGGCGCTTGGCGCTTCACCCCGCAACGGGCCGCCGTCCTGGAAGCGCTGACCGCGTGCGACGGCTTCACCTCGGCCCAGACCCTGCACGCGGCGCTCACGGCCGACGGGGTCGAGGTCGGCCTGACCACCGTCTACCGCACGCTCCACCTGCTGGAGTCCGCCGGGCAGGTGGACATGGTGCGCGACAGCGACGGCGAGCGTCTCTACCGGCCCCGGCCCGCCGACGGCCACCGGCACTACCTGCTGTGCCGGCGCTGCGGCCTCAGTCTCGCCGTCGACTCCGACGAGGTCGAACGGTGGGCGGCGGAGATCGCGCGCGTCACCGGCTTCCACGACGTGGACCACACGCTGGAGCTGACCGGCATGTGCGACGACTGCCACACCGGACGTACGGACGCCTGACGACACACGTGTGCCGCGCCCGGAAGGCGCGGCACACGTGTGTCAGGCCCCGCGGCCCGTGCTCAGAGCACCCCTTCCTCCATGCTCTCCGTCTCCGTGCTCTCCGCCGCCGTCCGGGCGCGGGCGAGGTCGGCGAAGGCGCCGACGGTCGGCCGGGCGAAGAAACGGGCGAGGGGCAGCCGTACCCCGAGTTCACCGGCGGCCCGTTCGACGAGCCGGACCGCCTGGACGCTGTCCCCGCCGAGGGTGAAGAAGTTGTCCTCCGCCGTGCGCACGGGGGTGTCCAGGACGCTCTCCCACAACCGCGCCACCGACCGTTCGACCTGGTCGAGTTCCCGGTCCGCCGCGTCCTGTCCGAGGTTCCGGTCCGCCGCCACGGCCGCGGTCACCGCCCGCCGGTCCACCTTGCCGTTGGCGGTCAGGGGGACGGCGGGCAGCGTCGCGATCCGGCGCGGCACCATGGCGGGCGGCAGCCGGTCCGCCAGCCAGCGCGGCAACTCCTCCGGGAGCGCCGCGCCTTCGTGCCCTTCGGCGGGTACGACGGCCGCCACCAGCTCACGTGCGGCGCCGGTGCCGGAGACGGCGACCGCGGCGCGGGTCACCGCCGGGTGCGCGGACAGCGCGGTCTCGATCTCCCCCAGCTCGATGCGGTGGCCCCGGATCTTCACCTGGTCGTCGGTGCGGCCGAGGAACTCCAGCACTCCCCCGGGCCGGTACCGGCCGAGGTCGCCGGTGCGGTACCAGCGCAGGCCGCCGTCGACGACGAACCGGGACGCCGTCAGCTCGGGTGCGCCCCGGTAGCCGCGGGCCAGTCCGGCGCCCCCGATCCACAGCTCGCCGGGCACCCAGTCGGGCCGGTCGGCGCCGCTGTGCGGGTCGACGACCCGGTAGCTCTGGTTGCGCAGCGGCCGGCCGTACGGGATCGACGGCCAGCCCGGGAGCAGGCGCTCGACGTCATGGGCGTTGGACCAGATCGCCGCCTCCGTGGCGCCGCCCAGCGCGACGAGCCGGGCGGACGGGACCAGCGCGGACAGCCGCCCCGGCAGGTCGAGGCCGATCCAGTCACCGGACAGCAGCGCCAGCCGCAGCGTCCCGGGCACCCGGCCGGGCTGGTGCTCGGCCACCGTCAGCAGCATGTCCAGCAGGGCGGGAACGGTGTTCCAGACGGTCACCCCGTGCCGGACGCACAGGTCGGCCCACCGTTCGGCGTCGCGGCGCTCGTCCTCGGCGACGGTGACCAGCGCGCCGCCGGCCGACAGCAGGCCGAAGACGTCGTACACCGAGAGGTCGAAGTCCAGGGCGGAGACGGCCAGGACGCGGTCGTCGGCGCCCACCCCGTAGCGGTCGTCGATGTCCTCGACGGTGTTGGCGGCGGCGCCGTGGGTGATCTCGACGCCCTTGGGGGCGCCGGTGGACCCGGAGGTGAAGATGACGTACGCCAGTTGGTCCGGCGGGGCGACGACCGGGGCCCGGAGCGGCTCGTGCCGGTCCGCGTCGGTGAGGGGCAGGGGTACGGCCGGCCAGTCGTCGGCGGCGTCCTCGGTCAGGGCCAGGCGTACGCCCGCCCCGGTGAGGATGCGGTCCCGGCGGGCCGGGGGCTGGTCGACGCCGACGGGGACGTAGGCCGCGCCGGCGGCGAGGACGCCGAGGACGGCGGCGATCTGGTCCGGGCCCTTGGGCAGGCTGACGGCGACGGGTTCGCCGGGGCGGACGCCGTGCGCGGTCAGCAGGGCGGCGATCCGGCGGGCCCGCAGCGACAGTTCGCCGTAGGTAACGGTGGTGTCGCCGGCGAGGAGCGCCGGGGCGTCCGGGCGGGCGACGGCGTTGCGGAAGAACGGCGTGTGCAGGGAGGTCTCCCGCAGGGGCGCGGCCGTGTCGTTGGCCCGGTCGCGCGCGGCGCGCTGGGCGGCCGGGAGGGGGACCGGGCGGGGTGCGGTCCAGTCGGCCTCCAGCAGGGTGCGCAGATGGGCGGTGTACGCGGCGAACAGGGCGTCGAGGACGCCCTCGGGGAACAGGTCCTCCACCGCGTCCCAGTGCAGGTCGATCACGGTGCCCTCGGGGGTGCGCCGCTCCACGGCCTGGTGGTCCAGCCAGACCTGGGGGGTCTGGGTGATGCCGTACACCTGGTCGGTGAAGAGGCCGGCCGGGTCGTCGCCGGTGTCCAGGCCGAGGGCGCTGGTGAAGACGACGGGCATGGTGACGTCGGCCTGTCCGGTGCGGCGGGCGAGCCGGCGCAGTACCTGGACGGCGGAGAGGGAGCGGTGGTCGAGGGCCTCCCACAGCTCGCGCTGGGTGCGGCGGGCGCCGGTCAGCCAGGGCTCGCCGGGCCGGTGCTCGTGGCCGACCAGGACGAGGGAGGTGAAGTCGCCCAGCACCCGGGTGATGTGCGGATGGGCCTCCCGCCGGTCGAACAGGGTCAGGTTGACCGTGAGGTCCGGTTCGGCGCTCCAGCGGGACAGCACCTCGCAGTACGCCGTGAGCAGCACGGCGGACGGGGTGACGCCGTGGGCGCGGGCGCGTTCCTCCAGGGCGCGGCGGGCGGCGGCGTCGAGGACGGCGGTGCGCCGGGCGAACCGGGGCCGGGCGAGGTCGGCCGGGTCGCAGGCGAGCGGCAGCCGGGGGGCGGCGGGCAGGGTGTCCAGCCGCTGCTCCCAGTGCCGTTCGGCGGCCTCCAGTTCGCCGGGGTCGGGCCGGGCGGCGAGGACGTGGTCGCGGAAGGAGACGTCCACGGGCGGCAGTCCGGCGTCCGGGTCGGCGTAGAGGGCGGAGAGTTCGGCGTAGAAGGTGAGGATGCTCAGGGCGTCCAGGACCAGGTTGTCCATGCCGACGGCGAGCCGTACCCGCTGCTCGTCGCGGACGGCGGCGACGCTGAACAGGGGCCAGCGGCCGGGGTCGAAGACGTGGTGGGACCAGGTGTCGCGCAGGGCGGCGCGGGCGGCCTCGGGGTCCGGTCCGGCGTCGGTGACCTCGATGGTGAAGCGGGGCACGTCGGGCAGGACGCGCTGGTGGCCGTCGGTGTCGAAGACGGCCCGGAGCATCTCGTGCCGGGCGACGAGACGGTTGACGGCCTCCTCCAGGCGGGCCACGTCGAGGCCGGGTATGTCGTACTCGCGGTAGAAGTGGCAGCCGACACCGCCCAGGGTGAACTCCTCGCCGCGGCCGAGCCAGTAGGCGAGCTGGACGTCGGTGGGCGGGAACGGGTCGTGGCGGTGCGCCGGGTCGGCGGCGGGCGGCCGGACCGGCGGGCGGGCCGGGCCGAGGTGGACGGTCTCGGCGAAGTCGGCGAGGACCGGGTGGGCGAACAGGGCGCTCAGGGCGGTGCCCCGGGCGCCGTCGGCGCGCAGCCGGGTGAGGAGCCGGGTGGCCAGCAGGGAGTCGCCGCCGAGGGCGAAGAAGTCGTCGGTGCGGCCGGGGCTGGGGATGTCGAGTACGTCCTGCCAGGCGGCGGCGACCAGGCGTTCGGCGTCGGTGCGGGGCGGCTCGTGCCGGTCGGGTGCGGTCCGCTCGGCCAACTGGGCGGTGACCGCGGCGCGGTCGGTCTTGCCGTTGCGGGTCAGGGGGAGTTCGGTGAGCACGGCCGTGGTGTCCGGGAGCATGGCGGGCGGCAGGAGGGTGCCGAGGTGCTCCGCGAGGCCGGCGGGTGTGGGCCGGCGGCCGGGGACGGGGACGACCGCCGCGGCCGGCCGGCGGGTGGGCAGCAGGACCGCCACGGCCCGCGCCACGTCGGGGTGGGCGGTCAACGCGGCCTCGATCTCGCCCAGTTCGACGCGGTGGCCGCGCACCTTGACCTGGTGGTCGGCGCGGCCGAGGAACTCCAGGTGGCCGTCGGGGCGGTAGCGGGCGCGGTCGCCGGTGCGGTACCAGCGCACGCCGTCGTGGTCGACGAAGCGGTCGGCGGTGCGCTCGGGGTCGCCGCGGTAGCCGCGGGCCACTCCCCCGCCGCCGATCCACAGCTCGCCGGGCACCCAGTCGGGCCGGTCCCGGCCCAGCGGGTCCACGACCCGGCAGCGCACGCCGGTGAGCGGACGGCCGTAGGGGACGATGCTCCAGTCCTCCGGGACGGGGAGGGTGACCTGCTGCCAGGTGGAGTGGATGGCGGTCTCGGTCGTGCCGCCGAGGCCGGCGAAGAGGCAGTCGGGGGCGCGGCGGGCGAGCCGTTCGGCGAGGTCGGGGGTGATCCGGTCGCCGCCGAGCAGGACCGCCCGCAGCGGCAGCGGCGTGGGCTGCGTCTCCGCGACGGTGAGGAGCATGTCCAGCAGCGCGGGTACGCAGTTCAGCACGGTCGCCCGGTGGGTGTGCGCCAGGCGCAGCCAGGCGTCGGCGTCCCGGCGGTCCGGTTCCCGGACGCAGATGACCGCGCCGCCGGTGCTCAGCGGCGCGAACAGGTCGAAGACGGAGAGGTCGAACTCCAGCGCGGAGAGGGCGAGGGTGCGGTCGGCGGGGCCGAGTCCGAGGCGGTCCCGGAGGTCGGCCACGGTACACATCGCCGCCGCGTGGGCCACCTCGACGCCCTTGGGTTCGCCGGTCGAGCCCGAGGTGTACAGGACGTAGGCGAGGTCGTCGGGTGAGCCGGGCACGGGAGCGGGCAGGGGCTCGGCGGTGCGGGCCGCGTCCAGGTCGTCCAGGAGCAGGCGGGCACCGGCGGAGGCGAGGACGCGGGCGCGGCGCGCGGCGGGCTGGTCGACGGCGACGGGCAGGTAGGCGGCGCCGGCCGCGAGGACGCCGAGGACCGCGACGACCTGCTCGGGGCCCTTGGGCAGGCTGACGGCGACCAGGTCGCCGGGGCGCACTCCCTGGGCGCGCAGGTGGCCCGCGACGGTGAGGGCGCGGGCGGCGAGGTCGCCGTAGGTGTGGTGCGCGGTGTCGTCGCCGAGCAGCGCGGGGGCGTCGGGCGCGGTGGCGGCGTGGCGGAAGAACTCGTCGTGGAGGCGGAGTCCGCTGCCGGGCGGACGGCCCGTGTCCTCGTCGGCGGCGTGCCGGGTGCGCCGCTGAGCGGCGGGCAGCAGGTCGCCGACCGGGGCGGTCCACGCCCCGGGGTCGTCGGTGAGCCGGTCCAGGAGACCCTCGTACGCGGCGAACATGGCGTCCAGCACGCCGGGCGCGAACGCGGCCTCGCGGGCGTCCCAGTTGACGAGCAGTCCGCCGTCGAGTTCGGTGATCTGGGCGTCCAGCCAGACCTGCGGGCCCTGCGAGATGATCCACACCGGTTCCCCGAAGACGCGGGTGACGGAGGCCGGGAAGAGCGGGCCGAGGCCCAGGGCGCTGGTGTGCACCACGGGGGCGAGCAGCTGGGCGCCGCGGCGGCGGGTCAGGTCCCGCAGCACCTCCACGCCGGAGTGCCGGGCGTGCGCGGCGTCGGCGTGGAACCGCTCCTGGAGCCGTCCGGCCCGGTCGGCGAAGCCGCCCGGCGCGGTGCCGTCCCAGGCGAGCAGGACCGAGGAGGTGAAATCGCCGACCAGGGCGTCGACGTCGGGGTGCAGCGGCTCACGGTCGAACAGGGGGAGGTTGAGCAGGAAGGAGGGCTCGGCGGACCAGGCGGTGAGGACCTCCGCGAAGACGGCGGTGAGGGCGAGCGCCGGGGTCAGGCCGTGGGCGCGGGCCCGCGCCTCGAAGGCGGCGGCCCGCTCGGGGGCGAGCAGCCGGTGCCTGCGCACGACGGTCGTGGCGTCGGCGTCGTGGCCTGCGGCGGGCAGCTCCGGCGGCCCGGGGAGCGCGTCGAGGCGCTCCCGCCACCAGGCCCGGTCCGCTTCCCGCGCGGCGCGGCCGGGGCCGGCCCGGTGGGCCTCCCGGTCGGACAGGTAGCGGCGGAAGGAGTAGCCGGGCTCGGCCCTGGGCACCTTGCCGCCCGCGGCGTAGGCGTCGGCGAGGTCGGCCAGCAGGACGCGCAGGCTGAGCGCGTCGGCGGCGATCATGTCGAGGTTGACGTGGGTACGGGTACGGCCGTCCGGCAGGAGGGTGAGCCGTACGTCGAAGACCTCGCCGGCGCCGATGTCCAGGGTGCGGTGGGACAACGCGGCGCGCAGGCGCTCCAGTTCCGCCTCGGCCCGCTCGGGGTTCTCGTGGCGCAGGTCGGTGACGCGGAGGCCGGGCCAGGGGGCGGCGGCGAGGATCTCCTGGGTGCCGTCGTCGCGGACGCGGACCCGGAGCATGTCGTGCCGGGCGAGGACGGACCGTACGGCGTCCTGGAGGCGGTCGGGGTCGACGCCGGTGCCGTCGAACTCGTGGTAGAAGTGCGCGGCCACCCCGCCGAGCCGCTGCCCCGGGGAGCGCCCGGCCCAGTAGGCGTGCTGCATCAGGGCCAGGGGGAAGGGGCCGGTCGCCTGGTCGCTCGCGGGAGCGGTGGCGGGGGTGGTGTCCGGCTCCGTACGGGTGGCGAGGAGCGCGTGCCAGGCCGCCGGGGTCGGGTGGGCCGCGAGGGCGCCGAAGGTGAGGTCGGCCCCGGCGCGGCGCCAGCGGGCCGCCAGCTTCATGAGGGTGATGGAGTCCAGACCGAGGGCGATGAGGTTGTCGTCGTCGTGGACGGCGTCGGGCGACAGGTCGAGGACCGAGGCGAGCCGGGCGCGCAGGGCGGGGAGGTCCGTCAGCTCGGCGGCGGCCGGGTCCGTCCTGGCCACCTTGTCGATCGGGGCGGTCTGACCGGTCTGGTCGGTCGTGGCTGTCTGGTCGGTCGGGTCGGTCAGCACGGTCTTCCTTCTGTCTCGCGGGTGCGCGGGGCTGTGTCGCTGGGGCGCCGGGGCTGTCTCGCTGGTGCGCGGGGCTGTCCCGCGAGGGCGCCGGAGCTGTCCGGCGGGGCGCGGCGGGGCTGTCTCGCGGGGCGCGGTGGCGCACGGCCCGGCGTCGGGCGGGGCGGGGGTGCGGGGGCCCGGCGGTGTCACCAGCGCACGGGCAGGGTGGCCGGGCCGCGCAGGAAGGCGGCCGGCCTCCAGGTCGCGTCACCGGCCGGACGCAGGCCGGGCAGCAGCCGGGCAAGGGCGGTCAGACCCTCCTGGAGTTCGACCCGGGCCAGGGCGGCGCCGGCGCAGTGGTGGATGCCGTGGCCGAAGGCGAGGTGCCCTGAGGTGTCGCGGTCGGGTTCGAGGCGGTCGGGCCTCGGGAAGCGCAGGGCGTCACGGTCGGCGGCACCGATCGCGACCAGGACGGGTTCGCCGGCGCGCACCTTCACGCCGCCCACCTGTACGTCCTCCAGGGCGTAGCGCGGCAGGGAGGCGGACGCGGCCAGGGGGACGTACCGGAGCAGTTCCTCGACCCAGGCGCGGGCCCGGTCGGGACGGTCGGCCAACTCGGCTAGGGCGTCCGGGCGTTCGGTGAGCAGCACCCAGGTGAAGTTGGCGAGCTGGGCGGCGGTGGTCTCGTAGCCGCCGAGCAGGATCGCGACGCACAGTTCGACGAGTTCCTCGCGCGAGGCCCCGCCGTCCGGGGCGTCCTCGTCGCCGGCGTGCAGCAGCGCGGTCATCAGGTCGTCGGCGGGGTCGGCCCGCCGGCGGTCGAGCAGGTCTCCCATGTACTCCTTGAGCGCGGCGGTGGCGGCCAGGACGTCGTGCGGTCCGGCGCCACTGGTGGACAGCACGGTGTCGCTCCAGCCGCGGAAGCGGTCGCGGTCCTCGGCGGGGACGCCGAGCAGTTCGCAGATGACCGCGATGGGCACGGGCAGCGCGACGTGCTCCACCAGGTCGGCGGGGGCGCCGGCGGCCGTCATGCGGTGGATGGCGTCCTCGGTGATCTCCCGCACGCGCGGGCGCAGCGCCTCCGCCCGGCGCGGGGTGAACGCGCGGGCGGCGGGGCGGCGCAGACGGGTGTGGTCGGGCGGGTCGGTGGCGACCAGGCCGATGGGGCTGACCGGGGTGGTGCGGGGCGCGTCCCGTCCGGCGTCCGCGCGGGAGAAACGGGCGTCGGCGAGGACGGCGCGGGCGTCGTGGTGGCGGGTGACGAGCCAGGCCGGTTCGCCGTACGGCAGTTGGACGCGGAGCAGGCCGGGGGTGCGCTGGGCGACGCGGTAGGCGTCGGCCAGGTCCAGGCCGTCGGGGGTGTTGAAGGGGTAGGGGCAGGGGGCGGGCGTGTCCGGGGCCGGCGCGGACGCGCCCGAGCCGGAGGCACGCACCCCCGGACCCGGCACAGACGTGTCCGAGCCCGAGGCGGGCGTCCCCGGATCGGCGGCGGGCGTGCTCACAGGGCCTCCGCGACGGTGTTCAGCGTGCGGGTGAGGGCGACGCGGTCGACCTTGCCCGCGCCGGTACGGGGGAAGCGGTCGACGGTGCGGACCCGGTCGGGGTGCTTGAAGGCCGCGACGCCCCGGCCGACGAGGTGGTCGATGAGGTCGCGCCGGGTGGGGGCCTCGCCCCGGGGGACGACGAAGGCGCAGGTCCGCTCGCCCATGTCGGGGTCGGGGAAGCCGACCAGGGCCACGTCGTGCACGCGGGGGTGGGCGAGGAGGTGGTTCTCGACCTCCTCCACCGGGACCTTGTCGCCGCCCCGGTTGATGACGTCCTTCAGGCGGCCCTCCACGACGAGGTTCCCGCCGGGCAGCCGCCGGACCAGGTCGCCGGAGCGGTAGAAGCCGTCGGGGGTGAAGGCGGTGGCGTTGTGCTGCTCGGCGCGGAAGTAGCCGCGCAGGGTGTAGGGGCCGCGCGTCCACAGTTCGCCCATCTCGCCGTCGGGGACGTCGGTGCCGTCGGGGCCGACGACACGTACCTCGTCCGCGTCGGCCAGCGGGCGGCCCTGGCTGGTGAACACCGTCTCGTCGGGGTCGTCGAGGCGGGTGAAGTTCAGCAGCCCCTCGGCCATGCCGTACACCTGCTGCAGGGCGCAGCCGAGGACCGGGCGTACGCGGCGGGCGGCCTCTTCCTTGAGACGGGCGCCGCCCGCCTGGAGGAGGGTGAGGCTGCTGAGGTCGGGGGCGAGGAGTTCGGCGGCGTCGAGCCAGGCCAGGACCAGCGGGGGGACGAGGGCGACGGTGGTGACGCGTTCGCGGGCGATCAGGTCGAAGGCGGTCTCCGGGTCGGGCGAGGGGGCCAGGACGGTGGTACCGCCGGCGTGCAGGGTGCCCAGCAGGCCGGGGCAGGCGAGGGCGAAGTTGTGGGCGGCGGGCAGGGCGAGGAGGGTGACGGTGGAGTCGTCGAGGCCGGTGACGCGGGCGCTGGCGCGCAGGTTGTAGGCGTAGTCGTCGTGGGTGCGCGGGATGAGTTTGGGCAGGCCGGTGGTGCCGCCGGACAGCAGCAGGACGGCGACGTCCTGGGGGCGGGCGTCGTCGGGGGCGCCGGGGTCCGGTTCGGCGGCGGTGAGCGCGTCGAAGGGGCGGTACGGGCCGGGCGCGACGGTGAAGACGTGGCGGACGGTGTGGGCGGCGGTGCTCACCGTCCGGGCGAGGCGCTCCTGCTCGGGGTCGCCGCCCGCCATGACACAGGCGGCGGCGCCGGAGAGGCGGGCGAGGTGGACGAGTTCGCTCTCCCGGTGTGCGGGCAGGGCGAGGACGGGGACGACGGCGGCGCGGAAACAGCCGAACAGGGTGAGGACGAACGGCAGTCCGTTGGGGAGGTGGACCAGCAGACGGTTGCCGGCTTTGAGGCCGTGGGCGCGCAGACCGGCGGCGACCCGGTCGGCGGCCTCGTCCAGTTCGGCGTAGGTGAGGCGCCGGCCGTCGGTGACCAGTGCGGTGTGTCCGGGGGTGCGGCGGGCGCCGTCCCTGAGGACGGAGCCGAGGGTGGTGCCGGTCCAGTAGCCGTCGGCGCGGTAGCGGGCGGCGGCGGGTTCGGGCCAGGGGGTGAATCCGTCGAGCAGGGGCACGAGGAGTCCTCCGTCGGAAGGATCGCGAGTAGCGGAGTAGGTGGCGGGGTCAGCGGGCGGCCGGGCCGAGGCGCAGCGGGAGGGACTCCAGGCCGTGCATGGCGGTGGAGAAGCGCCAGCGCAACGCGGACTCGTCGACGGCCAGTTCGAGGTCGGGGAAGCGGCCCAGGAGCCGGCCGAAGGCGATCTCGCCCTCCAGCCGGGCCAGGGCGGCACCGACGCAGTAGTGGATGCCGTGGCCGAAGGCGAGGTGGCCGCCGGCCGGGCGGGTGATGTCGAGCCGGTCGGGTTCGGCGAACCGTTCGTCGCGGTTGGCGGCGAGCCAGGACACCATCACGAAGTGGCCGGCGGGGATGGTGACACCGCCGAGTTCGACGTCCTCGGTGGCGTAGCGGGGGCTGGAGAGGTTGTTGGGGGTCTCGTAGCGCAGGAACTCCTCCACCGCCTGCGGCAGCAGGTCGGGGCGCGCCTTGAGCAGCGCGAACTGCTCGGGGTGGCGCAGCAGGGCGAGGACGCCGCTGCTGATGAGGTTGACGGTGGTCTCGAAGCCGCCGGTCAGCAGGACGACGGCGGTGGAGATCAGTTCGTCGCGGCTGAGCCGGTCGCCGTCCTCACTGACGTGCACCAGGCGGGTCAGCAGGTCGTCACCGGGGTCGCGGCGCTTGGCCTCGACCAGGTCACCGAGGTAGGCGGCCATGCGCATCGAGGCGGCGCCGATCTCCTCGGGGGTGACGGCGGCGACCATGGTGCGGGTCCAGGCGGTGAAGTCGTCGCGGTCCTCGAAGGGGATGCCGAGGAGTTCGCAGATGACGCGGATGGGCAGGGGCAGCGCGTAGTCGGCGAGGAGTTCGCTGTCCGGGCCGGACTTCTCCATGGCGTCGAGGAGTTCGTCGGTGATGGCCTCGATGCGCGGGCGCAGCGGGGCCACGGCGCCGGGGGTGAACACCTTGGTGATCAGGGACCGCAGCCGGGTGTGGTCCGGCGGGTCGAGGTTGAGGAGGTTCTTGGCCAGTTCGGGCGCGAAGTGGCTCTCGGTGTCCTCCCCGCCGCCCAGGCGCAGCCGCTCCAGCCGGTCGTAGACGCCGTCGCTGCTGAAACGGGGGTCGGTGACGGCGGTGCGGGCCTCTTCGTGGCCGGTGACGAGCCAGACGGGGAAGCCGCCGGGGAGTTCGACGAACCGTACGGGCGAGGCCGCGCGCAGGCCGGCGGCGACGGTGTGGGCGTCCTGGATGAAGCTCTCGTCGAGCGGGAGGGGGGCGGTGGTCACGGGGTTCTCCGGTGGGTCGGTGCGGCAGGGGGCGGGGCGGTCACGGGGTTCTCCAGTGCGCCGGCGGGAAGAAGGCCGCCCGTCACGGGGTCCTCCGGTGCGTCGGCCAGAAGGGGGCCGCCGGTCACGGCAGGTCCAGCGTGGGCCGGTACAGGTCGGCCCAGACGTGGAAGTCCAGGAGGCGTTCGAGGCCGGTGCGGACGGCGCCGGTGACGGCGGCCGGGTCGGCGGCGGCGGTGGAGCGGGCCCAGTCGGGGTCGAAGACGGCGAACACCGGGTGCCCGGGGTCGGTCAGCACCTCGCGGACCTGCTCCTGGAGGGCGGCGGCGTACGCCGTGTCCTGCGTGGACGGGTACGGGCTCTTGACGCGCTCGGTGACGGACCGGGGCAGCAGGTGGGCGACGGCCTGCCGCAGCAGGCCCTTCTCACGGCCGTCGACGGTCTTCAGGGACCAGGGCGCGTTGTAGACGTAGGAGACCAGCCGGTGGTCGGCGAAGGGGACGCGGACCTCCAGGCCGGTCGCCATCGACATGCGGTCCTTGCGGTCGAGCATGGCCCGCACCAGCCGGGTGATGTGCAGGTGGCTGCTGGTGCGCATCCGGCGTTCGAAGGCGTCCTCGCCGGGCAGGTGCTCCACCTTGGCGACGGCACCGGCGTACTCGTCGGCGACGTAACCGCCGATGTCGAGGGCGGTGCGCAGTGCGGGGCGGAGCGGTTCGGTGCGGTCGGCGGTGTAGGTGTTCTGGAAGGCGAGCCAGGGGAACGTGTCGGCGTCGCGGGCGGCCGGGTGGTGGAACCAGACGTAGCCGCCGAAGAGTTCGTCCGCGAACTCCCCGGACAGGGCCACGGTCGACTGCTCCCGGATGGCGCGGAACAGCAGCAGCATGGAGCTGTCGATGTCGCCGAGGCCGATGGGCATGTCGCGGGCGGCGACCACCGCGCGGCGCAGCGCCGGGTCGGTGAGCGCGCGGGAGTCCAGGACGACGTTGCGGTGGTCGGCGCCGACGTGGGCGGCGACCTCGCGGATGAACGGGGCGTCGGGGGTGTCGCGGAACTCGTCGGGCCGGAAGTTCTCCTCGTACCCGGCGAAGTCCACGGAGAAGGTGCGGAGTTTCTCCCCGGTCTCCCGCTGCCGACGGGCGGCGAGGGCGGTGACGGCGCTGGAGTCGAGGCCGCCGGAGAGCAGCACGCACTGCGGCACGTCGGAGACGAACTGCTCGGGCACGATCTCGCCGAGCAGGGCGGCGACCCGTTCGACGGTCGTGGCGGCGTCGTCGGTGTGTTCGGCGGTCTCCAGCCGCCAGTAGGTGTGCTCGCGCATCCCGTCGCGGTCGACGGTCAGCACGGTCCCCGGCTCGACCTCGTACAGGTCCTTCCACAGCGACCAGCCGGGCGCCTTGGTGAAGCCGACGAGTTCGCGCAGGCAGGAGGTGTCGACGCGGCGCGGGAAGGCCGGGTTGGCGAGGACGGCCTTGGGTTCGGAGCCGAAGAGGACGCCGTCGGGAGTGCGGTGGTAGTAGAGGGGCTTGACGCCCATGCGGTCGCGGACCAGGACGAGGCGCCGGCGCCGCTCGTCCCAGACGGCGAAGGCGTACATGCCGGTGAGGCGTTCGGCGACGGCCTCGCCCCACTCCAGGTAGCCGCGCAGCACGGTCTCGGTGTCGCTGCGGGTGGTGAACCGGTGGCCCCGGCGCTGGAGTTCGGCGCGCAGCTCGGGGTGGTTGTAGACCTCGCCGGAGTAGACGAGGGTGACGTCGCCGTCGGGGGTCTCGGCCGTCATGGGCTGGGCGCCGCCCGGCAGGTCGATGACAGCGAGGCGGCGGTGGCCGAGGGCGGCATGCCGGTACAGGCGCACGCCGCCCTCGTCGGGGCCGCGGTCGGCGAGGGTGGCCGTCATGGCGTCGACCGTGTCGCCCCGCAGGGTGAGGTCCTGGTCGAACGCCACCCAGCCGGTGATTCCGCACATGGGTGCTCCTTGGGTCGTACTCGTGGAAGGTCGGGTCAGGGGCGCCGGGCGGCGAACACCCGGTGGCCCAGCGGGTGGAGGGGGTGACCCTCGGCGGGCAGGTCGGCCACGGGCAGCAGGCCGGCGCCGTCGAGGACGGCCCGCCACTGGGTGTGGGTGAGGAAGCTGGAGCCGGTGGCCGCGCGGGCGTCCCGCGGGGCGGCCAGCAGGAAGCCCTGGGAGGCCAGCACCCAGTACTCCTCCCGGGTCGGCTCGGTGAGCACCAGCAGCCCGCCGGGCACCAGCAGCCGGGCCAGTCCCCGCACGGAGGCGTCGGTGTCGACGGCCGCGTTGAGGACACCGCCGGCCACCACCACGTCGAAGGAACCGGCCGCGTGCCCCTGCTCCACGGGGTCGCGGTCGACGTCCAGCAGGCCGTAGCGCAGCCGGTCGCCGAAGCGGGCGCGGGCGTGGTCGAGGAAGAACGGGGACACGTCGGTGAACAGGTACTCCACGGAGGTGCCGGGCAGCCGTTCCAGTTCCGGCAGGACCACCTCGGTGGTGGTCGCCGTCCCGCCGCCCGCCTCCAGGACCCGGCCGCGCGGGGTGCCCCGCAGGTGGTCCGCGACCAGCGCGGCGGCGGCGTGGTGCTGGTAGCGGGCGGTGGCGCTCTCCCGGTACAGCGAGCGTGCGGTGTCCGTCTCGCCGCGCGGGAAGAGCAGTGCGGCCGCCGACCGTTCGGCCCGCATCAGGGCGAGGAGTTCCCCGGCCGAGCGGCGGGCGTAGGCGACAGTGGCGTCGGAGCCGTGGGCGGCCCGCCAGCCGCGCAGGGCCGGCCGCCACACCGTGTCGAGGTCGGTGTACGTGTCCGGTGGCACGGTGGGGGTCAGCGCGCCCGACGGGGCGCGGTCGAGCAGGTGCTCCTCGGTCAGTACGGTCAGCCAGCGGTCCAGGAGCCGCCGGTGCTCGGGCGCCGGGCGCACCGCCGCCGCGATCTCCTGCGGGGTGTGCGCCCCGGGCCCGGTCAGGCAGCCGGCCCGGTGGAGGGTGTGCAGCATGCTGAGCAGGGCGGCCCGTGCCACCGCGTGGGCCGCGTCGACGCAGGCGGGTACGTCGAGTCCGCGCAGGGCCAAGTCGGCGCGGGCGGCTGCGTCGAGTCCGCGCAGGGCCGCGTCGGCGGCCACGGCGGGGGAATCCACGCTGGTGCGGGGAGCGGTCCCCGCCAAGCTGGGGGCCCCCTCCAGGCGAGGGCCCAGCTCCGCCCAGGCCGTGACGTCCGCCGCCGTGACGCCCGGTTCCGGGCAGCTCACGCGGGTCAGGGCGGACAGGTCGGTCAGCGCGGCGGCGGGCGTCGCGGGCAGGGCGCGCGCCAGCGCCAGTGGGAGGACCGCCTCGGTGGCCTCCGCCCGTTCCAGGGCGGCGAGCAGACGGGCCGGCGCGGTGTCCGGCGGCACCGCCGTGACCCGGCCGCGGCGGGCCCAGGCGTCGAGCGCCGCCGCCGCGCCCGCCGGGTCGCCGGTCAGCACGAGGGTGTGCGGCGGCGGCCCCGGGTCGGGTGCGGGCCGCGGTCGTACGGCGGTCAGGGCCTGGGCCAGGTCCGCGCAGAACCGGGCGGCCTCGTCCGGCAGGCGGCTCCCTGAGGCGTCCGGACGGTTCCCGGCGACGGCGGCGAGGACGGCCGCCGCGTCGAGGTCCGTGCCGTCGACCGTGCAGACCGGCTCCCCGTCCCGGCCGTCGAGGAGTCGGCGCAACTCCGCCGTGTCGACGGCGGCGGCCTCCGGGACGGTGGCGTGCCACAGGTACTGTCCGGCCGGGGCGGGCCCGGCGGTGTCGTCCGGGTGGCGGGCGCGGACGTCGAAGCCGGCCGCCGTCAGGTCCTCCTCCCACTCCCCCGCCGTCGGGAAGACGGTGGCGGTCCCCGCCCGGCGGTCGGTGAACCGGCCGTGCGGGTCGGTGGCGTGCGGGGACGAGGCCGGCGGGGAGAGCAGGAACTGCATGGAGGTCAGGACGGTGTCGCAGTCCCCCGCCGAGTCCACCAGCAGCAGCGTGCCGCCGGGCGCGAGCAGCCGCCGGACACGGCTCAGCGCGGCCGGTATGTCGGTGGCGTTGTGCAGGACGTTGGCGGCGACGACGACGTCGGCGCCGCCCGCCGGGAAGCCCTGGGCGGTGAAGTCGGCGTCCACGTCGAGCAGCGCGGTGGCGACCCCGAACCGTTCGGCGGCGGCAGCGGTGTAGAGGGGGCTGACGTCGGTGAACGTGTGGTCGGTGTCCAGGCCGCGCAGCGCTTCCGTGGTGGCGCCCGAGCCGCCGCCCAGCTCCACCACCCGCACCCGGCCGCCGGGCCCGCGCCCGGCCGCCGCCTCGGCCACCAGTTCCGCGCACCGGGCGTGCAGCCGTCCGGTGAAGGCGTTGCGCTGGTAGGCGCCGAGCGAGGCCACCACGTCGGTGCCCTCCTGCAGCAGGTCGGTGAGGGCGACCCGGTCGCCGAGCAGGTCGGGCAGCCGCTCCAGGGCGGCGCGGTGCAGGCGGGCCATCTCCGGGGGGAAGCCCAACCGTTCGTAGCGGGAGGGCAGTTCGTGCAGGGCGGGGGTGTCTGCCGGGCCCGTGGCGTGGAAGACGCCGTGCGCGTCGCGGCGGAGCGCGCCGGCCGCGGTGAGCGCGGTGAGCCACCGGTCGAGAAGGGCGCGGTGCCGTGGCGCCACGGGGAGGGCGGCGGCCAGGGCGTCCGCGGTGGCGGGCAGCACGGGGTGCAGTACGGCGGTCATGGCGGCGCGGCTGATGCCGTCCAGGTGGTGCAGGTCGCGGCGGAGCCGGAGTTCGGCGCCCGCGCCGGTGAGCGTGGAGAGCGTGCCGGTCACAGGGCACCCACCTCCGCCACCGCGTCCGGCGCGAACGGGTCCACGCCGTCCGGCAGTACGTCGACCCGCGCGCAGGGGCCCGCCGGGGTGCGGGTGAGGGCGGTGACGGCCGCCTCCGGGTCGAGGACCTCGGCGGCGAAGTGCCGTCCGGGCGGCAGGTCGCCGCGCAGCACGCTCAGTGCCGTGTGGGCGGCGACGGCGCCGCTCAGCGGGGCGTTGCCGGTGCCGTGCAGGACCGCGGTGCGCGGGGCACCGTTGGCCGTGAGGGTCACGGCCAGGGTGACCGAGGGGCGGTGTCCGGCGAGGTCCAGCGCGGCGGCCCGGCACAGGCGCCGTGCCGCCTCGTCGGGCGGCAGGACGTGCACCCGGTCGAAGGCGGCGAGGACGTGTTCGCCCCGGACCAGGGTCAGCCAGTCGCCGTCGCGGACGCCGAGGGCCCGCGCGGTCCGCGCGTCCTCGGCGGACAGCTGCGGCAGCTCGGCACCGGCGCCCGGGAAGAAGGGCAGGTCGGTGACGGTCCGGCGGGTCAGTGCGCGTGCCCGGGGCGCTCCGTCCCGCCAGGCCGCCAGAGGGCCGGCGCCCGGGGTCGAGGCGCCGTGCAGGTACTCCAGGGCGGAGGTGGTGGTGAAGAGGTCCAGTACGCGGGTGCGGACGGTGACCGTGTCCGGCCGGGCCGCCCCGGCGAGCCCCGCCCGGCGGGCGACGGCCCTCGGGAACAGCCCGGTCAGGCCGGGGCGCAGCCCCGCGGAGAGCACGGCGGTGCGGCCCGCGCGCCGGTAGCGGCCGTCGTCCAGCAGGGCGTGCAGCGCGTCGTCCCCGGCGGCGTCCACATAGTCGGCGCCCGCCCGGAGGGCGGCGTCGGCGGCGACGGAACCGGTGAGGTGGGACGGGCCCGCGCAGTTGACCAGGACGCTCAGGCCCTCGGCGAACGCCGTCACGTCGTCGCCGTCGCGGACGTCCACCACCCGGTGTTCCACCGCCTCGTCACCCGGCAGGTGACGGGCGACGAACTCCGCCGTGGCGGTCGCCGACCGGCCGCCGACGCGCACCGGGCGGCCCGCCCGGCGCAGGGCCAGGACGACGTGGCGGCCCACGTCCCCGTAACCGCCGATCACCCCGATCACCGGGTCACCTCCGCGGCATCCCCGGCGTCCGCTCCGTCCGCGGCGTCCCCGGCGTCCGCGGCGTTCTCCGGCACCAGCCGCCAGCCCCTGCTGCGGCGGCGCCGTTCCCAGAAGCGGGCGTACAGGCCGTCGGCGGCGAGGAGTTCCTCGTGGGTACCGCGTTCACCGACGCGGCCCTCGTCCAGGACGAGGATCTGGTCGGCGGCCACCACGGTGGACAACTGGTGGGCGATGACGATCAGGGTGGAGTCCCGCATCAGGGTGCGCAGGGCCCGCTGGACGTACTTCTCGTTCTCCGGGTCGAGGGCGGCGGTGGCCTCGTCGAGGAGGACGACGGGGGCGCGTTTGAGGACGGCGCGGGCGACGGAGACGCGCTGGCGTTCGCCGCCGGACAGGGAGGCGCCGCCCTCGCCGACGCGGGTGGCGAGGCCGTCCGGCAGCCGCTCGACGATCTCGTCGACGCCGGCGATCCGGGCCGCCTCGCGGACCTCGTCGTCGGTGGCGCCGGGCCGGCCGACGCGGATGTTGCCCTCCAGGGTGTCGTCGAAGAGGTACACGTCCTGCTGGACCAGGGAGACCTGGGCCATCAGCTGCTCCACCGGCATCTCGCGCACATCGGTGCCGCCGACCCGGACCGACCCGGCGTCCGTGTCGAAGAAGCGGGCGATGAGCCGCACCAGGGTGGTCTTGCCGGCGCCGGACGGGCCGACCACCGCCGTCATGGTGCGCGGCGGCACCCGCAGGGAGACGTCCCGCAGGACCGGCCGGTCGGCGTCCTCGTAGCCGAAGGTGACGTTCTCGAAGACGATCTCACCGGGGCGGTCGAGGCCGGCGCGCGCCGCGGTGTCGGGCAGTGGCGGCTCGTCCAGCAGGGCGGCGAGCCGGCCGAGGTCGTTGCCGGCCATGCGCAGCATGCCGCTCATGCCGGCCGCCTCGGAGAGCGGGCCGACGAAGCGGGCGGCCAGCGCGAGGAGCGCGACCAGGGCGGCGGGCTCCACGGCGTCGTTCAGGGCGAAGGCCACGCCGGTCGCGACCAGGGCGGCGAAGCAGAGCTGCACGGCGAGGCCGTTGGCCAGCAGCCGGGGCATGGTCTCGGCGAGCATCCGGCCGCCCGCCCGGCTGCGTTCCTCGACCGCCGCCTCCAATGGGGCGTAGCCCTGCCGGTCGCGGCCGAAGGCCCGCAGGGTCTTCTGCGCGCGGGCGAACTCCACCACCCGGTTGCCGGCGAGCGCGTCGGCGGACTCCCGCTGCTCCTCGCTGCGGCCGATCCACCCCGCCGACCAGCGGTGGGTGGCGTACAGCAGCGGCGCGCAGCACAGCAGGACCAGGCCGAGGCGCCAGTCCAGGACGAGCATGGCGACGACGACGGTGGCGGGGGTGACGACGCCGCTGACCACGGGGGTGAGCAGGTGGGCGAAGACGTTGGTGACGGTGAAGGTGCCGGTGGTGGCGGAGCGCGCGACCCGGCCGACCTTCTCGGAGGTGAACCAGCCCAGCGGCAGCCGCACCAGGTGGTCGCCGAGCCGGTCGTGCAGGGTGGTGAGGGTGACGACGGCCAGGGCGAAGCCGCGCATGGCCTGCTGGTAGCGGGCCACGCAGGTGGCGACGACCAGCACCGCGAGGACCGCGAGGCCCTGCCAGGCGCCGGTGGTGTCGCCGTCGAAGACCGACCGCAGCACGGGCACCAGGAAGGCCATGGCGACGCCTTCGAGGACCGCGTAGGCGATCAGCCAGGCCAGGAAGCGGCGCAGGGCGCCCCGGTGGTCGGGCCCCAGGACGGTGGCCAGGTGGCGGATCATCGGTCGGCCTCCTCGGTGAGCGCCCCGTCGGGGCGGTGCGCCGCCCACATCCGGGCGTAGCGCCCGTCGGCGGCGAGCAGTTCGGTGTGCGTGCCCTGCTCGACGACGCGGCCCGCGTCGAGTACGGCGATCCGGTCGGCGCCGGTGATGGTGGACAGGCGGTGCGCCACGACGAGGACGGTGCGGCCCCGCACCAGGGTGGACAGGGCGTCCTGGATCTCCGCCTCGGACTCGGGGTCGGCGTAGGCGGTGGCCTCGTCGAGGACGAGGACGGGGGTGTCGGCGAGCAGGGCGCGGGCGATGGTGAGGCGCTGGGCCTCGCCGCCGGAGAACCTGGCGTCCTCGCCGACGACGCTGTCGTAGCCGCGGGGCAGCCGGGTGACGCGGTCGTGGATACGGGCGGCCGTCGCGGCGGCGACGAGGTCGTCGTCGGTGGCGTCGGGCCGGCCCAGGCGCAGGTTGTCGGCGACCGTGCCGTGCAGCAGCTGTACGTCCTGGAGGACGAAGCCGACGTGCCGGTACAGCTCCTCGGGCGCGATGTCGCGGACGTCGGTGCCGCCGATGCGGACCGCGCCGGCGTCGGCGTCGTGGAACCTGGGGACGAGGGCGGCGAGCGTGGACTTGCCGGCGCCGGAGCCGCCGACCAGGGCGGTGACGGTGCCGGCCCGGCAGGTGAGGTCGACGCCGTGCAGGACGGGGCGCTCGGGGTCGTAGCCGAAGACGACGCCGTCGAAGGTGACGTCGTTGCCGTCGGGGCGCTGCGGCCGGTCGGTGACGGGGAGTTCGGGGACGTCCAGGAGCGCGGTGATGCGTCCGGCGGCGGCCACCGCCTTGCGCTGCGCGGTCAGGCCCTGGTTGAGGGTGAGCAGGGTGGTGGGCAGCACGGCGGCGACGAGCACCTCGGCGAGGACGTCGGCCGGCCCGACCCACCCCTCGTGCGTGAACCAGATGCCGCCGGCCAGTCCGACCACGGAGATCACCGGCACGGACAGCGCCATGGAGGTGTACGCCTCCAGTTTCAGCACCGGCCGGACCCAGCCCGCGTACTGGTCGCCGTAGGCGTGCACGGCCTCCCGGTACCCGGCGTGGGCGCGGCGGGTGCCGCCGAACACCTTGACGACACCGATGCCGTGCACGAACTCGACGACCGCCGCGCTGACCCGGCCGAAGGCGGTGTCCAGCGCGACCATCTTCTCCGCGAAGCCGCGCATCATGAACGCGTACGCCGTGAAGTAGACCGGCAGGGTGGCGAGCGCCAGCAGGGCGAGCCGCCAGTCCACCCACAGCAGGTAGCCGAGCCCGGCCAGCGGCAGGGCGACGGCGCCGGCGAGTTCGACGTCGTGGTGGGCGACGAGGTGGTGCAGGTCGTCGATGTCCTCCTGGGCGGCCTTGCGGACCTGCCCGGAGGTGGTGGCCGAGTACCAGCCCAGCGGGACCCGGCCGAGTTTGGCGACCATACGGCGGCGCAGGTCGGCCTGGAGCCGGCCGTCGGCGAGGTGGGTGATCCACAGGGCGGCGCCGTTGCAGCTCCAGCCGGCGACGAGGGTGACGGCGACGACGACGGCCGCGGTGACCACCCGGTCGCGGTCCAGCGGGCCGTCGGCGAGCAGCGCCCGGCCGATCTCGGCGATGCCGACGAAGGGCACCAGGTTCGTGACGGCGCCGAGGGCGCCCAGCACGATGCCGAGCCGGGTCATCCAGGCGACGGGGCGGCGCAGTTCGCGCAGGGCGCCGGCGGTGGCCGCCGGGGCGGGGGCCGGCCGCTCGGGCGCGGTCGCGGCTTCGGCGGTGGTCGTGGTGGTCGTGGTCATCGGGGGGTGTCTCCCTTGGCGTCCCGCAGGGGGGCCGCCAGGTGTTCGGCGACGGTGTGGACGTGCGGTGGCTCGATGACGCTGAAGTGGTTGCCGGGTACGTCGGTGACGGTGAACCGGCCCAGGCAGGTCTCCGCCCAGAACGGCTCGGCCAGGTGGCCGACCCCGCCGGTGACCCCGAACGACTGCTGCTCGGCGGCGCGCAGGAACGTCATGTCGCCCGCGTAGGGCTCCAGTTGGAGGTGGGCGGCCTTCATGCTGTGCCGGCAGGTGCGGAACAGGGCCGGGACCAGTTCGGCGTCGACGGGTACCTGGGCGTTGTCCTCGGCGGCGCGGGCGTACGCGGCGAGCCGCTCCTCCTGAGGTCGGGCGGCGGCCCGGCGGGCGGCGGCGGCCACCGCGGCCAGGCCCTCGTCGGCCCCGTCGGTCTCGTCCAGGGCGGCGAGCGCGCCGGCCGGGACGCGTCCGCCGCCGCGTTCGGTGAGCAGTTCCACCGCCCGGTAGACGTCCTGGTCGGCGACGTCCGGTCCGAAGACGGCCGGCACGGGGTCCAGGCCGAGGTTGGGTACGAAGATGGACTCGTAGGCGAGTTCCTCGTCGGTGTCCAGGAACATCGGGATGCTGTCGACCAGGGTGAGGTCGTCCACCCGCAGCCCGCGTTCGGTCAGCCGGCGGGCGACCTCGGTGGCGAGCAGTCCGCCGAGGCAGTAGCCGATCAGCTGGAAGCGGGTGTGGCCCTCGTCGGCGAGGCGCTGGGCGTACCGGTCGGCGACGGTGGCCACCAGGCGTTCGGGCGGGGTCGCGGTGTACAGCTCGGCGTCGGCGACGGCCACGCCGAGCACCGGGCCGAGGTCCTGGGCGGCCAGGGCGCGGCCGAGGTGCTGGAAGTAGTCCAGGGTGCCGAGCGCCGCGTGGAACATGACGCGCACGGTGCCATCGGGGTGCGGGGCGCCGCCGAACGGCACGAGCAGGGCGTTGCCGCTGGTGTCGCGGGCTCCGGCGTCGGCTGCGGCGGGTGCCGCCGTCGTGCGCAGGGCGCGGGCCAGGGCCCGTACGGTGGGCTCGTTGAGCATCTGCCGCAGCAGGGCGTCGTAGGTGAACTCCGCCGCCTCCGGCACCTCTTCGCGCAGCCGGCCCGCGACCCGGGCGAGGATCAGGGAGTCGGCGCCGTGGTCGTAGAAGTTGTCCTCGGGTGCGAGGGCGGTGATGCCGAGGGCGGTGGCCCACAGGGCGCACAGCCGCTCCTCCAGCCCGGCGTCCCCGTCCGCGACGGCCGCTTCCGCGCCGGCGAGTTCGCCGGGCCGCCGGGCGGCCAGCGCGCGGCGGTCGATCTTGCCGTTGGCGGTCATGGGCAGCGCGTCGACGACCTGGAGGTGGCCGGGCACCATGGCGGCGGGCAGCCGCTCGGCGACGAACGCGGCCAGCTCCTGGGACCGCAGCGGCGTCCGGTCCGCCTTGGCGCGCAGCACGAACAGCCGGTGTCCGGCGGAGTCGAGGGCGTGTCCGGCGCCGGGCAGGGTGAGGACCGGGTCGGCCCCGGCGCGGTCGAACAGCGCGCGCCAGCCGTCCTCGTCGAGCAGCGGGCAGGCGCCGGCCTCGCGGTCGCCGTCGGCCGGTTCCATCATGAAACCCTGGGTGAGCAGGATGTGCGGGTGGGCGCCGACCGGTTCGGTCACCACCAGCAGCCCGCCCGGGGCGAGGAGTTCGACGGCGGTGCGGACGGCGCGGGCGCTGTCCCGGGCGCTGTTGAGCACGCCGGCGCAGAGCACGAGGTCGGCGGAGTTGGGCGGCAGGCCCTGCGGGAGCGGGTCGCGGTCGATGTCCACCACGCCGTAGCGCAGGCCCTGTCCCTGGAACGCGGCGCGGGCGCGGGGCAGGAAG
The DNA here is from genome assembly GCF_018614415.1 of Streptomyces sp. ISL-12. Taxonomy (GTDB): domain Bacteria; phylum Actinomycetota; class Actinomycetes; order Streptomycetales; family Streptomycetaceae; genus Streptomyces. Next base: position 31,758 of record NZ_JAGGOO010000088.1, read on the forward strand.
GACGGGCTGACGTCGGTGAACAGGTAGTCGACGTCGAATCCGTCGAGCAGCGGCAGTACGGACTCGGTGGTCGCGCCGGTGCCGGCGCCGAGTTCCAGGACGCGCAGCGGGCCGGGGCCGTCGTGCTCGGCCGCGCGGCGGTGGACCACGGCGGCGACGGCGGCGTTGAGGTGCCGGGCGAGGGCGTCGTCGCGGTAGACGGCTCGGGCGGGGGCGTCGTCACCCTCGGGGAAGAGCAGGTCGAAGGGGTTGAGGCGGTCGTCGAGCAGGTCGTCGAGGCGGTCGGTGTGCGCGCGGTGGTAGGCGAGGTAGTCCGCCGTGCAGAGGCCGTCGGCGATTCCGCGGGCGGCCTCCGCCCAGGCCGTGTCCGGGTCGTCGACCGCCTCCCCTGCGCGGTAGCGGCCCGCCTCGTCCCGCTCCAGCAGCCCCGCCTCCGCCAGCGCCGTCAGCCAGTGGCGCACCAGCCAGCGGTGGCGGGGGGCCACCCGGGCGGCGTCCAGTACCTCGTCCGCGCTCCGGGCGACAGCGGAGGCGGCGGCTCCGGCTCCGGTGAGCGCGCCGCGGCGCCGCAGGGCGTGCAGCATGGTCAGCAGCGCCGCCCGGTGCAGGGCCCGGTGGTGGGCGGCGGTGCGCTCGGGACCGGCGTCCGGCAGGAGCCGGTCGGCGTGGCGTTGGGCGGCGGTGCGCAGCCGGGCGTCCCGGGCCGTCTCGTCCGGCGCGGTGCGCGGGGCCGGTTCGACGAAGCCGAGCAGCATCCGGTCGCCGTCGTCGTCGCTCACCACGGCCGCGGCGGCACCGACGGCCGGTTGGGCCAGCAGGGCGGCCTCCACCTCGCCGAGTTCGATCCGGTGACCGCGGATCTTGACCTGGTTGTCCTCCCGGCCGAGGAACTCGATCTCCCCGCCGGGCAGATACCGGCCCACGTCCCCGGTGCGGTACAACCGCTGTCCGTCGTGGGGGTGGCCGGGGAAGCGGCGGGCGGTGAGCTCCGGGTCGTCGAGGTAGCCGAGGGCCAGCCCCTCCCCGGTGATGCACAGTTCGCCGGGCACCCAGACCGGGCAGTCGCGGCCGTCCTCGTCCAGCACCCGGAAGCCCTGGTTCCGCAGCGGGACACCGTACGGGATGCTGGTGCGTCCGTCGTCCGCCTCGGTGACCGGGTGGTGGATGGACCAGATCGCCGCCTCCGTGGCGCCGCCCAGGGACATCAGCGACAGGCCGGGCAGCAGCTTGCGCAGGCGGCCGGGGAGCGTCACCGGGATCCAGTCGCCGGAGAGCAGCGCCAGCCGCAGCGAGTCCAGTTCGGCGGGTTCGGTGGTCAGGTAGTCGGCGAGCATGTGGAGCTGGGCGGGGACGGAGTTCCACAGGGTGACGCCGTGCCGGGCGATCAGCTCCGCCCAGTGGGAGGGGTCGGCGCCGCGCGCCGGGTCGGGCAGGACGAGGGCTGCGCCGGTGGCGAGGGCGCCGAAGACGTCGTACACCGACAGGTCGAAGCCGAGCTGGGCGAGCTGGAGCACCCGGTCGGTGCCGGTGACGCCGAACCGCTCGTTGACGTCGTCCACGGTGTTGAGGGCGGCGCGGTGGGAGGTGACGACGCCCTTGGGGTCGCCGGTGGAACCGGAGGTGTAGATGACGTACGCGGGTGCGCCGGGGTCGCCGGCCGCCGGTACGGGTATGGACGGGCCGGGTATGAGCCGGTCGACGTCGACGCGGGCCACGCCCTCGGGGCGTCCCTCGCCGTCCTCGACCCAGGACTGGGTGAGGACCTGCCGGACCCCGGCGGAGGTCAGCAGCCGGGCGCGGCGCAGCGCGGGCTGCGTGGTGTCGACGGGCACGTACACGCAGCCGGCGAGCAGCACGCCGAGCACGGCGGCGGCCTGCTCGGGGCCCTTGTCCATGACGACGGCGATCCGGTCGCCGCCGGTGCGGCCCGCCGCCCTCAGCGCGTCGGCCACGGCCCCGGCGCGGCGGGCGAGTTCGCCGTAGGTGACCGTGCCGAAGGCGCCCAGCAGGGCGGGGGCGTCGGGGGTGCGGGCGGCGCGGGCGAAGAAGCCCTCGTGCAGCAGGCCCTCGGGCAGCGGCCCCGCCGTGTCGTTGACGGCCCGGCGTTCCCGCTCCTGCCAGGCGGGCAGGGCGACGAGGTTCGGGCGGTCCCAGGCGTCCGGGTCGTCGGCCAGGACGTCCAGCAGCGTGCCGAAGGCGGCGAGCATGTCCTCGGCCACCCCGTCGGGCAGCACACCCTGCCGGATGTCCCAGTTGACCTCCAGGTCCCCGGAGCCGTCGCCGACCTGGCAGTCCAGGAAGACCTGCGGGGTCTGGGTGATGCCCACGCCCAGCCGGCGGCCGCTGCGCTCCGACGAACCGGGGCCGAGCCCGAGCGAGCTGGTGAAGACGTACGGCATCAGGGCCGCCTCCCGGCCCCGGGCCCGGGTGAGGTCGCGGATGACCTCCACGCCCGAGTACAGGCGGTGGTCGAGGTCGGTGAAGAGCCGCTCGCCCAGCCGCTTGGCCCGCTCGGCCGGCGCCGCCCCGGGCTGTGCCTCGACGGCGAGCAGGGTGACGGAGGTGAAGTCGCCGACCAGGCGGTCGACGTCGGGGTGCAGCGGCATGCGGTTGAGCAGCGTCAGGTTGACGGTGAAGGAGGTGCGGCGGCTCCAGCGCTCCAGGACCGACACATAGGCGGCGAGGACGGCGGTGGTCGGGGTCAGTCCGCGGGCCGCCGCCTGGCCGCGCAGCCGCTCCCAGGCCGGGGCGGGCAGGCGGTGGGAGAGCCGTGCGAAGCGGGGCGCTCCGCCGTCCGGCGCGCTGACCAGGGGCAGGTCGGGGGCGGGCGGCAGGGACGCCAGCCGGGAGCGCCAGTAGTCGCGGTCGCGGCGGTGGCGGGCGGTGTCCTTGAGGGCGCGTTCGGCCAGCACGTAGTCGCGGAAGGAGATCGCGGCCCGCGGCAGGGACGAGGTGTCGGTGGGGTCGGGCGAGGCGAGCAGGGTGTCCAGTTCGTCGAGGAGGACGGCGGCGCTGGCCCAGTCGGCGACGAGGGAGTCGAGCGAGAAGTGCAGGACGTCGCCGTCGGGCAGCCGGGTCACCCGCAGTTCGAACAGGGGCCAGCGGGTGGTGTCGTACGTACGGTGGCCCAGGTCCGCCCGGACCGACTCCAGGTGCCGTTCCCGGCCCGCCGGGTCGTCGCGCAGGTCGGTGACGGCGATCCGGCAACGCGGCACCTCGGCGAGGGTCCGCTGGTAGCCGTCCTCGTGGACGACCGCGCGCAGCATGGCGTGCCGGGCGATCAGCGCGTTCCAGGCGTCCTCCAGCGCGGCGGCGTCGAGGCTCGGGTAGTGGATCTCCAGGTAGCCGTGGCAGGCGACACCGCCGAGCCCGAACGGGTCCCGCCGGCCCAGCAGGTAGGCGCTCTGCACGTCGGTGAGGGGGAACGGCTCGTGGGCGGCGGCGGGGTCGGCGGTGACGGTGCGGGCGGCGTCCTCCGCGTCGAGCAGGGCGACGACCCGCTCCTTGTGATGCCGCAGCGCGGCCCGGCGTTCCTCGGTGAGGACGCCCTGCGGCGCCCGGAACCGTATCTGTCCGTCCTCGCTCCACAACTCGACGCCGAGTGCGGTGAGTTCGTCGATGAGGCCGGCCGCGGTGGTGGGTGCGGTCATGACGTGGAGGACCCCTTGCCGTGTGTGGTGGGCGGTACGGGTGCGGTGCCGGCCGGGAGCAGCACGGCGCCGTGCAGCAGGGCCGGGTCGAGCGGTGCGGTCAGTCCGGCGAGGTGGACGGCGCGTACGGCGGTCACCGGCGCCTCCTCCAGGCGGAGGCCGGGGGCGTCACCGGCCAGGCGCCGTACGGCGGGCAGGTCGGCGGGGCGGACCCCGAGGACGACCTCGGTCAGGGCGGTGGCGCCGTTGGGGTGGTGTACGCCGGGCGGGTGCTGGGGCGGGTCGTAGGGGGTGACGAGGAAGGGGAGGCGGCCGGACCTCGGGTAGGAGAAGGCGAACCGGGTCTCGGCGCCGTCGGGGCGCTTGCGGGTCCAGCGCACCACGCGCCCGCAGGGCACCTGCCGGGTGAGAACCTCCAGTTGGGCGTCTTCGACCAGCAGGGCGAGGTCGCAGAACCCCTCGTCCTGGCGGGCCCAGCGGACCATGCGCTCGCCCGCGCCCCGGCCGAAGCGCAGGTCGACGGGGAGGCGCATCCAGCGCGCCCCGGGCGGTGTGGCCAGCAGCTCGATGACCGGTCCGGAGGGGAACCAGACGTGCGCGTGCAGGGCCTTGTGCTCGGGGGCGGTGGCGTAGGCGACCTCGAAGCCGGCGGTGCGGAAGTCGGCGACGGCGCGGCGCAGGTCGTGCACGCGCAGGAGTACGTGACTGCACCGGCGGGCGGGTGTGTCGGTGGTTCCGGTAATTCCGGGGGTGTCGGGGGTGTCGGTCATCGTGCCTGGCCTCCTGCGGGGGCGGTGACGGATGAGGCCGCGGCGTCCCGCAGGTCGGTCCAGGGCACGACGGGCGGTTCGGGGGGCCGGATCAGCTCCGGCAGGCCGAGCTGTGCGGTCAGGTCGGCCCAGCAGCGGGACACCGACAGCGCCCACTGCCCGGCCGCGGGCCGCAGCGCGGGGTCGGCGGCGGCGGCGCGCAGCCGGTGCAGGGCGGCCAGGACGGCCCGCGGCCACAGGTGGGCGAAGACGTCGTGGTAGCTGTCGGCGGCCGGGTGCAGTTCCACGGTGGACGGGGTGGCGAGCCGTTCGGTGCCGGGCCCGGCGAGGACCAGGCGCCCGGTGGTGTCGCGGGGCGCGTGCAGACGCGGGTTGAACAGCACCGGACCGTGGGTGTCGGCGAGGGTGAGGACGCCGGCGTCGGTGCCGAGCGCGACGCGGTGCAGCAGGTCGGAGTGGTTGTCGGGGTCGTCCGGGTGGACCTCGTTCTGCACCCGCAGGGTGACGGGGGCACCGCCGACCACGGCGTGCAGCGTGCGGAACGGCTGCGGCTGTCCGGTGAGTCCGGCCAGTTCGGCGTCGGGGCCGGGCTGGGCGCGGAAGGCCCAGGGGCGCAGCGTCCCGGCGGCCCGCCCGAGGACGTCGAGCAGGGGGTAGGCGACCTGGCTGTTGCAGGCGGCGTCGAGGAACCGGACCGGCCCTCGGGCGCGCAACACCTCGGCGGCGGCCAGGAACGCGCGCACCGGCGCCAGGTCGGGGTAGAGGGTGCCGACGGCGTAGGCGGCGTCGCCGTCGCGGGCCGCCCGCAGGTTGCCGGCGAGCTCGCCGGCGTGGACGGGGTGTTCCTGGAGGACGTGGATGCCGCGGCGCAGCGCGGTGCGGGCGATGTCCGACCCGGGGCCGCCGGTGGCACCCGAGCGGACGACGACGCAGAGGACGTCGGTGTCGTCGGGAAGCCGCTCGGCGTCGGTGAACAGCGGCACTCCCGACCGCTCGGCCAGCCGCCTGGAGTAGTCACCGCCCTTGGCGAGGATGCCGGTGAGGGTGAAGGCCTCCGGGTCGCCGCGGACGGCGTCGAGGTAGATCCGGCCGAAGGCGGTACCGGCGACGACGACCCGCAGGGGACGCCGGGCGCGGCTCACGAACGCGCCCCGACGGCCACCGCGTCCGTGCCGGTGTCTGTGTCTGTGTCTGTGCCGATGCCGGTGTCTGTGCCGATGCCCGCGCCCGTGTCGGCGCTTGTACCCGTGCCAGCGCCTGTGCCCGTGCCGGCGCTTGTGCCCATGCCAGCGCCTGAGCCCGTGCCGGCGCTTGTGCCCATGCCGGCGCCTGAGCCCGTGCCGGCGCCTGTGCCAACGCTCGTGCCTGTGCCCGCACCCGCACCCGCACCCGCGCCCGACACCTCCACCCGGGACACGGCCACGAGGTGGCCGCTGACCGCGCGCAGCTTCTCCCGGGTCTCCTCCAGCTCCCGTTCCGGGTCGGAGTCCGCCACGACCCCGGCTCCCGCCCGCAGCCAGGTCCGGCCGCCCCGGCGCAGTACGGTGCGCAGCACGAGGGCCGCGTCCAGGGTGCCGTCGGCCTCCAGCCGTACGACCGCGCCGCTGTACAGCCCGCGTTCGCCGGGCTCGGCACGGCGGATCGCGTCCAGCGCGCTCCCCTTGGGTATGCCGGAGGCGGTCACCGCGGGGAACAGGGCGGCCAGCGCGTCCCACCGGTCCCGGCCGGGCGCGAGCCGGCCCCGCAGCCGCGAGGCGAGGTGCTGCACGCTGCCGCGTTCCTCCACGGCCATGAACTCCTCGGTGCGCACCGTCTCCGGCAGGCACACCGCGTTCATCTCCTCCTGCACCAGACGGACGGAGACGGCGTGCTCGTACACCTCCTTGGCGTCGCGGTGCAGTTCGGCGCGGCGGGCGGCGTCCGCGGCGGGGTCGCCGGTCAGCGCGCGGGTGCCGGCCAGCGGCTGCGCCGTGACGGAGCCGTCGGCGTCGATCCGGGCCACGATCTCGGGGCTGAAGCCGGCGGCCTCCCAGCCCCCGTGCCGCAACAGGAAGGAGCGGGCGGGCAGATGCCCGCGCCGGCCGGCCACGTAGGTCGCCGGGAGGTCGAGTTCGACGGGTACGGACACGCTGCGCGAGACGATGGCCTTGTCCAGCTCCCCCGCGCGGATGGCACGCACCGTGCCGGCGACAGCCGCGCGGTACCGGTCGGCGTGCTCCTCCAGGTCGACGCCGACGCGAGCGCCGGGCGGCTCGCCCGCCGAGCGCACGGCGGCGCGCAGCAGCTCCTCCAGTTCGTCCAGGGCGGCCTGGTCCGCCGCCCGCAACACCGCTGCGACGGACGTCAGTTCGATCTCGCGTTCCGGGACCACGAAGCGGGCGAGAGCGGCGCCGGTGGGCGCGTCGCCGCCGTGGTAGGCGTGGGTGAGCTCGAAGGCGATCCAGCCGTGCGCCGATCCGACGCCGCCGGTGTGCCGCTGGAGGAGTTCACCGACGGTGGCCAGCGGGTGTGCGCCGACCGGCAGTTCGGCGGCTTCGACGTCCGTGCCGTGCAGCCGGGCGGTCGTCCCGTCCGCCTCGACCACGGCCGACTCGCCCTCGCTCCATACGACGGAGCCGTCCCGCTCGTAGAGGAGGTGGGGCGCCTCGGAGGCCGCGGCGAGGGCGGCGGCGACGGTCACGGGGTCGGCGGTGAAGGTCAGTTTGCGTTCGGGGAAAGGGGCCCGAGGGGTGAGGGCGTCCCGAGGGGTCACGAAAGGTTCTCGCTTTCCAGTCGACAGCGGGCGCCGGTGGCCGCGGCGGTACGGGTGACGTCCGCGAGGAGGCGCAGCACCGGCTCCCGGCGGGGGGTGAAGTAGAAGTGGCCGCCCGGGAAGGCGCGCAGGGTGAAGGTGCCGGTGGTGTGCGCCGACCACGCGCGGGCCTGTGCCTCGTCGACCTCGGTGTCGGTCTCCCCCAGCAGGGCGGTCACGGGGCAGTCCAGCGGCGGGGAGGCGGGGCGGTGGTAGGTCTCCGCGAGCTTGAAGTCGGCGCGGACGGCGGGCAGGTAGGCGGCGCGGACGGCCGGTTCGGCCAGCAGCTCGCCGCGGGTGCCGCCGAGCCGGGCCAGTTCCGCCACCAGGTCGTCGTCGGGCCGGGTGTGCAGGTCGCCGCGGGCCGGCAGCGCGGGGGCGCGGCGGCCGGACACCACGAGGTGGTCGGGGGCCGCGCCCCAGGCGGTCAGCCGGCGCGCGGTCTCGTGGGCGACGACGGCGCCGAAGCTGTGGCCGAAGAGCACCAACGGCCGGTCGGTCAGGGGCAGCAGCGCCGCGCAGACGCCGGTCACCAGGTCCTGGAGGTCGTCGGCGGGCGGTTCGGACAACCGGTCCTCCCGCCCCGGGTACTGCACGGCGGACAGCTCCACGTCGTCGGGGAGGCCGGTGCCCCAGGCCGCGTAGGGCCCGGCCGTGCCGCCGGCGTGCGGCAGGCAGACCAGGCGGGCGGAGGGGTTGTGTCGGGGTGTTCGGCAACGCAACCAGGCGTCCGTCACGTGCGGTTCTCCCTCGGGCTGCGGGATGACGTCGGGCGCTGCCCATACAAGCTTTAGTGAAAACGATTGTCAATACCGTCAATTGGGTCGTGGGTATAGTCGTCGCCGGAAGGCCGCCGCTCGGGGAGTCGCGGCGACACCCGCGGGAAAGGCGGCCGGGCGAGGATGCATGGGGCAGAGGTCCGGCGTGCGACGGCCGCGGCCAGGTCGACCGCCTCGTCACTCGGTCTGACGGTCGACGACGCGATCGTTCTCCATGACTCGAACAAGCTCACCCTGCGTCTGCTGCCGTGTGACGTCCTGGCCCGGGTGGCGCCCGAAGCGGATCAGGTCGCGCGGTTCGAAGTCGACCTCGCCCAGCGGCTCGCCGCGTCCGGATGCCCGGTGGGCACCCTCGACCCGCGCGTGCAGCCGCGCGTCCATGAGCGCGACGGCTTCGTGATCACGCTCTGGACCTACTACGAACCCGTGCCGTCCGCGGAGGTCTCACCGGCCGACTACGCCGACGCGCTCGCGCGGCTGCACGCCGGCATGCGCGGACTCGACGTGGCGACACCGCACTTCACGGACCGGGTCGAGCAGGCGCAACGACTCGTGGCGGACCGCGACCGGACCCCGGAACTGGCCGACGCGGACCGGGAGCTGCTCGGCCGCACGCTGCGGAACCTGAGCCGGACGATCGGCGAGCGCGGCGGCACCGAGCAGTTGCTGCACGGCGAGCCGCACCCGGGCAACGTGCTCACCACGCGGCACGGGCCGCTCTTCATCGACCTGGAGACGTGCTGCCGGGGCCCCGTCGAGTTCGACCTCGCCCACGCGCCCGAAGCGGCCGGCGAGCACTACCCGGGCGCCGATCAGGACCTGCTGCGCCAGTGCCGGATCCTCGTCCTGGCAATGATCACCGCCTGGCGCTGGGACCGGGGCGACCAGTTCCCGGACGGGCGCCGGCTGGGCAGGGAGTGGCTCGGACAGATTCGCGCGGCACTCGCGCGCGACGACGGCCCGGACACGCGCGGCTGATCGCGGACCTCCGGGGCCGGGCGCCGGTCCGTCCTCGGGGTCACCCCCTCCTCACCCCTTGACCGCCACCAGTACGCAGCTGTCGCCCACCTGCCACACCGGTGTGACATGCCGGAAGCCCGCCTGGTGCAGCAGTTCGGCGTGGCGGCGCACGGAGAGGTGCCGATTGCCGCCGCCCCCGCCGGACGACGGACGGCACCGCTCCCGCTGCTCGAACAGATCGGCCAGCTCCGGGTCGGCGGCCACCGCCTTCCACCAGGAGTCCCAGTCCTCTTGAGCGTGGTCGCCCGCGCGCTCGGCCCGGCAGCGCCCCACATGGGCGGTCAGGTCGGAGCAGGACCGCACGTCCGGCGGGAAGTGATCCCCGTTGATCAGCGCCCCGCCGGGGCGGAGCAGGGCCCCGAGGCCGCGGTAGGTCTCCAGCAGGACGGGTTCCGGAAGGTAGTGCAGGGCCGTCGTCGAGACGGCGACGTCCAGGCTGCGGCACAGCTCCAAGGCGTCGGTCCACCCGTCCTCGCCGATGACCGCGTCCACGTACCGCGCGGCGTCGGCGTGATGGGTACGCCCCAGCTCCAGCAGCACGGGGTCCATGTCCACCGCGACGATCTCCGCGTCCGGCAGCCGGCGGGCGAGCCGGGCGGAGAGGGAGCCCGGTCCGCAGCCCAGGTCGAGCAGGAGCGGCCGGGAGCGGCCGGCGCAGATGTGCTCGACGACGTCGGAGATCACGGTGAACCGTTCCTCACGGTCCACCGCGTACAGCTGCTGCTGCCGCTCCCAGCGCTCCACCCACGTCCTGGCCGTCTCCATGCTCACGCCCATCTGGTCGCGCCACCTCTTTCGTCTCTCATCTGTCGCGACTACCACGCAATCTACAGATGGAAACGATTATCAGTAGCCATTCACGCCAACGACTCGAGTACGGACAGCAGGCGGTCGATCTCCTCCTCCGTGTTGTGCACGTGCAGACTCACCCGCACAACCCCGTTCCTCTCGTCCGCACCCGCCTGGCAGAGGCTGTCGGCGCGGACCATGAACCCGTGGCTGAAGAGGATGAACCCGAGGTCGTCGGAGGGTATGTCACGGTGCCGGAAGGTGACGATGCCCTGCCGCCGCTGCCCCTGCGGCAGCGGCGAGTCGGCGGCCAGGCTCGCGGTGCAGCCGAGGATCTCGTACACGTCCAGCAGCCGCAGCCGGTCGGTCAGCCGGGTGGCCAGGCGGACGGCGTGCCGCGCGACGCGGTCGACGCCGGCCGCGTCGAGCCAGTCCAGCGCGGCCAGCAGCGACACGATGCCCACCGTGTTGGGGGTGCCCTCCCACCCGGTGGGCGTCAGGGCGGGGCCGCGGGTGTTGCGCGCCCAGACCGCCCCGGTGCCGGGCAGCGCCATCACCTTGTGCCCGGAGAAGACCACGAAGTCGACGTCGAGATCCGGGTCACCGACATCGACGGGGAGGTGGCCCACGCTCTGGGCTGCGTCCAGACAGATCGGTACCTCCGGGCCGACGGCGGCCCGCAGGCGGTGGACGTTCATGTCGCCGCCGTAGACGTGGTGGACGTGGGTGGCGGCGACGAAGCGGGTACGGGGGCCGACGGCCTCGGCGAGGGCGCGGTGGTCGTAGTCGCCGGAGGCCGCCTGGTACGGCAGTGCCCGCAGGCGCACGTCGACGCCCCGGGCGGCCAGCAGCCGCCGGGTTTCCTCCCAGGGTTCCAGGTTGGCCTGGTGATCGGAGAAGGGGACGAGGATCTCGTCGCCGTCGGTGAGCCGGGGCACCAGCCAGTCCCGGGCGATGGTGCGCAGTCCCTCGGTGGTCCCGCTGGTGAAGTGCACCGAGGAGTGCTCCGGCCGGGGGTCGCCGAGGAACTCCTTGACGCGCCGCCGGGCCCGTTCGACCAGCTCGGTGGTCTTGTTGGCCCAGGGGTAGGTGCCCCGGCCCGCGTTGGCGTTGGACGTGGTCAGGTAGGTCTGCACGGCGTCCAGCACCGCTTGCGGTTTCTGCGCGGTCGCCGCGCTGTCCAGGTACGCCAGTTCCGGATGCGCGGCGATGATCGGGAACTGCTCCCTCAACCGCCGCTGCCACAGGCGGTCTTCGTCAGGTGTGTGTCCGTCCATGACCTCACTCCCGTACCAGTGGGGCGCCCGCGTCCCGCCAGGCGACGATCCCGCCCGCCAGGCTCCGCACGTCCGGATGCCCCATCCGCGCCAGTGCCGCCGCGTACCGCAGCGACTTCTCACCGACCGGACAGGCCAGCAGGACCGGTGTGCTCTTGCTGAACGGCAGCCCGCCCCGCAGGAGTTCCTCGAACACCTCGTCCACGATGTTCAGCGAACCCTCGATGTGCAGGGCCGCGTAGGCGTGCGGGCCGCGCAGGTCGACCACGAGGGGGCGGGGGTCACCCGCCGTCACCCATCCCCGGGCCTCCTCGACACCGATCGTCCGGGCCTCCGCCTTCGCCTCCTCGGCGCTCGGCACCGAGGAGGCGCGTCCCGCGCCCGACCGGCCCAGCAGCTCGGGGCGG
>NZ_JAGGOO010000008.1 GCF_018614415.1 Streptomyces sp. ISL-12
CGCCTGCGGGGATGCTCCGCTCGCCACCAAGGCGCCGGGCGCCCGCGGCCGGTCGACCCCGCGCCTGCGGGGATGCTCCGTCCGTGGCCGTGACGAGCCCGGACGTGGTCGAGTCGACCCCGCGCCTGCGGGGATGCTCCGCCGTAGCTGCCGGCGCCCTGCTGCTGGGGGAGGTCGACCCCGCGCCTGCGGGGATGCTCCCCCGTGAGACCGTCCTACGCGCGCGGGAGGTGTCGACCCCGCGCCTGCGGGGATGCTCCGGGTCCGGTACGTGCCGAACCCGCGCATGTACAGTCGACCCCGCGCCTGCGGGGATGCTCCGTTCGAGGAGGCCCGCCGCCTCGCCCAGCGAGCGTCGACTCCGCGCCTGCGGGGATGCTCCGATCACCGTCCGGGCCGACACCACCCATCAGACGTCGACCCCGCGCCTGCGGGGATGCTCCGCGGGAACGGGTCCGCCAGTACGGCAACGCCGTGTCGACCCCGCGCCTGCGGGGATGCTCCGCCCGCGACCGGGCGGCCGTCGCCCGCGTCCAGGTCGACCCCGCGCCTGCAGGGATGCTCCGGAGTACGGTCCGGACCGCGCGGCCACGGACATGTCGACCTCGCGCCTGCGGGACGCTCCGGACACCCCCTGATCTGCGACGACTTGACCATGTCGTCCCCGCAGCTGCGGGGGGTGTCACTTCAAGGCGCTTTGATCCGGCTGCGCGATGGAGACAGTGCTTAGAAGGCGCTCGGCCTATCACGGTCCGCACTCGCTCTGACCTGCACCAACACCGCAATGTGACGGCCTGTCAGTAAGGCTGGGGGGCAGATGGGGGAACCGCTCTCCTTTCGGCAAGCCGGGGGACGCCGTAACCCCATGGGGTGATATGTCATCGCCCGCAGTACCTTCACACGATTAAAGGTCGTTGTGGAAACAATCTCTCCCTCTCCCGGCGTTGATGCCTTCGAACCGAGGAGGGGTAGGTGCCGGGCCTGAAGTGTTCCACATCACCGGTCGCGGCGTGACGGAGGTCGTGCCGCGTCTTGCTGAGGTTGAGGCCGATGTGCAGGGTCTCGTTGAGGCAAACATGGCGGCGTTGCTGGGGGTCAGTTTTCTGGCGAGCGAGTACAGCACCGGGCCGGTCCACGGCGGGCGTATCGACTCGCTGGGGCTGGATGAGAACGGGGCGCCCGTCGTGGTGGAGTACAAGCGTGGCGTTGACGCCGGCGTCATTCATCAAGGGCTGTACTACCTGAGCTGGCTTGTGGATCACCGGGCCGAGTTCGAGCGCTTGGTCCGCGACCGGCTCGGGAGTCCGGCCGTGCCCCAGGTGCTGTGGAGCAGCCCGAGGCTGATCTGCGTCGCCGGGGACTTCACTCGCTACGACGTGCATGCGGTGCGCGAGCACCGGCGCAGCATCGATCTGGTCCGCTACCGACTTTTCGGCAGCGATCTGCTCGGGCTTGAGACCGTAGCCTCCGTCAGTGGTAGGCCGCAGGCGGCGCGACGGGTTCGCCAGCAGTCAGCGGTGCCGGGCGCGGACGACGGCCAGAGGGTGGTGCTCGACGAGCTGGCGCGGGGGTTGGACGAGACGCTGCTGGGGCTGGGCGAGGGAGTGAACAGCGTGCAGCACAAGACGTACCGGGCGTATCAGCGGCTGCGGAACTTCGCGTGCGTCTGCCCGCCGCAGAGGACCAAGCTCCTCGTCTATCTCAAGGCTGACCCGGAGGAGGTTGACCTGATCCCCGGATTCACCCGGGATGTGACGGGGCTCGGTCACCACGGTACGGGGGACCTGGAGGTGCAGTTGCGCACTCTTCGGGACATGGACCGTGCGCGGGACCTGTTCCGCGCGAGCTACGCGGCGGCCTGAGCCACTCATGTCGGGCTCGGCGTCACGCGCGTGATGTCGGTTCGAATTGCTTCAGGCGGTTCCTTCCGACGTCGGGGCAGGCAGTGGCGGTGGACCATCAATGATGCGCGGGACCGCCGGTTTGGCCAACCGGCGGTCTCGCGCTATGTTGCGTCCTTCGTGACGGGCGGTACTTGGTGACTGCCCGCCTGACGGTGGACGGTTCGGCGCTCAGCTGTCGTGTCCCGCGTACTCGGGCTGTGCGAATCCGCCCGCCTTGCCGTCGGCGGTGCCTGGTCGGACAGAACGTCGCGGCTGGGGTGCCGGGCCCTCGGCCGGCGGAGCACCGGGACTGGTGGTGTGCGAGTCGTGCGATGCGTCTACCGGCTGGCCCGGCGGGAGGGCCCGGCAGGGACAGGGGCTGGTCGCGTGAGGGGTGTACGGCTGTGGGCTGGACCGTGTGGGGCCGTGGGTGAGGTAGGGATGGCGTTCGGCCGGCGAACGGTGAGGAACGGGCCTCCCTCGGCGGTTGGGTCCGTGCCGAGGATGTGGTCGCCGGAGCGCAGTTGGGCGGCGGTGATACGTACAAGGCTGTGCTCGGCGGGTGCGTCGGTGTTCGGTGTCCAGCCCAGGCTGGTGAGCGCGGCTTCCAGCGGCAGGTCGTACTGCTCCATCTGGTGGCGGAGGTTGCCGGCGGGGATCTGTGTGTGGCGGCCCCAGTCCTCCAGCCCCATGCTCATGCCGAAGGCGTGGTGCGGCGCACCGGTGCCCAGAGTGGAGCGGGACTGCGGTTCTTCGGTGATGGCCTGTTCCGGGTTCCAGCCCTGGGCCAGGCGCCGTCGCATGGTGGTGGCCACACACCGTGCCCGGGGGTCGACTGCCCAGTGGTGGAGAGTCTTGGTCTCTCCGAATGCGGTGACCGGCAGGGCGAAGTCGGCTCCTTCGGCGCCCTTTTCCAGAGCGTCGCTGAAACTCATGCCCGACTTCATGATGCGGTTGTAGAGCGTGTGGTACTTGATGCCGGTCTGCTCCGCCCAGCCGCGCAGCGTCAGCGTGCGCTCGTTGTAGGTGAACACCATGTCCGGTTTCTCATGGCGGGCCCTGGTGATGGCGTCGGCCGGGTCCCAGCCCAGGGCCAGGCGCGTGCGCAGGGCCTCGCGGCCCACGGCGCACCGTTCGTCCGCTGCCCAGGCGGCGAGGGGCTTGGATTCCCCGAAAGCGGAGATGGGTCCGCGGGCGAGTTCCCAGTTGTAGCGGTCGGTGCGCCGGTCCTTGGGCCAGGGGGGCCGCCTGTTCGGCTTCTCGGTGTCAGGGTCGGTCATGGTCTGCGGCTTTCCGAGGTCGTGCTGTCGATCGCGCCGGAGTCCGTCAGCGGTCACGGCAGTGGGAGGTGGGGGTGTGTTCTGCGCGCCTTGAGGTGCCGACAGGGAGGGTCGGCGCCGTACGACGGCAACTGGCTGAGGCGCTGTGCTGGGTGACATGGAGGAGCCGTCAGGGGCGTCGGCCGGCGGGGCGTGGGCTGGTGGCAGGCGGCAGGCCGGGCGGGGTGGTCCTGCGGTGGGCTGGGGAGGGGTGTGCCGTCGGTGTCGTACGGGTGCCGGTGCCGTGGGCGAGGTCTTCGGCGAGGGCGGCCAGGAGCGGGGCGGGGGTGTGGGCGGAGGCGTGGATGGCCCAGGTGGGGCGGTCGATGCTGGGGCCGGCCCAGAGGGTCCAGGTGGCGGAGGCGTTGCGGGGGTTCTGGGCGGTGAAGGCGTCGAAGGTGACTCCGGCGTCGCTTTGGGAGGTCGTCCAGGAGATGAAGCGTCCGTCGACGGTGTGTTTCCATCCGGCGTCGGCGAGTGGACGGGTGGCAGCGGTGACGGTCTCCTCGGAGACCAGGCCCGGGGCGCTGGTAGCGGTGTCCCAGGCTGATCCGTCGTCGAGGCTGATCAGGAGGGACTGCAGCAGGGGTTCGGGTGTGGCGCCGGTCATGGTGAGGTGCCAGATGCGGTCGGAGACGGGCGTTTCGTAGGCGGCGAAGGTCCAGGCGGTCTCGCGTGGGTCGGCTTCGTGGACGAGTTCGGCGCGCAGGGTCTGGGACTCGTGGACGAGGTGGGTGGTGTCGTCGGACCAGGTACGCCACTTCTGCCATTCGCCGTGTTCCTCGGCGAAGGAGTCGAGTACGGCGTCGTGGTCGGCGGGGTCTGCGGCGTAGGCGGGGACTGTCTCGGCGTGCCGGGCGGCCGGTTCGCCCTCGGCGAGGCCAGGGAAGAGCAGGGGGTCGCGGGCTTCGGCGGCCTGGCGCTCGACGTCTGTCTGAGGGGCGGGGCCGGGACGAGCCGCGTCGCCGTGGTCGCCGTGGAAGGAGGCGAGGGCGTCGGCGGCCGTTTCGAAGGTCTGAGTGACGCTGCGCAGGTGGTTCTCGCCGTGGAGGGTGACGCCGCTGCCGTCGCGGTAGGAGCCGGCGGCCACGATGGTGTGGCCGTCGTGGGCGTGGGCGTGGATGATGAGCCAGCTGTGGCGGATGTCGTCGTAGATCTTCTGGGCTTCGTCGGAGATCTGACGGATCTCCTGGCGATTGCACCAGGGGAAGGGGTAGTTGGCCCAGGTCCAGTCGTCGTCGATGGCTTCGCGCAGACCTGGCGTGATCGTCACGGTGATGTGCAGGGCGGTCAGCGCCTGGGCGGTGCGTTCGGCCCAGTAGGGCTCCTCGTGGTCGATGCGGGCCATGACCAGTGTGCCCGCGCCGACAGGTTCGAAGCCGCGCACGGTCAGGTGGGCGTGGGCGATGTGCTGTGCGGTGCCGGTGACGGTGGCGACGACGGCGCTGGGGTGGCGTGGGTGGGTGTCGAGGCGGACGTGTGCGTCGATGCGGGGTGGGGTGCTCACGCTGGGCGTTGTCCTTCTGCCGGTGGCCGGCCTGTGGTGGGTCGGCCACCGGCGTGTTCGAGGGGGTCAGCGGGGTGTGCGGGTGGTGCGGGCGGCGGTGGTGGTCGGCGGGCCGGCGCGGGTGGTGGGCGCGGGGTGGGGGCGCTGTGGTGGTGTGGTGGCGTGCTGCCAGCGTGTTCGGACGGCGCTCAGGTCGGCGAGGGCCCGGCGGGCGCCGATGACGAGCTGGAACGGTGTGATGGCCGGGGCGTCGGCGTACGCCTGGATGCGGCGGCCGGTGTGCTCGGCCTTGGCCAGCAGGGAGCGTCGTAGCGTCTGCTCGGCCCAGTGCCCGAGGGACACTGCAGGCTTGGCCAGGAGATGCAGTACCTCGCTGGGTTCTGTGCCGTGGTCGAGCAGGCCGCGCTGCTGGGCTTCCCACAGGATGGTTACGGGGTCGACCGGCTCGTGGCGGCGGGCCAGGGCGGACAGGCACTGCCACAGCCCGGCGTGCAAGGGGTGGGTGAAGTCGTCGGGGACCAGCCACCCGACCGACTCGATGTCTTGCGGGCAGGCGGCGGCTGTCGCGAGCAGTACCTGATCCTCCTCGATGGCCTCGGCGAAGCCGGGGGAGGGGCCCGGCGGCGGTACGGGGGTGCTGGGCAGGACGCCGGCGCGCGGTGGGAAGCGGGCTGTGATGTCGTCGACGACCGCGGTGAGCGCGTCGGCCTCGGTGAGGACCGCCTGGACGGGGTTCGGAAGGGAAACGTCGTGCACGGTCTGCACGAGGTGCTCGGCGGCGGTACGCAGACGCCGGCGGGCGTGCTCGGCCTCGACCATCCGCGCGTAGGCGGGCGCGTGCCGTGGCCAGGGGCAGACCTGGATGACGGTGTGCAGGTAGGAGGCGGTCAGCCCGCGCACCTGCTGGTTGGCCGAGGTGAGTACCTGGTCGAGCCAGTTCGTGTTCTTGGCGTGCTCGGCCGGATCGGGAGCGGGCAGCGTGCTGATCGCGGCGAACAGGGCCGAGTGCACGGCGGTGGAGAACGAGCCGGCGGTGATGCCGGTGAGGTCGGCGAGGTGGTGGGGTTCGAGGAGAAGAGCGCCGAGGAGGGCCTGCTCAGCGTGGAACACCGCAGGCGCGGGAGGAGCCAGCGTCTCGTCGCCGTCGTCGAGGGGGAAAGGGTGGGGCATCAGGCTGCGAGGGTGAAGTCGTCGGGGTCGAGGGGGATGCCGAGGTGCGGGGCGAGGAGGTGGGCGGCGAGCAGCGGGGGGACGGCGTTGCCGATCTGGGAGAACTGCTGGCCCTTGTTTCCCGCCCACGGGTAGTCGGCGGGGAAGGTCTGCAGGACGCCGGCCTCGCGGGCGGTGATCCGGATGGGATCCGGCGTCGCGGGGGACGCGGACTCCTTCGCGGGCGGGCCCTGGACGGGCTGGGCGATCCAGCGGCACTCGTTGGCGCGGTGCCCGAAGAACAGCGTCCCGGCGGGCTCGTCCAGCGGCCGGACGGTGGCCTTGGTCTGGTTGTTGCTGCGCAGGGCCCACGTCCAGCCGGTGGCCGTGCCGACCGGGGTGCGGGCTGAGTTGTCCGCCCCGGATGCCGGGAGGGCGCCGTGGCGGACGGCCGGGTCCGCCTCGTGGGCCTGTGTGGCCGGCGCCGTGCCGGTGGGCGTCTGCTGGGGGCGCCACAGTCCACGGTCGCGGGCGGTGAGCAGGGTCTGGCGGGAGCCGGAGGGGAAGGGCTCGGGTCCGCCGCCCGGCCCGCCACCGGCGCACACGGTGGGCACGGGACGGTCGGTGGCGCCCCAGCCCAGGGCCTGGGCCATGCTGACCCACCGGGCGCGGCCCGGCCCGAACAGCGACTCCGGTTCCGCGGCCTGGGCGTGGGTGGGCTCCGGTGGCTGGGCGGTGCGGACGCGGGAGGCGATCAGGATCGCCCGTCGCCGGGTCTGGGGCACGCCGTAGTCGGCCGCGTTGAGGGTGCCGGTCCACACGGAGAACCCCCAGCCGCGCAGGACTGCCGCGTACTGCCGCCACAGGGGCAGGACATCGGGGACTTCCTCCATGGCGACCCATTCGGGCTCGCCTACCGCGTTCAGCGCGTGGAGGTAGCGCATCGGCTCGGCGGCCAGCAGCGAACGCGGGTCCCGGCAGGCGGCGAGCAGTCGCTCTCGGGTGTCCCGGCCGGCGGCGAGATCGGCGACGGCCTGGTGCACCAGCGGCTGGTCCACCAGCCCGAGGCGCTTGCCGGCCATCGACCACGCCTGGCACGGCGGGCTCGCGATCAGCCCTCGGGTACGGCCGACCCACGGCCACACCGGATACAGCGCCACGTCCGTCCGCAGCGTCAACTGCCCCGCACGGACCCGGGTCAGGCAGGCCCACGCGTCCCATTCCAGGCCGACGTCCCGCGCGCCGAGAACGGTCAGTGCGTGGCTCCATCCGCCCGGGCCCGCGAACAGATCCAGGATCAAGAAGCCAGTCCGAAGTCGTCCCGCGTCAGCGCGATGTCCTCCGTCTCCCCGCGGCAGGCCCACGGGGAGCAGCCGTCCACGACGCCCTGCTCCAACTCCTCCATTCCGGGGCCGTCGGACAGTTCGTCCTGGCGGGCGGCCCACTCGGCGGCGGTGACATGGTCGATGGGCGCCTGGTCCAGGGGCACGCGGGAGCGGTGGAGGAACGCCTGTCCCAGCAGCCGGTTGCCGCCGGCGTTCGCGCGGGCGTTGCCCTGGCGGATGGCCGCGTCGAACGCGACAACGTCCTGCCACTCCTCGGGGCTCGTGTCACGGATATGCCGCCACTGCGCGTTGCCGTGGAAGGGACAGCCGAGACAGCTCGACTTCGGTGTGTCCGCGAGCCCCAGCGAGGTGAGATACCGGACGCAGTCGCGGCGGGTCCAGCCGAGATCGATCAGCGGGTGCCGGTTGCGCATGTAGCGGACGTCGGCGTCCTTGGCGCGGTGGAACTTGTCGGTGGAGATGCCGACCCACTGCTCGACGAAGACGTCCTTCGGGATGCGCTGCGGGTAGGGATACCCGAGCAGCTCCCGAATCTGTCGTTTTATCGGTTTGATCTTGTATTCGCTGGTGCACTGGCGCCGGGTCATGCCCGGCTTGCGGTCCTGGTTGAGGATGTACAGCGGCATGGACGCGAAGCGGTGCTCCGGGTCCAGAGCGTCCTTGCGGATGTTGCCGGTGGAGACCCGCAGGATCGGTATCCCGGCGGGCTCGGCGATCGTCTTCTCCAGCCGGTCCAGATGCTGGTAGACGGCGCGTGGTTCCCAGCCGGTGTCGGCGAAGACCGCGTAGTCGGCTTTGGGGAGGATGCCGTTGGCGGAGAGGGCGAGCATGGCGCTGGACTGGACGCCGGCGCCGAGGGAGATGCAGATGAGCGTGGGCGTGGTGGTGATCGTGGACTTCCTTGCGGGTGAGGGGCTGCGGGCGGTGGGCGCTGTCAGCGGCGTGCGCGGGCGCTGGGGGCCGTAGCCGGGGCGGGGACGGGCCGGGCCGCGGGAGGGCTGGCTGGCAGAGGGGCCGCGATGACGGTGCTGAGGACGGAAAGGCCCAGGGAGGTCAGGCGTACCCGGTCGCGGGGCAGCCCGCTGGAGTAGAAGGGCGGTGCGGACGCGGCGTCGCAGGTGACCAGGCCCTGGGCGTCGAGGCGGCGCAACATGTCGGTGTCCACCGAGTCGCTGCGGTCGTGGCTGTCGGCTTCGTAGTGCCCGGTGACGGCGACGTGGCCGCGGGCGACCATGAGCAGGGAGCGGCGCTGGGCCCTCTCCATGCCGGGGACCGTGGTGCGGGCGTGGGCCTTGGCCGGCAGCCGGTAGGCGAGGTGCGTGGTGGATTCCACGACGGTCGCGGGCGCCAGGGCGGTCAGTTCGCGTGCCTGCCGTACGTGCTGGCCGAACCCGCGGCGGCGGTCAAGGCGTGCGGCACCGGTCTCGTTCGCAGGGAGGGACTGCTGGGCGGAGGTGAGGTAGCGCGTGGCCCCGCTGGTCAGGTAGGCGGTCTGCTTGAGCCTCACGACCGCGCTGGGAACCGGCTCGACGGGCGGCAGACGCTGCTGCCGGACCGCCTTGACGCAGGCCAGCGCCTCGCGCTCCAGACGCCGGGCAGAGGACACGTAAGCGTCCGGGGCGGGTGCGGCAGTGCCTGCGAACAGGAGATCGATCCGGTCGTTGTGCTCGGTGTAGAGGCCGGCTAGAGCCAGCAGCCGCTCCACGAGTGTCAGTGGAGCGGGCACGTCCACGTCGAACATGGGGGCGTGGTCTGGGGTGCGTGAAGCTGTCATCCGTGGTTGGTCTCCGAGGCGGGCGGGATCAGGAAGAGAGCGGCCTGCCGGCCGGCAGACGGCGCCGGTACGGCGTGGCCGCTGGAGGGGCAGGGCCAGCGGTGAGGCGCGCGCAGGGGCGGCGGGAGCCGGCTGTCACCGCCCGCGTGCAAACTGGAACGGGAAGTCCGCAGGGGGGGCAGCGTCGGCGCACGCTGGTGCTGACGGGGTCTGCCGGGCCGGCCGGCGTCATCGGGCGCGCGGCAGCGGAAGCCCTCTTCGGCTCGCCGACCAGGGCCTGGTCGATGAGCTGCTGGTCCTCGCGACGGGCCGCCGCCGACGCGAGCCGGTAGGGCGGTCGCTGCGTGACGGCGTGGTAGGTGGTGGCAGCCCGGTCTAGCTCGTCACCGGCCAGCCGCGACACATCGCGGCTGGCCGCGAGAGTGGGGTCGGCGTCGGACAGCTCCAGTCGGTGAGGAAGCGGGCGATGCGCAATGTGACGACCCGGGCCGGTCGCGCTGCCTCAAGGGGCTTCCCACCTGGGGCGCCATCCGGAGAGGTTGGCCAGCGGGTCAAGGGTTTCGCCGAGCCGAGCCACCGCGCCGCCTGCCAGATGACGCTGGAAGGGCAGGACGTGGTCGGTAGGAGCGAAAATTCACCGTGTTCGCCGTACCGTCGTGGTGCTGGCAGGGGCTGCCGGCCGGACCGGGGAGGCGGAGGGCTCGTACGCGGCGATGGCCTGTCGGCCCGCCTCGGTGACCACCAGGCGCTGCCCTGTGAAGAGGGAGGTCGAGGTGTCCACTTCGACCAGTGCGTGTTTGGTCAGCACCCGCAGCGTGGCCTGGTTGACGGTACGGCCGTTTCCGTCGGTGGCCCGGCTGTAGTTATGCCGGGTTCCGGTGTAGACCCTGCCGCCGCCCTCGGACAGCCGTACCAGGGTTTCGTACTGGCCGGCGGAGAGCTTCACTGCCGTGACGGCATGCTGCTGCCCGGAGTGGTGCTGCAGATCCCGGGGGATGCTGCGGGCAAGGTAGTAGCAACCGGTGAAGGCGAGGTTGAGCTGGTGGGCGGCCTCGGTGAGGTGCTCCGGGAGGGCAGAGGACGCGGTCTTGTACTTGGTGTCCTGATTCGTGGACGAGCCGGAGTAGGGGACTCCTCCCGCCGGGTTTTCACTCAGGGCGGCGGCCAGCCCGCCGGCAGCGGTGGTGGCGGCGTGGACGACCGAGACCATCGCTTCGAGGGAGGGGCGGCTGCCGGGTACTGCGGTGTACTGGCTGCCGGCGAGTGCTTCCAGACGCTCCAGGGCGCGTCCGACCAGCTGGTTGGTGGTCACGATCGCTGTGGTGATCTTCTGCCGGGCGTCGGCGCCAGGCTTCGGACGCAGGTGGAGAACATCGCTGTGCAGGTCCTCGAAGTCGCTGCCGAGGGTCCGCAGCCGCGTGACCTCGGTTTCAAGGTTGATGGGTTGCATAGGGCTCCGAGCGGACGCGTGGATGGTCAGCGGGTGTGCCGGGCGGTCTGGTGTGTGGGTAGCACCACGGGCGCGGCGTGGGGGCGGGGCGGTGCCGGTGGGATGTCCTCGACGGTGGGGATGCCGAGGTCGACGTGGACGCTCACGCCGTCGGTATGCAGGTGGGCTTCGGCGCTGACCACGGCGCTCAGCGTGGTGCGTTCGCTGAGGGCGTCCGGCAGCAGGTAGTGCCGTTTCTGATCGGTGAAGAGAAAGCCGTGCCGGACGAGGACGTCATGTGCCGCGGCGGTGGTGGCGGTCGCGGTGACGGCGCCGTCGGCGAAGCGGAAGGTCACCTGGGACGGGTCCTGGTCGCCGTCATGGCGGCGAGTGGTCCAAGCCAGGTCGACGAGGTCCTGGGTATAGGCCATCAGCCCGTACGCCGCCACGCCGGCGCGCTCGTGGGCGTCCTCGGCGGTGTCGGGCGGCAGGAGGTAGATGGTGCGGCCGTGGTGCCGGCGGGCGGTGAAGCCGGCGTTGGTCAGCATGCGCGTGGCCTGGGGGATGGGGCGGTTGAGGACGAGGAAGGTGTGTCCATCGAAGGTCGAGCCGATGAAGACGTCGTGGTAGTCGGTGAGGGCCATGCTGCTTTCTGCGGGCTGGTGATGGGTTGCTGTGCCGCAGTCGCTTCCCCGCCGGGAGAGGCTCGGCGACGGTGCGGGCGGATCCGCGGCCTCGTGCGTGGCCGGACGACCCTGTCGGCGCGGGGGCGCCGGCGACAGCTTGGCCGGCAGTTCCGGCTCCGATGCGAGGGAGTCGAGGACGGCTGAGATGCGCGTGGTCCAGGCGAGTGCCTACTGGTTCGTCGTGGGGTGGCTGACTGCCCGCAGCGTGACGAGGTCGTCGCTGTTGCCGCATGTCAGGCAGCAGCGGTGGGCGGGGTCGTCAGGGACATCGTGGATGGGTGGCATGAGCGGTGCCAGGAATGCGGGGATCGTTGTTGGCGTGTGCGGCGGGAGGTTTCGGCAGTGTGAGCCTGATCGGTGGGGTTCACGGCCCAGCCGAGTTCTCCGCACCGTCCGGATTCAGGGTTGGTGCCGCGTCGGCAATTGGTCGCGCGGCGGTGCGGGGTTACGTGACCGTCCCGAGACCGGACTGCTTCGCCACGGCGCGGGCGGTGATCGCCTGGGAGGCCCGGGCGGAGGCGGCGGACAACTCGGCGGCGCCGGGTTCGAGGTACCAGGGGCGCAGGTCGAGCATGGCGGCGCGCAGGCCGGTGGCGAAGCACAGGGCGGTGCCCTTGGGCAGGGCCCGGATCGCGTCGGCGGGCAGGATGCGCTCCTGCCGCATCGACACCGAGGTCGACTTGCCGGACTCGGAGCGGGAGGTGGAGGTGGTCTCGACGTCGTGGTCGCCGATCAGTCGGGAGAGCTTGTCGGCGAAGTCCGGGTCGTCGATGCCGGAGCCGATGACCTTGACGGTGGAGGCGGACCACATGGCGTCCATGCCCGCATCCCCCCAGACCTTCTGGCCCTGGCGGTAGGACTGCAGGATGGTGATGGGGATGATGCCGCGTGAGCCGAGGTGGGAGTACAGGTCAGGCAGGTCGCTGATCTTGCAGACGTTGGCGGCCTCGTCCAGGATCGCGAGCATCGGCGGGTCCAGACGTCCGCCGGCCCGCTCTGCCTGGGCGGTCGCCGCGCGCATCACGGAGTCCGCGCAGGCGGCGATCAGGGCGCTGGCTCCGCCACCGCCGTCCTTCGACAGCAGGTAGAGGGTGTCGCAGGAGGTGACGAACTCACTCGGTCGGAACTCGAGGACGTCCTTCTGCGGGGTGACCCAGGCGGCGATCTCGCTGTTGAGGAGCGCGGCGGCGTACTGGCGGGCGGTCTCGTAGATGCCGTCGCGGGTCTCGGGCGGGCCTTCCACGGTGCCCTTGAGCTGGGCGGCTACGGCTGCGAAGCCGTGATCGCGCAGGATGTCCAGCGGCGCGCGGTCGGCGGGGAAGGCCAGCCACTGCATCACGTCGGTGATCGGCCGTTCGTCCAGCGCGGCGGCGAGGAAGAGCTGGGAGAGGATGTTGGATCCGGCCTTGGACCAGAAGTCGCCCTGCTGACTTGCGTCCACGGAGGCGGCCAGGAAGTGCCCGGCGAGCCGGCCCGCTCCGTCGAGGGTCTTGGCGTCGGCCAGCGGGTTCCACCACATCTCGCGGGCGGCGTGGGCGATCTGCTGCGGGTCCATCGACCACACCCGCCCTACCATCGCGCGGGCGTCGAGGGTGGCGGTGTAGGCGTCGCCGGCGGCCTTGTTGGAGGTGAGCAGGACCGGTCCGGGGGCGGCGAGGATGGACGGGATCGCCAGGGACGTGGTCTTCCCGGACCGCGGCGCCATGATCGCCACGGCGACGTCCTCGTACCCCATGCGTACCTCGTGCCGGGTGCCCTGGAGGTTGCCGAGGAGGATGCCGGTGTCCTTCGCGGCGATGTGCTTGGCCGTCTTCAAACTGGGGCGCAGGGAACGCGCCTTCGCAGTGATCGCTCTGGCCATCAGCGGCTCGATGTCCTTCGTCTTGGCCATCCCGGTGATCTTCTTCCGGCCGCTGCTGCTGCCCTTGTGCCGGGACCACAGGAGGCCGGCGACCGCGCCGAGTGCGAAGAGCACGGTGACAGGGACGATGCGAGTACCGATCAGCAGGGCTGTCGGCCCGCTGTCGGGCCAGAGCTGGTCGGGGTGGAGCAGGGCGTCGGTCGGCCGGTACGGCGCCTGGTCGTGGTCGGTGAGCCAAGCGGTGAGGTTGCCCGACAGCCAGGCGAGATGGGACAGGGGGGCGGCGACGCCGAGGACGCCGAGGAGGACGCGGAAGGCGAGGTCGTACCCGTCGTTGGGTGAGTTGGGGGCAGGAGGCAAGGAGGGTGCTTCTCCGGATGAGATGGCAGCGGTGGTGCTGGGTCAGCGGGTGCGGCCGTGGCCGGTCGAAGGGCGCGGTCGCGCTGGCGCCGTGTGCGCGGCGCGGTGGGCGGCGAGGGCGCGGACCCGGTCTTCGAGCGCGGACGCCAGGGCTTCGGCGGGGATGTCCCGGGCGGTGAGGGCCATGCGGTCGCGCGCCAGATGCGGCACCTGGTCCGGTCGTCGGAGCAGGGGAGTGCGGCTGGCGAGCGCGGTGGTCAGGATGGTCACGAGGTGCGGAGGTGTGGTGCGGTCGAGGTCGGCTCGCCAGATCGGCTCCATGGGAAGTGCTGTTCGGATCTCCCAGTTGGGGTGGTCATTGATCCGGACGAGGCCGTCGGGTGAGAGACGGCGCCTGTCGATCTCCGGCTTGGGCCACCTTGCCTCGCGCAGCGGCTCGAAGGGATCGGGCGTCACAGCCGGTTGGGACGGGGAAGTGAGGGCGTCAGTGAAGGCCGCGATGACTTCCACGGGGGTGCGGGCATCGAACCTGGCCGACCACGCCGGATGGTCCGCAGTGCGGGCGTGCTGGATCGTCCACCATGGGCCGTCGGCTCTCGGTTCCAGCCGCAGTAGCGCCTTCTGGTCGGGGCTGGACAGCAGGACCCGCGGTTGCAGCGGGTCGTTGCCATGGCTCCATCCGCAGGCCCGGTGCAGGGGGACGGTCACCCAGGCCGGATCGCCGCCCCCGGCCAGGTACACCGGGGACACGGAGACCATCCGCACGGTTCCTGCCGGCTCATGAGTGCTCACCGGCGTGCCTTCGGAGCCGGTGTTGCCGCAGGTGCGGCGGTCGCGGTCGGAGCCGGGGCCAGAGGCGGGGTATGCCGGGCCGCACGGTGTATCTCGATCAGTATCTGACCCTGGTCGGCCCAGTCCCTGAGATAGCTCCAAGACTCGGCGTGGTGCTCGGCGAGCGCTTCGTCGTAGGCGTGGGTGCCGGGCCCCGCACCGGCGGGGAGGCTGTCGCGGGTGCTCAGCCATTGCTCGTGCAGGGCGTCGAGCCTGTCGAGCGCCTCGCGCAGTACACGGAGCTGATACGTCCACCGCTGTTGCACCGATGCGGCCGGGATCTGGTCCAGTTGGGTTTCGGCGGTGGTCAGGAGGTGACGGGCGGAGGTGCGCACGGTGTCGAACGCGGCGGCGGTATCGGCGTCGCGCTGCCTCTGGCGCAGACCGTAGGCGTGGTCGTCGTGGGGCCAGCCGTCGAGGTCGGTGTGCTCGTCGGAGTAGGCGTCCCAGGAAGCCAGAACGGTCTCGGCTGTGTGCTGGTAACGGCCGAGGTGGCGCAGGGCCTTGCGGTGCTGGGGGGAAGTGCGGGGAATGGGGGAGTCCTTCGGGTGCTCGGTGGGGAGGGGATGAGCTGAGGCGGGGCGGGTTACCGTCGCGGTGGAGCCGTGCCGGTCCGGTGAGCCGCAGCCGGGGCAGTGGTCAACCGCTGCCGGTGGCGGGCGACGCGGTCCTGCGCCTTGATGGCCTTGACCCTCTTGGTGTGGGCGGCGACCACCTGCTCGGGCGAGAGCCGACTCGGTTCCTGCACGGCGCTGTAGTGGCCGGTCCGGTCGAGCATCCCGCGCTGCAGAGGGCTGGTGTCGGTCAACGCTGCGACGAAGGCATTGACCAGGTGGACCGGGGTGTCCGCATGGAAGCGGGCATGCCAGATCAAAGGGCCGGGATACGCGGCGTCACCGGACTCGTAGGTGTCGATGGACCACTCAGGGGCGTCGCGGAACTCGCTGGGCGCACGGTGCTGGATGACACACATGCCGTCGCTGGAGCGGGCCGTGCCGTCCTCGGCGCGGACCCAGCCTGCGGCCTCCACCGTCTGCCACGGCTCCGGTGGTGCGTCGGCCGGCGGGTCGATGAGGGCATCGGTCAGGCTGGAGATGACCTCGGCGGGCACCTGCGCCCCGAAAGAAGCTCGCCAGTACCCGTTGCCGAAGCCCGCCGTCGAGAGCTGCCACCAGCTCGCCAGGTATCCCGTTTCCGGGGTGAACTGCAGGCGGTGACGGTGATCGGGGCTGGCAAGCACCAGGTGGGTGCTCAACGGTTCGTTGATGCGGGTCCATCCGGCGGCGGCGAGGCCGTGCGTGACGTGCCGGGCATCACCGGGGCCGGCCAGGTGGCGGGGACTGGTGTCGAACAGGACCTGCCCGGCGTGCTTGTCAGCGAACTCGGCGAGCTGCCGGTTGCTCACCGGCACCGGCAGCACTCCGGCGTCGGGTAGCCATCGGCGCCGGAGCACTCCGGTTCCGCGAGGAGGGAGCGCAGGTCGTCCAGGACGTAGTGGAGAGCGTGCTGGTCGCTCTGCTCCCACGCGGCGCTGCGCAGTTCGGCGACCAGCAGCCGAAGGGCGGGAGCGCGCGGGGTGTCCGGGTGGTCGGCGATGACGCGGGCCAGCGCGCGCAGGGTGTCGCCAAACTGGACGGGAAGGCCGGTGTACTCGTCCAGCAGGGGCTCGACCAGGGCGAGCGCCTCGGTGGGGTCGGGGGCGTCGCGGAGGTGTTCGGTGAGCCGGGACAGGGTCTCGGTGGCGTGGTGGATGTCGTTGACGGTCAGGTCGGGCACATGGCTCCTTACCGAAGGGGGGCGGGGATCAGCGGCGGGTGCGGGCCAGGGGGAAGCGGGGGTGTCGGGCCGTGACAGGCGAGGTGGTCGGCCAGTTGCGGGCCCAGGCGGCGGCGCGGGCGGCGGTGATCCGGGCCTGTTGCCACGCGGCGAGCTGCGAGGGCAGAACGGACACGGACGTGGTCCGGATCTGGGTGCTGTGGGGGACGTGTCCGCGGGGACGCATCACCGGCTGGGGGCTGGCGAGAGCGGCGGAGAAGGCTGCGACGAGGTGTAGCGGGGTGGTGGAGCTGAACTGGGCGGTCCAGCCTGCCTGCTGGGTCCCGGCGCCGGCCCACCACAGGGCTTTGCCGTTACGGCCTTGGCGGAAGTGCAGCCACGCTGCTCCGTCGGGGCTCGTGGCGGTGTAGTGCCGGCCTTCGTAACGGGTGCGCCAGTGCTGCTCGGTCAGCGGCGCCCAGGCGTTGGGGGCGTGGGCGGAGCGTGGCTGGGTGAGAGCGTCGGTCAGGCCGGCGACGATCTCGACCGGGGTCTGCGGGGCCAGCGTCGCGGTCCATTCGGCTTGTTGCCCGCGTGCCGCACTGTGGATGGACCAGCCGCCCGGCTGCTGGTATGGGTCGTAGGAGATACGGACAGACCGGTCCGGGCTCCGCACTACCAGCGGACCGCGCTTCTTGCTCTTGTCCTGCCAGCCTGAGGCCCGCAGGTAGGCAAAAACGTGACGGATGTCGCCGCCGCCGGCCAGCGCGCGGGGCTCGATCAGGTAGTGCTGCTCGGGCTGTTCTCCCGCCTGCCGGGCCTGCCGCTGCTGGCGCTTCACCGGCTCCGCCGGACGACGAGCGGGGCAGGGGCCGACGGCTTCGCCGCCATGGCTGTGCGTGTGCCGATGTGGCTGAGGGCGTCGTGGTGTTCGTCGAGGTCACCGCAGATGGTGTTGAGGTCGTTCGCGGCCCGGCCCAGGGCCAGCCACACTTCCGCCGGCAGGGCGCCGTCTTCTGCCTGCTGCTTCGCGTGGACGGAACCGACTGCTACGAGACCGGTGAGGCGGCCGAGGATTCCCTCGTGGGGGTCGAGTATCCGGGCGAGCGCCTGAGTGGCCGCTTCGGGGGGAAGGCCGGGCTGGGCCAGGTATTCGGTGAAGCGGCTGAGCTGGCGGCCGACTTCGTTGGTGAGGGAGTCGGCGTACGTTCTCTGCTCGGGACGAGGCATGGTCCTCCTGGACGGTGCGGTTCAGTGGTGGCGTCGATGGCTGGCTGGCCGATTGGGGGCGATGCGCTGCTGAGGGGCGACGGGAGGGGTGGTCGGCTCGGGCGTATCGACGAGACAGGCGCGCAGGTAGTGGCGGAACACGGCGGTCGCCAGGCGGGGCTTCAGGTGCCGGCTGATCGGCGGGGGCGTACGGGGAGCTACAGGTCCTCCGGTCGGGTGGGCTGCCGGGGCCCGGGAAGCGGCCGGTACCCGGCACGGGTTGTCAGGTCGTCCGCTTCGCTGCCCTCAACGCGGGGTGGCCGGGTATGAGCCGGCCACCCCGCATGAAAGTCGCGGGGCAGAGGGTCAGTTTTCGGGCGCTTCCCTGACGTCGCCGGACGGCTTCTGGGCGTTGACCGGGGTGCCGAAGTCGGAGTAGGTGACGTCGGTCATGTCCTCGTGGGAGCTGACCTGCGCGACGAGGTACGGCTCGCCCGTCACGGCCGCGTACCACTTCACCGTCTCACCGTTGGCCTCCATGACGACCGGGATCACGCGCTGGCCGTCCAGCGTGGTGACCGTGCCCTTGGACACCTTGGTGCTCGTGTCGAGGGTGTCGGGGGAGGTGAACGCGTCGGTGTGGCAGTAGGAGGTGAGGGACTGGACGAAGTGGTTGTCCAGTGTCCCGTGGTACCACGTACCGGATTCCAGCAGGTTCTCGCCCGCCTCGCCGTTCATCCACTTCGCGAGTGCGGAGTCCGGCTTGATCCACGCCTCATCGCCCTGGAGGACGAGGTCGTACGAGCCCAGGTCGGTCAGCTTCACGGTGCCGGTGCACTCGGTCGCGGACACCCGCAGGTCACTGGAGGCGTTCGAGCGGGACATCTGCTGCCGTGAGCTGCCGGCCTTCGCGTTGGCCGCGTGGCTGAGGTTGTAGATGTCGGTGGAGGTCTTCACCTCGATGCCGTTGGGCGGGGCTTCGACGGCCGGAGCGGTGGAGCGCGCCGACGTGGAGCCCCCGGTGGACTCATCGGAAGTGGTGGTGCCGGCGCAGGCGGTGAGCGATCCCAGAGCCGCAGCGCACAGGAACGCGGCGGCGGAGCGGTAACCGGTCGAGAAGGACATGGGGCAACCTCACGGTGAGTTAGGAGACGGATACGGACGAGAGCGGCTGCCGCCGTTGTCGGCGGACATCTGCTCGTCCTGGAGGGGGGCGGGCCGAGGCGTCTCGCCGGCCGTGCCGTACGTCAGCGGTGACGGGAGGACGCCGAGGCGGGGCCGGCGCCGGGTGCGGGCGGGGCGGCCGGGCCGGAAGGCGGCGTGCGCGCGGCCCGGTTACGGGCCAGGAGGATCTGGTCGGCGGCCCCGTAGAGAGCCAGCGCGGTGCTCGCGAGCTGTTCGGCTGCCGCCGTGTCCTGGCCGCTGCTTGACAAGTTGCGGGACCACGTGAGGCAGGTGCTGACAAGTGCCTCGCGGAGGAGTGGCACCAGGCCCTGGTCGGGTCCGGCGATCTCGGTCGGGACCGCTGCGGTCTCCTCGCCGCTGCTGGCGTGCTGGCCGCGCTGGGAGAGCTGGGTCAGGTACCGCAGGGTCGCTTCGCGGTCTGCGTTCGGGGCAGTGAACGAGTTCAGTGCCGGATCGAGGTGGACGCTGTGTCCTGTGGCCAGCAGGGCGTGGGAGGCGGCCGTGGCCTTCCGGCGCTGCTGGTCGTCGGGCAGCCCGTGCGGCAGACGGTGATACGGACCGCGGGGACCTGGAGCGTCGAGGAATCCGTTGCGCTGCAGGATTCCGGCTGCTTCCTCGGCGCCGCCGAGGGCGACGACCAGCCCAGTGCGCCGGTCCCTGGTGAGGGTGATGTGTTCCAGCGCCCGGAAGTCGGGCTCTGTCGTGGTCATCGGGCCTTGGTCGTGCGCCGTGGGGCCGGGGCCGACGGTGTGGGCGCGGTGGCGGTCGGGGTGCTGCGGTCCGAGGAATGGTGCAGTGCGACGGTGATCTCGTGCGCACCGAGCTGCTGGCCGATCCGGTACACAGTCCTGGCCTGTGCGGCAGTGTCGTCGCCGGCGAGGAGATAGGTGCCGGTCTGCGGGTCCTGGACGAAGCCGTTGGCGGTCAGGATCGCGGCGGCGGTTTCGCCGACCGGTGCGGCGGCGAGAGAGCCGTTGTCCTGCCAGGCCAGCACGACTTGATCCGGCCGGGACGGCGGGATGTCGGGCGCGGCGTTGAGCCGGGCCTGAGCGAGGGCCGTCTCGTAGCGGGCCAGCAGGTCACCGCAGATCTGGCCTGCGGCGAGGAACGGATCGTCGGCCACGGCGATCCCGTTGGGCTCGCGCACCCCGCGGTACGCCTCGTCGGGCAGACTGCGCGGGGCGACGGCAGCGACGAGGAACCCGTTCTGGCCGTCGTGCCGGTCCATGACGGCGAGCTGGGCGCCGTCGGAGCGGGTCAGCACGGCCGCATGCCGCAAGGGGTGCTCGGCCAGGAGCTGGGCGGCGAGGTCCAGATCCCAGATCCGGTCGGTGAGCTTGGTGAGGCCGGACCAGTTCTCGGGGAAGTAGTAGGTGCTGTCCCAGGTGCCGGGGAGTTCGTCGGCGAGAACGTCGGCGTAGGAGGCCAGGCGCTCGGTGTCTTGAGGTTCGTGCATGCATGTCCTTGAGAGGGAAGGGGAGGTGCTCAGCGACGCGGCCCGGCGGAGGGCGGAGAGACCGGCACAGGGCCGGGCGGGGGCGCGCAGGCGCATACAGCCGAGCGTTCGCGTTCAGCGGTCGGCACCTGGCCGGTGCAGGTACTGCGAGCGGGGTGCGGGGCGTGCCGGTCGTGGAGCGAGTTGCGTACGTGGGTGAGGTCGTTGCGGATGATGCGCAAGGGCTCGGCTGTCAGAGAACGCAGCCGGCGGGCTGTGTGCACGTCGATGGGTTCTCCAAGGCCGTCGTAGAAGTCGGCGGTCGCTGTCAGGACGGCTTCCAGTCCAGCGAGGATGCCGTCGTGGGTGGCAGTCAGTTCGGTGAGGACCTCGGCAGCGTCCGTCGTGGTGGTCGCCTCCTGGAGGCGGTGAACGAGGCTGGTGATGCGGGCACCGAGGGGCAGATAATGCGGCGGGCGCAGGTCGGTGTCGAATGCCTCGTCACAGTCGACGTGATAGCCGAGGGCCCGCAGCCGGCCCACGGCACCGCTGGCCAGGCGGGTTTCCTCCTCTGCGGTCAGGCCGATGGGGGCCCGGTGGTAGCTGTCGTGGACGCGGACCACGGGCACGAAGCCGCAGCGCTGCAGGACGCTGTGTGCCTCCGGGTCCCCGCCGGAGGCGAGGACCTCGCCGGAGCGCGAGTCACGGTGGACGGCCAGGAAGCGATCAGAAAGAGCCAAGGGGAACGATGCTCCTAAAAGGCGCGGCGGGCGGATGACTTGGCGGCGGGCGCTGGCGCTGCAGTGGCCGGCGGACGTGGCTGTGCGGTCAGCCGGGCCGCGGCGGCGTCGAGGTCCTGCTGGATGTCGTAGACGCGGCGCGCGATCAGCTCCAGCCCGTGCCCAGCCCCGGCGTCGGATTGGCGGACGACCTGCCAGGCGGTGTGCTCGACCAGAGCGCGCACGGCGGCCAGCGGGCCAACTCGCTCGTCGGCGAGATGGGACAGCACGGACGCGAACGGGACCGACTCGGCCGGTGCGGACGTCACGGATGTGAGACACAGGTCGCGCTCGATGAGACGCGCCGCGTCGGCGAGGCGGCGCGGAAAGTCGGCGGGGCGCTGCTGCCAGGCGCCGTCCAGGCGGATCAGATTGGCGAGCACGTCGAGGCGGCCGGGCTGGGCCTGGACAGCGACCCACCGGCAGCCCTGTTCATCTCCGGGGATCTGGACGCCGGCAACGCGGGCGAGACGGTGGGCGATCTCGGCCCATTCCGCACGGGACAGGGTGCGGTCGTCGGGGTGCAGACGGACGTCGAGGTGGAAGACGGCATTCCGGTCTCCGCGCGGGCTGGCGGCGAACGGATGCTCGATCACAGGATCTTGGAGGTGTTCCGCCCACTGCGCCGCCGTCCACGTCTTCTGTTCATCGTCCAACGTGTAGTGGTCCAGGCCCGGCCAGTGGGCCACGACCGTGTGCTCGGGCCGAGACTCGTCCCGCGAGACGGGCCGGCCTAGCGCGTCGGTGAGCGCTTCGCGTGTGAGGAAGCTGCGCGGGTGGACAAGGGGGATCACGGCGGCGTCGCTCCGGTGGGGTCGAGGGGGGGACACGGGACGGGCGGTCACCGGCCTGGGCGGGCATCGCCGATGTGGACGAGCTGGCCGAGGGCCGTGGTGGTGTACCAGCCGCAGTCGATGACCGCGTCCCGATGCGCGGCGTACTTCGGCAGGAGCAGGTCCTCCATGGCCCGTAGGTAGATCAGGCAGTCGGGGCAGCGCCGCTGGATGTGCACGAGGTAGCGGGGATGGGCGGTGATGTAGGTCTGGGAGCCGCCGGCCGCGTTCCGTATCCGCCATCCGTCCTCGTCGGTCGGCGCATGCCAGGACGGCGCGATGACCCGCGCCGAATCCCCCCACAACTCCTGGCCAGCCACCCCCTTGAGCACGACAACTTCGTCACCCGGCTGGAAGTGGGCGTGGGTGAGGTCACGGCCCGGAGTGAGCGGGTCGGGCGTCGGCGCGAACGCCGGGACGGACGGGGGCGTCCAGGACGGCGGGTGCATTCGGATCCTCCCAGGTGGCGCTGGTAGCGGCGGGAGCATCAATAGTCCGCACGATCGCCGGTTTGGCTAACCGGCGATCTGCGGCTATGTTCCGCCCGGATCACCGGAACGGGTTCTCTGTGCCCCGGTCGGCCTCGGTGGCGGCATTGAGGAGTTCGAGCAGGTCAGAGCCGTCGGCGTCGCGCTGGTCGATCCACCAGCCGGCCCGGGTGACGTTGCGGGCCTTGTCCTCCAGATCCGCCCAGTCCGCTTCGTCCCAGGTGCCCTCGATGACGAGCGTGGTGTGCGCTGCCGTCATCAACTGGTGGCGGCAGCGCTCGCCCCAGTCCAGGGCCCGTTCAGGGCCCTCCAAGGGCGGCATGTCGAACCGAGCGGCCCACTCGACGGCGGCTTGCTGTTCCTCGGCTCGTTTGGCGGTGAGCCACTCCTCCTTGGAGGCGGTGTCGGTCTTGCGGGCGGCCTTCCAGCAGTCGGTACAGTCCTTGCCCGCGAGCCAGCGAGCGAATCCGGCGCGGCGGTCGGCGGGCCGGTCAGACAGGTCGTGAACGACTTCGTGGCCGCAACTGTGCTGGATGGTCCAGGAGGTGCGGACTGCCATGTGGTTGTTCCTGCTTTCTGTCTTCTGTGTTGTCTCAGCGTGTCCTGCGGATGGCGTCTGTGGCCGCCGTGGCGATGGCGGCGGGAGCGCTGGAGGGTTGGGGAAGGTGCAGCAAGGTGGTCCCCGGCAAGTGGTGGGACTTCGCGGTGAGGGTGAGCTGGAGTACGGCGCAGCCGGCGGTCGTGAGCTGCTTGACGCGGGTGACGGCTTGAGCGGTTTCGTCGCTGTCGTACCGGGCGTCGGTGACGATCACGAGGAGGCGGCCGGTGCCGGGGTGGCTGAGTGCGAGGGCGTGGTCGAGTGCGTCGATGGCGTCGGCGAGGTTGTGGTGGCCGCCGTTGGCATTGAACGTCGTCACGCGCTCTGGTGCTCGGTGGGTGGGTCGGGTCAGTGCGGTGAGGTGCTGGTCGTAGGCGATGGTGGCGGTACGGGAGTCGGGGTCGGTCAGGGCTGCTGCGCGTGCCACGATCCAGGCAGCGGACGCGACGGGCGCGCAGGCGGCACGCATGGAGCCGGAGACGTCGACGGCGATACCTACACGCAGCGGTGGGGTGGGGGAGTTCCGGCGGCGGGTGTGGGTGAACGGTTCCGCGGTGGGGACTGACCCGGCCGCCCGCTGAGCGTCGCGGGCGAGGGCCGCGCGCATGTTGAGGCGGCCGGGTGGGGTGGGGCTGGTGGTCCGCTCCTCGGTCCGCTCGCGGTAGGCGGCGGCACGCAGGGCGCGGCTCAGGCGCGCGGCGGCGCTCTGCTCGGCGGCGGTGGGCTTGCGGGTGCCGGTGACCGGGTTGTTGTAGGGCGCCGGTGTGCCGTCGGGGTTGACGGTGGTGCCACGGGCGTTGAAGACCGACTTGGCGGTGGCGGCGGCTTTGCGTCGCTGGTCGGCTCGCTGGGCGCGGTCCTGAGCCCGCGCCTTGGACTGCGCGGCCACGGCGTTGGCCGCTGCGTCCTGTGCCGCGAGGTCGGCGGCGTCGGTGGCTGCCGTGCTGTCCATGACGACCCCCACGGCGCCGGACAGCAGATCGGTGAGGTTCTCCGGCACGGGCAGGGCGGGGGCCGCGGCGTCCAGAGCGTCGCACCATTCTTGAGCGTGCGCGAGCATGGTCGTGGCGTCGGGGTCGGCGCACTGGTGGGCTGCGGTCCAGATGCGGGTGAGGGTGGCCAGCAGGTCGGCGCCCAGCACCTTCTTGCACAGATCGGCGACGGCCCGGGTCTCGCCGGCGTCCAGGATGCCGACGTCACGGCGGCCGAGGATCAGGGCCGCCACACCGGCGGCGTGCTCTATGCCCTGGAGGGTGGGGTGGGCGATGTCGGGCATGACCAGGGTTCGGGCACTGGTGCGCAGGTACGTGCGGTCCGTGGGCCGCGTGATCAGGTGTGCGCCTTCGACGCGGCTCTCCTCCAGTAGGAGCGCG
The DNA here is from genome assembly GCF_018614415.1 of Streptomyces sp. ISL-12. Taxonomy (GTDB): domain Bacteria; phylum Actinomycetota; class Actinomycetes; order Streptomycetales; family Streptomycetaceae; genus Streptomyces. The sequence continues at coordinate 23,801 of NZ_JAGGOO010000008.1, forward strand.
GCCTCGACGACACGGGGGTTCGCTCCGGCCGGCGCCGTCCAGACGGAGTGGGCCGCGTGCGCGGCCTCGTGGACGAACACTCCCCAGGCGGCGGGATACCGCTCCTCGTCGCCCACGATCCGCGGACGGATCTCGTGGGGCTGGAGAGGGGCGAACAGGCCGGCGTCGAACTCGACCTCGCCCAGAGTGGGGAAGAACGCGGCCGGTGCGCCGCTGCGCGTGCCGGGGCGGCAGGTGACGAGGAGGTCCTGGCGGCCGGAGAGGGCGACCAGCCGATCGCCGAGTTCGGCTCCCACGCGCAGCCACGCGGCCGGGGAGGAGCGGGGTTGCGCGGGCGGGGCGCCGTCGTCGTCCCAGCGTGCGAGGTCGGCGTCGTCGTTCGGCGTGGTGGCGGGGGACTGGACGTGGTGATGGGCGCTCATCGCGAGCGGCCCCGGGGCGCGGAGCCGGCGCTGCCCGGGGGCTGCCGGACGGCTGAGGCGGAAAGCTGCTTGCCGAGAGTGAGGGGAGAGACCTCCTTGACGCCGACAGCCTTGATGACGGCGTCGGCGACGGCGTCACGATCCTCCAGAGGAGCGATGCCGACCAGGTTCGCGAGCGCGGCTTTGGTGCCGAGGACGGCCTCGGTCTTCTGGTAGCTGAGCAGCTCTCGCAGTTGGGGGGCCCAGCCCAGCTCGCCGAGTTCGACCTGGTGGGCGAGGTGTCGGGCGACCCGGACCACCCGGGCATCGATCTTCAGCGCCAGGGCGAGGTCATAGTCCGTGCCGATCTGGATCTGCACGCTGAACCGGCTCGCGAGCGCCTCCGTCAACACCGCCCCGTGGACGCCGGGATTGTGGCCCGCCACCACGTAGAAGCCCGGCTCGGCCTTGATGGTCTCGCCCTTGTGGGCCTTGACCTGGATCTGCCTGCGCCCGTCCATCGCGGGATACAGCGCCGCCAGGACCTTCGGTGAGATCAAGGTGGCATCGTCGATCAGCAGGGCGCGGCCCTCGGTCATCGCGGTGACCAACGGACCGTACTGGAAGACGTAGGCTCCCGCGTCGTCCTGCGTGTACTCGCCGATCAAGTCGCCGACCGTGGTGTCGCCGTCACCGGCGACGGTCAGCAGGTCCGGGAACGCCGCCTCGACCAGACTCGTCTTGCCGGTGCCCGGAGGGCCGTAGAGCAGCACCGGCACGTCGGCGTCGCGCAAGCGATTCAACGCCTCGACGTCGGGCAGATCGGCCAGCTCCCGGGGATGGTATATCTGGCCCCCCGCGCGGCGGATCGGGCCGGTCTGCCTGGGCGTGGCTGCTGCGGGAATGGTCGTGCGGGTCGTGGCCGCCTGGGCGCGGGGAGAGTGGGTGCCCGGTGGGCTGATCACAGCCCTCTGCGCGGCTGCGACGGTTTTCGCGTTCGCGCGGAACTCCGGTTGTCCGGTCCCGCTGCGGTCGGCCTCGCCGCGTCGCACCAGGGTGAGGGCGGCGTTGCGGACGGCGCCGTGGGAGTGGCCCAGCTGCCTGGCCATGTCCCCGATGGTGAGCTTGTCCGCCGGCCGGTCGGCCAGCAGACGGGCCACCTTGGCCCGTAGTTCGCCGCCCTTGGTGCGCGCTGGACTGGTAGGCGTTCCGGGTGTGGTCAAAACGAGGCCCCTTCAACAGGTGCGGGAACTGGCGGGGTTGGTAATGCGCTGAAGAGGCTGACCGCTCTCGGAGCGGATCACGGACTGTGCCGACATCGGCGACCGGGCCAACCGGGGCGTACCGTCGGCGCTCACCGGCCGACCGAGGGCCCGGTCCAGGTGCACGGGATGGCCGGCGACGAGCAGCTCGCTGGCTGCCAAGCAGGCCCGTGCGTCCGCTCCGTACCGGGTTCCGTCGCTCGGCAGGTGCAGCCTGGCGTCTCTTCGAAGCCGGCCTGGAGCAGGATCCGCCGGGCGGCGGCGTTGTAGCCGGTGGTGGTGATCTCGCCGGTGATGGTGTGCCGAATGGTCATGAACGGCTCTGCTGGTGCTTCGGGCAAGGCAGGTCTCCTATCGATGGTGGCGGGGAAAGTGGTGGGGTGTTGGGCGAAGGCGAGGCGGGCCCGGAGCTTCCAGCACATCAACGGTGCGTGGCTGGACCACGAACGATGGGCAATGACTGCCGACATGCTCCAGGGCCGGCCTCACCGCCCCGCAGCTACCTGACTCGCCTTTCCGCACGTTTCGATAGCCGGGTGTACCAACAACGGCCGTTGATGGCTCTTTCCTTGGTATCGGTGAGCGGGTAAGGGCAGGGGCCGAGTGCCGGGTGCTACTGGCGGCGCGTGACGGACGTGTTGCGAGGTGGTGGTACGGGCGGTGTGGTCTCTACGGCAGGGCGGGGCCGAATCCGGGGCAGTACTGGGGCACGGTGAGGCGGCAGAACTGCGACAGTGGCCCCCAGGTCCTCCGCCGCGTCGATCACCTCGTACGTGAGGGCTTTCAGTTGCTGGCTGAGGGCGGACAGCCGTCCGCCGATCCGCTGGCCCTGGACGGTGTCGAGTGCGAGGGAGAACTCCGCTGCGGTTTCCAGGAGTTCCCGCAGCCGGACTATCGGCCCGGACTGGTAGCCGGTCTGCGCGGCGCTGACCAGGGCCTCGGATACCTCAGAGGCCGTGCGCGCTTCTACGACTTCCCGCAGCAGCTCCTGCAGGGGGCGCTCGGGCGCGGCCTCTGGACGGCTGTACCGGGATGAGGCGTTGGGCCGCAGAACCCCAGGGGGCACAGCCGGAGGCAGTTCCTGCACGGCCTCCATCTCAGTGTCGAATCGGCCGATGACCTCCCAGCCCGGCGCGTCCGGGTCACCGGCCAGGGCGACGATCGTGGAGGTGTCGTCCTCGACCAGGTACGCCCAGGTGATCAGGCGGCCGTCGGACGCGTACCAGGACTCGGACAGGTCCAGTTCGCCGCGGCTCCGCGCTGCCCGGGCGCGGCCGGTCCAGAGCTGACGTTCCTCAGCGGTCATCTCGGGGCGGGGCTGGTGGTGCTGGTCGGCGAGGTCGGCGGCGACGGAGCCGTACTCCGCCCACAGCGCCAGGTGGGGCCACACTGCCGCATGCTGCTCGCGCTCGGCGGCGGAACCTCGTACAGCGGGTTCGCCGAGAGCGCGGGCGATGTGCGAATGGGAGGCGGCGAGCACGTCGAGCAGGTCGCGCCACGCTGTGACGTGCCGGGCCGGAGTCATCGTGGCCAGGGCACCGCGGGCCGCGTCCAGCAGTGGCTCGGCGTACTGGGCGAAGCCGGCCGCGTAGGTGTCCAGGGCTGTGGTGGTCCGGCGGGTGAGTACAGCCGCCGCTTGCTGCGGGTGGATGGTGCGTCCGTAGCGGTCGCGGGTGGCGTCGAGGTCGGTCTCGGCCCTCTGAACGAGAACGGCCATCCGCGACCGGAAGTCCCGAGCGCGGTCGGTGAGTTCGTGGACGTCGGGCGTGTGGTGGTTCGTGATCTGCTGCTCCTGAAGTGTTTGGTCAGCGGGGCCGGCGGCCGGGCGGGGCCTGCGCGGTCATGGCCACTGGGTGTGCCGGAGGGGCGGTGCGGGGCGGCTCGACGCGCAGGCCGGGGTCGAGATGCACCGGGTAGCGGGCGGCGGTGAGCATGTCCGCCGCCCAGGTGGCGTGCTCGTTCTCCCAGTCGCGCCCCAGGTCGAAGGGAAAGCGGACCCAGTAGCCGCGCAGGACCGGCTGGAACAGGAAACCGGCCCGGCGCAGCAGGTCGGCGGCGAAGGCGTCGTAGGGACCGGTGACTTCGACTTCGCCGCCCTGCCCGCGGGTGATGCGGATCGGGTCGCTGCCGGGCGTCACCGGGTCCGTCCGGTGGGCTGGTGGACGGTGGGGGCGTAGGTGGGCTTGGGCGGGACAGGCCGTCCGGACGGCAACGCGGTGGTGGGCGCGGTGTGGTGCTGGGTCGAGCGTCGGGTGGCGGCTTGCACGAGGCGGCTGCGGCGGTCTGCGAACGCGATGCGCGGGTCGACGGGGGCGGTGACGTAGTCGGCGTGGACCGTGTATCCGGTGCGCCGCAGATCCTGGATGGCCTGCCGGGCCCGGCGCAGGCCGTCGCGTTCAGGCTCGGTGAGCCGGAACAGGCCCGGTGTACCGGGGACGGGCTCGAACTGCTCGTGCGTGAGCAGCCAGTGAGCCAGGTGCGGGGGCACGGCGGGGGAGAGGGCAGCGGCGACGAGGCCGTGCTGGGGATGGGTGCCGAAGGCGAAGTGGAAGCTGGAGTTCAAGGAGATGGATGTTCCTGACGGTGGTGGTGGCCGCAGGTCAGCGGCGGGGCGTGTGCGGCCCCGGCGGCAGGGCGGGAGGCGGCGCGGGAAGGGCAGGTGCGGTGGGCGGGCGCGGTGCCGCGGCACGGGCCTGCCGCTGGAAGGTTTCTCGGTGCGTGAGCCACGTTTCGATGGCCCGCCAGATCCGTACGGGGTGCTCGGCGGGAGACAGTGCCCCGGCATCCACGTCCTCGCGCGTGTTCTCCGTGTCGAGGAGGGCTCTGGCGAGCAGGTCGAGCGGCCGGGCGTCCTGCGGCCAAGCGGTGGACGCGGGGCGGCATCGGTCGAGCAGCGCGGGAGCGTGGTGCATCACGGCGTGGAACTCACGCCACGCGGTGTCCAGGAACGCGCTGGTGGCCTCGCCGAACACCGCGACGTCGGCGGGGCTGGCATCAAGGGACCAGGCACGGGCGCGGTGATCACGCCAGCTGCTCAGTTTCGCGTGAATGAGGCTGAGGGCCTCGGCCACGGTGTCGGCCCGCCAGTTGTGCACGGCACGGTCGTAGGCGGGCAGGAACCGTTCGGCGATCGCCTGCGCGGCGCGTCCGGGAGACGACGGCGCCACAACGCTGCGCGGAGCGTGCGGGGCACCGGGGCGCTCGAAAAAGGCACTGGGGGCGAAGGCGCCCACGAGGTGGTCACGCGGGTGACCGGGACGTTCGACGAGGAGCAGCCTGGTGTCGGTCGACAGGTTGGTCAGGAACGCCGCGTACGGGATCCGCGCATTCTGCACGGCCTGGCCGAGTTCCCCGCTGTCCCACACCCAGGGCACGAGGTCCTCCTGCCAGACGGGATGCTCGTACACCGCGACGCGCGCCGTCCAGGTGCCGGGCAGCCGGTGGGCGATGTCACGGGCCGTATCGCCGATGAAGTGCCGGCCGCTCATGGTCACGCGGACGCCGCTCAGGTCGGCGCGGCGGCTCAGGTCGGACACAGCGGCTCGGGCGGCGGCCGGGCTGGCGGCTCCCAGCTGGTAGATGCCGTCCTCGCCGGGCCGGAAGCCGGTCTCGTCCAGTACTGTCTGGGCCCGTCGGTACTCCTCGCCGTTCACGAGGGCGAGGATCCCCCGGGCCTGGCCCAAGGTGAGGATGATCTGTGCGTCAGCCACCGGCGACCACTTCACGGCGGACGACGGCACGCAGGCTCCGGCCGTAACGCCAGGCGTGCTCTCGTGCGGCGGGCTCCAGACGGTCGAAGTCGCGCTGGGCGGTCATCTGTCCGGGGTGCTTGCGGTACCGGTACACCGGGCGTGGCAGCAGGATGCCGGGGGCGAGGCTGGTGACGCCGATCACGGACATGAAGTCCTCGCCCTGGACGAGCCCGCCCATCGGCGCGGCCCGTACGAGGCCGATGCGGGCGAGGAGCGTGGTGGGGCCGAGGGGGAACACCTCCTCGGGCCTGGGCCAGTAGTCCATGACGACGCCCGGCTGGTGCCGGCCGGGCGGGGTGGGGCAGCGCCACAGCCGGGCCGAGCCGTCGGGGTACAGGTCCTGGATCCAGCCGGCGCACCATCCGACCCCGGTGGATTCCAGGACAGACAGCCTGGCGGCCATGGCATCGTCGGTGAACTCATCGTCATCGTCAGCCCAGTTCACGTACCGGGTGCGGACCTCGTTGAGGGCGAGGTTGCGGGCGCAGGCGGCACCGACCGGACGGGGGATCGGCAGGGTACGGATGCGGGGATCGGCCGCGAGCGGGCCCGGCAGCCGCGTGGGGTCGGCGCCGTCGAGGGCGATCACCGCCTCCCACGGCACCGACTGCCGGGTGAGGCTGGTGTGCAGGGCGGTGAGGTAGTCGAGGCGGTCATCGTGCAGGCGGGTGGCGACGACGACCGTGATCAGGGCAGCGGGCAGGGAGGTCTCCGGGGGAGGGGCGGTGAGGGTCAGCGTCGGATGGCTGTGCGGGGCTTGGCCGATGCCGTGGCGGCCGTGGTTCCTGGTGCCCGATTGGTGGACGAGGCGGTGGTCACCGAGAGCGTGACGGGTACGGGCCAGTGCGCCGGGTGGTCACTGAAGGGGGAGCGGGGATCGGTGGTCCAGCCGACGACGGGCCCGGCATCGGCGTAGGGAACGGCGATCATTCGATGCCCTGCGAGTGCAGGACGTAGCCCCACTGCACGTCCTGGTCGACCGCGGTCTGTTCGGTGACCGTCATGCGCACTGGTGGGGACCCGTCGACGGTGAGCACGTGGTCCAGGGTCGTGCTGGGCCACTGCTCCCCGTCGGTCAGGGCCGTGACGATCTCGGGCGGAGCGCCGTCCAGCAGATCGGTGCCCAGCTCGTTCCAGCCGACGGCCACGTCGTCCACGAGATGCCGGGACATGGCGTCGAGGTCACGTGCGAAGCGGTACTGGTACGCGGTGAGCAGCAGGGGCCGGTGGTGGCTGGGACGGCCGTCGAAATGGACGTAGATGCCGGTGTAACCCGTGTCGGCGGGACGAGCCAGGAAAGAGCGGGTGGACAAAAGGCTCCAGAGGGGGCGAGGGCGGGAGCGGTGCCGGCGGGCCGTGCTGCCGCACGGTGGAGAAGGCGGGTCGGGCTCCTGGTAACGCGAGGGCTCAGCCTCGTGGCCGGCCGGGGCCCGGCCGGGTGGGCGGCGGAGGAGGGGCCGGCGGGCTGTTCTGCGAGCCGAGGGCCTGCTTCGTGACCGCGTCGAGGTCGGGCGCTGGATCGTAGTGGGCGCGCAAGATCTGCAGATCGGCGTGGGAGGCCATGGCCAGGGCGGACGAGATGCGGCTGGCGGCGTCCCGCAGCAGCCGGGGCGGGGAGCCGCGCTCGGCGCCGCGGTTCTGGCCTCGCCAGGTGGCTGTCTCGGCGAGCTGGTCGATGACCTCGTTGAGGAACGGTTCGACGGCGTCCAGCAGCTTGTCCAGGACGGCGCTGAACTGGGCGGGCGTCTCGGCGGCTGCCAGGGCGCTCTTGAACGGGCTCATGTCCGGCGTGGGGAACGGCTCGGTCGGGAGCGGGTGTTCGGCCAGGAAGGGCTGGGCGTCGCGTCGTGCCCACCGGTACAGGTCGTCTCGGGTGGCGGAGCGGGTGTGGTAGGCATGGATCTGTTCGCTGCTGCGGCCGACGTTGTCGTACAGCTCGAAGTCGGGGTTCAGAGGAGGGCTCCTGTCAGTGCATTCCTGAGCGCGTCATCATCGGTGACTGCGTGGCGGGCTGTCGGGGCGCCTGGGGACAGTGCCGCGCATCTGAGCGATGTACTGCTCGACAGAGTGGTGGGTCTCGACGTGCTGGGCTGCTCTGGTGACGGCGTCGGAAGCACGGAGAAGGTGTCCTCGCCCGTCCGCATGGTTGATGACCAAGCCCCACTCGTGGCTGCTGGCTGCCAGCGTGCCGGGCTTCGGAGCGGGTGACATGGCGATGCTGACAGTCTCGCGGAAGCTGTGTACGGCTTCGCGGGTGTGCGCCACGGCGCTTTCCAGTTCGGCCATGGCTTTGGACGTGTGCTCGGACGGGTTGTTGCCGTGTCCGTGGGTGAACTTACGGGACAGCAGGGCCGTGTTCGTGGCAAGGATCTGGGCGGTGGCGAGGTGCTGTCGCAGTTCTGCGATCGGCAGCGGAGAGGGCACTTTGCCGGCGATGTCCAGCAGTTGGAGCCGGAGGCCGATCGTGCGCAGTTCCGTAGATACCTGCTGCAATTGCTGGGATGGTGGCGGTTTCGGGATTCGAGAGGGCACATCTCTCCCTTGTAGTAGTTGCCATGCATGGGTGACCGCTCAGTGCATGCGGGCGTCAGTGTCGAACATCGACAACTCCCGGGTATGCAGCAGGTGTTGGACGACGAAGGACCGGCCGGCGACCTTCCACAGCCCTCGTCCGCGGTTGAGGTGGGCGATGGCTTCGGTTTCCACTGGGGTGAGGCCGAGCAGGGAGGTAGCGGCGTGGAGCTGGTCGGTTTCCTGTCGGTAGATGATGCGGGTGGAGCAGTCGGCGAGGAGGCCCTCGGCGAGGGCTCGGCCTTGTGATCCGGCGTCGCCTGCGGTGAGTAGGTCGGACAGGCGGTGGATGACCATGAGGTTGGCGATGCCCAGGCCGCGGGAGAGTTTCCACTGGGCTTGCATGCGCTGGAGCAGGCCGGGGTGGCGCATCAGGCGCCATGCCTCGTCGTAGACGATCCAGCGTCGGCCGCCATCCGGGTCGGTGAGGGCGGATTCCATCCAGGCGGAGGCGCAGGTCATGGCGAGGACGAGGGCGGTGTCGTCGCTGGAGCCGCCGAGCCGCGACAGGTCGATGGTGAGTATCGGCGCTCTGGGGTCGAAGGCGACGGTGGAGGGCGCGTCGAACATGCCGGCCAGGTCACCGTGGACCAAGCGGCGTACGGCGTGGGCGAGGTCGCGGGCGGCTTCGCCGAGCCGCCCGGACATCATCCCCGCGGCTCGGTCCAGGGCGACGGGGTCGTTCAAAGCGGTGGCGACGTCCCCGAGCAGTGGGGTCTGGTCGGTCTTGGCGGCGCGGGTGACGACGAGGTCAAGGGCGACGTCCAGGGCGGTGTGCTCCATGGGCAGCAGGTCCCGGCCGAGGACGGTGCGGGCCAGCGACCCGAGGAGCAGCAGGCGTCGTTTGCGGATCTCGCCGTTCCAGTCGTCCTCGGTTACGGAGGCAGGCCGAGGGGCGGCGTCCAGTGGGTTCAGCCGACCGGGCAGGCCCGGGCCGAGTGCGACGGAGGTGCCGCCGAGAGCTTCTGCGACGGGCGTCCACTCGCCTTTGGGGTCGCACGGCACGTAGACGCGATAACTGAAGGCGACCGATCGCAACGCGAGACTCTTGGCCAGTGCGCTCTTGCCCTGGCCGATAACCCCTGCGAGCAATACGTTGGGGTTGGTGAAGCCCTCGACCTTGCCGTACAGGGCGAACGGATCGAAGACGAAGGAGGCTTCGGCGTGGACGTCGCGGCCGATGTAGACGCCCTCGGCGCCGAGTCCGCCCTCGGCGAGGAACGGGTATGCCCCTGCGGCGACCGCGGTGGTCATGCGGTGCGCGGGCAGCTTCAGCCTGTTGCCACGGGCTGAGGCATGCCCGGAACGCCCGGCGACCGGGTAGAGCGGCGAGGGCATCGTGTCCTCGGCGGGTGTCGCGGTTGCTGGGCGGAGCGTGGCTTCCGTACGCGCTCTGGCGGCGGCTTCGGCGAGTTGACGGCGAGTGGCCCTACGGCTGGCTCGGTCGGTTACGTGCGGGGTGAACAGGGGGCTTGCGGAGGCGCGGCGGGCGCGGTGCGCGGGCCGGTGGTTCATCGAAAGGCCCTCGTTTCGGTGACGCTGCTCACCGAGTGCAAGTGGTGACGTGCGGGCGGTTGAGGTCGGTGGGGGTGGTCTTGCGGCGGACGGCGCGGCCTGCGGCGAGGTGGCGTTGACAGATGGTGAGGACCGGCGGTTGCTCAAGCAGCCGGCCGGGACGGCACTCGGTCACCTCGCCTGATGCGGTCGGCAGGAGGTGAAAGGCCGAGTGAATCGCGGCCATGGCCAGCCACAGCCGGGCGTGTGCCTCGGCCAGGTGCCGTCCTGCTGCGGGCAACGGGGGGCGGGTGGCCTCGGAGCACTGGGCGATGAAGTGGTGCACCTCGGTGAGGTGAGCGTGGAGCACGTCGAGATGGTTGCGGTCCACAGGCTCCGGCTGCGACGCGTGGTGCAGGCCGCGGGTGTGGTGGCGGACGCCGGCGGTGGCGGCTCGCAGATAGGGGTGCGCGTCGCCGGGGGGCGGAGGAGGAAACAAAAGGTCGGGAGTCCTTCCTGCCACCACCAGGAGGGGTGGCCGGGTTCACAGAGCGGTGCGGGCTAGGGGGAGCGCGGAGACGGGAAAGGCTGCGGGCTGCTGGAAGAGCAGGCGGCGCAGGTCCACGCCGGCGGTGACGGCAGCGGTCTCGATCTGGGCACATGCGGCGTCCAGAAGTGCGTCGGTCTCGGCGCTGACGGTGAGGAGGCCGGTCAGCGCGACGTCGGCGTGACCGGCGATGAGCTGCCGCTCACGTTGTTTGACGTCGGCGTACTCCACGGAGTCTTCCTCGTGGTCGACCTGTCCCCGGCGGGCGCGTTCGTTGGCGTCGGCGATGATGGCGGCCTTCTTGCGCTGCACGTCGCGCAGTGCGGACTCCAGGGCCTGGGGCACGTAGATGAGAGAGAGGCTGCGGCGGATGTCGGCGGTGAACATCAGGCCGTGCAGGAAACCTGCTCCCATTTCGACCCGCGGCCAGTTCTCCACCCAGTAGGTGGTGTGGCGGGCGGTGTCGGTGGCGAGCCGGTCATCCTCCTCGACCTGGACGACCGGCCCGGCAGCGGCGGGATCGGCTTCGGCTCGCCCGGTGGCAGACCACTGCTGCAAGGCGGCGAGGGCCTTGGGGTCGTAGGCGGTGCGGACGACGGCGGCGATTTCCCGAGCGGTCAGCCAGCCGGTGACCATCAGGCCCGCGTTGCGGGCGGCCTGGGCGACGGAGGTGGTGGTCTGCTGCAGCACGGTGAAAGCCCCAGGGAGTCCGCCGCCGGCCTGGGAGATGAGCCGCTTGGCGGCCTTCAGGTCCAGAGAGATGGCGAGGTAGGTCTCATGAGGGGCTGCGGTCGGGCCCGCGGATGCGACGAGTTCGGCGTAGATCTGTCCGGCGACGGGGGTGTGAGGCCGGCCATGCTGGGGCCAGTGGCGGGTGAGGGTGTCGCCGGAGTCAGGGACGGTGCGTTCCAGGACCTGCACGGCGGCGATGTGACCGGTACGGGCGATGCCGGCCAGGGCTCGCCCCCAGGCGGCCACGTTGTGGTTCTGCGTGCCGGGGTCGAGCAGAGCGAAAGCCCGGGAGGAGACGCGGGCGACGGCCGTCAGCGTCTGCTGGTGCGGGTCCTGGACGGCGGCGGCCCCGTTGGCGGAATCACCCGGGGTGACGACTTTCAACGAGGCGGCATCACCGGGCAGGTGCAGGATGCCATCGTGCCGGGGCCGGGTGACGGGTCGCGCGAGCCAGAGTGTCTGCCCGGTTCGGCGGCGGTAGCCATAACGGGCGACGATCGGAGCCCAGTCGATCAGGGACCGGCCGTTGCGGCGGACGGCGACCAGGGCGGCGACCACCGCCCACAGGGGAGCGAGGGCGAGAACTCCCAACAGACCGGTGCTGACGACCGTCAGCAACAGCAGAGCCAGTGCGGCGGAGACGAGCAGCAACTGGGGGAGGGTAAGGCCGAGGAGGACGCCACGGCGGGACCGGTGGGGGAACTTCACCGTCATCGGTGTGGACAGATCGGACAACGGGCGGGTCCTGGGGTACGCGGGGACGGGTGACGGTGAGCCTCCCGTCCCCGGGGCGGGCAGGCGGTCAGGGTCCGGTCGGCGGGGGCGGTGCCGCCACCGGGCCGTTCGTCGTGGTGGTACTCGGCGGACCAGCGGCCTGCTCACCCGGCTGCAGCGATGGCGACGGCGGCGGAGGCGTAGACGGTGACACGGACTGCCAGGGACTCTGGCCAGAGTCGGGACCCGGGCTGCCGCCGGTCTGTCCACTGGTGTCGTCGGTGGCCTTGGTCGGAGCCGGCTGGACAGCCTTCTGCAGACTCGATGTTGCAGAACCACCGCCCGAGGTCGTGCCACTGGTGCTGTTGGTCGCGCTGTCGGACGACGTGGGCGCGATGTCGCCGGGGAATCCTCCCTGGCCGGGGATGGCGTCCGGGCCCTGCGGGGCGCCTTCGGCGCCGGCTGCTGCGCCGCCGGCCCCGGCGGTGGCCGCCATCGAGGCGGCCTTCTTGCCGGTGCGCTCGGCGTGTTGCCGTGCGAGCTGGGCTCCGGCGCCGCCGGCCCGGTGCAGTGTCTCGCCGTCGGAGCTTTCGGCGGCCCAATGCACGAACTTGAACGTCGCGTACGGGCAGAGCAGTACGAGCACCATGATGACGATGCCTGCGAGGACATCGGCGAGGGCGGCCAATCCGTCCTGGGCCTCGGTCTTGCCCATCGCGGCGATTCCGAGCAGGAAGATGATGGTCATCAGGAGCTTGGAGACGACGAGGGTGGTGGTGGCCTCGATCCAGCCCTTGCGCCAGCGGCGCGCGACATCCCAGCCGCCGCCGGCTCCGGCGAAGACAGCCAACGTGACCATGACCAGGATGCCGACCTTGCGCACCATCATCACGCACCAGTACAGGACCGCGCCGAGAGCGGCGCCCAGGGCGGCGATGACGGCGACAAGCCACCCCAGTGGGGTGAGCGCGGGCAGCGCACCGACCTTGACGACGCGGCGGACCGCGGAGGCGATGTCGGTGTGCGCGGCTTGGAACAGGCCGTCACACAGAGCATCTGTGACTTCGACGGCGACCGTGGTGCAGGCGATGGCGGAGAACGCGAAGATCACACCGGCCGCAGTGCCGGTGAACGCCTGGGTGAGCAACTGGCCGTCGCGCCGGACCGCGGCGCGCACGAGCTGGGCGCAGAAAGTGCCCACCAGAATGATCAGGCCGATCGGCAGGATCGTCTCGTAGTTGTCGCGGAACCAGGCGGCGTTCAGGTCGACGGTGGTGGTGGAGCCGACGGCTCTGGCCGCGAGGTCGGTGGCGGTGGCGGCGAGTTCACCGGCGCTCTTCGCCATCCAGTCGCCGATGGCCTTGCCCGGGTTGGAGACGAAGTCGACGGCTGCGTCGACCGAGCAGACTGTGTTCGCGAGGGGAAGGTCACAAAACCCCATGGAGGTGTCTCCTTCCGGTCAGGGGGCGACGGCCGGCGCGATGGCGACGAGCGAGCAGGCGGCCGAGGGCCGGCACTGCACGGCGAGGGTGACGGAGCGTTCCTCCGCACCCCCGCCGCCCCTGGCCCAGGCGATGGTCTGCTTGCCGGTGACGGTCACGGCGTAGATGTACGCCTTCGTGATCTCCGATGGGTGCTCGGCGAGGGCCTGCTTGAACGCGGCCGGGTAGTGTCCTTCGGCCACGGCGGCGGTGGCGTGCTGCTTCTGGTCGGACATCCGTGACCACAGGGTGGGGTCCGGTATCTGCGCCGACACCGATGTCCAGTCGCCGTACTGGTCCTCGTCGGTCATCCACGCCTGCATGCCGGCGAGCTGTTGCTCGTGGCTGGTGGCGCGGGTGTCGTAGGTCCACAGCATCGCGGCGGCGGCCTTGGCGAAGGCGACCGGGTCGGAGGTGCGCGGCGGGCCGGCCACAGCCCCGCCACCGGCGCCCGGGTTCTTGGATCCGGATGGGGAGGAGGCGGAGCCGGTGGCGGGCGATGCGGTGCTGGACGTGGGGCTGTGCTGGTTGCTGCGGCCGACCAGGAGAGCGGTCACGGCGGCGAGGGCGAGCAGGCAGGCCAGAGCGGCTGCGGCGAGGGCGATGCGCCGCCTGGGCAGCCAGTCGGCCCCGTACTGGGCGAGTCGTTTCAGCATCAGTGAACCTGCGACCCCAGGTTGCTGAAGAAGGCGACGATGCCGTTGGCGGCACCGAGACCGATCGCGGCACCGGCGGCCACGGTGGCGCCCTTCTTGCCGTTGGCCTCGGCCTGGTGGCCACCGGTGTGGTGTCCCCACGCCCACACCGCGAGCGAGACGGCGAGCGCGCCGACCACGGCAATGATGCCGAACAGGTTGATCGAGTTGACGACGTTCTTCAAGACGGACAGGCCGGGCAGGCCGCCGCCCTTGGGAGAAATGCCCGGGTCGTAGGCGAGCTGGAGGAAACGGTCAGGAATGGGTGACACGGGTGGGCGGGACTCCTTGCGTGCGCAGGCCGGCAAGACCCGGCCTGCAGGGAGGTGAGAAGGACAAGGCGGAGTGCGCGAGTGGCCTGGGAAGCAGCGCGGGCGTTACAGAACGCGGCGGGCGGCGAGAACCTCCCAGTCCTTCAGCGGTGTGATGCGGACCGGCTTACCGGTGCGAGGGGCCTCGATGACCAGACCCTGGCCGATGTACATGCCGACGTGCTCGGGGCTGGCGGCGTTGCCGCCGCTGAAGAGCAGGTCACCTGGCTCAAGTGCCCTCAGTGACACGGCCTTTCCCTCGTTGACCTGGGTGTACGTGGTGCGGGTGAGGGTGATGCCGGCGTGCTTGTACGCCTGCTGCATCAGCGAGCTGCAGTCACAGCGGCCCATCGGGTCGGGCCCGCGCGGCGCCGTGCAGCTCCCGCCCCACTGGTACATCGTGCCGAGCTGGCCCATCGCCCAGACGATCGCGGTGCGGGCCCGCGGGTCAGTGCCCTCAGGAATCTCATAACCGTGGGGCACCGCCCCTTCGGGGATCGCCCCGAACTGGGACCCGTCACTCGCCGTGCCGCACACGGACCCGCTGGCCGGCTCTGCGGTGCCCGTGCCGGAACCGCTGGTGCTGCCGTTGGGGAGAGTCGCGACGATAGCCTGCTGCAGCGCGGTCGCCAGTGGTTCCCACTTGGCGTAGGCGTCCGGGTAGGCCGAACGCTGCACGGCCTGGGCAGCCTGGGTGACGGTCATCTGCTGCCAGCCGCTGACCTTGAGCAACGCGTTGTAGAACTGTGTGCTCGCGTAGACCGGATCGCGGATCTGGTCGGCGGTTCCCCAGCCCTGGCTGGGCCGCTGCTGGAACAGGCCCAGGGAGTCGCGGTCGCCGTAGGCGAGATTGCGCAGACGGCTTTCCTGCAGGGCGGTTGCCAGCGCGACGATCTGCCCGCGGCGGGGCACGTCGAGGCTGATGCCGGTGGCGACGATGGTCTGCGCGTGCGGGATCTGTTCACCGGGCAGATCGAGGCCCTCGACGCGAACGTCGGAAGCGTCCGCGCCGTCGAGGATCTTAGTGACCTGCTCAGTGATCGCGGCGGTGTCCACGTCTGACAAGCAGCTCGTGGCTGCGGACTGGGCGGCTTCGCTGGAGGTCGTCATCACCATGGCGGTACCGGCGAGCAGGAGCGGGGAAAGGAAGACGACGCCGATGCCGGCGGCAAGCGCCTTCAACCGGAGCGGAACACGCGCGAGTCTCCGGAGTCATGCAGGGGCGGGTAACGAGAGGTCATGGTCGTTTCCTTTCGGGTGAGAACCGGCCGTCATGACGACGCGTGGGCCCGGGCTGACGACAGGAAGGTGCGTGTCGGCGAGGTGAGTTGCCGTTCACGCACCAGCCAGAGGCGGGACCTGAGCGCGCCGGGGAGGCCAAAGCGCCGGGAATAAGCAGGACCAGGAAGGGTGTGCGTTGGGCCGTACAAAAACTGTAGGGGTGAATCGGCAGTTGACCAAATAGTCGGTGCTGACGGGTCGGAATCCGACCCGTCAGCACAGCATTTCTTGGTCGTCGGCGGATTCGCCTCTACAGTTGTATGACTCCCTCGCCGCCTCGTCCACGTCTGTGGGGTTCTCCACTCCCACTTCAAGGCCCGCGGACTGGCCTGTGCGAAGGGTATCCCAGTATTCCCCACCCGAATCGGGGTTTCTCTTTGCCTTTTTCCCTGCACCAAGGCGACGCGCTCGCTGTTCTGTCCGGTCTGCCGGACGACTGCGTCGACTCGGTGATCACCGACCCGCCGTACAACTCAGGCGGACGGACCGCGAAGGAGCGCACCAGCCGCAGCGCGAAGCAGAAGTACACCTCCGCCGACGCCAAGAACACCCTGCCGGACTTCACCGGCGAGAACATGGACCAGCGCAGCTACGGGTTCTGGCTGACGCAGATCATGACCGAAGCCCACCGGCTGACCAAGGCGGGCGGGACGGCGCTGCTGTTCACCGACTGGCGTCAGCTCCCGATCACCACAGACGCGATCCAGGCGGCGGGATGGCTGTGGCGCGGCGTGCTGGCCTGGCACAAGCCGACCGCCCGACCGCAGAAGGGCCGCTTCACCCAGAACTGCGAGTTCATCATCTGGGGGTCCAAGGGCGCGATCGACGCGGCGCGTAACCCGGTCTACCTGCCCGGCCTCTACTCCGCCTCCCAGCCGTCCGGGTCGAAGCGGCAGCACATCACGCAGAAGCCCGTCGAGGTGATGCGCGAACTGGTCAAGATTTGCCCCCACAACGGCACGGTCCTCGACTTCTGCGCCGGCTCCGGCTCCACCGGCGTCGCCGCCCTGCTGGAGGGCCGCGACTTCATCGGTGTGGAGAGAACCGAGCACTACGCGTCCATCGCGGCCGACCGGCTGACGGAAACGGTCCGCCAGACCCTCACCCAGGACGACTTCACCCTCGTCTCCTGACCCCACGCCACATGTCACCGGGCGGCGAACCCGCTCGGTAGCGCTTCACGTCCCCGCACTTAATCGCTTGTAGGAGGTCGTTCCTGCCATGTCTGACCCCGTAGAAGCCCCGGTCAACGGGGAGCCGGAGCCGGTCCGCGTCCCCGACGACCAGCTGGAGGGGATCGAGGCCAGCGTCCGGCGGTTGATGGAGCAGTCGGCGCAACAGGCGCAGCAATTGGACCATCTGGCCTCCGCCCCGCCCTTTCCGGGCGCTTCAAGTGAGTCCCCGTTCGCGGCATTCGGCATGCCCGGCTTCGGCGGTGCGGCTTCGGTGGCGCCGCCGGAGCCGCGACCCATCCTGGAACTGGAGGGCGAGGAGTACGAGAACGAACTCGACGCGCTGTCCGACTGGGTTGACGACTTCCTGCTTCCGGTCTACGGAGCGGAGGTCACCACGGCGACGCCTTGGTGCCTGCGCTGGCAGGATCACGACGATGTCGTGGCCTGGCTCCACGCCTTGTGGCTGGCCTACCAGCAACACAAGGACCCCGAAGCTGGGCTGTCCGGCCTGTTCGTGTGGCACCGGGACTTCCTCACTCACGCCATCGCGGCGATTCGCGCCCCAGGTGGCCCGCTGTCGGCGTGTATGACGTCCCCGGACCGGCCGGCACACCGCGTCCTGCCCGGCCCTCCGCGCTCGGCCCGGACAAAGCAGGCGACGGACACCGAACCATCCGAAGCCGGTGAGATGCCCGGACCGGCGTCGTGAGTCAGGGGCAGCAGCCGGCCTTCGGCCTGAGCTTCGATCCGCGCGCCCTGACCGACCTCCTCCAGGCCCCTGGTGACATCCGAGACCTCACCCTGTCCCGACTGCAGGATGTGGTCAACGCCGAGTGCTTCGGAACCCGCCTCACCGGGGACCTGGAGGGCTACCGCAAGCTGATCGTGGACGCCCGCAGGGAGTGGCGCGTCGTCTACGGCCTGCGCCCCGCACCCGAGACGGCCACACACAGGCGGGAAATCCACGTCGTCGCGGTCCGGCCCCGGGCGGGCAACGACGTCTACGACGAGGTCGGCCGCCGCCTGGGCATGACCCGCCGCCCGCGGAGCGCCCGCACGCACGCTGCCCGCTCCTGTCCCCCGCAGCTCACTACGCGCGGTGCCGGCCTGCGGCCACCGTTGCCGTCCGCGATGCCCGGCCTGCCCCGCCCCGCACAGACCTCTCCGCACCGCCCCACCCGCTGACCCTGGGAGCCCATGCCTTCCGAACCCGCGCCGGGCCCGGCCCGGCGCGCGGTCTCCTCACTCGACCACCGCATCGAGACCGCCACCGGCCATGACATCGACACCCTGTGGGCCCACCGAGACTCCGGGCTCCTGGACGAGGCCCACGCCACACTGGTCGACCGTCACCGTGAACTGGCCGACGCCGAGCGCGGCGTCACCTTTCACCGCACTCTCCTGCATCGCCTGTCCAGCGGCGAGTTTCCCGTCGACGAAGCTCTGTTCGTACGCATCGATCGCACCGTCAGCCAACTGGAACAGGCCGCCGACACCCGAGACACCGTCGCGCGACAGGTGCTCCTTGCCCTGGAGCCGGTCGAGACAACTGCCCGCACCGCGCACAGGCGTACCCCCGAGGCGCTCTCCACCACCGATCAGGCAGCGCTGCTCGCCATCGCCGGCGGAGCCAAACTTCACGAGCACCTCCTGACCAACCGGCTGTCGGTGACTGCGGCTTCCGGGGCACGCATCCCCTACGCCGAACTGCAGCGCCTTGAGACCGCAGGTCTCGTCGCTCGCGACACCAGTCACCCAGTCCATGCCGGGCAGCCGGTCACTCTCACCGACGCCGGCCGCGCCGCACTCACCGCACGCCGACAGCCCCGGCCAGCTCCCGCGCCGACATCCGTGCTGCAGCCGGGAGCATGGCCGGCGCGCTCTGTACCCCGGCGCTAACCCGAAAGGCCGTATGACCCCACGCGAAACCACTTCGACCAGCGACCAAGCCCTCGATACCTGCCTGGACTTCCGGGTGGACGAGCTGACCAGTGACGAGCAGGCCAGGACGGCGTTCCACGACGAGATCGGCGAGAGGGACGACATGCTCGATGCCCTCGCCCAGCACCACAGCGCCGACTACGCCCGCAGCTTCTACGTTCTGTACGACCGCAGTGCTACCTACGGACACCAGGGTGGGCCGCAGTACATCGCGCTCTACCTGCAACGAGACCACCGCAACCGGACACTGTCCTTCGAGCATGCGCAGCTGCCGCTGTCCTCCATGGCGCAGTCCTGGCTGATCCACCGGGGCTGCCCGCCCGGGGCCATCGCACTCGACCCCGACCTCGGCACGACCCCGGCCGACGAGGCGACACATGCCCTGGAACGTCGGCTCATGAACGACGGCGACCACTACGCGCTCGGCTGGTCCTACACCCGTGACCTCCCCAGTGACCACGTCACCGTGGCGGTGCTGCGCGCCCTCGACGACGGTGTTCCGTCCCCGTTCCGAGTCCTGGTGGAGGAAGTCGACCTCGACACGTGGACGCACACCCTGCGCGAGGGCGGCTTCGACACGGTGAGCGACGCCATGACGTGGTCCCGTGAACGCCTCACCGGCACCGCCGGCCCCCTTCCTCCGGTACGTCCGAAGGCCGCGTCCGTCCCCCCAGCGTCCGTACCGCAATCGGCCGCGACTCATTTGCCGGGAAGAACCCGCTGAGCGGGTATCTGCAGCGGCGCAACATAGCCGATGATTGCCGGTTGGTCAAACCGGCGATTCTCCGGACTCTTATACCGGCCGCAGGAAACACCCGGCCACCTACCTCGTTTTTCTTTCCTCTTGTTCGGAGGCTATTTCCGTATGCGCTCGAACCGAATCCTGATATCTGCCGCGATGCTGGGAGCAGTGATGCTGCCGGTACTGGCCGTATCCGCTGCCAATGCCGCACCGGCCACTGCGCCGGTCGCCGCCAAGGCAACGTTCACCAGCAGCAGTTGCCGTAGCCTTCCGCCGCTGCCCTACAGGGTCCACGCGAAGGCGGTCACCATCCGCTCCAAGCCCACCACGAAGTCCACAGCGGTCGGCATCCTGTACAGGAGCCACAAGTTCACCGTGCACAAGTCGAGCGGCAACTGGCGCTACATCACCGACCGGACCACCGGTATCAAGGGCTGGGTCTCCGGCACCTATGTCTACCGCGACGTTCGCTTGTGCCTCGACTGAGCAACCCCATCCCCTCGGTAGGCATTCGGCCCAGCCGACGACTCCACTCATCTCAAGTACGGCGTCACGACGCTGTGAGGAGGAGGCCCCCGTTGCCTGATGACATGTCCGGCGGTGACGTGGTGGGAACGCTCACCGGCCAGATCGAGGCCAGGTTCGGGATGAGCATGGACCAGTTGCGGACCGCAGTATCCGACGCACCGACCGCCAACCCGACCGTCACCGAAGTGGTCAAGTGGCACGTCCTGCTTCTCGCAGCGCAGGCCGCTCTCGACCGTGCCGAGGCCGATCTGCTCATCGTGCTGCAGACCCAGCACCCGGACGCCGCCGGCCCTTCGCAGGACCTGGTCAGCCGCGTCGGTGAGGCCCTGACCATACGCGACGGACGGGCCCTGGTCGTCCAGTTGCTGCTGGACCCGCTCGCCCTCGGCGAACAGGACATGAGCGCCGAGCGGCTCGCCCCGACCCGCATGGGGCGGCGGGCCGGTCCGGCCGTGCCGGCCACCGCACCACCGCGGTCCTCATTTGCCCAGCAGTCCGCAAGGAGTGCGCGGTGACGAGGTTACGGACCATGCCCAGCTCCATGGACGGTCGTCTCAGCGACGTTTTCGGCGCTCCGGTCGTCGACCTCTACGTCATGGTTGCCAGCCCTGACACATCCACCGCTCTGATCCGTGCACTGGAGCTGCGTTCTTTCCTCGCACTGGCCGAGGAACAGGTCGCCCGAGTCCGCAACGGCGTCCACCGCGCCATGGACCCCCGGCGCGACATGGACGAGCTGTCGGCCAGCGACCTGCATATGGACGCCCAGTGGCTGGAAGCGGCACTGGAAGCCCGCGACGGCTACCTCACTGCTCTCGACCGTCTGCTGCGGACCATGCCGCCGCCCAGCGAGCGGGCGCGGCCCGTCCGTCTGGCCCATCCGGCGGTGAGCACCACCTTGCCTCTGGCCGCCCCGGCACCGCAACGTGCCGGGGCGGCCCGGGCCCACCGATCGTGAAAGACGACCTCATTGACCTTCCTGACGTCCACTGAGGCCGCGCGGCAGATAGAGGACCTGTACGGCGCCCCTCTCGCTGACCTGGCAGCCCATGCCCAGGACCAGCCACCCGGGATGCTCGCCGCTCTCCTCGCGATGCACCACGACCTCGCCTTCGCTGAGCAGAGCATTACCTTCCACCGCGAACGTCTCACCCAGCTCGTCCACGCCGAGCGGCAGATCGGCACGCACGAGGTGTCCCACGTCCTGGACTGCGCTCGCCGCCTGACCGAAGCCGTCACCGTCCGAGACATCCAGGCACGGACGGTCCACGCCGTGCTCCGGAGCCTTGGACGTTCCGCCCCGAGCGAGCCTGCGTCGTCCCCGGTCTCCGTCCTGCCTCCGCCGCTGCCAGTGCCCGCCGGCCAGGCCACGAGCGCTACTCCAAGCCGCTGACCTGCTCCCTCACCCCAGGAGTCCTTATGCTGTCCCTCACCGGCCTTCCTCCCGCCACCGACGCGGATGTCGCCCGGGTCTCCGAGGCCCTCGCGATGATCACCCCGCGGTGGAACGTACGCATCTTGCTGGCGCTCTCCGGCCCGCCACTGCGCTACAACGAGATCGCGGACAAGCTGCCCTGGCTGCGCAGCGGCCAGCTCCACCCCAAGCTGCAGTCGCTGTGCGACGCCGGCCTCGTGAGGCGCACCGAGCACGATGCCCGGCATGTCACCTACGGGCACACCGACCGCGCCACCACCCTGCTGCCGGTACTGCCCCTGGTCGTCACCTGGGCCGAACAGTATCTGGAGCAGCCGGAGGGGCCGCTGCCGCCGATCGACCAGATCGAGGACAGCCTCACCCTGCTCACGCGCCGACACGTCGCCGCGATCTTGTGGACACTCAAGGCCCGGGGGGAGACGAGCGGCAGAGTCCTGGCTGAGATAGTCATGCCCGACGCGGGCTGGACCGCTGTCTATCCACCGCTGCGGCAGCTCGTTGCCGACGGACTGGTCAACACCGCCGGTTCCGGACACCCCTACAGCCTGTCCACGGCCGGCGAGGGCCTTGGCCCCGTCTTCGGCGCGCTGTCCGCATGGTCGGCCGGACAACCGCTCGCCCAGGCGGCCCGGCACCCCGTGTGGGGCCAGAACAACCAGGCTGGGCAGCCCTCACGTGCCTGGGTCAGCCATCCGGCCCCAACCCCGGCTCCGGCGGCGCAGACCCAGTCCGCGCAACGGCCGACCTGGCGGCGCACCGACCTGTTCTCCCACGCTCTTCCGCCCCGGACGACGCCCGCCCTGCCGACTGGAGGAATTCGCCGATGAGCCCCGCCCCTCACCCTCAGCTCCAGCGCATACGCCGGACTCTGTCGTCCACCGGCCTGATCCGCTTGGTCAGCGAGATCGACGACAACGGAGTCATTCCGTCCCGCGCACTGACCCGCACCCTGTCCGACCTGTCCACCACGCAGATCAGGCAAGCCGTCGAACAGGCGGATACCCTCGGCCTCCTCGACCGCTCCAGCACCGACCTCGGACTCACCCCGGCAGGCCGCACCCTCGCCGACCTCTACGACGCCACCGCCCGCTGGGCCCGTCAGCACGACCTTCCCGGCCCTGTCAGCACGTTCACCGAACGGATCCGCAGCGTCTTCGCACTGCTGGCCGAACCGGGCGAGACGCATCCGCGCCCGCCGAGCAGCGATGCCACCGGAGCGCGTCAGATCGGCCAGCTGCTCGCCGAATGGGTCGGCACCCACCAGGTGCACGGACTCCACCACCACATGTATGGCGTCGCCGCGTGACGCCACAGACCGTGAGGCGCCCACCTGAGGGTCTCCTCGGGAAGCTCTATCTTCCCCGTGGGGCGGATGCCGCAGCGTCCGCGATGACTACCTACGGTGTTCCCCTGCTGGTCCTGGCCGCCACCGGATCGGCGGCCTGGACCGGGCTGGCCTTCGCCCTGCAATGGCTTCCGCGTATTGGGGCGTTCACGGTGGCCGGCACCCTTGTCGACCGTCATGGCACCAGCCGTGTTTTCCGGGTCGCGTCGCTGGCACGAGCCCTTCTCACCTTGTCCGTAGCTGCTGCCCTCACCCTGGTCGACGTACGGACGACGACGGCAGCGGTCACGGTGCTGCTGCTCGCGGCAATCATTGGCGTCCTGACCGAGTTCAGCTACGTGGCAGCCGAAACCGCCGGCGGACAAGCCAGCCGCACGGCCAGAGGCGACGCGCACCGGGTGCAGTCCGCGCTCATCACCATCGACCAGACCGCCACCCTGGCGGGCCCCGCTGTCGCCGGCCTGCTCATCGAACACGCCGGCCCTGCCGCCATGCTCAGCACCCTCGCGGCCTTCTCCCTCCTCGCCGCCGCGTTCGGCCCACGCCACGCCACGGCACCGGACGAGACGGGCTCACCGAAGCGCGGACTCGCCTCGGGGTGGGCAACGCTGCGCACGCTACCCGCACTGGCCTGGTTGGTGGGCGGTTTGGTCATCTCCAACGGAGCCGTCGCCCTGCTCCAGGCCGCCGTCCCCGTCATCGTCATCACCGAACTGGACCATTCCAGCGCGGACGCCGGACTCATCTGGTCCGCAGCGGCCGTAACCTCCCTGCTCGCCGTCACGGCGTCCCGCCGGGCGATCGACCGCTTCGGGCTGTGGCCGGTCGGTGCCGCCGCCGGCACCGCGGTGGCCGGAGCAACCCTTGCCGTCGCCCAAGCCGACACCTACCGCGGCTATCTCCTGCTGATCGCCGTACTGATGGCCGGTGAGGGCGGCCTCACCGTCGTCCTGCGCACCGTGCGCTCCCACCTGATCCCGGCCGACGCGTTCGGCAGCACCCTCGCTGTGACCGTCCTGTTGCTCCTGCTGCCCTACCCTGCTGCCGGCCTCCTCGTCGCAGCTCTCCCCGCCGCCCAGCTAGGACACACCGTCACCGCTGCTGCCCTGCTCCAGGCCGTCGGCCTCGTAGTCGCCTTCGCCCGACTGCGACGCCTGCCCCTGACCCCGGCCTGACCGCCCCGGATACGAGAGGAGCCCTCGACCCCATGCCCACCCCGACCCAGGACGGTCTGCCCGGCCTCGGCCCCCCGTCCCGCGACGGCACCTCGATCGCCGAGCAGTTCGACTCCTTCGACGCCGGCCACCCCTGGGTGTACCGGGCCCTGGAACAGCTGGTGATCCAGCGCCTGGCCGCGGGCGCCCAACGGGTCGGGATGAAAGCCCTGTTCGAGGCACTGCGCTGGCGCCACCCTCACGGAGTGAAGGGCCTGAACAACAACTACACCGCCCTGTACGCCCGAAGGCTGCTCGCCGAGCACCCGGAGTGGGCTTCCGCGATAGAAACCCGCCGCCGGCGCAGTGCCTGACCGCCGTCGTCGGCCGTCCCTCTTCTGCCACACCCGCCTCCAAGGAGCCCTTTCGTGTCCCGTCCCGTCGTCATGGTTGTCACCGCTCCCGATGAGAGCTACCGCCGTTACTGCCTGGAGTCCGTGGCTTCGGCCTACGACATCGTCCTGATCACCACCGAGGAACCCTCCTGGGAGGTGCCATTCATTCAGGACTGCGTGATCGTGCCCGACCCCACCGACCAGACGGCACTGTCCGCCGCCGGCCGCGCACTGGCCGCACGCCACGACGTGGCCGGCGTGGTGACCTGGACGGAGTGGTACCTCGTCCCGGTCGCCCGCCTCGCACGCCAGCTCGGCCTGCCTACGGTCGCCCCCGCGGTGATGCGGGGCTGCCGCAACAAGGCCGCTGCCCGTGCCCTGTTCGCCCACCACGGCGTTCCCTCGGCCGAATCGGTGAGCGTCCGAACCTGTCAGGAGGCGCAGGCCGCCGCCGACCGCATCGGGTACCCGGTGGTCCTCAAGCCCGCCTCGCACGCGGGCGCCATCGGAGTGCTCCGCGCCGATAACCGCGACCAGCTCATCGCCGCGTACCGGGCCGCCGAGCGGACTGCCGGACTGGGCAAGGAGAGCACCAGCGTGTTGGTCGAGGAGTACCTCGACGGCCCGGAAATCTCCGTGGAGTGCGCCACCTACCGAGGGGCTACCACGGTCATCGCGGTCAACCGCAAGAAGCTGGGCCCGCCGCCGCACTTCGATCAACTCGCCCACAGCGTGGACGCCACCGACCCCCTGCTCGACATCGTCGCCCCGGCCGCGCGGGCAGCGATCAGCGCCCTCGGAATCACCGACGGCATCAGCCACGTCGAGATGCGCCTCGTCGATGGCCGCCCCCGCCTCATCGAGGTCAACGCCCGCCTCGCCGGCGACATGATCGGCCACCTCGTCCGTCTCGCCACCGGCATCGACCTGGCCCGCGCCGCCGCCGACATCGCCTGCGACCGCGCGCCCGACCTCACCCCCACCAAATCCTCCGCCGCCTCGATCCGGCTGCTCTACCCCACCACCTCGGGCACTCTCACCCACCTCTCCTACGACGGACCCCGCCCCACCTGGCTGGACCGGCTGCACTTCCAGTGCAGCCCTGGTGACCCGCTCCTCCTCCCCGCCGACGGGGGGAACCTGTTCACGGCCCGGATCGGCTACGTGATCACCACGGGGCGCACAGGCTGGCAGGCCCGCACGCGTGCGGAACGGGCCGCTCGCGCTGTCACCGCAGTCCTCGACCGGGCCTACAGCACCCGCACCGCAGCGTGAGCCGCGATCCTGCGGCTGACTGGCGCAGCCGCACGCTCCTGACCGGCAACTTCATCGGTCAAGGGCTGGCCACGGTGGAGCGGGGCGCACGGATGCCTGCCGCCCAAAGGGCCGCCCACCTCAGCACCGAACTACTGACCCTGGTCCCGGGACCCGCTGCATGCACCAGCCGATCCACCGACCTGACAGCCGCACTGCGACCCGCCGTCCGACGCATCTCACTTCCTTAGGATCCCGTGCCCCACGAGAACCACGACACCATCGACGGAGACGTCTACGTCTCCCCGCGCCATCTCGCCGGCACCACCGCAATCGGTGATCCCGGTCTCGACCCCCTCGACAGCCTCGGCTGGAACCTGCACCACGACGATCTCGGCAACGCCTACCTCACGGCACCCGATTACAAGGTCCGACTCGGCTACCTTCCCGAAGGGGAAGACGACGGCCTGTGGCGCATCAACGCCTACAAGGACGCCTTCGGCCCGCCGGCCTGGGGAGTCTGCTTCAACGACAGCACGCCGACGGAGTTCGTCACCGCCTTCACCACCGCCCTTGCCGCGGCATACCAGCACGGCCCGGACCACTACCTCGCCCGTCCGGTTCCCGGAACCACCGACCGCGACCCGTTCCAGGCCATCAACCCGCTCATCGAACAAGGCTGGCAGCTCGACCAGCCCGACTGGGACACCTTCGCCATCAAGTCACCCGACGGGCTCGCGAGACTGGACTACACCACCGGCAACCTCGATCCGGCCTTCGAAGTCGGCTCCCGCACCGCGCGCTGGCAGCTATGGGCAGGCACCGACATCGACCGGCCCTTCTGGTACGCCACCGCCAGCACCGACACCCCCGTCGCCCTCCTGCGGGCGGTCACCGAATGCGTGGCCGATCCCGCGCCGTTGCCTCGATGGCGGGACGACACCTTCAGCTATGTCAAGGGCCACGCCCGGCTCACCCCGATCCTCCCGCCGACCCCGTCGGCTCCCACACCACTCGACATCCAGCGCTCTGCTGCGCGCCGTCCGGCCGCGCTGCCCGCGCCCAGCGTCCCGCGCTGGAGCACCACCAGCCGACCGGCTCTGCCCGGCCGTCGCCGCTGATGTCTGCTCGTCCTCGACCGGAGTTCACCCTTGTCCCTGCAGGCTCCCGAGTTCTTCGCCGAGTTGTGCCTCCCCTTCCACGACTACGCCGTGGTGGGCAACACCTACTTCGCTGCCCCCGTCCCGGGTGGCCCGCTGCGGCTGCGGATCGACTTCAGCGCCACCATCTATGCCGACACCTACGGCGGGCTGCGGGTGGCGGTCGTTCACCCGGAGCGCGGCGAGATCGACGCGGTGAAGCTCAGTTTCCTGGACCACGGAACGTTCCACCGCCGCGACGAAGCCAACAACACTTCCCGGCGCAGCGACAAGTACGCCACCTTCAACAAGCACGGGCAGCCCCCGTGGGAGGGAGCCGTCACCACCGGGCTGCGCGACGCGATCGAGCAGTACACCGCCGTCTGGTTCCCCGGCACCTGGACAGCACCCTCGCGTGCCCGGGCGGCAGGCCGCACCGCACACAGGACACCGACCCCGCCGGACACCCCCGGTATCGGCCGCCGTCGCTGATCACACCGCCCGCACGACAAGGAGTCCCTTGCCCGACCCTCTGACGAATCTCCGACCCGACCAGGCGATCAAGGTTCTGCCGCGCCACCTGGCAGGCCCAGGAACGGCTGACCTCCGCACCATCTGGCCCTTCCCCTTTGATGAGGACTGGACCATGCATCAAACCGACGAGGGCGGGCCAGCCGTCGCGGCCAGTCCGTGCCTGAGCCTGCGCATGGGCAACGTCTCCACCCCCACGCCCGGCAGACAGTGGATCACTGCTGGCTACCGCGAACCGTTCGGCCCGGCCGCTTGGCAGATCTCCTTCGACACCACCACCCCGGTCGAGTTGCTCCACGATGTCCACGCCGAACTGCTCGACCGCTACCTCGAAGACCGCCACCGATACCCGACCTATCTCTTCCGCGGCCAGACCCCGCCGGCCCAGGCGTACGTGCCGCTCCTCGCCCGCGGCTGGAGCCACACCGTGAAGACCGACGGCACCCAGACCTTCCTCGCCCCGGACGGCTTCGGCGGGGTACAGCACATGTACGCCGCCGAGGACGGATCCAGCAGCAGTCCGGCTTGGAAAGCTTGGGGCGGCGACCCCAAGCTTCCCTCCTGGCGTGTGCGTTTCTCCGCCGACACCCCCACCGTGCTCGTCGCGGCCTTCACCGCCTCACTGATCTCTACCGAGCCGGTCCACCGGACGGTGCAGGACATCCCGTCCCACACCCGCTCGAACCTCTACATCGCCTCGACGACCACAGTGTCCGAACAGGCGCTGGCACCGGCGGGTGTCGCGACACCTCCTGCGTCCCCAGCCACAGGACGATCCCGCTGATCTGCCCCTCCACAGCGCTGCCGTGGCTGCCGTGGTGCTGGCTTCCCCACCTGGGCGCCAGTCCCGGCGGGCGTCTACCGGCTCACGGAGACACTCTCCGGAAGCCCGCTCCACGATGTCGTCGCCGACCAGGACATCGTCGTCACCCGAGCGCCACCGCCCGCCTGTCACCGTCGACCCGTACAAGCCGGCCCGGCTCACGATCAAGGCCAAGGACATCAAGACCGGCAGGCTTCTGCCCTGAACCACCGTGAACACACTGGCCCCCGGATCCGTTGCCGGCCGCGACGGGTCCGGGGGCTTCGACATGCCCCGACCGACTGGGGCCACTAGAAGTGGTCGGGTAGCCAGGGATCATGGTCAGCAGTGGCGCGGATCAGTGCGATGAGTGCTTCACCGGACCTGGCGGCGACTCCGGCGAGGCGTGCTGATGCTGCTGACCGGTAGCCGCCGGCGTACCAGACGGCGAGTTGTCGGCGGGTGAGCCGGACTTCGCCTGCGGCGTGCGTCGTGGTGAGTTGTCCGGCGCCGTCCTTGACTTCGAGCAGGTACTGGTCCCAAGTGCCGCCGTTCTCCCCTTCGATCTCCATCGGAACGGTGATCTCGCCGTCGGCGGGCCACCCGCGCAGCCGCACCGCTTCGTGAGGGTCGAGGATGCGGAGCATCCACGGGTGCCACGCTTGTGCCGTCGGCCGGTACCGGTGGAGGTTGTGCAGCAGCGCCGGGTAGGGAGGGAGCGCGGATCGCCGGAAGTGGATGGCGGGGGCGCGGGTGTGGTGGCTGGCGAGAAACGCCATCATGGCGGTGACGGTCTCCTCGTCGGCGGCCCAGAAGTCGTGGACGGTCAGTTCCATGCCGTGCCGTGCGTCGCGTTTCGTGGTGAAGGACAGCAGCCCTGTCGGGGTCTGCTCCGGGCCGAACTGGTAGGTGGTCAGCTCCTGCTTGCCGTCCATCCAGGCCGGCCACCACTGCGGGCGCAGCACGGCGCCGTTCCAGTGCCGGGACAGACGGCGTTGGAGGTCGTCGGCCTGCGGCGTCCGGCCGTGCGTGACGGGGAGCGCTGGGCGGGTGTAGGCCCGTTTGAGGTCGTCGGTGGCGATGGACCAGGCGAACACCGGGACGGGGGCTTCCCAGTGGAGGTGGCGGACGTATGCGCTGGAGGTCGTCCACAGCGTCGAGATCACCGCGCCCTGGTCGCGGAGGTGGCGGAGTCGTTCGGCGAGCATGTCGACGGAGAGCTGGGCGCCGCGTTCTTCGGGGGCGACGCATCCGGCGCTGAGCAGGGCGGAGGGTACCGGTGCCCCGCCGAAGAACTGCGGGACCATCAGGCCGAGGCCGCCGGCGATGACCCGCCCGTCCCGGAGGGCGACGCGGATGTCGGCGTGGGGGCGCAGGCGGGTGATGTCGCCGACGGGGTGGCCGTAGCTGCGGGTGGCGAGAGCGTCGTACTGCTGCCACAGCTCGTCGTCGGCCTGCACGATCTGGATGGCGTCTGGCATGGTCACCTCTTCCGTTCAGTAGTTGGTGCGGTCGCGGACGGCTTCGGCGTCGACCGGGACGAAGAAGCTGCGGGTGAACGTCACCACGGCCTTGCCGTCCTGGTTGTGGCCGGTCGTGCGGCTGGTGACGATGCCGGTGCCGGGGCGACTGCGGGACAGGCGTCGGCCGGTGATCTCCGTCTCCGCGTAGAGGGTGTCGCCCACGAACACCGGGTGGGTGAAGCGGATCTCGTCGAAGCCGAGGTTGGCGGTGGTCAGGCCGCTGGTGCTGCGGACCGTCATCCCGCCGACGATGTGGAGGGTGATGCTGCTGCACACCAGCGGCCTGCCCCATTCGGTGAGACTGCTGTAGTGGGCGTCGGTGTGGATCGGTGCGTCGTTGCCGCCGAGCGTGGTCATCAGGACGTTGTCCGTCTCGGTGAGGGTGCGCCCTGGCCGGTGTTCGACGACGAGGCCCTCGTGCAGTTCGTGAAAGCCCAGGCCGACCACTTCCCGGTAGCGGCTCTCGGCGATCAGCCGGTATCCCGTGGGCACGGGGCTGCCGCGGGTCACGCGTTCGCCTTGCACGGCATGCGGGCTGCGCGGGCCAGCAGGGCTTGCGCGGCTTTGACCATGGGCGGGCCGACCATCTGTTCCCCTACGCGGACGATGCGGCCCCCGGCGTCCGCGGCGGCGGCAACGATGGCGCGGGCGGCGGCGATCTGCTCGCTGGTGGGGGTGAACACCTCGGTGACGACGGGGAGCTGGCGCGGGTGTACGCAGCACTTGCCGGCGAAGCCGAGGTCCCGGGCCCGCTCGGATTCGTGCCGCAGTGCGTCCAGGTCGTCCAGGTCGAAGAACGGGGAGTCGATGGCGTGGATGCCTGCGGCGGCGGCGCTGGTGACGAGCGCGGACCGGGCGTGCAGCAGGGCTTCCCAGCCCTGGGAGCATCCGGTGGCGGTCGCGTAGTCGGCCGTACCGAAGACCACGCCGGCGATGCGGTCGGCCCGCGCGATGGACGGCAGCTCCTCCAGAGCGCGCGGCGTCTCGATCAGCGCGTACAGGTGGGGCGTGTAGCCGGGCGCGTCGAGGGCTCCGGCGGCGATCTCGATGTCCCGGGCCGATTCGGTCTTCGGGATCAGCACGAGGTCGGGCCGGGCCGGGTAGTCGGCGATGGCCGTCAGGTCGAGGATGCCGTCGCGGGTGGTGGGAGAGCTGATCCGCACCCCGCGCACGGGTCCGGCCGCCCCGGAGGGGGTGAAGAACGCGGCGGCTTCCTGGCGAGCGCGCGGCTTCACTGCGGCGGGCACGGAGTCTTCCAGGTCGACCAGGACGACGTCCGCGCCGCTGCCGTGCGCGGCCGGGAAACGGGAGGGGCTGTGGCCGGGCGTGACGAACCACACCCCGGCCGGGGGCGGTAGCTGGGTCATTGGCTCGCCCCCACCCGTTCGGCCAGAGCGCGGGCCGTGTCCGGGATCAGGTCCTCCTGCCCGGCGACGGCCCGGCGCCGGCCGAGTTCGACGAAGATGTCCCAGGGGTGCACGCCCTCGCGCTCGGCGGCGGCCAGCACGGGCCTCTTGAACCCGGAGAACACCCCGGCCAGCCCGGAGGCGAGGCTGGTGGCGTCGATCGTCGGCGGCGCGGGCATCAGCGTCTTCTCGGCGAGATCGGCCGCGTCGGCCAGGCGCCGCAGGTCGATCC
The DNA here is from genome assembly GCF_018614415.1 of Streptomyces sp. ISL-12. Classification (GTDB taxonomy): domain Bacteria; phylum Actinomycetota; class Actinomycetes; order Streptomycetales; family Streptomycetaceae; genus Streptomyces. The sequence continues at coordinate 54,644 of NZ_JAGGOO010000008.1, forward strand.
CGGTGGCGTGGCCGTAGCGCTCCAGCACCGCCACGACCACTTCGAGCTGGGTATTGCCCGCACCCGCCCCGAACCCCCGCGCGCACGCGTCGATCGTGCGGGCACCGGCCTGGACGGCCGCCACCGAGTTGGCCACGGCCAGCCCGAGGTTGTTGTGCCCGTGGAAGGCGACTGGCACGTCCACCGCGGCGGTGATGGCGGTGATCCGTTCGGTGACGTCGTCGGGCAGGTAGTGGCCGGCGCTGTCGAAGATGCACACCGCCTGCGCGCCGTAGCTGGTCATCAGCGCGCACTGCTCGGTCAGGGCGCCGGGGCTGGCCATGTGGCTCATCAGCAGCACTCCTTGTGCTTCGGCGCCGAGTTCGCGGATGGTTCCCAGGTGGCGTTCGGTGACGGTGGCCTCGGTGCAGTGCGCGGCGACCCGTACGACATCGACGCCGTGCCTGATCGCGTTGCGCAGGTCGGCGGTGGTGGCCCAGCCGGGCAGCATGAGGGTGGCCAGCCGGCTGCGGGTGAGGGCCTCGCGGGCGGTGGCGAGCATCTCGTCGTCGCTGAGCCTGCCGCGTCCGACTTGCAGGGAGGACGCTCCGAGCCCGTTGCCGTGGCCGACTTCGACCACGGGGACACCGGCCGCGTCGACCGCGGTGGCGTAGGCGCGTATCTGCTCGCGGTCCAGCTGGTGGCGTACGGCGTGCTGGCCGTCGCGCAGCGTGGGGTCGTGCACGGTCACCTGGGCCGGTGTGCTCATCGGACGATCTCCTTCGGGACGAGGGCGTGCTGCTCGGCCGCGTAGACGGCGGCGGCGCTGAGCACTTCGAGGTTTCCGGCGTGCACGGGCATGCGGCTGCGGGTGGCGGTCACCTCCGCGATCACCCGCACGATGTCGCCGGCGACGGTGCACGAGGTCACCCGGTAACCGGGCACCACGGTCCGCACGCCGGCCTCGGCCTCCTCCACGATGGCGCTCACCGGGCCCTGCTTCACGCCGGGGGCCACCATCGTCATCGTGACGCGGAACGGCGGCGGCGGTTCGGCCGCGGAGATGTTCAGCATCGTCTTGACCGCGAGGGTCCGCGTGAAGTGGCGGATGGCTCCCTGGGTCGTCTCCACGTACTCGTCGAGGTTGAGGCGGCTGGCCCGGCCGACACTGACGCTGGCGGCGGTGGCCACCATCTCCACGTATTGCGGCCGGTAGCGCTGGGCGAGGGCGTGCAGGACGGGGATCGCGGCCTGCCCGCCGCAGGAGACGAGGCCGATGTGCTGGTGCTCGGCGCTCTGGCCGCCGTTCACGGTCGGCACGATCAGCGCACTGCCGCGCGTGGGGGTCAGGTCGATCAGCACCGTTCCGGTGCTGGCGAGCCGGCCCCAGTGGTCGGGGTGCTCGAAGGCGTTGGTGGCGTCGAAGACGATGTCGAAGGACTGCTCCGATTCGATCAGCGCGGTGACGCCGCCCGCCGCGGTGGTGCAGCCCAGTTCGGCGGCCTGGTCGAGTCCGCGGCTGTGGCGGGTGCGGCCGACGACGAGCCCGCACGTCAGATGCGGGGAGTGCTGCATGCGTTCGATCAGGTCGAGGCCGAGCAGGCCGGAGCCGAGGACGGCAGTGGTCAAGACGGTGTTCGCTGGCATGTGTGTGCTCCCTGGGAGGGGCGGTTGGTCAGACGACCCGCAACTGGACGGCGGGGAGCCGGTTGGAGGCGGCCCGGAAGGTGGTGCCCGGGGTCAGCGGGAGACTCGCGTGCACGGAGCCGGCCAGGACGATGTCGCCGGCGCGCAGGGTGGTGCCCAGGACGGGCAGACGGTGCGTCAGCCAGGCCAGAGCCAGAAGCGGGTCACCGAGGACGTCGCCGCCCTGCCCGGTCGCGACCACCGTGCCGTCCGCCTCCGCCGTGATCTGCTCTGCGGCAAGATCCCACGATGGGGTGAAGGGGACAGGAGGGCCGGTGATGACGCCCGCGCAGGCGGCGTTGTCTGCGATGCTGTCGACGAGCGTGATGTCCCAACTCGCGAAGTGGGTGTCGAGGACCTCGAAGGCCAGGAACACCTCCGCCACGGCCTCGCGGACGGCGTCCCGGCCGCACGGTTGCGCGATGTCGCGGCCGAGCCGGAAGGCGATCTCCGTTTCGATCCGCGGGTCCATGAAACCGGCCGACCGCAACCGGGCACCGCTGGCAGCGACCATCCAGTGGAGGACAACCCCGGAGTCGGGCTCGTGGATGCCCATCTGCTCCCGCATGGCGGCCGACGTGCAGCCGACCTTGTGCCCGGCGACCCGGGCCCCCGCCGCGACCTGCTCCCGCACGTTGATCTGCTGGATGCGGTAGGCGTCCCGCTCGGTCAGGCCGGGGAAGCGCTCGGACAGCAGCCGGACAGGGGCGCGGGCACGGGCGGCTGCGGCCAGTTCCTGGGCCAGACCGGCGAGAACCTCCTCGCCCACCGAGAAGCCGGCGCCTCCCGGTCCGGGCGGATGCTGGGTGATGCTCGGGGGTATATGCGTCATCTGCTGCCTCCTTCGTGGTCGGCTGGCCTGCTCGCCGCGTGGCGGGCGACGAGCATCGGCAGGAAGTCGGCGCTGGGGCCGCCGAGGCCCGCAACGTCGGCGACCGACCGGATGAACGCGATGCGGTCCAGTTCCGGGGTGCGGCCCTGGGCCCTCTCGGCGCCCACGAGCGCCGTGTACTGCTCGTGCAGCGCCTCGGCGGGACAGGCCGGCGCACGGAAGTGCACGCCCACGTTGCCTTTGTCGCCCTGGGTCACCCTCCACAGCTCCATATCGCCGGCGGCCACGTGGTGTCCGGCCTCCTCAGCGAGTTCGCGGGCCGCGTGGCGGCGCAGCGCCTCCATGTCCAGGGTGGCGTCCGTTTCGGGGGGTTCGATCGTCCCGCCGGGCAACTGCCAGCGTCCGGGGGCCGCCGTGGACGACGCCATGCGCCCCACCAGTAGCCGGCCGTCATCCGTGGGCTGGGCCACCGTCACGAACACCGACGGCGCGGGCACCGCATGGACCGGGTCCAGCCGCAGGACGTACAAGCGGTACGTCGCCCGGTACCAGGTCAGCAGCAGCGTGTCCGAGTCCTTCCGCTCCAGCCCCGCACACACGACCGTCGGCCCGTCGAACAGCGCCGGATTGGCGGCGACTGCCTCCTCCCAGCCGCGCGTCATGGCAGCGGTCTGCTCGTCGGTCAGCCGGGGCGGGTCGGTCTCCATCAGGAGCAGTCGGCGCACTTCGGGAAGCTCGACTGCGGGAGTCTGCGGCGGGTTAGGCATGAAGTCCTCCTGGTTGGGCGCCCTGCTGGCAGGGCTGCTCTGCAACGCGGGGCGCCGGTACGGACGCGGCGGCGGGGACCAGACCGTACCGGCTGCTAGCGGGCGCCGAGCCTCGTAGCCAGCCGTCGCCTTGCGGACCAGTCCTCCTTCGGCCTCGGTGAGGGCGAAGGACGTGGGCGAACCGCCAGGACGAGAGTGCGCTCGCCCGTTCGATGCCGTCCACCGATTGAGGGGGGTCCCGGGGAGGTCCCGTTACGGCAAAGGAGTCACCGATCCTCGCGCTGAGTGATTCGATGGAGGACGTGGACCAAACCACCCCGCACCCGCTGATTACGGCACGCCTCGCAGCGAAGATGACGATGGAGGAACTCGTCGCCGGAATCCGTGCCGCAGCCGCGCGGCGCGGTCTGCGCTCAGGCACGGACGAGGCACGGGTACGCAAATGGCAACGCGAAGCGGCGCAGCCCAGCGAGGAATCCCAGGTCTACATCGCCGAGGCGCTGGGCTGGTCCGCGGACATCGTCCGGGCCGACGACTGGCCCAACTGGCTGCCGCTCACCACCGACGGTGTTGTCCCGCTCGGCCCGCACAGCTCCGTGCCCGCTTTACGAGAGGCATTCCGAACAGCGATGCAACGCCGCACGTTCCTCACGATCTCCAGCGCCGCGCTGTCCGCCCTGGCCTCAGACTGGGCAGCACTCCCCGCGGACGCACTCGCCCAGGCCCACGACGGTCAACCGATCGGCGAGGAACTCCTTTCTTTCCTGGAGAACTCCGCGCGTCACCTCACCGGCCTCGCCACCGAACAACCGCAACACACCGCAACCCTGCTGGACGCCCACCTGGCCACGGTGACCGGCCTCCTCGAACACGGTCGCTACACGCCCGCGTTGGCACGGCGCCTGCACACACTGGCCGCCTCCCTGGCCCAGACCGTCGCATGGCACCGCTTCGATCAGGGCCGCCACACCCATGCCAGCCAGCACTGGATCGCCGCACTGCACAACGCGCACGCAGTCGGAGACCACGACATGGGCGCCGGCCTCTTGAGCGACCTCGCCTACCAAGCTGCCTGGCGCCACGACCACACCACCGCGGCCACCATTCTCAACCGGGCCCTGATCCGAGCCGAAAACCCGGCCGCCCGCTGCCTGCTCCAGTTACGACTCGCCCGCACCATCGCAGCACGCCACGACCCGAACGACCGCCACGCCGTGCTGCGCGCCCTTGCCGCAGCCGAGCAGCACCTCAGCGACGCCGGCACCGACCGGCCCGCCTGGTGCTCCTGGATTTCAGAAGCCGACCTAGCGGTGGACACCGGCCAAGCGCTCCTGGACCTCGGCGACACCGGCCGAGCCCACCAACTGATCGCCGAAGGCGAGGCACTGCTGCCCTCAGCCCGGGACAAAACCCGCGGAGTCTTCCTGGCCTACCGGGCCGCAAGCTACCTCGACCAGAAAGAACCTGAACCCGCCGCAACGGCCGCCACCCAGTCCCTGCTCCTGGCCCGCCGCATCGGCGCCCCTCGCTGCATCAGCCTCGTCAACGACCTTCTGCCCCGCTTCCAGCCCTACCACCGAGCCCAAGGCGTCAGTGAACTGTTCCAGCTCGCTGCCGCATGACCGGGCAGAACCCATGCTCAGCCGGGCGCGCAGTCGTTTATCTCCTCTCGCCCACCTCATCACCAACTGGAGGAGCAGCCCGGGATGCTGTGTGGGTGACTCGAACAGTCTCGGTGCCGCGTGAAGGGCTGCCCACAGACAGTAGGTGCGACAGTTCGCCGGGGGCAGACAAGGAAGATCGCCGAAAGACTGGCCAAGGTTCCCGGGCGCATGTCAACGTAGACGACCTTCCCTAAGAAATACCAGGTCAGAGAGGTGGTATCTCGTGACCATCGTTGCCGTGAGCCCCGGTTTCGCCACCAGCACTGAGGCGCTTCGTCTGCGCGAGTGGAAACTCGGGCAGGGCCAGCCCACGCTCGTCATGGATCAGTTCTCCGCCGATGACTTCAACCTTGTTGTGGACGACCGGGCCGATGTCCACGTCAACAGCAAGGACGGGCGCTTCTACTGCGGTTACTTCCCGCTCGGCCGCCCTGGCACTGACGGTGAGGGCTGGAAGATAGCTGTCACCGGCACCGCCCGGGCCCGCGGCTACCAGATCTCCTTCGACGTGGAGACGCCGGCCGACATCGTCGCTGCCGCCGTGGCACGCGTGCTGGAGACCTCCCGTCGCCTGTGAGGCCGCAGGGCCGACCCGGAGAGTCTCCCAGCAGCGGCACCCATCCCGCCTGCCGGCGGCCCACCCGAGCCGCCGTCCGAACTTCTCACCAGGAGGCTGCCCGTGGAACACAAGGAAATGACCGTTGACGACCTCATGGACCTGCTGTCCGGCTGCGACGGTTCCGCTCCCGCGCGGCAGGCCATGAACCCGTTCTTCCCGATGGCCCACCGCCTCGAACAAGTCGTGCAGTGCACCGACCAGACGGGACAGACGGTCGTCTATCTCGCCGAGGGCCGTGATGCCGACACCCAGCTCGGGCACCTCCCGCCCGAGGTCGCCGTCCGGCTGGCCTGGCAGTCCCCCACCCAGCCGCCCCCGCCCCGCCCCCGCCGCACCACTGGCGGCAAGTAGACACCTCAGCCTTTGGAGACGCCCCTGAACGCCGATTTCCCGCCCGACCCGCCCGCCCCGACTCCGGCCCAGCGCGGGTACTGGGT
>NZ_JAGGOO010000089.1 GCF_018614415.1 Streptomyces sp. ISL-12
GTCCGCCCCCTTCACACTGCCCGCCGTCAGACGCCTCTGCGCGGGGCCGGCGGCAAGGCGGCCGGGACGTGGTGCATACCGAACCGGGCGCTGTGGGCCCCCGCGCTGTAGGCGCTGTACGAGCCCCTGCCCCGCTGGATGTACCGGAAGGAGACGAACCCCAGATGCTCCTCGCCGCTGCGGTCGCCCGGCAGCGCGCGGAAGGACCTCACGTACTCGGCGTAGAGCGCGTCGTAGATCGGCGTGGCCGAGGGGCCGCCTTGGCGGTGGAAGGCGTCGTATGTGTGCACATTCGTGCAAACGACCCCGCGGCCGAAGAGATGCGGCTGAGCTGTGCGTCTTCGGGGCGCGGGGCCGTGCGGCGGGGCGGTGGTGCGACGGCCGGGCGGTCGGGGAGTGAGGGCGGGTGAGTGGGGGCGAGGAGGTGAGAGCGGGAGGGGCCGGCGCGGGGGTGCGGGGCGGACTCAGGTACCGGCCAGCGGCAGCGCCGCCGCGACCAGCCGTCCGCCCGCCGCGGCCTTGTCCAGCGCGTCCCGCAGCAGGTCCTCGCGCGGCTGGCGCCCGATCGAGCCGACCGGGGCGGCGAACATCAGGACCTGCTGGTGCTTGTTGGCGGCGGTGCGCCAGCCCTCGGTCACCTGGAGCGGCTGGTGCGCCTGCCACCAGGCCACCGGCCGCCCGTCGCCCGCCCCCGGCTGGAGCACCGCGTGCAGCTGGCCCACGGCGAGCAGCACGGACCAGCCGTGCAGCACGGGCGGTACGGTGGCCAGCTCGGTGACCGGCATGAACCCCTGCTCGATCAGCAGCGGCAGGAACTCGTCGCCGGGACCGTTCGTGCCGGGCCGCACGACGGGCGCGGTCGGCTCCACGACCAGGGCCGGGTGCAGTTCCCCGGCGATCAGGACCAGTCCGCTGGTCACGCCGAGCACCGCCTGCTCGGGCACGGCCTTCTCCGGCTCCGGGGCACCGCCGAGCGGGCCGCCGCCGCTGATGGCCTTCACGGCCCCCTGGAGCTGCTCCTCGGTCACCTTGACGACCTGCGAGGGCAGACAGCCGGCGTGGGCGAAGGCCAGGACGGCGGTCTCCTCCCCGATGAACAGGACGGTGCTGGTGCGCTCCTGCTCGCAGTCGCCCGGGGTGCGGCAGGACGTGCAGTCGTAACTGCCCGGGGCGGTCTCTCCGGCGAGCAGGCGGTCGGCTTCTTCGTCGCCGATCTCGGCGCGTACCTCGTCGCTGACGTCGAGCATGCGCGGCACGGGTGGCTCCCTCGGGATGCGATGCGTGGCAAAGCCGGGGGTGCCCCCGGCCCGTGGTCCGGGTGGGTCCCCGGCTCATGCAGAAGACAACGGGCGATCTGTCGCGGGAGTCACGCCCGGTGGCGCACGGAATCGGCCGTCCGACGCGCACCGTCACCTGCCGGACGGGATTCGGCACGTTCCATCAACTCACCTGCATCTCAAGGGAGTTGACATGGGGAGAGGGATCGCGAGTCGCCTCGGCGACTGGTCGATAAATCAGGAAATCAGCGAATGAAGTGGGTGCCCGAAATTGTCGGTGCCCGAGGTGGAGTCGAACGGGAGTACGTGATGGTGTCAGGGCGACCCGGAACCGGCCTGGTGCCGCTTCGGCTCGGGCTGCGGGGCCTGTCCCGCGTACGCCGGATGGTGCAGGTCGAAGGCCGGCGACTCCGAGCGGATGCGGGGCAGCGCGGTGAAGTTGTGCCGGGGCGGCGGGCACGAGGTCGCCCACTCCAGGGAACGGCCGAAGCCCCAGGGGTCGTCGACGTCGACCTTCCGGCCGTACTTGGCGGTCTTCCAGACGTTGTAGAGGAACGGCAGCGTGGAGATGCCGAGCAGGAACGCGCCGATGGTGGAGAGCGTGTTCAGCGCGGTGAAGCCGTCGGCGGCGAGGTAGTCGGCGTACCGGCGGGGCATGCCCTCGGCACCCAGCCAGTGCTGCACCAGGAAGGTGAGGTGGAAGCCGGTGAACAGCGTCCAGAAATGGATCTTGCCGAGCCGCTCGTCGAGCATCTTCCCGGTGAACTTGGGCCACCAGAAGGAGAAGCCGGCGAAGGTCGCGAAGACGACGGTGCCGAAGACGACGTAGTGGAAGTGGGCGACGACGAAGTAGGTGTCGCTGACGTGGAAGTCCAGCGGCGGGGAGGCGAGGATCACGCCGGTCAGGCCGCCGAACAGGAACGACACCAGGAAGCCGGTCGCCCACAGCATCGGCGTCTCGAAGGAGAGCGAGCCCTTGAGCATGGTGCCGGTCCAGTTGAAGAACTTCACCCCCGTCGGCACCGCGATCAGGAAGCTCAGGAAGGAGAAGAACGGCAGCAGCACCGCGCCCGTGACGAACATGTGGTGCGCCCACACCACCACCGACAGACCGGTGATCGCCATCGTCGCGGCCACCAGCGTCAGATAGCCGAACAGCGGCTTGCGGGCGAAGACCGGGATGATCTCGCTGATGATCCCGAAGAACGGCAGCGCGATGATGTACACCTCGGGATGGCCGAAGAACCAGAACAGGTGCTGCCACAGCAGCGCGCCGCCGTTGTCCGCGGCGAACACCTGGCTGCCGAACCGCCGGTCCGCCTCCAGGACCAGCAGCGCCGCCGCGAGCACCGGGAACGCCAGCAGGATCAGGATCGACGTGAACAGGGTGTTCCAGACGAAGATCGGCATCCGGAACATCGTCATGCCCGGGGCGCGCATCCCGATGATCGTGGTGAGGAAGTTGACCGCGCCGAGGATCGTCCCGAACCCCGACAGCGCCAGCCCCATGATCCACAGGTCGGCGCCGATGCCGGGGGAGTGCACCTGGCTGTTGAGCGGCGCGTAGGCGAACCAGCCGAAGGCGGCCGGACCGCCGGTCGCCAGCAGCGAGCCGAGCACGATCAGGCCGCCGAAGAGGAAGAGCCAGTACGAGAGCATGTTCAGCCGCGGGAAGGCGACGTCCGGGGCGCCGATCTGGAGCGGCATCAGCTCGTTGGCGAAGCCCGCGAAGCTCGGGGTCGCGAACAGCAGCAGCATGATCGTGCCGTGCATCGTGAAGAGCTGGTTGAACTGCTGGTTGTCGACGAGCTGGAGTCCCGGCCGGGCCAGCTCGGCCCGCATCATCAGGGCCATGACACCAGCGATCAGGAAGAACGCGAACGACGTGATCAGGTAGAGGTGGCCGATCTTCTTGTGGTCGGTGGTGGTCAGCCAGTCCACCACCACCCGGCCCCGCCGCCGGGCGCGCACCGGCTCCGCCGTGGCCCCCAAGGTCTGCGTACCCATCGCCCGCCGCCCCTCCGTCGTCGTCGCCTCCCGGCCCCGCCGGTCCCTCCGGTGCGCCCACGCCATGATGCTCGCGCCGCCCGCCGGCCGACAGGGGGCGTACGACGGTGATGCGCCCCGTGCCCGCACCGGACCGTGCCAGCCTGTGCCGGCCCGTGGCGGTCCGTGGCGGTCCGTGTCCGGACCGGGTTGCCCGGAGATTCATGCGCATGCCGAGAACGCCGCCCGTGGCCGGAATGCGAGAGGGTGCCCAGGGGTTTTTGTCCGGCCCTTTTCGCGCGGTTATTCGAAGAGCCGGGACGGTGCGCGGGCGGACTCGCGGGAATTCCCCGCACAAGCTCCGCACAGGCCCTGGGCGGCCGTATGGAACCGCTCGTCCGGGTGACGGAGTTCGGCCAAAACGCAGAGCGTGATCTGTGACAGAAGTGTGACGGGGACGGGTCGCGGACCGGTTACCGATCCGGGCTTCCCCGGCCGGGAACCAGGGCATAGCGTGGCCCCATGGCACCGATTCCGTCACCTTCGGGCGAACCCCAGGACAGTCCGGACGCATACCTCGGCCTCGGCCAGGACGCGGCCGAAGAGCGTGCGCGGGAGCGGGGATGGACGTCCGTGCGGTCCCTGCCGCCCGGTGCGATCATCACGATGGAGTACCGCGCGGGCCGGCTCAACTTCGAGGTGCGCGAGGGCCGCGTCACACGGGCCTGGAAAGGCTGAGGAACGGCATCGGCCCCGGTCTCCCGCAGGGGGACCGGGGCCGACGTGTGCGTACCGGGACGGTCAGCCGCCCGAGACGGGGCGGGCGGGCGAGGCCGTGCCCCGCGGATGGCGGTCGGAGTGCGGCGGGCGGCGGCTGCCGGCCGGGGTGACCGGTGAGCGCTCCGCACGGGTGCTGTGCGGGCCCGGGGCCAGATAGACCGGCGTCCGGGAGGAACGGGCCGTGGCGACCGGCTCGCGGGCCGGGGCGTCCTGGTCGGCGGCGGCCGGGGTGAGCACCGCCGGAGAGGCCGCGGGGGCCGTCCGCCCGGGCCGGGCCGCCCAGCGGTCGCGCAGGCCGAGGATCAAGGACTCGGCACGGGCGATCAGCGGTTCGAACCAGGGCAGCGCCAGCAGGATCAGCAGCCCCGCGACCCAGCCGAGGATCACATCGCTCAGCCAGTGCGTACCGAGGTACACGGTGGACAGCCCGACGCCCAGCGAGGTGACCGCGGACAGGGCGGACAGCCAGCGGCGGGCCCGGGGCGTGGAGGCCAGATAGGCCAGGATGCCCCAGGTCACCACGGCGTTGGCGGTGTGACCGCTCGGAAATATATCGCCGCCGGCCCACATCTCGTTGGCGCCGACCGTGGTCGCGTAGTGCGGTCCGAGCCGCCCCATGCCGTACTTGGCGGCGCCCACCGTCACGTTCAGCAGCAGCAGCGAGACGCCCAGCGCGAGCAGCGGACGCAGCGTGTGCTGCCGCCAGGAGCGCCAGCCGAGCCAGGCGGCGACCATCACGGCGGTGGGGCCGCGCTGGCCCAGCACCACGTAGTAGTCGACGAACGCGTGGATCTCCGACCACTGCTGGTACGGCCGGAAGAACATGACCTGCCAGTCGAGCCGGACCAGCCAGGAGGTGATCACCACGGCCCACACGATCGCGACGTAGAACGCGAGCGATCCGACGAGCAGCGCGATTCTGTGCCGGCTCATCTTCGGCACGTCGAGATGGACCGGCCGTTCCGGCTCCCGGTCCAGTCTCGCGAACACCCGGTCCAGACGGGTGAGGTTCCGTTCGGTACGCACCCAATCGACGTTACAGCGAGTGAGCTCGCATCTCCGACGAATCAACGGCTTTGTGATGACGATGTGATGTGGGATTCCTCTCAGGAACCGGTCCTAATTCCCTGGATTCGGCGGACCATGCCGATCGTGGCCTTCATTTCTTTTGATCATTCCAGGCGGCGGTTTTATCGTGCTTATGAATTCGTTCACCGAATGCTGGTGTGGAATTCTCCCGGTGCTCACCGAGGGTGTTCGCGGTGGGTCACGGCGGACCGGAGCCGTTCAGCCAGAACGCCCCGTACAGCGCCGACGCCACGGCGATCCCGGCCACCACCGCGGCCGACCTGGCGGTGCGCGCCCGGGCGAGGGCCGCGGCGAGCGGCAGCAGCAGCGGGAAGGCGGGCAGCAGCAGCCGCGGCTTCGAGCCGAAATAGCCCGAGGCGCACAGGGCCAGTGCGGTGACGATCCCCGTGTACACCAGCAGCGGCAGCGGCAGGCGCCGCCGTACGCCGGTGACGTACAGCCACCCCACCAGGGCGACGCCGAGGACCAGCCCCGCGCCCGCCAGGGCCGACGGGAACGACGTGAACTTCTCGGCGGTGAAGCGGGCGAAGGCCCAGCCGCCGTCGAAGCCGTTGCGCCAGCCCGCCTGGACGTCCAGGTAACCGAACGGGCCGTCGCCGGTGCGGTGGCCGACCCACAGGACGTACCCGGCGGCGCCCAGGGGCGCGAGCAGCATCCCGAGCGCACACCGCGCGCCCTCTCCGGGGGCGCGCGCGGACGCGGGAGCGCCGTGCGCGGCGGCCGGGCCACGGGTTCGCACGAATGCCGCAACGCCGGCCGCCCACACCGCCGCCGCGACCGCGAGCCCCACCGGACGCGTCAGCCCGGCCGCCAGCGCCAGCGTCCCCGCCGTCACCCACCGGCCGGTGCGCACCGCGTACAGCGACCAGGCGGCCAGCGCCGTGAACAGCGACTCGCTGTACGCCATCGACTGCACGATCCCGACCGGCAGCACCGCCCACAGCAGCACCAGGCAGATCCCGGCGCGGCGGCCGTACACCTGGTCGCCGACCGCGAAGATCCCCCAGGCCGCCGCGAGGGAGGCGAGCAGGCTCACCACGAGACCGGCGTCCGCGTGCGACAGCGGCGACACCGCCGCGCCGAGCCGCTCCAGCCAGGGCAGCAGCGGGAAGAAAGCCAGGTCGGAGTGGACGTCACCGTTCGGCAGCCGCACCTCGTGGCCGTAACCGCCCGCGGCCACCCTGGAGTACCACAGGGAGTCCCAGCGGGCGGTCAGCAGCGTGTGCGCGCTCTTGTCGCGTGCGGCGCTCCACAGGGCCAGGGCGACGAGGCCCAGGGCGCGGACGGCCGCGAAGCCGAGGAGCGCCGGGGCGGCCCGGCGCAGGGCACCCGGGCGGCCCGGCGCCGCGCGCGTCTTGAGATCGGTCACGGTCACGGGCTCGATTATCGGCGCGGGGCGGGGACCGCCTGCCGGGCGGTACGGGCGGTACGGGCGGTCGGTACCGGCGGTGCCGGTGGGAGCAGTGGCGCACGCCACACCTGTGACCGGGATCGGTGAGAGCTGTGCCACGCGAGGCGCGCGTGGACTCGCGTACTCTGACGAGCCACTCGCCGTCGTCGCGCGGGCCGGAGACCACCGCTTCCTCCGGCCGAGTCGCGGGAGTTCCCCGCCCCGCGAGCCCGCCGCACGCGAGGGAACTTCTGGGAGGTACGTACATGTCCGGGACGACCGCGGCCGTCGCGTCGCCGCGCCGTCGGGCGGCCGGGGCCGGTGCCAACCGCTGGGTGGTCCTGGTCGTCCTCTGTGTCAGCCTGCTGCTCGTGGCGCTGGACGCCACCGTGCTGCACGTGGCGGTCCCCGCCGTCACCGAGGACCTCAGGCCCGGCGCGATCGAACTGCTCTGGATCGTCGACGTCTACCCCCTGGTCTGCGCCTCGCTGCTGATCCTGTTCGGCACGCTGGGCGACCGGGTGGGCCGCAGGCGGATCCTGCTGCTGGGGTACGCGCTGTTCGGCGTCGCCTCGGCGCTCGCGGCCTGCGCCGACAGCGCCCAGGTGCTGATCGCGGCCCGCGCGCTGCTCGGCGTCGGCGGCGCGATGATCATGCCCGCGACGCTGTCGCTGCTGCGGGAGGTCTTCCCCGACCGGCGGGAGCGGGCCCTGGCCATCGGCGTGTGGAGCGCGGTCGCGGCCGTGGGCGCGGCGGTCGGACCGCTGCTCGGCGGCTTCCTCCTGGAGCACTTCTGGTGGGGCTCGGTCTTCCTGGTCAACATTCCGCTGATGCTGGTCAGCCTGCCGGTGGGGCGGCTGCTGCTGCCCGAGTCCAAGCCCGCGTCCGAAGGTGTGGGACAGGGGCCCTGGGACGCGGTCGGCGCGCTGCTGGCGGCGGCCGGGCTGTTCGGGGTGGTGCTGGGCGTCAAACGGCTCGGCGGCGGTGGGCCGGCGCTGAGCGCGGCCACCGTGCTGCCGTTGGTGGCGGGCGCCGCGCTGCTCGTGCTGTTCGTACGGCGGCAGCGGGGGCGGGCCCGTCCGCTGGTGGACCTGCGGATGTTCCGGCGGCCGGCGTTCAGTACGTCGGTGGGGTGCATCGTGCTGGCGATGCTCGCGCTGGTGGGCCTTGAGCTGATCGCGGCGCAGTACCTGCAACTGGTGCTCGGGCTGTCGCCGCTGCAGACGGGGCTGCGGCTGCTGCCGCTGACCCTGGCGGCGATGGCGGCCGGGCTGGCGGGGGCGCGGATGCTGCGGCGGCTGGGGCCGCGCCGGATGGTGTGCTTCGGGTTCTGCCTGACCGCCGGGGCGGTGCTGCTGCTGACGGCGCTGGGCCGGGCCGACGCGTGGGCGCTGATGCTCGGCGGGTTCGTGCTGCTCGGGTTCGGCCTGGAGACCACGCTCTTCGGGGCGTACGAGTCGATGCTGAGCGAGGCGCCGGCGGAGCAGGCGGGCGGGGCGGCGGCGATCGGCGAGACGTCCTACCAGCTGGGCGCCGGGATCGGGATCGCGCTGCTCGGTACGGTGATGAACGCGGCGTACGCGCCCGGGCTGGCGCGTGTCGAGGGGGTCCCGGCGTCGGCGTCGGCGGCGGCGGGGCATTCGCTGGGGGAGGCGTACGAGGTCGCCGCGCGGCTCGGGGGGCCGGGCGGGGTGGCGCTGCGGTCGGCGGCGGAGGGGGCGTTCGTGCACGGGCTGCATGTGACGCTGGTCGTGAGTGCGGGGTTGTTGCTGGCGGGGGCGGGGATGGCGTTGCGGTTGCCCCGGGGGATGCGGTGTGAGGGGGCGGGGGTGCCCGCACCCAGGGACGCGGTGGAGTCGCGTGTCTCGGTGTGAGGGTCTTTCTCTCCCACCCGCGCACCACTCGCTTGCTGTCCGTCGAAAGGTGAAGTCGCCCGTGGGGCTTGTTCGCCGTCGGCGGGTGCGGCGGCTCGTCGTCTGCCCGGTGGGAGACTCTGGACGCGCGCCGCGAACGCACCGTAACGTCGGCCGGGAGCCGTGACTAGCAGTGCTAGTTAAATGTCCTGGAGGGAAGACCATGCCCGCGTTCGACCCCGCAGACCCCCTCGGCATCGACGACCTGCTCTCCCCGGAGGACCTCGCGGTCCGGGACACCGTGCGGTCCTGGGCCGCCGACCGCGTCCTGCCGTACGTCGCCGACTGGTACGAGAAGGGCGAGCTGCCCGGCATCCGGGAGCTGGCCCGCGAACTCGGCGGCATCGGGGCGCTCGGGATGTCGCTCACCGGGTACGGCTGCGCGGGCGCGAGCGCCGTGCAGTACGGGCTGGCCTGTCTGGAGCTGGAGGCCGCGGACTCCGGCATCCGCTCACTGGTCTCCGTGCAGGGCTCCCTCGCCATGTACGCGATCCACCGCTTCGGCAGCGAGGAGCAGAAGCAGACCTGGCTGCCCCGGATGGCCGCCGGCGAGGTCATCGGCTGCTTCGGGCTCACCGAGCCCGACCACGGTTCCGACCCCGCCGCGATGCGCACGTACGCCGAGCGCGACGGCGCCGACTGGGTGCTGAACGGCCGCAAGATGTGGATCACCAACGGGTCGGTGGCGGGTGTGGCCGTGGTGTGGGCGCGCACCGACGACGGCATCCGCGGGTTCCTCGTCCCCGCCGGCACGCCCGGTTTCTCCGCGCCCGAGATCAAGCACAAGTGGTCCCTGCGGGCCTCCGTCACCAGCGAACTCGTCCTGGACGACGTACGGCTGCCCGCCGACGCGGTGCTGCCGGAGGTCACGGGGCTGCGCGGGCCGCTCAGCTGCCTCACGCACGCCCGGTACGGGATCGTGTGGGGCGCCATGGGCGCGGCGCGCACCTGCTTCGAGACGGCGGTGGCGTACGCGAAGACGCGGGAGCAGTTCGGGCGGCCCATCGGCGGCTTCCAGCTCACCCAGGCCAAGCTCGCCGACATGGCGGTCGAGCTGCACAAGGGGATTCTGCTCGCCCATCACCTCGGGCGGCGCCTGGACGCGGGGCGGCTCCGTCCCGAGCAGGTCAGCTTCGGCAAGCTGAACAACGTACGGGAGGCGATCGAGATCTGCCGTACGGCGCGGACGGTGCTCGGCGCCAACGGGATCTCCCTGGAGTACCCCGTGATGCGGCACGCGACGAACCTGGAATCGGTGCTCACCTACGAGGGCACCGTCGAGATGCACCAGCTCGTGCTGGGCAAGGCGCTCACCGGACTCGACGCGTTCCGGTAAGGGCCGGGGGGAGCGCGGGTGCAGGGCCGGCGGGGGCGGCCCTGCCTCAGCTCTGGTTGAAGAACCCGTCCGTGCGGTGCGCGGCCGGTTCACCGTTGATGACCTGGGTGTCGGACGGGCTCAGCAGGAACACCCGGCTGGACACCCGCTCGATCGAACCGCGCAGGCCGAAGATCAGCCCGGCCGCGAAGTCGACCACGCGCTTGGCGTCGCCGGCCTCCATGGCCGTGAGGTTCATGATGACCGGGACCCCGTCCCGGAACAGCTCGCCGATGGCGCGGGCGTCCCGGAAGCTGTCCGGGGTGACCGTGCCGATGCGGCGGCCCCTCTCCTCGGCCGTGTCCGAGGCCACCTTGACCCGGGGGTCCGTGACCCAGGCGTCCCCGGGTTCGTTGCCCTCGGAGTAGTCGTCGTCGTAGTAGCGCTCGTCTTCGTTGTCGTCGACGAGGCCGAGCCACGCACTCGCCTTGCGTACCGATCCCATGGACGCCTCCTCTCAAGCGGTCTTTCGTGCTTTCCGCATCCCTATCGTCGTCCATGATGCGGACGTCGCGCCAAGTGGATAGACGCCGCGCGGGGGGTTTGTGACGGTACTGGTGCACAGCGAATCCGTCGAGAGTCCATGTGTCCCAAGGGTCGTTTCCCAAACGGCCCCTGACTATGAGTGAAATATGACTGTTCCTGGCGGACGGGTGAGCGGCGGGGCGTACGGGTGAACCTGGCGGTCGGCCCGATGTCGCAGCTCAGCGTCGCGGAAGGCGGCGGTCGGTGTGGTGTCCGGACATCGACGGACCCCTTGTCGGCACCGGCCCGGAGAGAACCTCGCCGGCCGGTGGACGGCGCGTTCGTGAGGATTGTGTACCGCTTCGCGCGGGGAATGCGGCGCGTCCGTACGGGATCATGCCCAAGTGGGACGGACCGCCTATATCGGTGTTGACGGGGGCTCATACCGACGCGGCACGGACGTGTGTCGTACCGGTGTGAAAGGGTTGATCCATGACGACGACGGACCCGGCGGACGCGGAGCTGCGGTGGCGGCGGTGGCACGAGGACCGCGTGGCGGCGGTCTCCGCGCCCTACGGTCCGCTCGCGCTGACCGGCACCTACTGGCTGCCCGACCACCCCGACGGACGGCTTCCCGGCGTCCCGGGGCGCTGGACCGCTGACGCCGGCGGGGTACTGCTGACCGCCGGGGCGGCCGACGGGCTGACCGTGGACGGCCGGCCCCTGGACGGCGAGGCGCGGCTCACGGCCGACGCGGGGCCGGTGGACGCGGCCCGGGTGGCGCTCGGCGAGCGGCGGCTGGTCGTGCTGGTCCGGGAGGGGGTGTGGGGGGTGCGGGACTTCGACCCGGGGGCCGGGGCGCGGCGGGCGTTCCGCGGCATCGAGGCCACGCCGTACGACCCGCGCTGGTCGGTGCCCGGCCGCTTCACCCCGTACGCCGGCGGGCACCGCGGCGTGCGGGTGCCCAACGCCGACGGGCGCGAGCGCGGTCTCGGGCTCGGCGGGGAGGTGGCCTTCACCCTGGCCGGGCGGGAGCTGACGCTCCAGGTGGCCGTCGAGGCGGACGGGTCGCTGTGGGCGGTGTTCGCGGACGCCACCAGCGGCCGGGGCAGTTACCGCTTCCGGTTCCTGTACCCGCCGGCGCCGGACGCCGACGGGCGGACCACGGTCGACCTCAACCGCGCGCAGCTGCCGCCGTGCGCCTTCGCCGACCACTTCGTCTGCCCCTTCCCGCCGCCGGGGAACACCCTCGGCGTCGGCGTCGAGGCGGGGGAGCGGCAGCTGCGCCGGGTGCGCTGAGTGAGGCTGCCGTACCGGTCGTACTAGTGGTGAAGGCCGAAAGGCACCCTTGCGCCGACCGTTCGTTCGGCCGAATACTCCCACTCAGCGCTTGTCAGGGGCACGCCGTTTCCGGAATCCGGACATCCGGGGTCCCCTGGCTGCGCCTCACGGGCCCTGCGACCCCACGAACGGGCCCCCTACTTCCCCCGTGGAGGAACGAAAAGTGAGGATCAAGCGCACCACCCCCCGCAGCGGTATCACGAGACGCACCCGGCTGATCGCCGTCTCCACCGGCCTCGTGGCCGCCGCCGCGATCGCGGTCCCCAGCGCGACCGCGGCCGACACCCCCACCACCTTCAGCTCCGCCGAGCTCAAGAGCGCCAGCAACTCGGTGCTGAAGGCCGACGTCCCCGGCACCGCCTGGGCCGTCGACAGCAAGAGCGGCAAGGTCCTGGTCACCATCGACGAGACGGTGTCCCAGGCCGAGATCGCGAAGATCAAGGAGCAGGCCGGCGACAAGGCCGGCGCGCTCACGATCAAGCGCACCAACGGCACGTTCAACAAGCTGATCCAGGGTGGCGACGCCATCTACGCGAGCAGTTGGCGCTGCTCCCTCGGCTTCAACGTCCAGAGCAGCAGCGGCACCCAGTACTTCCTGACCGCCGGGCACTGCACCGACGGCGCGGGCACCTGGTACTCCAACTCCGCGCGCACCACCGCCATCGGTACCACCGCGGGCTCGAGCTTCCCGACCAACGACTACGGCATCGTGCGGTACACCGGGTCCGTCTCCCGCCCCGGCACCGCCAACGGTGTGGACATCACCAGCGCCGGGACCCCGAGCGTGGGCACCACCGTCATCCGTGACGGTTCCACCACCGGTACCCACAGCGGCCGTGTCACCGCCCTCAACGCCACCGTGAACTACGGCAGCGGCGACATCGTCTACGGGCTGATCCAGACCACGGTCTGCGCCGAGCCCGGTGACTCCGGCGGCTCGCTCTACGGCAGCAACGGCACCGCGTACGGTCTGACCTCCGGCGGCAGCGGCGACTGCACCTCGGGCGGCACGACCTTCTTCCAGCCCGTCACGGAGGCCCTGAGCGCCTACGGCGTCAGCGTCTACTGATCCTCACCGATCCCGTTCCGGCGGGCGCGGCCGGCAGTACCGGGAGCCCCCGCACGGCAGTTGCCGTGCGGGGGCTCCCTTTTGCACGGAACCGGCGTTACCGTCGAAGAGCGCACAAAGAGCACTCGATGCGCCCACTTCGGACCCTGGGGGCCGTGATGGTCGAGGAGCTGATGGCGGCGGGAGCGGCGGTCGCGTCCGCGGCGGCGGTCTACACGATGGCCGCGGCGCGGGTCGTCAAGCAGTACGAACGGGGTGTGGTGTTCCGGCTCGGCCGGCTCCGGCCGCAGGTGCGCGGCCCCGGCTTCACCCTGGTCGTGCCGTTCGTGGACCGGCTGCACAAGGTCAATCTCCAGATCGTGACGATGCCGGTCCCCGCCCAGGAGGGCATCACCCGGGACAACGTGACCGTGCGGGTCGACGCGGTCGTCTACTTCAAGGTCGTGGACGCGGCGAACGCCCTGGTGCAGGTGGAGGACTACCGCTTCGCGGTCTCGCAGATGGCGCAGACCTCGCTGCGCTCCATCATCGGCAAGAGCGACCTGGACGACCTGCTGTCCAACCGGGAGAAGCTCAACCAGGGTCTGGAGCTGATGATCGACAGCCCGGCCATCGGGTGGGGCGTGCAGATCGACCGCGTCGAGATCAAGGACGTCTCCCTGCCCGAGACCATGAAGCGCTCGATGGCCCGGCAGGCCGAGGCCGACCGGGAGCGGCGGGCCCGGGTCATCAACGCCGACGCCGAGCTCCAGGCGTCGAAGAAGCTGTCCGAGGCGGCCAAGGAGATGTCGGAGACACCGGCCGCGCTGCAGCTGCGGCTGCTGCAGACGGTGGTGGCGGTCGCCGCCGAGAAGAACTCCACGCTCGTCCTGCCGTTCCCGGTGGAACTGCTGCGGTTCCTGGAGCGGGCGCAGCAGACGGTCCCGCCGGAGACCGCGCGGAGCGGGCCATCGCGCGTAGATGCACACCAGGACGGCGGAGCACAAGAGGTGGAATCCAGACAGGACTAGACCTCACGCTCCGCTGACGGGTTCCTCGCCCGGAGTGTTTGCTCTGCGAATTTTCCCTGGACCGGGAGCAAAGGGTGGAGGCCGTGTGCCCGCGCTGGAGTTGTCGTGCACACGTCTCGAAGTCGACCTTGTGTGCGACCTGTGCCGTTCGGAAGAGTAAGCGCCCGTCAACCGGCCTTCCGGTCCGCGAGGTCCCCACAACCCCACGGGCCGACCCCCCACAGGAGGACATGAGTTGAAGCACCGACGCATACCCAGGCGGCGGGCAGCCGTGGCAGGCGCGGGCATCGTCGCGCTGGTCGCCACGGGAGTCACGTTCCAGAGCGCGAACGCCAGTGAGACCCCGGCGTCCGCCACCCCCGAGACCCTGTCGGCCACCGCGGCCGGAAAGCTCGCCTCCACCCTGCTCGGCGATCTCGGCGCCGACGCCGCGGGCACCTACTACGACGCCCGGGCCGAGAGCCTGGTGGTCAACGTCCTCGACGACGCCGCCGCGCGGACCGTCGAGGAGGCCGGCGCCACGGCGAGGATCGTCGAGAACTCGCTCGCCGACCTGAAGAGCACGCGCACCATCCTCGAGCGGGACGCCAGTGTCCCGGGCACCTCCTGGGTGACCGACCCGACCACCAACAAGGTCGTCGTCACCGCCGACCGCACGGTCTCGAAGGCCGAGTGGGCCAAGCTCACCGAGGTGGTCGACGGGCTCGGCGCCAAGGCCGAGCTGAAGCGGACGAAGGGGGAGTACAAGCCCTTCGTCGCGGGCGGCGACGCCATCACGGGCGGCGGCGGGCGCTGCTCGCTCGGCTTCAACGTCACCAAGGGCGGCGAGCCGTACTTCCTGACCGCCGGCCACTGCACCGAGTCCATCACCTCCTGGTCGGACTCGTCCGGCACCGTCATCGGGGAGAACGAGGTCTCCAGCTTCCCCGACGACGACTACGGCCTGGTCAAGTACACCGCCGACGTGGACCACCCGAGCGAGGTCAACCTCTACGACGGCTCGGCGCAGTCCATCTCGGACGCCGCCGAGGCCACCGTCGGCATGCGGGTGACCCGCAGCGGCTCCACCACCCAGGTGCACGACGGCACGGTCACCGGCCTGGACGCCACCGTGAACTACGGCAACGGCGACATCGTCAACGGCCTCGTCCAGACCGACGTCTGCGCCGAGCCCGGCGACAGCGGCGGCTCCCTCTTCTCCGGCTCCAGCGCGATCGGCCTCACCTCCGGCGGCAGCGGCGACTGCACCTCCGGTGGGGAGACCTTCTTCCAGCCGGTGACGGAGGCGCTGTCGGCCACGGATACCGAGATCGGCTGACCGGCCGACGGCTCACGGAGGTCCCGCCCCGCGCGCGAGGGGCGGGACCTTTCCGTTTCCGGTCCGGGTTCAGCCGGCCCGCGTAGGCAGTTCCGCCCCCTGCCGCCGGCGGCGCAGCACCGCCGCCAGCATCGTGATCGCCGTCCCCGCCACCGCCCAGGCCCACAGCACCAGCAGGGGGAGGGTCAGGTCGTTGCTCCTGAAGTAGGCGACCGAGCGGGCCGCCCAGGTGCCGGCGCCCGGCGGCAGCGCCGGGCCGATCGCCTTCCAGAACGGCGGCAGCATCGGCAGCGGGAAGGCGCCGCCCGCGCTCGGGTTGCCCGCGATCACCACCAGCAGGATCGCCAGCCCGATGCCGACGACCCCGAAGAGTCCCTGGAGCGCGAGCGTGGCGGCGCCGACGGCGAAGGTGACCAGGGCGCCCAGTCCCCACAGGTCCACCACGCTGCCGGGCAGCGCCCCCAGGACCGGCCCGATGATCACCGCCCCGCCCAGCCCGCCGACGATCGCGACCAGTGCCATCACGATCAGCCGGATCGCCGCGCGCCGCGGGTTGGCCGGCCGGGCGCCGGTGCTGACGGCGAGGATCGAGGCGCACAGATAGCCCCCGACGCACCAGCCGACGACCAGGTAGAAGGACGACAGCCCGTCGAAGTCCCGCGCCGAGGCCGGGGCCACGTCCACGGTCTCCACGGTCCGCCGCTCGGCCCGCTCCACCTCGGTGACGAGGCGCTCCAGAGTGGTGGCGAGCGCGGTGCCGCCGCCGGAGGCGACCAGCAGCGTGTCGCGGGTGCCGCGCGGGTCCACGACCAGGGCGCCGTCGATCTCCCGGTCCATGATCTTCTTCCGGGCGCCCGCCTCGTCCGCCACCGTGCGCGGGTCCAGGGGCGTGCCGGGCAGTCGTTCGAGGCGGGCCACCGTCCGCCCGGCCGCGTCCTCGGGCGCGACCACCCCGAAGGGCACGTCCTTCGCCCTCGGATCGTGCAGCGCGCCGACGTAGGAGGCGATGAACAGCAGCTGGAGCGCGAGCACGCCGAGCACGAGCAGTGTGGCCCGCGGGGTGACCGCGTCCTTCACCTCATCCAGGAACGATCCGTTCCGGTTGCCGGTGCCGCCTGAGGTGTGCGCCATGCCCCCACGGTCCCGGCCGGAGGACGTTTGCGCAGGTGGGACGGGGCCGAACGGATGTCGTACACACATTCGAAGATGGAGGTATGGTGGGGGTGAGGTTGTTGGAACAGACGTTCGACAGGGCGTCGGAAGGTCACCAGTGCGGGAGGTGCGTGTGCCGGGTTTCACGCATCTGCGCACCGCCTCCGGGTTCTCCCTGCGCCACGGCGCCTCCCACCCGGAGCGGCTGGCCGAGCGCGCCGCCGAACGGGGCATGGACGCCCTCGCCCTCACCGACCGCGACACCCTCGCGGGTACGGTCCGCTTCGCCAAGGCCTGCGCGCAGGCGGGCGTCCGCCCCCTGTTCGGCGCGGACCTGGCGGTGGCGCCGCCCGCCCCGGAACCGGAGCGCGGCGATACCTCCGTACGCCGGGACCGGCGCCGTACCCCCGTGCGCGGCGGCGCCTTCGTCGACGAGTCGGCTCCGCGCGTCACCTTCCTCGCCCGCGACGGCGCCCGCGGCTGGGCCGGCCTGTGCGCGCTGGTCTCCGCCGCGCACCGCAGCCCCGGGACCCCGCTCCTGTCCTGGGCCGACAACCACGCCGACGGCCTGACCGTGCTGCTCGGCCCCGACTCCGACGTCGGCCGCGCCCTCGCCGCCGGCCGCCCCGACCGCGCCGCCAGGCTCCTCGCCCCCTGGCGGGAGGTGTACGGCGACGCCCTGCGCCTGGAGGCCGTCTGGCACGGCCGTACCGGCACCGGTCCCGGTTCCCTGCGCCAGGCCGCCCGCACCGTCGGCTTCGCCGCCGAACAGGGCGTACGCCCCGTCCTGACCAACGCCGTGCGGTACGCCGATCCCGGCCAGGGCCCGGTCGCCGACGTACTGGACGCGGCCCGCCGCCTGGTCCCGGTCGGCGCGGCCGGGGAACTGGACTCCGGGGAGGCGTGGCTCAAGGACACGAGCGCCATGGCGCAGGCCGCCGAGCGGATCGTCGAGGCCGCGGGCTTCCGGCGCGAGGCCGCGCACCGCCTGCTGGAGCAGACCCGGGCGACGGCCGCCGCCTGCCTGGTCGACCCCGAGGACGACCTCGGCATGGGCGCCGTCCACTTCCCCGAACCGCACCTGGTCGGCGCGGGCCGCCGCACCGCCCAGCGGACGCTCGCCTCCCGGGCGGCGGCGGGGATGATCCGCAAGGGGTACGAGCGGCGGCGCGCGTACTGGGAGCGGATGCACCACGAGCTGGACATCATCGCCCACCACGGCTTCGCCTCGTACTTCCTCACCGTCGCCCAAGTGGTCGACGACGTACGGGACATGGGCATCCGGGTCGCCGCCCGAGGCTCCGGCGCGGGCTCCCTCGTCAACCACCTCCTCGGCATCGCGCACGCCGACCCGGTCGAGCACGGGCTGCTGATGGAGCGCTTCCTGTCCAAGGAGCGGGTCGTCCTGCCCGACATCGACATCGACGTGGAGTCCGCGCGCCGCCTGGAGGTCTACCGGGCGATCATCGGCCGGTTCGGCACCGAGCGGGTCGCGACGGTCGCGATGCCGGAGACGTACCGCGTACGGCACGCCATCCGCGACGTCGGCGCCGCCCTGTCCATGGACCCCGCCGAGATCGACCGGGTCGCCAAGTCCTTCCCGCACATCCGCGCCCGCGACGCCCGCGCGGCCCTGGCCGAACTGCCCGAGCTGAAGGAACTGGCGGGCGAGCAGGAGAAGTACGGACGGCTCTGGGAACTGGTCGAGGCCCTCGACGCCCTCCCGCGCGGCGTCGCCATGCACCCCTGCGGCGTCCTCCTCTCCGACGCCTCCCTGCTCTCCCGTACGCCGGTCATGCCGACCAGCGGCGAGGGGTTCCCGATGGCCCAGTTCGACAAGGACGACGTGGAGGACCTCGGGCTGCTCAAGCTGGACGTGCTGGGGGTGCGGATGCAGTCGGCGATGGCGCACGCGGTCGCCGAGGTGGAACGGGCGTCGGGGGAGCGGGTCGACCTGGACGCGGTCCCGGACGGCGATCCGGCGACGTACGAGCTGATCCGCTCCACCGAGACGCTGGGCTGCTTCCAGATCGAGTCGCCGGGCCAGCGGGACCTGGTGGGGCGCCTCCAGCCGTCGACCTTCCACGACCTGGTCGTGGACATCTCCCTCTTCCGCCCCGGCCCGGTCGCCGCCGACATGGTGCGCCCCTTCATCGAGGCCCGGCACGGACGCGCCCCGGTGCGCTACCCGCACGAGGACCTGACGGAGGCGTTGGAGAGCACGTACGGGGTCGTCGTCTTCCACGAGCAGGTCATCGACATCATCGCGGTCATGACCGGCTGCGGGCGCGGCGAGGCCGACCGGGTGCGGCGCGGGCTGTCGGACCCCGAGTCGCAGGGCCGGATCCGGGTGTGGTTCGCGCAGCACGCGGCGGCCAACGGGTACGACGCGGAGACCATCGGGCGGACCTGGGAGATCGTCGAGGCGTTCGGCTCGTACGGCTTCTGCAAGGCGCACGCGGTCGCCTTCGCGGTGCCGACGTACCAGTCGGCGTGGCTGAAGGCCCACCACCCGGCCGCCTTCTACGCCGGGCTGCTCACCCACGACCCCGGCATGCACCCCAAGCGGCTGCTGCTGGCGGACGCGCGGCGGCGCGGGGTGCCGATCCTGCCGCTGGACGTGAACAAGTCGGGGGTCGCGCACAGGATCGAACTGGTGTCCGGTTCGAGGGTGTGGGGGCTGCGGCTGGCCCTGCTGGACGTGCACGGCATCAGCGAGGCCGAGGCGGAACGGATCGCCGCCGGGCAGCCGTACGCCTCCCTGCTCGACTTCTGGGAACGCGCCCGCCCCAGCCGCCCGCTCGCCGGGCGCCTGGCGCAGGTCGGCGCGCTGGACGCGTTCGGCGCCAACCGCCGCGACCTGCAACTGCACCTGACCGAACTGCACCGGGGCACCCGCGCCGGACGAGGGGATCAGCTCCCCTTGTCCGGCGGCCGGAAGACGGCGTCGGCCGGGCTGCCCGACCTCACCTCGGCGGAGAAGCTCAGCGCCGAGCTGGGCGTGCTGTCGATGGACGCCTCGCGCAATCTGATGGACGACCACCGCCGCTTCCTCGACGAGCTGGGCGTGGTCTCGGCGCGGCGGCTGCGCGAGGCCCGGCACGGGCAGACGGTGCTGGTCGCGGGCGCCAAGGCGGCCACGCAGACCCCGCCGATCCGCTCCGGCCGCCGGGTCATCTTCTCCACCCTGGACGACGGCACCGGTCTGGTCGACCTGGCCTTCTTCGACGACTCCCACGACGCCTGCGCGCACACCGTCTTCCACTCCTGGCTGCTGCTGGTGCGCGGGGTGGTGCAGCGGCGCGGGCCGCGCAGCTACGGCGTGGTGGGCGCCGCCGCCTGGAACCTGGCCGAGCTGCTGGAGGTGCGGCGGGAGGAGGGCCTGGAGGGGGTCGCGGCCCGGCTGGCCGGGGGGACTCAGGGGGACGCCCCCGGGGACGGCCCGGCCCGGCGCCGCCTGGCCGGCTCGGACGGCCGGCCCGCGCCGGCCGGCTCCGCCGCGCAGGACGAGATGGAGCGGCGGCGGACCGTCCGCATGCCCACGGGGTACGAGATGCACCCCTGGGCCGATCTGCGCCCCGCGGGCGAAGGGCCCGCGGTGGGAAGGAAGTTGTGGCACCAGAGTCCGGGGAGTGCGGGATGACCATCCTCTGCGTACGTTTCCAGCTGCCGCCCATGTACGAGGCGGCCCTGCCGGGGCTGCTCGGTCTGCTGGAGGAGTTCACGCCGGTCGTCGAGGCCCTGCCGCCGGACGGGGCACTGGCCGATCTGCGCGGCGCCGAACGGTACTTCGGGCGGGACGCCGTGGAACTGGCCTCGGTGATCCGCGTCCGCGCCCTCGCGCTGCACGGCGTCGACTGCGCGATCGGCCTCGGGCCGGGCCCGATGCTGGCCCGCATGGCGCTCGGGGAGGCCCGGCCGGGAGCGGCCCGCGCGGTCACCGAGGAGGAGACGCCGGCCTTCCTCGACGGACGGCCGGTCGCCGCGCTGCCCGGCATCGGCCGGGCCACCG
>NZ_JAGGOO010000090.1 GCF_018614415.1 Streptomyces sp. ISL-12
GAGGGGGTGAGGGGGGTGAGGGAGGCGCGGCGCGGGTGTTGGCCGTGTTCGATGCCTCGCGTGACTGGTCGGGGGCGTACGGCGCGAAGGGATGTGCCATGGTCAACGCCCATGCCGAGATCAGCGACCCGGCCCACCCGGCGTACCCGGTCATCGCGGCGCAGAAGGCGTGGATGCTGGAGCTGTTCACCCGGCTGGTGGGGGAGCTCGGCCCGGGGGAGGCGGACCGGGTGGGGCGGGTGCTGATGCTGCTGCACGAGGGCGCGCTGGTCGCGCACGGGCTGGGAGTGGTGCCGGACCCGTTCGGGGACGCCCGTGAACAGGCCCGGGAACTGGTCGGCGTCAGGCGTTCTTGATCGCCGAGATGTCGAAGACCAGCTTGATCTTGTCGGAGACCAGGACGCCGCCCGTTTCCAGCGCGGCGTTCCAGGTCAGGCCCCACTCCGAGCGTTTGATCTCGGCCTTGCCCTCGAAGCCGACCCGGTCGTTGCCGAACGGGTCCTTCGCGGTGCCGTTGTACTCCAGGTCGATGGTGAGCGGCTTGGTGGTGCCGAGGATCGTCAGGTCGCCGGTGACGCGGTAGTCGTCGCCGCCGAGGGACTCCGCCGACGTGGAGCGGAAGGTCATCGTCGGGTACTCGTCGGTCTTGAAGAAGTCGGCGCTCTTGAGGTGGCCGTCGCGGTCGGCGTTGCCGGTGTCGATGCTCTCCATCGTCACGTCGAGGGTGGCGGTGGACTTGGCGGGGTCGGAGCCGTCCAGGTGCAGCGTCCCGCTGAACTCGCGGAACTGGCCCTTGACGTTGGTGACCATCGCGTGGCGGGCCACGAAGCCGATCGTGGTGTGGGCCGGGTCCAGTGTGTAGTCACCGGTGAGGGCGGCGAGGTCGGAGTTCGCGGACGTGCTCATGGTGATCTCCTCTGGTCCTGAAGCTGGTTCGAAGCTCGTTCTTGAGTCTTCAATGAGATGGTGCGGTGGCGACCGTAGACCTGTTCAGTACAACGTTCAACATCATCCGCAAGGGTCGCGGAAATGGTGGGAACGTATTCCCTCGCCGTGCCGGGCCGCCACCCTTCTGGGCGTCCGGTAGGCCGCCTGGCGCACCGGCGGGCCCCTATGGGCGGACTCGGCGTGCCGGGCGCCGTCGGGCGGTGTGAGGGTGGCGGGAAGCCCAGATGTCGCCCGGGAGGCATCCCGTGACCCAGCCAGGACCGCCGTCCCTCCGTAAGCCCCTCGACGAGGAAATCGCGGAAGCGTTCGAGGAGGTGTCCCCGCGCGGCGGCCGTGACGCCGGCCGGGACCGTCCCGTCGCGCTCGTCACCGGTGCCTCGTCCGGCATCGGTGCCGCCACGGCCCGCCGGTTCGCCGCCGGCGGCTGGCGGCTGCTGCTCAGCGGGCGGGACCGGGAGCGGCTCGACGAGACCGCCGCTGCCACGTCCGGGGTCGCCCTTCCCGCCGACCTCACCGCCGCGGACGGGCCGCGGCTGCTCGCCGAGTCGGCGCTGGCGGCGGCCGGGCGTATCGACGTGCTGGTCGCGGGCGCGGGGATCGGATGGGCGGGATCGTTCACCGCCATGCCTCCTGCGGCCATCGACCAGGTGCTGGCCGTCAACCTCGGCGCCACGCTGCGGCTCGTCCACGAGGTGCTGCCCGCCATGGTGGCGGCGGGCCGGGGGCGGGTGGTGCTGGTCGGCTCGGTCGCCGGGAGCGTCGGCGTACGGCAGGAGGCGGTGTACTCCGCGAGCAAGGCGGGCGTCGCCGCGTTCGCGGAGGCGCTGCGGCAGGAGCTGCGGGGCACGGGGGTGGGGGTGACGCATGTCGTGCCGGGGCCGGTGGACACGCCGTTCTTCGAGCGGCGCGGTACGCCGTACCAGCGGCCCTGGCCCCGGCCCACCGCGCCCGCACGGGTGGCCGGCGCGGTCTGGGACGCGGTGCGGGACGGGCGTGACGACGTGCATGTGCCGGGCTGGCTCGCCGTCCCGGGGCGGGTGCGCGGGCTGGTGCCCGGTCTGTACCGCCGGCTGCTGCACCGCTTCGGCTGACGGGGGCGGGCGTGTTCTTCCCCGGTCGGCGCCGACGTGATAGACGGCATGAGCATGACGTCGTTGTCCGGCACTCCCCGCCGCACCGTCCTGCTCGCGGCCGTCCTCGCCACCGCCCTCGCTCCGGCGCTCACCACCCGCGCCCGCGCCGACGTGCGCGCCGGTGAGGACCCTTACGACACCCTCCGCCGACGCTGGCTCGACCTCTCCCTCGGCACCGGCTACGACCCCGCCGCCGAGCCGTACGCCTCCCGTCTCGCCCGGACCGGCGAGGCCGCCCGCGCGCACGGGGCGGCCATGGCGCCGACGCCCGCGTCCCTGTGGCCGGACCTCCCCTTCACCCCGTCCTCCGGCGTCACCGCCGGCTACGGCCGCCTGTGGACGATGACCCAGGCGTACGTCCAGCAGGGCACCGGCTCGACGGGGGACCCGGCACTCCTCGCCGGTGTCCTGCGCGGCCTCGACCACCTCTCCGCCACCGTCTACAACACCACCACCGCCCCCTACGGCAACTGGTGGGACTGGCAGATCGGCAGTCCCCGGCTGCTCACGGACATCGTGGCCGCTCTCCACGAACACCTCGGCGACGAGCGGACCGGCGCCGCCTGCGCGGCCGTGGACCACTTCATTCCGGACACGGCGCTCGGGGAGTACGCGGGCACCTCCACCGGCGCCAACCGTGTCGACCTGTGCCGTTCGGTCGCCCTGCGCGGTGTCCTCGGCCGCGCCCCGGAGAAGATCGCCCTCGCCCGCGACGCCCTCTCCCCGGTCTTCCCGTACGTCACGCGGGGCGACGGACTCCATGCCGACGGGTCGTTCGTGCAGCACACCTGGGTCGCGTACTCGGGGACGTACGGGCAGGTCATGCTCGACGGGCTCGGCCGGCTGTTCACGCTGCTGGCCGGGTCGGAGTGGGAGGTGCGCGATCCGGCGCGGCAGAACGTACTCGACAGCGTCGAGCATGCCTTCGCGCCGTGGATCCTGGACGGGCTGGTGATGGACTGTGTCAGCGGGCGGGCCATCAGCCGTGGGCTGTCCGGGGGCGGTGGGGGCGTGCTGCGCGGGGATCACTGTCACGGGCAGCAGCTGATCGCCGCGATGGCCGTCCTGGCGGGCGGGGCGAGCGCGGCGGAGCGGGAGCGCTGGCACCCGCGGATCAAGGGGTGGATCGAACGGGACGCCGTGTCGCCGGTGCTGACGGCCCCGCAGTTCGGCGTCGCCGATCTGGCGCGGCTGCGGGCCATCGCCGACGCGCCCGGGGCGGCGGCTCCCGAGCCCGTGGGGCACCGTCTGTTCGCGGCCATGGACCGCGCCGTCCACCGCCGTCCCGGCTTCACCGCCGCCCTGTCCATGGCCAGCGACCGCATCGCCCACTACGAGTGCGGCAACGGCGAGAACCCGCGCGGCTGGCACACCGGCGCCGGATGGCTCTCCTGGTGGCCGGCCGGGCGGCAGGGGGACCAGTACACCGACTGGTACTGGCCCACCGTCGACTGGTACCGCCTGCCCGGTACGACCGTCTCCACCAGGCGGCTGGCCGACCGGGCGGGCGGCGAATGGGGCGAGCCCAGGCCCGACGTGCGGTGGGTGGGCGGGACGACGGACGGGGAGTACGCGGTGGTCGGGCAGCATCTGAAGGGGCTCGGGTCGACGCTGGAGGCGCGGAAGTCCTGGTTCTTCGTCGACGACGCCGTGGTGTGTCTCGGGGCCGGGATCAGGTGCGCGGACGGGGCGCCGGTCGAGACGGTCGTCGACAACCGGAACCTGGGGGAGGGCGGTACCGCAGCCTTCACGCGTGGCCGGGACTGGGCGCACCTCGCCGGCCACGGCGGCTGGGTCGTCCTGCACGGCGGCGAGCTGCGCGCCCTGCGCGAGGACCGCACCGGCGCCTGGGCCGACATCAACAGCGCCGGCTCCCCCGAGCGCCGCACCCGGCGCTGGCAGACCCTCTGGCTGGACCACGGCACCGACCCGGCCGACGCGACGTACGCCTACGTCCTGCTCCCGGGGGCCGGGAGGGAAGCGGTCGTGGGCCGTGCCGCCGGCCGGCACTGGTTGTCGATCCTCGCCAACGACCCGGACCGGCAGGCGGTGGCCGTCCCCGCGCTGGGCCTGACGGCGGTCACCTTCTGGCGGGCGGGTAC
This sequence comes from Streptomyces sp. ISL-12, assembly GCF_018614415.1. Lineage (GTDB taxonomy): Bacteria > Actinomycetota > Actinomycetes > Streptomycetales > Streptomycetaceae > Streptomyces. The sequence goes on from NZ_JAGGOO010000090.1 coordinate 4,184, forward strand.
CGTGGGGCCGCTCACCGCGACCGCCGGGGCGAGCGTCCTGGTCCGCCGCCGGGGCCGTACCGCCACGCTCCACATCAGCGAACCACCCCGTACGGGCGAACCGCTGGAGATCACCTGGGACCACCCGGTGGGCCCGCCGGTCCGGGCCGACGAGACGGTCGAGATCCTGTCCACCGGCCGCCGGCTGCGCCTGCGCGTCACTCCGGGGACGGTATGCGCCACCCAGGAATGTGAGGTGTCTCTCAGGTGACACCTTTGTGCGACCCCTACAACGGGCGGGCCGCCTGAGCAGTCGAAACGGCTGCACGCCGTGATGGTTCTGTTCAGGTGCACCAGGAAAACCCGCCGGAGACTGTACGGAGTCGACGGCGTGCTTTCCTTGGTCGGCTTCGTAAGGTCACTACATGACCGTTTTGGATGAGGCGCCGGGTGAGCCGACGGACGCGCGCGGGCGGGTCGCCGAGCTGCACGAGATCCGTGCGCGGGCGCTGGCCGGACCGAGCGAGAAGGCCACGGCGGCGCAGCACGCCAAGGGCAAGCTGACCGCGCGGGAGCGGATCGAACTGCTGCTGGACCCCGGGTCCTTCCGGGAGGTCGAGCAGCTGCGCCGGCACCGGGCGACCGGGTTCGGCCTGGAGGCCAAGAAGCCGCACACCGACGGTGTGATCACCGGCTGGGGGACGGTCGAGGGCCGCACGGTCTTCGTCTACGCGCACGACTTCCGGATCTTCGGCGGGGCGCTCGGCGAGGCGCACGCCACCAAGATCCACAAGATCATGGACATGGCCATCGCGGCGGGAGCCCCGCTGGTCTCCCTGAACGACGGCGCGGGCGCCCGCATCCAGGAGGGTGTCAGCGCCCTCGCCGGCTACGGCGGCATCTTCCAGCGCAACACCAAGGCGAGCGGTGTCATCCCGCAGATCTCGGTGATGCTGGGCCCGTGCGCGGGCGGCGCGGCCTACAGCCCCGCCCTGACCGACTTCGTCTTCATGGTCCGCGAGACCTCGCAGATGTTCATCACCGGCCCGGACGTGGTCAAGGCGGTGACGGGTGAGGAGATCACCCAGAACGGGCTGGGCGGCGCCGACGTGCACGCCGAGACCAGCGGCGTCTGCCATTTCGCGTACGACGACGAGGAGACCTGCCTCGCCGAGGTCCGCTACCTGCTGTCGCTGCTGCCGCAGAACAACCGGGAGAACCCGCCGCGCACCGAGCCGGCGGACCCCGTCGACCGGCGTTCCGACGTCCTCCTCGACCTGGTGCCGGCCGACGGCAACCGCCCGTACGACATGGCCAAGGTCATCGAGGAGATCGTCGACGACGGCGACTACCTGGAGGTCCACGAGCGCTGGGCCCGCAACATCATCTGCGCGCTGGCCCGCCTCGACGGCCAGGTCGTCGGCATCGTCGCCAACCAGCCCCAGGTGCTGGCGGGCGTCCTGGACATCGAGGCCAGCGAAAAAGCTGCGCGCTTCGTCCAGATGTGTGACGCTTTCAATATCCCGATCGTCACCTTCCTGGACGTCCCCGGGTTCCTCCCGGGTGTCGACCAGGAGCACGGCGGGATCATCCGGCACGGAGCGAAGCTGCTCTACGCGTACTGCAACGCCACCGTGCCGCGGATCTCCCTGATCCTGCGCAAGGCGTACGGAGGTGCGTACATCGTCATGGACAGCCAGTCCATCGGTGCCGACCTGACCTACGCCTGGCCGACCAACGAGATCGCCGTGATGGGCGCGGAGGGCGCGGCAGGGGTCATCTTCCGGCGGCAGATCGCCGCGGCGGAGGACCCCGAGGCGATGCGGCAGAAGATGGTCAAGGAGTACAAGACCGAGCTGATGCACCCCTACTACGCGGCCGAACGCGGCCTGGTCGACGACGTCGTCGACCCGGCCGAGACCCGCGAGGTGCTCGTCAGCTCCCTGGCCATGCTCCAGACCAAGCACGCCGACCTGCCCTCCCGCAAGCACGGCAACCCCCCGCAGTGACCCCGAGGAGTCTGTCGTATGTCCATGCCTGACATCCGTGTCGAGAAGGGCCACGCCGGGCCCGAGGAAGTCGCCGCCATCACGGCCGTCCTGATGGCCCGCGCCGCGTCCCGCCCCGCCGAGGTCGCCCCGTCCCGGGGCGGCAGCGTCCGCGCGGGCTGGCGCCGCCTGGAGCGCGAGCCGGGCTTCCGGGCCCCGCACAGCTGGCGGTAGCGCTTCGACGACGGGCCGTGGCCCCGCACCCCTGCGAGGGGGGCGGGGCCACGGCCCGTCTCAGTTGACGGAGACCTTGACGCCGGGGAAGTCCAGGGCGCTTCGGTCGTCGGGCAGCACGCAGTCGTACAGCTTGAGCTGCTTGACCTTCGGCGGCGTGAAGTCCGGGGACGACAGCCAGGCGGCGATGTCGACGCCGTGGAGGGTCAGGGCCAGGCCGGGCAGTGACGTCACCGCGCTCAGGTTCCTGGGCAGGCAGATCATGTCGGTCACCACTTGGAGGTGCGTCAGGTGGGGGCAGTCGGCGAGAACGGCGAAGTCCGTGGTTTCGGGGACATCCCACAGGGAGAGAAGCCCGAGTTCGGGCCCGAGGCGCAATCCGTCGAGGGAGGACACGCCCCGGAGACCGAGGTGCAACAGCCTCAGGTGCTCGAGCTCGGCGAACACGCCAAGGTGGTGCATCGTCACGTCGCCGTGCAGCGCCAGGTACTTGAGTCCCGGCAGACGCCGCAGCACCCGCAGGTCGACTTCGCCGCGCAACTGGTACAGCTGCAGGTCGACCAGGGACGGTACTTCGCCCACAGTTGCGAACCGGGTGAAGGGGTACACGATGGCCAGCCCGGTCACCGATGCCAGCCCGGTGACGGCTTGCCACTGGGCGGAATGGGTGAGTCTGAGGGTGCGGCCGCCGAGCGGCAGCTGTGACAGCACTCGATCGGCGTAGACGGCCGCGTCGAAGTAGCTCCACGCCTCGGTGAGCGCGCCGACCACGCGGTACCGGTCGTCCCCCGTGTATCCCTCCAGCACCGTCAGCGCTTCCTCGCCGCCGATCAGCGCGGCGGTTTCCACGGTGTACGCCGCCGCCTTCTCCGTCAGCCCCGCCCCCGACCGCGGCAGCCACCGCAGCAGGCTCGGGCCCACCGCCGCCAGCGCGGCCGGGTCGGTCGCCCGGCGGGCGGGGAGCAGGGCGGCCACCGCCGCGTCCAGCCGTGCGGCCAGCTTCTCGGGTACCTCCGGCAGCGTCTCCTGGCACGCCGCCGCCACCAGCCGCAGCGTCCGCGCGTTGCGGGGTTCGGTCTCCGCCCGGTCCAGGATGCCGCCGAGCAGCTCCTCCCGCTGGCGGGCGTTGGCGTGGCCCGCCGCCATGATGACCGTCTCCCGCCACAGGTCCAGGTGGGCCCGCCCGACCAGGTTGCCCATCCGGTCCTCCTCGGCGGCCTCCGCCGCCGCCAGGTACTCCTGGAAGGTCCGGTGTACGAAGTCCAGCCGTCCCTGCGCGGGGGAGCGCAGCAGCCCGGAGCGGTCCCGCAGCTGCCGCAGCACATGCTCCCCGTCCAGCGGGTCGAGATGCCGCATCGCCCTGAGCTTCGCCCCGACGTGCACCGCCGCCTGCTCCAGGGCGATCTCGCTGCGGTTGTTGTCCGACAGCCGCCAGGCCAGATCGCGCAGGAGGATCAGCTTGTCGCCGAGGCTCAGCGGGCTGTCCATCGCGCTCGGCACGTTCCGGTCCGCGTCCCGGTCGTGGACCAGGGTGTGCAGCGCGCTGCGGTACAGCTCCATCCGGTCCCGCGGAAGGTGCCGCCCCCGGTTGAGGTGCATCGCGCACACCATCGCCGCCAGCAGCGGAGTCCCCGCCAGCGACTGCAGGTGCGCCCGGTCCTTCAGGCTCGCCAGCAGCGACTGCTCGTACTGCGGGAGGTCCTCCACCGGGCACGGCAGCTCCTCGCCCAGTTCCCGCACCGCCTGGTGCCACTGGCGTACGAACGCCGCCAGGTCCGGCGGGGTCATCCGGTCCAGGTGCAGCGCGGTGAAGTCCTCGCGCCGCAGCCAGTCCGCGCCGGCCGCGGCGGGCCGGGAGGTGACGACGACCCGTACGCCGGGATACGCCGACAGCAGCCGGCGCAGCCAGTCCCGTACCGCCCGCCGCTCCCGGTCGAGCAGCTCGTCCACCCCGTCGATCAGCAGCAGCGCCCGGCCGCTGTCGAGCTGCCGTTCCACCCAGCCCCGGGGCATGATGCCGGTGAGCGGCGCCGCCACCCCGTCGAGCATCGCCTCCGGCGCGGGCGGCGTGCGGCCGCTGTACTCGCGCAGCTTGACGAGGACCGGGGTGAGCCCGTTCCACTCCGCCAGTTCGCCGGTGAAGGCGCCGCGCGCCGCCATGACGGCCAGCCAGCGCAGCAGGGTCGTCTTGCCGGAGCCGGCCTCGCCGCGCAGCAGGACCCGGGCCGAGCCGCGGAGCGCGGCCTCCACCCGCATGCCGGAGCCCTCGCCGCCCGCCGCCTCCTCCCAGTCGCTCATGTCGGCCCGCAGCCGGGGCAGTGAGCGGGCGGTGCGCCGCCACGCGGTGTCGTCGCCGGTGGCCCGCAGGCTGACGTACGCCACCGACAGCCGGACCTGCGCCGCCGCGCGGTCGGAGGCGCGGCGGAACAGCTCGACCTCGTCGAGACTCTCGCTGACCAGCTCCAGGTACCGGCGCCGGAACGCGGTGTCCTGGTCCGTGCCCTCCGGGGCGAACAGGGTCCGGTCCGGGAGCCGTTCGAGGATGCGGGCCACCTCGCCGCCCAGCGTGGACGTCCGCACCAGCAGCTCGGCCGCCGCGCGTTCCTCGAAGACCGGCAGGCTGCGCACGATCCGGACGTAGTACTCCACGCACTCGGTGAAGAGCCGCGCGTACAGGCTGCCCTCCGCCTCGCCGAGCCCCACCGGAGCGCGCACCGTCCCGGTGATCCGCCGGATCAGCTCGGCGGGCTGGGCGTCGGCGGCCAGCAGCGCCTCGTCCGAGAGGTCGGCCGCCGCGAACGTGTCGCAGACCGCGTCGATCACCGCCCGGCGCCCTGACTCCTCCAGCCCCCTGAACTCGTGCTCCAGGAACGGTTCCAGCCGGTCGAACACCGCGTCGGCGATCTGCTCGAACTGCCGCTTCACACTGCGCGAGAACTTCACCCCGGGCACCCGCACCCGGGCCAGTTCCTCGATCGTCAGGTGACGTTCCTGCTCACGCGCCTTCCCCCCGAGCCATATCCGTGCCGCCGTGCTCGCCACGGTCGTCCCCAGCCGCAGCGCGGCCGCCTCTGCGCTCATCCCCGCCCCCCGGTACAACGATGTACGGCCCCCATCCCTCCCACAGGAGGAACGAGGGCCGCAAGCGATTCGTGCCGATTACCGCAGCCGCGCCATCAGCGCGTGCTCGACCAGCGTGATCAGCGCCGACTTCGCGTCCGCGCGATGCCGTGCGTCCGTCGTGATGATCGGGGTGTCCGGCCCGATCTGGAGGGCTTCCCGGACCTCGTCCGGGTTGTACGGCTGCTGCCCGTCGAAGCCGTTCAGCGCGATCACGAAAGGGAGGCCGCTGTTCTCGAAGTAGTCGACCGCCGGGAAGCAGTCCGCGAGACGGCGCGTGTCGACCAGCACGATCGCGCCGATGGCGCCGCGCACCAGGTCGTCCCACATGAACCAGAACCGGTCCTGGCCGGGCGTACCGAAGAGGTACAGGATCAGGTCCTGGTCGAGGGTGATGCGGCCGAAGTCCATGGCGACCGTGGTGGTCGTCTTGTCGCCGGTGTGGGTGAGGTCGTCGATGCCCGCTGACGCGGATGTCATCACGGCCTCGGTGCGCAGCGGGTTGATCTCCGAGACGGCGCCGACGAACGTGGTCTTACCCACGCCGAAACCGCCGGCCACCACGATCTTCGCGGACGTGGTGGAGCGGGAAGGCCCTCCGCTAGAGCTTGCGAAGTCCACTGAGCACCCTTTCGAGCAGTGTCACGTCTGGCTGGCCGCCGGCGTTGTCGTCGCCGCCGGGCTGATGGATGGCGACCAGGCCCGCCTCCGCCAAGTCGGCGACGAGAATCCTGGCCACGCCGAGAGGGATGGTCAGCAGGGCCGAGATCTCGGCCACCGACTTGATCTCCCGGCAGAGTTGGCAGATCCGCTGATGCTCGGGCAACTGGCCCTGCATCTGGTGCGGCTGCGCGGTGGTGTGCACCAGCGCCTCGATGGCGAGCTGGTACCGCGGGCGGGTCCGGCCGCCGGTCATGGCGTACGGACGCACCAGGGGGTTGTTCGACGCCCCGGCGGGCGCGGGCTCAGGGGTGCGGCGCTGCGGCTGCACGGGCTGGATGCGCGGGGCCTGCGGCTGGTCGTACGGCGAAGGGCCGGGGCCCTGCGGCGCGTACGGCTGCTGGTGGCTGGGCGCGGAGGGGAAGCCGTACGGGTGCGCACCGTCGCCGTGGCCCTGTGCGGGGCCGTACGACCAGTTGCCCGAAGACGGACTGCCTGGGGGTGTTGCCACTTTCTCCTCCTCCGACTGTGCCTGGCACCCATCACTGTGGAGCCGCGTCCCGAAACCTTACGGCCACGGGACGCCAAAACGCACCGTCTGCCCGTTAGTTGAGAAGGCTCCCCTGAAGCTCGGCGCGCAGGTCCGGCGTCAGGACCGTACCGGCTCGGTCGACGAGAAGGGCCATCTCGTACCCAATGAGACCGATGTCCGCTTCCGGGTGTGCGAGAACCGCGAGGGAGGAACCGTCGGAGATGGACATGATGAAGAGGAATCCCCGCTCCATCTCCACAACCGTCTGGTTCACATGGCCGCCCTCGAAGATGCGCGAGGCACCCGCGGTCAGCGAGGTCAGACCGGAGGCGACGGCCGCGAGCTGGTCGGCGCGGTCGCGCGGGAAACCTTCGGACATCGCCAGAAGGAGTCCGTCGGCGGAGACCACCACCGTGTGGGACACCCCCGGGGTGTTGTCCACGAAGTTGGTGATCAACCAGTTCAGGTTCTGTGCCGCCTGGCTCATCGGGCTCACACTAACGCTCCTGGTCGTAGGTGCTGTCAGGACCACTGTGGTGAGACCCAGTGGCCTGGCCGTTGTTCGTTTCACTGCCCGCGCTGCGGCCTCGTTCGACACCGCGGCGCAGGTTGCTCAGCCTGCCCCGGACATCCTCCGGGGCACGGGAGACCTGGGGGCCTCCCTGGGGGGTGCTCTCAGCGGCGCCCTCGACCAGGTTGGCCTTGGGTACCCGCCGGGGCAGACCGGAGGAGGTCACTCCGCCCGCCTTCGGCTTCTTCAGCTGGGAAGCCTGCTGCCAGCGCTCGTCGTTGGCCGACCGCCAGGAGCCCTCGCCGCTGTCCCCGCCGTTGCCCTCCGGAGTGGGCTCCGGAGCTGCTCGGTGCGCGCCGCCCGCGGCGGCACCGCGGCGCGGGAGCCCGGCGTCGGTCAGGTCGTGGACGGCGGACGGGGCCGGTCCCGGACGCTCGAAGCCTACGCGCTCGGATTCGCCCGCGTCAGCGGCCTGCGCGGCCTGCGCGGCCTGCGCGGCCTGCGCGGCCTGCGCGGCCTGCGCGGCCTGCGCGGCGGCCGTGTCCGCAGGGTACTGGGCCGGGTAGCCGTTCTGGTAGCCGTCCTGCCGAGGCCAGTCGTCCTGGGCCCCGCCGCCCGGCACGGGACGCTCCGGCAGACCGGCCTCGGTGTACCCGTTCTGCGGGTAGCCGCCGTCGCCGGCGGGGGAGTAGGCGTCGCCCTGCGGCAGGCCGCCGTTCGGCGCGTAGTACTGCTCGTCGTACGCCTGCTGCCCGGGTGCCTCGTACGCGGCCTGCTCCTGGCCGGGGTACGGCGCCTGCTGGTCGTACCCCTGGCCGTACCCCTGGCCGTAGCCCTGGCCGTAGCCGGACTGGCCGGCGAACGGGTCCTGGTACGGGGCCGCCTGGCCGTCGGCGGCCGGGTCCTCCGTGCCGGGCGGGGTCTGGGACTCCAGCGCGGCGCGGCGCTCCTCGCGCATCAGGGAGCGGCCGACCGGGTCCAGCTCGCGGATGTCGTCGGGGACCTCCGCGTACCGGGTGTCGTCGAAGCCAAGCTCAGCGGCGGTGCGCAGGGGCGGCTGCTGGGCGAAGTTCTCGCCCTGGAACTGCTGCTCGGGGATGATCTGCGAGACGGTGAAGTCGTCGCGCCGCACCGGGCTCTCGCCGCCGCCGCCGTGCGTGATGGCGTCCGGGAGCATGACCAGCGAGGTGGTGCCGGCCTGCTCGCCGGAGGGGCGCAGCTGGACCCGGATGCCGTGCCGGTCGGAGAGCCGGCCGACCACGAACAGGCCCATGCGCTGCGAGATCGCGGCGTCCACGGTGGGCGGGTTGGCCAGCTTGTGGTTGATGTCCGCGAAGTCCTCGGCGGTCAGGCCGATGCCCTTGTCGTGGATCTCGACCATCACGCGGCCGTCGGGCAGCCGGGTCGCGGTGACGCGGACCTTGGTCTGCGGGGAGGAGAACGTGGTGGCGTTCTCGAGCAGCTCGGCGAGCAGGTGCACGAGGTCGGTGACGGCGCGGCCGTGGATCTCGGCCTCCGGTACGCCGGACAGCTCGATGCGCTCGTACTGCTCCACCTCGGAGGAGGCGGCGCGCAGCACGTCGACCAGCGGGACCGGCTGGTCCCAGCGGCGGCCGGGCTCCTCGCCGGCGAGGACCAGGAGGTTCTCGCCGTTGCGGCGCATGCGGGTGGCCAGGTGGTCCAGGCGGAAGAGGCTCTCCAGCTGGTCCGGGTCGGCCTCGTTGTTCTCCAGGTCGGTGATCAGGGCCAGCTGGCCCTCGATCAGCGACTGGTTGCGGCGCGAGAGGTTGGTGAAGATCGCGTTGATGTTGCCCCGCAGCAGGGCCTGCTCGGAGGCGAGCCGGACCGCCTCGCGGTGCACCTGGTCGAAGGCGCGGGCGACCTCGCCGATCTCGTCGGTGGTGGTGATCGGGATCGGGCTGACCCGGGTGTCGACCCGGCCGGGGTCGGTGCGGGAGAGCTGGTCGACCAGGCTCGGCAGCCGCTGCTCGGCGACGCCGAACGCGGCGTTGCGCAGCTGCCGCATGTTGCGGCTCATCTGGCGGGCGACCATGCCGGCCAGGATGAACGCGGCGAGCAGCGCGATGACCACGGCGGCGCCGGTGACGTAGGTGTCCCGCGCGGCGTCGTCGGCTATCGCGGACGCCTCGCTCACGGCCTTGTCTGCCATGTCCGACTCGATCGCGCGGTAGGCGTCGAACTTCAGGGTGGTGACCGCCCACCAGTTGGCCGGCGTGATGCCCTGCTGGGCCAGGGACGCCCGGGCGCTGGTGTCGGTGGAGGACAGCTGGGCCAGCTCGGAGACCATCGTGGTCGGGTTGGCCGGCGGTGCCACGTAGTCGGGGTCCCCGGCCGCGGCCTCCTTGGCCAGGGCCGCGCCGTCCGTCTTGATCTTCGCCTCGGCGTCTTCCAGCTTCTTGGCGTCCGCCTCGGTGCCGCCGCCGAGGTACTCCTCGACGGCTATGCCCTCCAGGTAGGCGTACGAGGAGAGGGCGACGCGCTGGCTGGCCAGGTGGCTGGGCTCAGGGCCCGGCTTGGTCAGCATGTGCATGCCGATGGAGCGTTCCAGCGAGAGGGACGCCTTCGTCAGGCCGATCGCGTAGACGGCCCGGCCGTAGGAGGTGATGTTGCCGGTGCCCAGCCCGAGTTCGTTGGCGAACGACATCAGCGGGTGGGCGATCTGGACGTACCCCTCCTCGGTCTCCACGCCCTTGAGCGCGGAGGTGTAGGCGGCGGTACGCAGCGTCGGGAGGTTGGGTTCCACCTCCCGGAACTGTTGCAGCCGGCGTTCCAGGCCGTCCTTGGCGGGCATGTTCCGGGCCGCCTCGTCGAAGGCGTCGGCGGCCCGGTCGGTGGCCTTGCGCGCCTTGACGACGCTCTCGTCGTCGTCCTTGCCCTGGAGCAGCGGGGCGGCGGAGATGTCCCGCTCGTTGTAGAGGGCGTCGGCGTAGGTGAGGGACGCCCGCACCAGCTTGGCGGTGGACTCGGCGTCCTCGGCGTCCTGCCAGGTGTCCAGGGAGCCCTTCACCTGGAAGCCGCCCATGACGAGGCCGACCAGTACGGGTATGAGCAGGATCGCGTTGAGGCGCGTGCGCACCCGCCAGTTGCGCGGCGACAGACGCCCGCCGCTGGGCTCGGGGGCGGCCTTGGACTGCGGACCGGGCACGGGAGCGGGCGCCGCTGCACGCGGCGGCGGGGTGAAGTTGCCCCGGGCCGACGGCTCGGGACTGTTCTTGCTTCGCCTCACTCGACCAACAACCTCTCGGCGGTCGGCACCTGTGTCGTGCCGCAGTGTCTCAGAGCCCAGGACGTCACCTACTCATCACGTACGTATTACTGATGAGTATGTCTTTGACCACCGGGCAGTTCTGGCATTCCAGCACGGCGACCAGCGCTCTTCCAAACACTGTGACGAGAGGATTACATGTGATGTAAGCCCCAGATAAAACGGTCATAAAGAGCGAGGGGCGTCAAATGACGGGCCGATCGTGCGCACAGCGGCACCAAATGTGCGCGACGCGTGGCGGCACCACCCGATTCCTCTGCCGAAACGTTATGAACACCGGAGCCGGCCGTGTCCAAGGACACAGCCGGCTTCCCGGTGCCCACGGCAACTTCCGTGTGCCGTTGTCTACTTGTGTCTGCTTGATCGCTACCGCAGCCGTGCCATCAGCGCGTGCTCGACCAGCGTGATCAGCGCGCTCTTGGCGTCGGCCCGGTGGCGGGCGTCGGTGGTGATGATCGGGGTGTCCGGCCCGATCTGCAGCGCCTCGCGGACCTCGTCCGGGTTGTACGGCTGCTGCCCGTCGAAGCCGTTGAGCGCCACGACGAAGGGAAGGCCGCTGTTCTCGAAGTAGTCGACCGCCGGGAAGCAGTCCGCGAGACGGCGCGTGTCGACCAGCACGACCGCGCCGATGGCGCCGCGCACCAGGTCGTCCCACATGAACCAGAACCGGTCCTGGCCCGGCGTACCGAAGAGGTACAGGATCAGGTCCTGGTCCAGGGTGATGCGGCCGAAGTCCATGGCGACCGTGGTGGTCGTCTTGTCCCCGGTGTGGGTCAGGTCGTCGATGCCCGCCGACGCGGACGTCATGACGGCCTCGGTGCGCAGCGGGTTGATCTCCGAGACGGCGCCGACGAACGTGGTCTTGCCCACGCCGAAACCGCCGGCCACCACGATCTTGGCGGAGGTCGTCGCCCGACCCCCGTCAGAGCTTGCGAAGTCCACTGAGCACCCTTTCGAGCAGTGTCACGTCCGGCGCACCGCCGTTGTTCTCGTCGCCGCCCGGCTGGTGGATGGCGACCAGGCCCGCCTCCGCCAGGTCCGCGACCAGGATCCTGGCCACCCCCAGCGGCATGGCGAGCAGGGCCGAGACCTCGGCCACCGACTTCACCTCGCGGCACAGGTGGCAGATGCGCTGGTGCTCGGGGAGCAGCCCCATCAGCGCTGCCGGGTCGGCCGTGGTGCTGATCAGCGCCTCGATGGCGAGCTGATAGCGGGGCCGGGTCCGGCCGCCGGTCATCGCGTAAGGACGTACCAGCGGCTGGTCGCCCTCGTCCTCGTACGGTTCCGCGTACGGATCATGAGAGGCGGTGGGCGGGGTCATGGGTCCTCCGGGCGGGGCGGCATGTCGGTAAGTCAAGCCGTCTGATGTGGCCGGTGGGGGGTTTGTGGCGGCCGGACGGTGATTTGGTGAGACGGGTGGTGCCGGGGCCGATCAGTGGAGCAGACTTCCTTGCAGTTCGGCGCGCAGGTCGGGGGTGAGTACGGCGCCCGCGCGGTCGACGAGCAGCGCCATCTCGTAGCCGACGAGGCCGATGTCGCACTCCGGGTGGGCCAGAACGGCCAGGGACGAGCCGTCCGAGACGGACATCAGGAAGAGGAACCCGCGTTCCATCTCCACCACCGTCTGTGCCACGCTGCCGCCCTCGAAGATCCGGGACGCCCCGGCCGTGAGCGAGGTCAGCCCCGAGGCGACGGCCGCGAGCTGGTCGGCGCGGTCGCGCGGGAAGCCCTCGGACATCGCCAGAAGGAGTCCGTCGGCGGACACGACGACGGTGTGGGACACCCCGGGGGTGTTGTCCACGAAATTCGTGATCAACCAGTTGAGGTTCTGTGCCGCCTGGCTCATCGGGCTCAACTAACGCTCCTGCTGGTGAGTGGGCCTCGGGAAGTTGCCGGTCTGGCCGCTTCCCGCCTGACGGCCCTGTGCGATACCCCGACGGAGATTGGTCAGCCGGCCGCGTACCTCGTCGGGTGCGCGCGAGACCTGCGGACCGCTCTGGTGGGACTGCTGCTGAGCCGTGCCCGGTACGAGGTTCGCACGGGGCACCCGGCGCGGCAGGCCGGAGGTGGTGATACCGCCCGCGGCCGGCTGCCGGACACGCTCGGCCTGCCGGACGAGTTCGTCGTTGGGCGAGCTGCGCCAGGAAGAGGCGGCGGGACGCTGGGGTGCGGCGGGCTGTGCCGCCTCGGGGGTCTGCTGCTCGGGGGCCTGCGGCGCGTCGCCGCCGGCCTGCCGCTCGCGCCGTTCGCCGCGGAACCAGTTGGTCTCCAGCGTGTCGAACAGCGGCGTACGGCCGTCACCGGGGCCGGTGGCCGGGGGCAGCGCCTCGGGCTCCTGCCGCACGGGCCGCTGCGGACGCTGCAGATGGGTCCCGCCGAAGCCGTCCCCGCGACCCGCCGACGGCCGCTCGAACTGGCCGGTGACGGCCGGGTCCTGCGGGGCGTACGGGTCCGCGGGGGCCGGGTCCTGCCGGCTGTACGGGTCCTGCCGGTCGTACGGGTCCTGCCGGTCGTACGAGTCCTGGCGGTCGTACGGGGCACCGGGCGCCGGGTCCGGCCGGTCGAACTGGCCGGTGGCCGCCGGGTCACGGGGCTCGAAGCCCTGCGACCCGAACGCGTCCTCGCGGGCCGGGGCCGGCCGCTCGAACTGGCCGGTGGCGGCCGGGTCCTGGCGGTCGTACTGCCCGGCCGGCGCCGGAGCCTGCCGGTCGAACTGGCCGGTGGTGGAGGCGTCCTGGCGGCCGTACTGGCCGGTCGCCGACGCGTCCTGCCGGTCGTACCCGCCGGTGCCGTTCAGGTTCTGGCGGTCGAACTGGCCGGTGGCGGCCGGGTCCTGGTGGCCCGGGAGGCCGTGCCGCCCCGTGGCCGAGCCGTCGTCGTAGGCCTGCGGGGCGCCGAACCGGTCCTGGTCGGCCGGGCCGCCCGCGCCGTTCGGTCCGGCGGGTGTGCCGAAGACGTCGGAGCGGACGAACGGGCCGTTGTCCCGCGTCCCGTCCTGGCCGCCGCCCTGCGGTCCGTGACCGCCGGGGCGGCCGAACGGGTCGGCGGGTGCCGGAGCGTTCCGTTCCGGCGCGGCGTACTGGCCGGTGTGCCGGGAGTCGGCGGTGCCCGGCGCGGGCGCGTCGAAGTCCGGGCGGGCGAACTCGGCCGTGGCGGCGGGCCCGTCCTGCTCGCCGGAGCGGCCGATCACCGGCATCTCGGCGGTCGCCGCCGGCCCCTGCCGGTCGTCGATCCGCGGGACGGGCGCGGTGCGGGCGACGTCCGGCTCCTCGTGGCCGCGCGGGGCGTCCAGCGCGGCGCGGTCCACGGACGGCTGCGTGTTCTCGTCGCTCCAGCTGGGCACGCGGGGCTGCGGGTTGCCGCCGGGCAGCTCGGCCCGCGGGCCGCCGCGCGGCGGCAGCTGCGGACGCCGGCCTCGCTCGGATGCGTCGGGGGTGCCGGGGGTGCCGCCCTTGCGCCGGCTCCGCTGCGGTGCGGCGGGCGCGGCGTTGCCGAAGGCGTCCTGGCCCTGCTGCGGCTGCGGCGCGTTCAGACCCGCGGCCTGCAGGCCCTGCGGGGCGCCCGGCGCCTGACCGGCACCCGCGCCCGCCGGAGCCGGACGGTTCTGCGGAGCCTGCGGGGACTGCGGTGCCGCCGGGGACTGCGGGCCGCGCGCGCCGCCCGGCTGTCCGCCGTCCCGGCCGGGCAGCGCGGCGCGCGGCCCCTGACCGGCCGCGAGCCGGGGACCGCCCGGGGCACCCGCGCCGAGCGCGCCGCCCTGGCCGCCGCCCGCCCGCCGGGCCGCCGCGGCACCGGCCGCGGCCTGCGCGGCGGCGGGACCGCCGACACCGGGCTGACCGGGCTTGCCCTGCGGCTTGCGACCGCCCTGGGCGACATCGACGGGCAGCATGACCAGCGCGGTCGTACCACCGGAGTCGGACGGGCGCAGCTGGATGCGGATGCCGTGGCGCTGCGACAGGCGGCCGACCACGAACAGACCCATGCGGCGGGAGACGGAGACGTCCACGGTGGGCGGCGAGGCCAGCCGCTCGTTGATCGCGGCGAGGTCCTCGGGGGAGAGGCCGATGCCGGTGTCGTGGATCTCGATCAGCACCCGCCCGTCGGGCAGCGCGTGACCGGTGACCTTGACCTTGGTCTGCGGCGAGGAGAACGACGTCGCGTTCTCCAGCAGCTCGGCGAGCAGGTGCACGAGGTCGTTGACGACCCGGCCGGCCACCTCGGTGGTCGGCACGGAGGCCAGCTCGATGCGCTCGTACTGCTCCACCTCGGAGGCGGCGGCACGGAGCACGTCGACCAGCGGCACCGGACGGGTCCAGCGGCGGCCCGGCTCCTCACCGGCGAGGACGAGGAGGTTCTCACCGTTACGGCGCATGCGCGTGGCGAGGTGGTCGAGCTTGAACAGCGAGGACAGCTGGTCCGGGTCGGCCTCGCGGGACTCCAGTTCGGAGATGAGCGACAGCTGACGCTGGATGAGGCCCTGGGAGCGGCGCGAGAGGTTGGTGAACATCGCGTTGACGTTGCCCCGCAGCAGGGCCTGCTCGGCGGCGAGCCGGACCGCCTCGCGGTGCACGTCGTCGAAGGCCGCGGCCACCTTGCCGATCTCGTCCCGGGAGTGCACGCCGACCGACTCCACGGAGGTGTCGACGTCCTGCGGGTCGGACTCGGAGAGCTGCTTGACCAGCTCGGGCAGCCGGTCGGAGGCGACCTTGGTCGCGGTCTCCTCCAGGCGGCGCAGCGAACGGATCATGGAGCGGGCCACGACGAACGCGCCGACCAGCGAGACACCGAGCACGATCAGGATCAGCGCGCCGGAGAGGATCGCCTCGCGCTCCGACTCGCTGCGCAGCGCACGCGCCTGCTGCTCCATGTCCTCCAGCAGCGTGTGCTCGATGTTCGTCATCTGCTGGATCTTGGTGGAGCTGCTGTCCAGCCAGTCCTGGTAGGACTGCTTCTCCATCTCCTCGATGGCGCCCTGGTTGGCGAGGACCCGGCCGGCGTACTTGTCCGCCGCCTCGATCGTCGCGTTGCCCTCCTCGATGGGCTGGAGGAGCTCGGTGGAGCCGCTGCCGTAGATGCTGGCGAAACTGCGCAGGTCGTACTCCTGGCTGTCCAGGGCCGCCTCGGCGTACAGCCGGTCGTTCTCGGAGAGGCTGCCGGACGCGTCGTTGCTCGCGGGCAGCGCCGCCGCGATGACGGCCCGCTGCACCGAGGCGTACTCCTTGGCGGACGAGAACGCCGACAGCGCGCGGGTGCGCTGGATCATCTCCGGGTTGCTGGTCGCCTCGGCCATGTCCTGGGAGAGGTCCAGGAGGTGGGTGATCAGGCGGTGGTAGGCGTCGACGGTCTGCGTCGAGTTGCGGGGGTCCTCGTAGGCCGAGTTGCGGATCTTGCTGAGGCCGTTGAGCTCGCTGGCGAGACCGACGACGGTGTCGCGCACGCCCTGGAGGTTGCCGTCCTTGCTGGCGGCGTCGATGTCCTCGGAGCCGTCGATGAAGTTGGCCAGGGCACGGTCGGTCTTCTCCCGGTCGCCCTTCACCGCGGACGCGCTGGAGGAGGAGTTGTGCGCCAGCGGACCCGCCGACTTGTCCCGCTCCTCCTGGAGCGCGGCGGCCAGCTCGGTGGCCCGCGCGGTCATCTCCGTCAGCAGCTTCATGTTGTCGAGCTGCTGGATGTTGTCCATGGAGTCGCTGATGCGCAGGGCACCCAGCGAGGTCGCCGCGACGACCGGGAGCGCCAGCAGGGACACCAGACGGGTGGAGATACGCCAGTTGCGCAGGGCTATTCGGGAGCCGGGACCGCTCGGGCCCTTCGCCGGCTTCGCCGCCGACGCCTGGCTCTCCGCACCGGACACACCGGACGCACCGGACGCGCCGCCGGGCCCGCCGGAGGCACCGGGCGTGCCGGGGGTCCCCGCGGGGCCGCCCCGTCCGGAGCGTTCGCCGCCGGGGCCGGAGGCGGCCGGGCCCGAGGCACCCTTGTGGGCGTGCTGGGCGTGCTGGGGAGAGGAGCTGCCTGTCATGGGGCCAGTCCCACCCTGCGCCTGCGGCTCCGCCGAAGCGCTGCCATCCCTCTTGAAACGTCCCTGCACTAGCGTCGCAACCTCTGGACCAGGCACCCCTCCGCGTGAACGGCGAGGCACGGTGTCGGCGTGTCGGGGGCGCCCTGAATACGCCCCCTGATGGTCGTGAGTAACCGGCGCCGGTTCCCCCTCTTGCCGCCACTCGGCGCTTCGGTGCGCCCCCCGTGTGCCGGCTCGATCCTGCGGCGGTCCGTGAGATTCCAGCACAGTGCAGGATCTCCAACAAGGGCCATGGGAGAGCCCGCGACCGGCGTGACAGCACGTGAGGGGCGGGTCACCGGACGTAGAGAGTGGTCGACGGCAAAACGGGCGTATGGTCACGAGTCATCGGTCCCCGGTGGGTGTCCCAGTCGCCATGATCAGGAGCGGAATGGCCGCTTCAGGTGGGCAATGTCCGTTTTTTGTCGGCAGGGTGGGGGTCTGCTTTGACCGCTTTGCCCCTTGCTCAGTGAGGAAACTCACACGGGCGCCATGAGTCCTTCACGTCTTCGGTGGGGAATCGCGTGTTTAGCCTGGCGCTTTACAGAGAAGGCAAATCCGACAACCCGCGCCCGCGCGAGGCCCTTCCGGGCCGGCCCGGCGCCCGCACCCCATGAGGCTCGTACCACCGTGAAGACGACGATGATGTTCCACAAGATCGCCAATCCGCGCCGCACGACGCTGGTCCACCTGAAGGACACCGGCGAACTGCGGGCCCCGGAGCAGCCGGAGCACGCCGTCGAGCTCCCCACCCAGACCGCCAACCCCCGGCGCACCATCCTCATGGAGATCCCCGCCTCGGCCACCCCGGCCGAGTAGCACGCCCGGCCCCAGCGGCGGTGATGCGCGAGGCACCCGCCCCTTGCCGCGTTAGCCTGGAGCGTCAGACTCCAGCCGCATCAGTCAAGGGGCCAAGCAACCCGTGCGCATCGCCAGGTTCTCCATCGACGGGAACGTCGCCTTCGGCGCGGTCGAGGGCGACCAGCCGGACCAGCTCGTCCTCGACATCATCAAGGGCATCCCGTTCGCGGACTTCGAGCTCTCCGGCACGAAGGTCCCGCTGAGCAAGGTCCGGCTGCTGCCGCCGGTGCTCCCCAACAAGGTCGTCGCCTTCGGCCGCAACTACGCCGAGCACGCCCGGGAGCTGGGCAACGAGGTGCCCGACGCCCCGTTCGCCTTCTTCAAGCCGTCCACCTCGGTCACCGGCCCCGGCGACGACATCCAGTACCCCTCCTTCTCGCAGGAACTGCACCACGAGGCCGAGCTGGCCGTGGTCATCGGCCGCATGTGCCGCGAGGTCCCGCGCGAGCGCGTCGCCGACGTCATCCTCGGCTACACCTGCGCCAACGACGTCACCGCCCGCGACGTCCAGCGCCGCGAGAAGCAGTGGGCCCGGGCCAAGGGCTTCGACACCTCCTGCCCGCTCGGCCCCTGGGTGGAGACGGACATCGACCTCGCCCGCGCCGCCGACCTGACGATCCAGCTCACCGTCAACGGGCAGCAGCGCCAGCTCGGCCGCACCAGCGAGATGATCCACTCCATCGAGGACCTGGTCGTCAACGTCACCGAGGCGATGACCCTGCTCCCCGGCGACGTGATCCTCACCGGCACCCCGGCCGGGGTCGGCCCCCTCAACGTCGGCGACGAGGTCGCCGTCACCATCGAAGGCATCGGCACTCTCACCAACAAGGTTGTCAAGCGTGGCTAGCGCAGCGTCGTCCCCCGTACGCGTCCGTTTCTGTCCCTCGCCCACCGGTAACCCCCACGTGGGCCTGGTCCGCACCGCCCTGTTCAACTGGGCCTTCGCGCGCCACCACCAGGGCAGCGGTGCTCATTTCGTATTCCGCATCGAGGACACCGACGCCGCCCGCGACAGCGAGGAGTCCTACAATCAGCTCCTCGACTCGATGCGCTGGCTCGGCTTCGACTGGGACGAGGGCCCCGAGGTCGGCGGCCCGCACGCGCCGTACCGCCAGTCGCAGCGCATGGACATCTACCAGGACGTCGCCCAGAAGCTCCTGGACGCCGGCCACGCCTACCGCTGCTACTGCTCCCAGGAGGAGCTGGACACCCGCCGCGAGGCCGCCCGCGCCGCCGGCAAGCCCTCCGGCTACGACGGCCACTGCCGCGAGCTGACCACCGCGCAGGTCGAGGAGTACGAGGCCCAGGGCCGCACGCCGATCGTCCGCTTCCGGATGCCCGACGAGGCGATCACCTTCACCGACCTGGTGCGCGGCGAGATCACCTACCTGCCGGAGAACGTCCCGGACTACGGCATCGTCCGCGCCAACGGCGCCCCGCTGTACACGCTGGTCAACCCGGTCGACGACGCCCTGATGGAGATCACCCACGTCCTGCGCGGCGAGGACCTGCTCTCCTCCACCCCGCGCCAGATCGCCCTCTACAAGGCGCTGATCGAGCTGGGCGTCGCCAAGGAGATCCCGGCCTTCGGCCACCTCCCGTACGTGATGGGCGAGGGCAACAAGAAGCTCTCCAAGCGCGACCCGCAGTCCTCCCTGAACCTCTACCGCGAGCGCGGCTTCCTCCCCGAGGGCCTGCTCAACTACCTCTCCCTGCTCGGCTGGTCCCTCTCCGCCGACCAGGACATCTTCACCATCGACGAGATGGTCGCCGCCTTCGACGTCAAGGACGTCAACCCCAACCCGGCCCGCTTCGACCTCAAGAAGTGCGAGGCCATCAACGGCGACCACATCCGCATGCTGGAGGCGAAGGACTTCGCCGAGCGCTGCCGCCCGTGGCTGAAGCCGCCCTTCGCCCCCTGGGCGCCAGAGGACTTCGACGAGACCAAGTGGCAGGCGATCGCCCCGCACGCGCAGACCCGCCTGAAGGTCCTCTCCGAGATCACCGACAACGTGGACTTCCTGTTCCTGCCGGAGCCGGTCTTCGACGAGGCGAGCTGGACCAAGGCGATGAAGGAGGGCTCCGACGCCCTGCTGCGCACCGCCCGCGAGAAGCTGGACGCGGCGGACTGGAGCTCCCCGGAGTCCCTCAAGGAGGCCGTCCTGGCCGCCGGCGAGGCCCACGGCCTCAAGCTCGGCAAGGCCCAGGCCCCGGTCCGCGTCGCCGTCACCGGCCGCACGGTCGGCCTGCCGCTCTTCGAGTCCCTGGAGGTCCTGGGCAAGGAGAAGGCCCTGACCAGGATCGACGCGGCGCTGGCGCGGCTCGCGGCCTGACGCCCGTACGCCTGACAGGGGCGGCAGACCGTGCCGGCACGGTCTGCCGCCCCTCGCCGTACCCCGGTACCGTCGGGGACATGACGATCGAAGCCGTGGTCTGGGACGTCGACGACACCCTCTTCGACTACACCTCCGCGGACCGCGAGGGCATGCGCGCCCACCTCGTGGCGGAGGGGCTGCTCGACCGGTACGGAAGCGCCGAGGAGGCCCTGACCCAGTGGCGGGCGGTCACCGATGCCCAGTGGGCCCGGTTCGCGGCCGGCGAGGTCGACTTCGTCACCCAGCGGCGCGACCGCACCCGGGTCTTCCTGGACCGCCCGGAGCTGACCGACACCGAGGCCGACGACTGGTTCGACCGCTACCTGGCGCACTACGAGGCCGCCTGGGCCCTCTTCCCGGACGTCCTGCCCGTCCTCGACGCCCTCGCCGCCAGCCACCGGCACGCCGTGCTCTCCAACTCCAGCCTCACCGTCCAGGACCGCAAACTGCGCGTCCTCGGCGTCCACGACCGCTTCGAGGCCATCCTGTGCGCCGCCGAGCTGGGCGTCTCCAAGCCCGACCCCGGCGCCTTCCTGGCCGCCTGCGGAGCGCTCTCCCTCGCCCCGGACCAGGTCGCCTACGTCGGCGACCACCCGGAGATCGACGGCCGGGGCGCCGCCGACGCCGGGCTGCTGTCGGTCTGGCTCGACCGGGGCGGCGTGTACGCGACCGTCGACCCGCCCGTCGGCCCGCGCCGCATCGCGTCCCTCGCGGAACTCCCCTCGCTCCTCGGTGGGGATACTCGTTTTGGAGCCCCGTCCACCTTCGGGTAATGTTCTTCCTGCGCCGCCGGGGAGCGGGCTGAAAGGCCGGAACCGAAAGCGCGAAACTAGAACAAGATCCCCAGCACGGGGCTTGCGTTCCAGTGGCCTATGGTGTAATTGGCAGCACGACTGATTCTGGTTCAGTTAGTCTTGGTTCGAGTCCAGGTAGGCCAGCTCGCAGAGCTCATCTGCAAAGCCCCCGTTGTGTAGCGGCCTAGCACGCTGCCCTCTCAAGGCAGTAGCGCCGGTTCGAATCCGGTCGGGGGTACGGTGATCCACTTCATGGTGATCGCTAGGGCCCCCGTTGTGTAGCGGCCTAGCACGCCGCCCTCTCAAGGCGGTAGCGCCGGTTCGAATCCGGTCGGGGGTACTGTCTGGTCTAAACCACATTGGTCTATGGTGTAATTGGCAGCACGACTGATTCTGGTTCAGTTAGTCTTGGTTCGAGTCCAGGTAGACCAGCTCGGACCTGCGGAAACGCAGGATCCACGCCCCCGTTGTGTAGCGGCCTAGCACGCCGCCCTCTCAAGGCGGTAGCGCCGGTTCGAATCCGGTCGGGGGTACGGGACGACGGCTCCTCGCCTCAGCGGAAACGCTTGAGGTGGGGGGCCGTTTTCGTTGTGCGGCGGGTGCGGGTCGGTTGGGGGCTGGGCGCGCCCGCGCGGCGGAGCCGCATATGTCACAGCCCCGCGCCCCTGGCGGGGCGCTGTACTCAAGGTTGGCCGCGGCGTTGAGGCCGACCCTGGGATCGTCAGCTGGAGCGGCGCAGGGCCTCCGACAGGCGGCCGGCGGCGTCGATGACGGCCTGGGCGTGCATCCGGCCCGGGTGGCGGCTGAGGCGCTCGATGGGGCCGGAGACGGAGACGGCGGCCACCACGCGGTTGGACGGGCCGCGCACCGGCGCGGACACCGAGGCGACGCCCGGCTCGCGCTCGCCGATGGACTGGGCCCAGCCCCGGCGCCGTACGCCGGACAGGGCCGTCGCCGTGAAGCGTGCGCCCTGCAGGCCGCGGTGCAACCGCTCGGGCTCCTCCCAGGCCATCAGGATCTGGGCGGACGAACCGGCCTTCATCGTGAGCGTGGACCCGACCGGCACCGTGTCCCGCAGGCCGGACAGCCGCTCCGCCGCGGCGACGCAGATGCGCATGTCGCCCTGGCGGCGGTAGAGCTGAGCGCTCTCGCCCGTCACGTCACGGAGGTGGGTGAGCACCGGGCCCGCCGTGGCGAGCAGCCGGTCCTCGCCGGCCGCGGCGGCCAGCTCCGACAGGCGCGGGCCGAGGATGAAGCGGCCCTGCATGTCGCGCGCCACCATACGGTGGTGCTCCAGCGCCACGGCCAGGCGGTGGGCCGTGGGTCGTGCCAGTCCGGTCGCACCGACCAAACCCGCGAGGGTGGCCGGACCGGACTCCAGAGCGCTCAGGACGAGGGCCGCCTTGTCCAGAACGCCGACGCCGCTACTGTTGTCCATGCAACGATACTCGCGTCTCACTCTGTGAAACGCAAGTTCAATTTTCCGTGGAACGCGCCACTCTGGAAGGCACCAAGTCACAACGGCCCGTGACGTAAGGGCCTGGTGGCGGCAGCCCGGAAACCGGGGCGCGGGCGCCGCTTCCTCAAGATCTCTAGTTGGGCCGGCGAGCCGTTGCCGGCCGGAGGGAAAGCGATGGGTAGGACACTCGCGGAGAAGGTCTGGGACGACCACGTCGTCCGGCGCGCAGAGGGCGAGCCCGACCTCCTCTTCATCGATCTGCACCTGCTGCACGAGGTGACCAGCCCACAGGCCTTCGACGGCCTCCGCAAGAGCGGCCGCGGCGTGCGGCGGCTCGACCTGACCATCGCCACCGAGGACCACAACACCCCGACCCTCGACATCGACAAGCCGATCGCCGACCCGGTCTCCCGGGTCCAGCTGGAGACGCTGCGCAAGAACTGCGCGGACTTCGGCGTCCGGCTGCACCCGCTGGGCGATGTCGAGCAGGGCGTCGTGCACGTCGTCGGCCCGCAGCTGGGCCTGACCCAGCCCGGCACCACCGTGGTCTGCGGCGACTCGCACACCTCGACGCACGGCGCCTTCGGCGCGCTGGCCTTCGGCATCGGCACCTCCCAGGTGGAGCACGTGCTGGCCACCCAGACGCTGCCGATGGTCCGCCCGAAGACCATGGCGATCACGGTCAACGGCGAGCTGCCCGACGGCGTCACCGCCAAGGACCTGATCCTCGCGATCATCGCGAAGATCGGCACCGGCGGCGGCCAGGGCTACGTCCTGGAGTACCGCGGCGAGGCCGTCGAGAAGCTCTCGATGGAAGCCCGCATGACCATCTGCAACATGTCGATCGAGGCCGGCGCCCGCGCGGGCATGATCGCCCCCGACGAGACCACCTTCGCCTACCTCAAGGGCCGCCCGCACGCCCCCGAGGGCGCGGACTGGGACGCGGCGGTCGAGTACTGGAAGACGCTGCGCACCGACGACGACGCCGAGTTCGACGCCGAGGTGGTCATCGAGGCCGCCGAGCTGTCGCCGTTCGTCACCTGGGGCACCAACCCCGGCCAGGGCGCGCCGCTTTCGGCCGTCGTCCCCGACCCGGCTTCGTACGAAGACGCTTCGGAGCGCTTCGCCGCCGAAAAGGCCCTGGAGTACATGGGGTTGGAGGCCGGTCAGCCGCTGCGGTCCATCAAGGTGGACACCGTCTTCGTAGGTTCCTGCACCAACGGCCGCATCGAGGACCTGCGCGCCGCCGCCGAGATCGTCAAGGGCCGCAAAGTGGCCGACGGCGTACGGATGCTGGTCGTCCCGGGCTCCGCGCGGGTCGGTCTGCAGGCCGTCTCCGAGGGCCTGGACGCGGTCTTCAAGGAGGCCGGGGCCGAATGGCGGCACGCGGGCTGCTCGATGTGCCTGGGCATGAACCCCGACCAGCTCGCCCCCGGTGAGCGCTCCGCCTCCACCTCCAACCGCAACTTCGAGGGCCGGCAGGGCAAGGGCGGGCGTACCCACCTGGTGTCCCCGCAGGTCGCCGCCGCGACCGCCGTCACGGGGCACCTCGCCTCCCCGGCCGACCTCGCCGCCGCCGACGCCCTCACGCCCGCTGGAGTCTGATCAGCCATGGAAGCATTCACCACGCACACCGGCCGGGCTGTCCCGCTGCGCCGCAGCAACGTGGACACCGACCAGATCATCCCCGCGCACTGGCTCAAGAAGGTGACCCGGGACGGGTTCGAGGACGGGCTGTTCGAGGCCTGGCGCAAGGACGAGACCTTCGTCCTCAACCAGCCCGAGCGGCAGGGCGCCACCGTGCTGGTCGCCGGCCCCGACTTCGGCACCGGCTCCTCCCGCGAGCACGCGGTGTGGGCGCTGCAGAACTACGGCTTCAAGGCCGTGATCTCCTCCCGCTTCGCCGACATCTTCCGCGGCAACTCGCTGAAGAACGGCCTGCTCACCGTGGTCCTCGACCAGAAGACCGTGGACGCGCTGTGGGAGCTGACGGAGAACGACCCGCAGGCCGAGGTCACGGTCGACCTGGAGGCCCGCGAGGTGCGTGCCGAGGGCATCACCGCCGCCTTCGAGCTGGACGAGAACTCCCGCTGGCGGCTGCTGAACGGGCTGGACGACATCTCCATCACGCTCCAGAACGAGCAGGACATCGCCGCGTACGAGGCGAAGCGCCCGTCGTTCAAGCCGCGGACGGTCCAGGTCTGACCTTGAGGCCGTAGCGAGGTCGACTTTCGGCCACCCGCAGACACCCCCCGTACCCCCGATCGGACCGATCGGGGGTACGGCCGTGTCGGGGCCCGGACGGTGTCCGGCGAGGCGGCAACTTCCCACGTTACGCAGGTGGTTGGCGGGGTACGTGAGTCATCGGGCGGCCTCTTCGGCGGTGGTCCGAGGGGCCGTGTGGGGCGGCAGTTGCCCCCTGCGCAGGCGACAACTCGCCCCAGATGGCACAATCTGTGCATGGAACACGACGGCCAACTCCAGCTCTATGCGGCGGTCGCGTCCCGGCTCAAGGAAGCGCACACAAGAGTGCGCGCACTGCAAGTCCCGGAGGGCGTACGGATGGCGCTGACCCGGAAGCTGCTGGTCATTACGGCTGCGGCCAAGCACGATCCCGCCGGTGCGGCAAGGCGTCTGGAGCGGTTCACGGAGGATCTCGACGAAGGTCGGTTCTCCGACGGGCAACGCTGAACAGGCCGGGACAGTCGAGTCCGTTGCGGCACAAGGGTGATTAGCCCGTTTCGTGTTTGATTTGCGGTATATATCTGCCTAACGTGCGAAAAAGCTTGAACATTCTCGTTCTGGCGAGGTCTCCGAAGGGGAAGACGTGAACAAGGCGCAGCTCGTAGAAGCGATTGCCGACAAGATGGGGGGGCGGCAGCAGGCCGCCGACGCCGTCGACGCGGTTCTGGACGCCATCGTCCGCGCGGTGGTCGCGGGCGACCGGGTCTCGGTCACCGGATTCGGTTCCTTCGAGAAGGTCGACCGCCCGGCACGCTACGCCCGTAACCCTCAGACGGGCGAGCGGGTTCGGGTCAAGAAGACCTCCGTTCCGCGCTTCCGCGCCGGTCAGGGCTTCAAGGACCTGGTCAGCGGGTCGAAGAAGCTCCCGAAGAACGACATCGCGGTCAAGAAGGCGCCCAAGGGCAGCCTCTCCGGCCCGCCGCCCACCATCTCCAAGGCCGCGGGCAAGAAGGCCGCCGCCAAGAAGACGACGGCCGCGGGGAAGAAGGCCGCAGCCAAGAAGACCACGGGCGCGGCGAAGAAGACGGCCACGGCGGCGAAGAAGACCACGACCACGGCGAAGACCGCCGCCAAGAAGGCCCCCGCGAAGAAGTCGGCCGGCACCACGGCGAAGAAGACCACCGCGCAGACGGCCCCGGCGAAGAAGGCCACGGCCAAGAAGGCGCCGGCCAAGAAGTCGACCGCGCGCAAGACCACCGCCAAGAAGGCCACCGCACGCAAGAAGTGACGGGCGGCGGCACCCAGGGCACTCACACGCCGGGCCGGACTCCCTCGGGAGTCCGGCCCGCGGCCTGTTCAGGAGGCGTCGCTCAGAGCGTCTGCAGCGTGATCAGCGTGATCCGCAGGCCCTCGCCCGGCCCCCGCGTCCCCTCGGTCTCGATCCGCACCCGCTGCCCGGGGCGCAGCAGCCGCAGGCCGCCCGCGTCGAACGCCGCCGCGTCGAACGGCACCGGAGTGCCGTCGTCCAGCAGCACCTGCCCGCAGCGGCTGTCGGGGTCGTACGTGTAAGCGGTCGCCTGCATGACGGCAGCCTACTGCTCGGCGATCAGCAACCGCGCCGCGGCCGCGGCCGTCCGCGGTCCCACCCCCAGCGCCAGCGCGGCGCGCAGATCCTCGCCGGTGTCGACGTCCTGCCGTACGGAATCCACCGCGTCGAGCCCCAGTTCCACCGCGCCCGACGCGCGGTGTCCGCGGCGGGAATCCGGGCCGAAGAACGGGTCCAGTTCGCTGCCCGGGGCGGCGGCCAGCAGCGTCGTGCCGATCGCGGCCGCGTCCGGCAGAAAAGAACGCGGGAATTGTGCCGCCGCATTCAGTACCCGGGCCAATTCGGCCGGCCGGAGCGCCGGGAGATCGGCGTTCAGCGCCGCCACGGGACTTCCGGGGCGCGAGGCCCGTACGGCCGCCGCCGCGTGGGCCAGGGCCGCGTTCAGGCCGCCGCCCGGCTCGTCGGCGACGACGCCGGCGCCGAGCGCGGCCAGCTCCCGACCCGCCCGGGAATCGTCCGTGACGACTGCCACATCCGCCACCGCCGGGCAGGACAGCGCCGCCGCCACGGTGTCCAGGGCGAACGCCAGCGCGAGGTCCGGCCGTACCGCGTCGTCCGCCGTGTCCGACAGCCTGCTCTTGGCCCGGGCCAAGGGCTTCACGGGCACGACCAAGGTCCACTGCACAGGCGATCCGTCCCTCTCTTGTCGCGCTCATTGTCACCCGGGGGCAGTGGTCACCAGGTGGTCGGGGCGTACCGTGTCCTCGACAGACCGGTGGCCCGGGGCGACACTTGTGCGGCTCCCCTGCCCCGCCCAGGCCCTAGAGGAAGGTGTCCGCGTGCCCCGCCGCAGAATCGGCTTCTGGTACCGCTTGGCCGCGGTGATCTGCAAACCGCCGCTGGTGATACTGCTCAAGCGGGACTGGCGGGGAATGGAGAACATTCCGGCCGAGGGTGGATTCATCACCGCCGTGAATCACAATTCCCACATCGATCCCCTCGGATACGCGCACTATCAGTACAACACCGGCCGCCTTCCCCGTTTCCTGGCCAAGAGCGGGCTTTTCAAGGAGGGGTTCGTCGGTGCCGCGATGCGCGGCACCGGGCAGATTCCCGTCTACCGGGAGAGCACGGACGCGCTCAGCGCCTTCCGGGCCGCGATCGACGCCGTGGAGCGCGGCGAGTGCGTCGCCTTCTACCCCGAGGGCACCCTCACCCGCGACCCCGACGGCTGGCCCATGACCGGCAAGACCGGCGCCGCGCGCGTCGCCCTGCAGACCAGGTGCCCGGTCATCCCGGTCGCCCAGTGGGGCTGCAACGAACTGCTGCCGCCGTACGCCAAGAAGCCGCGCCTGCTGCCCCGCAAGACCCACCACGTGCTGGCCGGCCCGCCCGTCGACCTCTCCCGGTTCTACGGCCAGGAGATGACCGCGGAGGTGCTGAAGGAGGCCACCGAGGTCATCATGGCCGCCGTCACCCGCCAGCTGGAGGAGATCCGCGGCGAGAAGGCGCCCGAGACGCCCTACGACCCGCGCCGCGAGCGGATCGAACAGCGGCGCCGCACCCAGGCGCAGACGCGGGGGCGCACCCAGGCACAGACGCACGGCAAACAGGCAGAAGGGCAGGGCACGTGAGCAAGCCCGTCAAGGCGGCCGTCTTCGGCACCGGGTCGTGGGGCACCGCGTTCGCTGTGATCCTCGCCGACGCGGGATGCGAGGTCACCCTGTGGGCGCGGCGCCCGCAGCTCGTCGACGCCGTCAACTCCACCCGGACCAACCCGGACTACCTGCCGGGCGTGGAGCTCCCCGAGAACGTCCGGGCCACCACCGACGCCGCCGAGGCCGCGGCCGGCGCCGACTTCACCGTCCTGGCGATCCCCTCCCAGACGGCCCGCGAGAACCTCGCGAAGTGGCGCCCGCTGCTCGCCCCGGACACCGTCGTCGTCTCTCTGATGAAGGGCGTCGAACTCGGCTCCGCGATGCGGATGAGCGAGGTCGTCGAGGACGTCGCCGAGGTGGGCGCCGACCGGGTCGCCGTGGTCACCGGACCCAACCTGGCCCGGGAGATCGCCGCCCGGATGCCGGCCGCCGCCGTCGTCGCCTGCACCGACGAGGCCGTCGCCCGGCGCCTCCAGGCCGCCTGCCACACCCCGTACTTCCGCCCGTACACCAACACCGACGTCATCGGCTGCGAACTCGGCGGCGCGGTGAAGAACGTCATCGGGCTCGCCGTCGGCATCGCGGACGGCATGGGCCTCGGCGACAACGCCAAGGGCTCGCTCATCACCCGGGGCCTCGCCGAGACCACCCGGCTCGGTGTCGCGCTCGGCGCCGACCCGCTGACCTTCTCCGGGCTTGCGGGCCTGGGCGACCTGGTGGCGACCTGCTCCTCGCCGCTGTCCCGGAACCACACCTTCGGCACCAACCTCGGCAAGGGCATGACCCTGGAGGAGACCATCGCGGTGACCCAGCAGACCGCCGAGGGCGTCAAGTCCTGCGAGTCGGTGCTGGATCTGGCCCGCAGGCACGACATCGACATGCCGATCACCGAGACGGTCTTCGAGATCGTGCACGAGGGCAAGCCCCCGGTGGTCGCCGTCAAGGAGCTGATGTCGCGCAGCGCGAAGCCCGAGCGACGCTGAGCCACCCTCGCTCGTTCGCCCGGGGTGGACGCTGTGACGCGGCCTGGGGGACGGGTACTCTCAACGCGATATGAGCACCGAGAACCTCCCCCAGAGCCCCGAGCAGCCGTCCCGCAAGCCGCGGGTCGCCGTCGTGTTCGGCGGGCGCAGCTCCGAACACGGGATCTCCGTGGTCACCGCCGGCGCCGTCCTCGCCGCCCTCGACCGGACCAAGTACGAGGTCCTGCCGATCGGCATCACGACGGACGGCCGGTGGGCCCTCACCGCCGACGAGCCCGAACGCATGGCGATCACCGAGCGGCGCACGCCGACGGTGGAGCAGCTCGCCGACTCGGTCGAGGGCGCGGTGGTGCTCTCCGTCGACCCCGCCAGCCGCGAGGTCGTCTACAGCGAACCGGGCTCGGTGCCCAAGGCGCTCGGCGAGGTCGACGTCGTCTTCCCCGTCCTGCACGGCCCCTACGGGGAGGACGGCACGCTGCAGGGGCTCCTTGAGCTGTCCGGGGTGCCGTACGTCGGCTCGGGCGTGCTCGCCTCGGCGGTCGGCCAGGAC
>NZ_JAGGOO010000091.1 GCF_018614415.1 Streptomyces sp. ISL-12
CACAGGCGCCGCAGGCATCCCGCCCGCTCAACCGCCGGAGGCCAACGCTCCGCGCAACGGCGCGATCCCCGCCGGCACCGCCCGCGCCCGCGCCGGCGTCCCCGTCCAGCAGGTCCCCCGTCGCGCCAGCAGCCGCCCCAGCCACAGTTCCAGCGACACCAGATCCGCCAGCCCGTCCAACGGCAGCGCCTCCCCCGCCGCCGCCGACCGCACCGCCTTGCGCACCACCCTCGCCTCCACCAGCCCCGCCTCCGCCAGCAGCGGCCGGTCGAACACGTCCATCAGCGCGTCCGCCGCCCCCCGCAGCCCCGCCCGCGCGGTCGCCGCCGCCACCCCCTGCGTCGGCGTGCCCCAGCCCCCCGGCAGCTCCCGCACCCCGGCCCCCTCCAGCACCGTCCGCAGGATCGCCGCCCGCGCCCCCGGCCGCACCCGCAGCGCCTCCGGCAGCGCCCGGCACGCCCGGACCACCTGGTTGTCGAGGAACGGCGTGTGCAACCGCTGCGACCGGATCTCCGCCGCCTGCTCCAGCACCCGCACCTCCGCCGCCTGCCGCGCCAGCGCGGCCCGCGCCCGGAAGTCGCCGGGCCGCATCCCCGGCCCCATCGCGGACCGCTGCGCCGCCGCCTGAAGGCGAACCGATACTTCAGCCAGCGCCTCCCCGGTCAGCCACCGCGCGGCGGGCCCGGGTCTTCCCCAGTTCAGCGCGGCGAGCGACGCGCCCACCGCCCCGTCCCCCACCTCGTCGGCGACGACGCGCCCCCGCAGCTGCTCCGCGAGCCCGTCGAGCCCCGCCCGGTACGGCGTCCGCGACAGCCGCCGGGCCGCCCCGTACACCCGCGCCGGCACCATCACCGACCCCACCGACCCGTCCGCCTTGGCCAGCGCCGCGACCGGCCGCACCAGATGCCGCCGCCGGCGGTCCATCAGCAGGTCGGCCAGGCGCGCCGGGTGCGCGTCCAGCACCTGCCGCGCCCCGTACCCCGTGAAGTGGTCCGCGCTGCCCGCCGCGAGCCGTGCCCGGTGCCGCGCCACCGAGACCAGGCTCGCCGCCGGTTCGTCGGTCAGCGGCCCGTCCAGTTCGGCGTACGGCAGTACCTCCGCACCGCCCGCCACCACCACGTGGTGCAGCCGCGGGTTGGCCGCCAGCGCCCCCGCCCGTTCCAGCTCGGCCTCGCGCCCGCCGACCGCCAGGTCGTTGAAGGTGACGGCCAGCAGCCGCTCGCCCGCCCCCGTCCCGTGCCCCAGCACGGTGCCCGGCCGCCCCGGCAGCCCCGCCGCCAGCAGCGCGAGGGTCCCCGACGCCGGCCCGCCGGACAGGTCCGCCCCGATCCCCGGCACCGGCATCCCGCGCGCTGCCCGTCGCTCGGCCGGCCCCATGCCGGGCACCGGACCGGGATCGATCCCGTCCCCGGGGACGTGCCGGGGCGCGGCGAGCCGCGTCCGTACCGCCTCCACCAGCGCGTCCCGTACGCCGTCCACCGCGCTCTGCGGGTCCGCGGGCGGCGCCGCCACCGCCAGCGAGGCCACCGGTTCGTACCCCGCGATCTCCCGCGCCCCGGCGCGCAGCACCAGTGCGTGCCCCGGCGGAACGCGTTTCACGCCGTCGTACGGGGTCGCGTCGTCCAGCGCCGCCGGTACGTCGGGGGCGGCGAGCAGCGCGGCCAGGTACGGGAAGTCGAGGTTCGCCTCGACGAGGTCGGCGAGCGGCAGCGCGGCGGTCGCGTAGGCGGTGCCGCCGGCCCAGGGGGTGTGGAAGACGGGACGCGCGCCCGCGAGGTCACCGCAGACCGTGATCCGGCGCCCCACCTGGACGACGGCGGTGTAACTCCCGGACCAAGCGGTCAGATGCCGCAGCGCCCCGCCCCGCGCCGCGAACAGCGCGACCCGCAGCTGCTCGTCGCTCGCGCCGCAGATGCCCAGCACGGCGATGCGGGTCTGCGGGTCGGCGCTCACCACGCGCACCTCGTCGGGCCGCCAGTCGCCGACCGCCCACAGCGGGTCGGGGTCGCCCCACAGAAGTTGGGAGCCCACGGGCTGCACGGTCTCCCCGTCGTACCCGGTGGCTCCGGCGGAGCCGTAGCCCACGCCCCCCGTACCCCCCAAGTCCCCCAGGGCTCCCGCGACTCCCGCGGCGGCGCTGCTCCACCCCACCAACCACCGCATCGACGCCTCCACAGCCTGTGGACAACCAGTGCACCGTATGAACTGGTTCCCCATGCTGCCATGAAGGGAGCGCGCCAGAGCGTCGGCGGAGCAGCTCGCACCGCCGACGCCGTGCCCTCGCGGTGCCCCGGCCAGGCGCTGGCCGTGCCCTCACCACGCCCTCGCGGGACGGCCCGCGAGGTCCTCGTCACCCGTTCCGGGGACGGTGTCCGCGACGCGAATGCGCCCCCACTGCGCGCCCCCCACGACACCCAACGCGCCCTCAAGTGCCGTGGTAGGAGCGGTAGTACGCACAAACCGACGGGGCTTATTTTCAGCCAAATCACAAATTCATGACCGCGTTCGAACACGCTCCGTACAGGCTCTGCGTACCACCGGACCGCGTACGGTCCGGGAGACGGAGCGCGTCTCCCGGACCGGTCCGCCGCCCGCGGGGATATGAGGCGGCGGTGTCCCCCAGCCCACTGGATCCAGTACAGCGGGCCGACCCACGCAAGAGCCATGGAACCGCTCCCCCGGTGGCCGGAGTAGAGCGCACGGGCGGGCGCACGGCCACACATCGGGAGCACACGGCAACAGTCCGTACAGATCCCGCACTTCAGTACGGACCACAATCCCGCCATCCGGAACAATGCCCCTTAACGCTTGGGATGCGGCGAACTACGCTGGGTTTACGAATGCCGCGTGGTTATGCCAGCGCGGCAGCCGTCTGTGTCGAGGGGTGGCGCATGTCCAGGGAGCAACGCGGGCCGAACGAAAAACTCGGCGCCGTTCTCGCCCTCGCGGGAATCAGCAACGCGGGACTCGCGCGGCGCGTCAACGACCTCGGGGCGCAGCGGGGGCTGACCCTGCGCTATGACAAGACGTCGGTGGCGCGCTGGGTGTCGAAGGGAATGGTGCCGCAAGGTGCGGCTCCGCACCTCATCGCCGCCGCCATCGGCCAGAAGCTCGGCCGGCCGGTGCCGCTGCACGAGATCGGCCTGGCGGACGCCGATCCCGCGCCGGAGGTGGGCCTCGCCTTCCCCCGGGACGTCGGGCAGGCGGTGCGCACGGCGACGGAGCTGTACCGGCTCGACCTGGCCGGCCGCCGGGCGGGTTCCGGGGGCATATGGCAGTCGCTCGCCGGTTCGTTCGCGGTGAGCGCGTACGCGACGCCCGCCTCGCGCTGGCTGATAACCCCGGCCGACAGTTCGGTGGCGCGCGAGGCGAGCCCGGCCGAGGGCTCCGGCGCACCGCTCAAAGTCGGCCACAGTGATGTCCGCAAGCTGCGGGAGGCCGCCGAGGACGCGCGACGCTGGGACTCCAAGTACGGCGGCGGCGACTGGCGTTCCTCGATGGTCCCCGAGTGCCTGCGCGTCGAGGCGGCCCCGCTGCTCCTCGGCTCCTACTCCGACGAGGTCGGCCGCGCCCTGTTCGGCGCCTCGGCCGAACTGACCCGGCTGGCCGGGTGGATGGCGTTCGACACCGGCCAGCAGGAGGCCGCCCAGCGGTACTACATCCAGGCGCTGCGCCTGGCCCGCGCCGCGGCCGACGTGCCCCTCGGCGGCTACGTCCTGGCATCGATGTCGCTCCAGGCGACCTACCGGGGCTTCGGTGACGAGGGCGTCGACCTCGCGCAGGCCGCCCTGGAGCGCAACCGGGGCCTGGCGACGGCCCGCACCATGAGCTTCTTCCGCCTGGTGGAAGCGCGGGCCCACGCGCGCGCGAACGACGCCCAGGCGGCCGGCGGGGCGCTGAAGGCGGCCGAGAGCTGGCTGGAGCGCGCCCGCCCCGGCGACAACGACCCGAACTGGCTCGGCTTCTACTCCTACGACCGCTTCGCCGCCGACGCCGCCGAGTGCTACCGCGACCTCAAGGCGCCCCGCCAGGTCCGCCGCTTCACCGAGCAGGCGCTGTCCAAACCCACGGAGGAGTACGTGCGCTCGCACGGCCTGCGCCTGGTCGTGTCGGCCGTCGCCGAGCTGGAGTCGGGGAACCTGGACGCCGCCTGCGAGCAGGGCGTACGCGCCGTCGAGGTGGCCGGACGGATCTCCTCCGCCCGCACCACGGAGTACGTCAAGGACCTCCTGCACCGGCTGGAGCCCTACGGCGACGAGCCGCGCGTGGCCGAGCTGCGCGAGCGCGCCCGTCCGCTGCTGATGGCCCCCGCCTGACGCGAGTGTTCCGTCCCCGGGTTTGAGGGCGTTGTCAGTGGCGCAGTGCAGTATCGAACCCGGGAGGTGGAACAGGTGCGGCCACAGAGTGCAGCCACGTACGACTGCGACGTGCTGGTGATCGGCGGCGGGATCGTCGGCCTGTCGACGGCGTACGCGATCTCGCGCGCCGCGCCCGGCACCAGGGTCACGGTCCTGGAGAAGGAACCGGGCCCGGCCCGCCACCAGACCGGCCGCAACAGCGGGGTGATCCACAGCGGCGTCTACTACCGCCCCGGCTCCCTCAAGGCCCGGTTCGCGGTGCGGGGCGCCGCGGAGATGGTCAAGTTCTGCGCGGAGTACGGCATCGCCCACGCCGTCACCGGCAAGCTGATCGTCGCCACCGACCGCGCCGAGCTGCCCCGGCTGCACGCCCTCGTCCAGCGCGGCCGGGAGAACGGCATACCGGTGCGGGAGCTGGGCCCCGCCCAGATCACGGAGCACGAGCCCGAGGTGCGGGGCCTGGCCGCGATACACGTCGCCACCACCGGAGTCTGCGACTACGTCGCCGTCGCCCGGCAGCTGGCGGCCGCCTCCGGCGCGGAGATCCGCTACGGCGCGCAGGTGCGGCGCGTCGACCGCCGCCCGGACCTCGGCGTCGCCGTCCGCACCCGCGCCGGGGACGTGGTCCGCGGCCGGGTCCTGGTCAACTGCGCGGGGCTGTACTGCGACGAGGTCGCCCGCCTCACCGGCGACGACCCCGGCATGCGGATCGTCCCCTTCCGCGGCGAGTACTACGAGCTGGCCCGCCCGGAGCTGGTGCGCTCCCTGGTCTATCCGGTGCCCGACCCGGCGTTCCCGTTCCTCGGCGTGCACCTCACCCGGGGCATCGACGGCAGCGTCCACCTCGGCCCCAACGCGGTGCCCGCCCTCGCCCGGGAGGGGTACGGCTGGGGCACGGTCCGGCCCCGCGAGCTGGCCGCCACCCTCGCCTGGCCGGGCTCCTGGCACATAGCCCGCAGACACTGGCGGTACGGCGCCGGGGAGCTGCACCGCTCGCTGTCGAAGGCGGCGTTCACGACGGCGGTACGGCGGCTGCTGCCCGCGGTGACGGAGGACGACCTGGTACCGGCGCCGGCCGGGGTACGGGCCCAGGCGGTGCTGCCGGACGGCACCCTGGCGGACGACTTCCTGATCCGGGAGACGCCCCGCGCGGTCCACGTCCTCAACGCCCCGTCCCCCGCCGCGACCGCCGCGCTGCCCATCGGCCGCGAGGTGGCCCACCGCGCGCTCACGGCGCTCGGGCCGGCCTGAGTCCCTGCCGGGCCTCTGCTGAACCCTGCCGAACGTCTGCTGGACTGTGCCGGGGCCCCGGCCAGCCCCCCGGCCAGCCCGCTGGCCGATCCCTGGCCGACCCCTGGCCGACCCCCGGCCGGACCTCGGACCGCACCCGACCCGGACCCACCGGCCCGTCGCCCGCCCGTCCCCTCCTCCCCCGCCCCCGCCCCCGTAATATCGATCCCACTGTGTCTGATTCGCACCCCACCCCCGCAGCTCCCCGGCACCCCCGTCGCAGGGGCGAGCCCCGTTTCCCGGACGGCCCCCGGGCCGATCCCGCCGGTGATCACTTCGAGCGGCGGATCCGCAGCTTCCAGCCCCGGCGCAGCCGGGTCACCGCCGGGCAGGCGGACGCCCTGCAGCGGCTGTGGCCGGTGTGGGGGCTGGACATCGACGGGCAGCGGGTCCTCGACCTCGCCGAGCTGTTCGGCGACGACCGCCCCGTGGTCCTGGAGATCGGCTTCGGCATGGGCGAGGCCACCGCCGAGATGGCCGCCGCCGACCCGGGGACCAACGTGCTCGCCGTCGACGTGCACACCCCCGGCCAGGGCCACCTGCTGGCGCTGGCCGAGGAGAAGGGCCTGACCAACGTCCGGGTGGGCAACGGCGACGCGGTCATCCTGCTCGGCGAGATGCTCACCCCGGACTCCCTGTCCGGCCTGCGCGTCTACTTCCCCGACCCCTGGCCCAAGAAGCGGCACCACAAGCGCCGGCTGATCCAGCCGGAGTTCCTGACCCTGGCCGCCTCCCGGCTCAGACCGGGGGCCTTGCTGCACTGCGCCACGGACTGGGAGCCGTACGCCGAGCAGATGCTCGATGTCCTCACCGCGCACCCCGCCTTCGAGAACACCGCGCCCGACGGCGGTTTCGCGCCCCGTCCCGCGCACCGCCCGCTGACCCGTTTCGAGGGCCAGGGACTGGACAAGGGACATGTGGTGAACGACCTGCTCTTCCGCCGCGTACCGCACCAGGACCGACCCCCCGCCGGCGCCTGAAGCCAGGGCGGCGCCCCCTCTCGTCAGGATCGATGCCGTGGCCACCAGCTCCCCGTCCCCGCCACCAGCGCCGCCCCCGCGGCACTGGTGGCAGCGCCGCTGGGTGCGCTACGGCGCCCTGACCACGCTGCTCGCGCTCTCCGGGCTGGTCATCCTGGCCCTGGTGCGCGAGCAGACCGGCACCGAGGGGTTCCTGGTCGGCCTCGGCCTCGCCGTGCTGCCGGTCCCGCTGCTGCTCGCCGCCTTCCGCTGGCTGGACCGGGTGGCGCCGGGCCCCTGGCGCAACCTGGTGTTCTGCTTCGCCTGGGGCGCCTGCGCGGCGGCGCTGACCGCCATCGTGGCCAACAGCTTCGCGACCCGCTGGATAGCGACGGCCACCGCCGATCCGGCCGGCGCGGACACCTGGGGCGCCACCGTGATAGCCCCGGTCGTGGAGGAGTCCGCGAAGGCCGCCGCCGTCCTGCTGGTCTTCCTCTTCCGCCGGCACGACGTCACCGGGCTCCTCGACGGCGTCGTCCTGGCCGGCTTCACCGCCACCGGCTTCGCGTTCACCGAGAACATCCTCTACCTGGGCAACGCGTTCGGCACCGACCAGCTCACCGGCGGCAGCGGCATCGCCTCCGTCACCGCGGCGACGTTCTTCGTCCGCGTCGTCATGTCGCCGTTCGCGCACCCGCTGTTCACGGTGCTCACCGGCCTCGGCTTCGGTCTCGCCGCCCTGCGCGGCGACCGCCGCCGGGCCCGGCACGTCCTGCTCCCGCTGGCCGGCCTGCTGCTCGCGATGGGCATGCACGCGCTGTGGAACGGCTCCTCGGCCCTCGGGGAGTACGGCTTCTTCATCGTGTACGCGACGTTCATGGTGCCGGTGTTCGGGCTGCTGACCTGGCTGGCGGTCTGGTCCCGGCAGCGCGAACTGGTCACCGTACGCGCCGAACTGCCCGCCTACGCGGCGGCCGGCTGGCTGACCCCGGCGGAGCCGTACGCGCTCGGCTCGATGCGGGCCCGGCGCCTCGCCCGTGCCCACGCCCGCCGCCACGCCGGGAAGGAGGCGGCGCGGGCGGTGGCGGAGTACGAGGCGTACGCGACCGAGCTGGCGTTCCTGCGGCACCGGGGCCGGCGCGGCCGGACGGGCGCCGACTTCGTCGTACGGGAGCGGGAGTTGCTGCACGAGCTGTGGCGCCGACGGGAGACGGCACGCCCGGCGCTGGCCCACGCGGCACGGGCCACGGCCCCGCCGGTCCCGGTGGCCGCGGCGCCCTGGCCGGTGTCCGGCACGTACGGCACGTACGGCACGTACGGGCACCCGGCGCCGGCACCACACCCGTACCAGCCGCCCCCGTACCAGCCGTACGCACGCCAGCCCCACGCACCTCAGCCGTACGCACCTCACCCGTACCGCCCGTGAACCGGCAGCCCTGACGTCGGGGGGTCGCCGTCAGGACCGCCGGGGATCAGGTGTCCCGGGAAGGGGGACGGCTCAGGGGTTGAGGCCCTTGCTCTGCAGCCAGGCCATCGGGTCGATGCCGGAGGTGGAGCCGTCCGGGTGGACCTCCAGGTGGAGGTGGGCGCCGGTGACGTTGCCGGTGGCGCCGACGCGGCCGATGACGTCGCCGGTGCTGACCTTCTGGCCGACGCTGACGCTGATCGAGGACTGGTGGCAGAACCACACCTCGGTGCCGTCGTCGAGGGTGAGGATCGTGCGGTAGCCGTAGGAGCCGGCCCAGCCCGCCTCGGTGATGGTCCCGGTGTGCACGGCCTTGATGAGCGTGCCGGTGGGGGCGGCGAAGTCGAGGCCGGTGTGGTAGCCGGAGGACCAGTAGGCGCCGGCCTGCCCGAACGTGGAGGTGATGGTGTACGAGGAGGTCGGCAGCGCGTACTGCTTGGCCAGCTTGGCGAGCCGTGCGGCCTCGGCCTTCTGCGCGGCCTCCGCCGCCGCCTTCTTCTTGGCGGCGGCGGCCTTGGCCTCGGCCTTCTTCTCGGCCTCGGCGGCGGCCGCGGCGGCCTTCTTCTCGGCCTCGGCGGCGGCCGCGGCGGCCTTCTTCTCGGCGGCGGCGGCAGCCTCTTCGGCGGCCTTGGTCTCGACCTGGTTCTGCTGCTGCTCGGCCTGCGCCATGATCCGGGCCCGGAGCGACTCACCGGCGGTGGCGGTGCCCTCCTCGGCTTCGTCCGCGGCGACGGCGGCGATGCTGAGCGGGGTGGCCGCCCCCTCGTCCGCCGTGTCCCCGGCGGAGTCGTCGTCCGAGATGATCGAGCCCACGGACGGCAGGTCGGGCATGGAGATCGACACCGGCGGCTTGCCGGTCTGCGCGCTGGCCATGCCGCCGGCGCCCACGGCCGCTATGACGCCGACGCCGAGGACGGTGGAGCTGCGGGCCAGTCCGCCGCGCTGCTTGGCGACCCGGTGCTTGCCGCGCACGGGACGGACGGTGTCGGCGGTGGGGTTCCACTCTTCGAAGGGGCCCTCGTCGGGGCGGAAGGCGCCGTAGCCGAAGGTTGCGGGGTCGTGCTGGTTCGGCACGAACGGGGCCTCGGGGGCAGGCCGGTTGGACGCCACGTGGGCGTGCTCCTTTCCTTCCGTCTCCGCCTACCGGGTTAGCTGACGGGTTCGGAGCGGGAAGGTCTCCTACGCGCGTATACAGGCCGTGCTTCCACGGCCGGATACGCCCGATTCACCCCAAGGTGGTGGTTCCCCGGTTCCCTTACGGGATTCGGCGCGTGCGCACGGAGCCGCCTTCTGTGACGGCTGGGACGACCGCGCTGCGTTATCGAACGTTAATAGAAGCGGGGCACTGTTTCCAAGCCGTTCTTCTTGATCATTAAGCTTTCCGGCCGGAACCAAGGCCGCATGACCGGCGAAAACGGGGTGAGTTGACCCCGCTTCAGTACACCCGCACAGCGATCAGCACCGCCCCTTGAAACTGCCCGTGCATCAATTGTTATGCGGAGGGCGCCCATGCCCTCACCCTTCGTGACCGCAGGCACCACCGGAACCGTCCAGGCCACCGGAATCGTCCAGGCCGCCGGAATCGTCCAGGCCGCCCGGATCGGGCCGCCGTACGGCGAGCAGCGCCATGTCGTCCGCCATGCCGCCCCCGGAGTGCCGGCGCACGTCCTCGGCGAGCGTGTCCAGCAGGTCCCCCGGATGCCGGAAGCGCCGGCCGCTGAGCCGCGCCACCGGATCGTAGAACTCGCCCCGGGCGTCCCGGGCCTCGGTCACCCCGTCGGTGTAGAGCAGCAACGTGGCCCCGGCGGGGAAGACGGTCTCCTCCGCGCGGTCCGGCCACACGCCCAGTTCCCCCATGCCGAGCGGCAGCGCCGCGTCCCGGGTGCTCAGGGCGCGCAGGCTGCCGTCGGCGTGGCACAGCAGGGGCGGCGGATGCCCCCGGTTGACGATGCGGGCCACCCCGTCGCCGTGCGGGAGTTCGACGAGGACGGCGGTGGTGAACCCCTCGAAGGCGTCCAGGCCCTCGCGCCGGGTGCCCTCGCGGGCCAGCGCACGCTCCAGCCGCTGCGCCACCGCCTCCAGCGTCGACTCCTGCTCGGCGGCCTCCCGGAACGCCCCGATCACGACGGCGACGGCGGCCACCGCGCCCATCCCCTTGCCCCGTACGTCCCCGACGATCATCCGCACCCCGCGCGGGCTGTCCTGCACCGCGTACAGGTCGCCGCCGATGAAGGCGTCCGCCTGCGCGGCCTCGTAGCAGGCGGCGATCTCGAAGCCGCCGAGCCGTTCGGCGGGCTCGGGGAGCACCGCGCGCTGGGCCGCCTCGGCGATCTCGCGGGCGGTGGCGAGCCGTTCGTCGTTGCGGCGGACCAGGGCGTTGACGAAGACGGCGAGGACCGCGACCACCGCGATGGTGACCAGTTCGGTGATGGAGTCGACCTGGTGGGCGACGCCGAGGCCGATCTGGAGGGCTATGACGACGGCGACGGTGACCGCCCCGGTGAGCACGGTGCCGCGACGCGAGTAGAGCGGGGCGGCGGTCAGGGGCGCGGCGGTGTAGAGGGGGCCGGCGGTGAAGTACCGGGGCGTGAGCAGGTCGTACGTGGCGCCGACGGCGATCAGCAGGACGGGCAGGAGGCGTACGAGGGTCATCCGGGCGCCGTACCGCGCCCGGCGCCGTCGGCCCCGGGCGGGCGGTACGGGCACCGGGGCGTCGCCGAGGCCCGGGTCGGGCACCGGGTCGCCGGGCAGCCGGCCGCCGGCCCTGGCGTACGGTCCCTCGTCCACGTCACCAGGCCGCACCGCTCGCCTCCCGCCACCCATGTACGTAGCCGCCGCTTGCCGTCCCGCCCGTCCAGGGTTCCCGGAGCGGGGGCGGGCGGCGAGCGGTGGGGGGCCGTCCGGATGACAGGGGGGCCGGGTCCCCACCGGGGCCCGGACGCACCGATGGCCGGGCCCCTCGAAAGGGACCCGGCCATCGGCCTGAGTAGCGGGGACAGGATTTGAACCTGCGACCTCTGGGTTATGAGCCCAGCGAGCTACCGAGCTGCTCCACCCCGCGTCGGTGTGTCACCAGTGTAGACCATGTTCGGGGTGGTCAGCACACGCGTATCCGGTGCCCGGGATAGTGGGCCGTGCATCCAGCGCCGGGGACTGCGGGCCGCGTTCCAGCGCCGGGGACCGTGGCCGCGTATCCAGGTCCGGGACTGCGGGCCACGTACCC
>NZ_JAGGOO010000092.1 GCF_018614415.1 Streptomyces sp. ISL-12
AACGACAGGCCCTAGGGGCGCTGTACGCGAGCGAGGGCGGCCCGCCTCCGGGTGGGGAGGTGGGCCGCCCTTACCGGCCTGTGCCGGTCTGCTCGTCGTGGGACGCGATAGGTCAGCGCTCGTCTTCCGAGTCGCTTGCCGGAACGGAGGTCAGGCGCTCGGTCTCGTCCTGTATCTCAGCGGCGATCTTCTTGAGTTCCGGCTCGAACTTGCGCCCGTGGTGGGCGCAGAAGAGCAGTTCTCCGCCGCTCAGCAGGACGACGCGCAGGTACGCCTGGGCGCCGCAACGGTCGCAACGGTCGGCGGCCGTCAGCGGGCTCGCGGAAGTCAGAACAGTAGTCACGTCGCCTCTTCTCTAGCTCGACGAGCTGTCGTACCAGGGTCAACATCCAACCAGCCCCAAAACGTTCCCGCTCGTGGCTTTTCCTCGAAAAAATTTTCCGAGGAGGCTAGCTGTTGCCGGTTGGCGGCGAATGTGCCGTATTGCGTGTCTATGTGTCGTACGGGTTCGCGCTATCGGTCAGTGTCGGTCCCCGCCGGCTGGCTTGCCGGTTGTTCATGAGGACGTGCCCGGAGCCTAAATGGTTCATGCCTCGAAGGGAACGTGATGTGCACTTCACCCCATCGAGGGATCGAACAGGTATGCGACTGTGGACTAGGCTGCCGTCGTGACGAGGGTGGCGTTACAACGGCTCTACCTGGGCTCGGTACCCTCTGAGCGGTGAACGACGCCGCGCCCTTACCCAATGGGGCCCCATCTGAAATTCAGCGAGGAGCGAACCGCGTGACCGCCGAGACGTCCGTGCCGTCCACTGCGCTGCTGGCAGGAGCAGACCGGGACGGTTCCAACTACACCGCGCGGCACCTGCTCGTCCTCGAGGGGCTCGAGGCCGTGCGCAAGCGCCCCGGTATGTATATCGGGTCGACCGACAGTCGTGGTCTGATGCACTGCCTGTGGGAGATCATCGACAACTCCGTCGACGAAGCCCTCGGTGGCTACTGCGACCACATCGACGTGATCCTCCACGACGACGGCTCGGTGGAGGTCCGCGACAACGGCCGCGGCATCCCGGTCGACGTCGAGCCCAAGACCGGCCTCTCCGGTGTCGAGGTCGTCATGACCAAGCTGCACGCCGGCGGCAAGTTCGGCGGTGGCTCGTACGCCGCCTCCGGCGGTCTGCACGGCGTCGGCGCCTCCGTGGTCAACGCCCTGTCCGCGCGGCTGGACGTCGAGGTGGACCGTGGCGGTCACACCCACGCCATCAGCTTCCGGCGAGGGGTCCCCGGTGCCTTCGCCGGCGGCGGTGCGGACGCCAAGTTCGAGGTGAAGAGCGGGCTGCGCAAGGCCAAGAAGATCCCGAAGTCGCGCAGTGGCACGCGCGTGCGGTACTGGGCGGACCGGCAGATCTTCCTGAAGGACGCCAAGCTCTCGCTCGACACGCTGCACCAGCGGGCTCGCCAGACCGCTTTCCTGGTGCCCGGCCTGACCATCGTCGTCCGGGACGAGTTCGGCCTCGGTGAGGGCGGCAGCAAGGGCGAGGAGTCCTTCCGCTTCGACGGCGGCATCAGTGAGTTCTGCGAGTACCTGGCCAATGACCGCGGTATCTGCGATGTCCTCCGCTTCACCGGGCAGGGCAGCTTCAAGGAGACGGTCCCCGTCCTGGACGAGCACGGTCAGATGACGCCCACGGAGGTCACCCGTGACCTGGGCGTCGACGTGGCGATGCGCTGGGGGACCGGCTACGACACCACCGTCAAGTCGTTCGTCAACATCATCGCCACACCCAAGGGCGGCACCCATGTCGCCGGCTTCGAGCAGGCCGTCGCGAAGACCATGAACGAGGTGCTGCGAGCCAAGAAGCTGCTCCGCGTCGCCGAGGACGACATCGTCAAGGACGACGCCCTCGAGGGGCTCACGGCGGTTGTCACGGTTCGGCTGGCCGAGCCGCAGTTCGAGGGGCAGACCAAGGAGGTGCTCGGCACCTCGGCCGCCCGCCGCATCGTGAACAACGTGATCACCAAGGAACTCAAGGCGTTCCTGACCTCCACCAAGCGTGACGCCGCCCAGCAGGCGCGGGTCGTCATGGAGAAGGCGGTGGCCGCGGCCCGCACCCGCATCGCCGCCCGCCAGCACAAGGACGCCCAGCGCCGCAAGACGGCCCTGGAGTCCTCTTCGCTCCCCGCCAAGCTGGCCGACTGCCGCAGCGACGACGTCGACCGCAGCGAGCTGTTCATCGTCGAGGGAGACTCCGCGCTCGGCACGGCGAAGCTCGCCCGGAACTCCGAGTTCCAGGCGCTGCTGCCGATCCGCGGCAAGATCCTCAACGTCCAGAAGTCGTCCGTGACGGACATGCTGAAGAATGCCGAGTGCGGCGCGATCATCCAGGTCATAGGGGCCGGCTCGGGGCGGACCTTCGACATCGACACGGCCCGCTACGGCAAGATCATCATGATGACCGACGCCGATGTCGACGGTTCGCACATCCGCACACTGCTGCTGACCCTCTTCCACCGCTACATGCGGCCGATGGTCGAGGCCGGCCGGGTCTTCGCCGCGGTGCCGCCGCTGCACCGCATCGAGCTCACCCAGCCGAAGAAGGGCCAGGACAAGTACGTCTACACATACTCGGACCGTGAGCTGCGCGACAAGCTCATGGAGTTCCAGAGCAAGGGTGTCCGGTACAAGGACTCCATCCAGCGCTACAAGGGCCTCGGTGAGATGGACGCCGACCAGCTGGCCGAGACGACCATGGACCCGCGGCGCCGCACCCTGCGCAGGATCAACCTCACCGACCTGGAGGCCGCCGAGCAGGTCTTCGACCTGCTGATGGGTAACGACGTCGCGCCCCGCAAGGAGTTCATCTCCAACTCGGCGGCGACGCTCGACCGGTCGCGGATCGACGCGTAGGCGCCTCGGCGCCTGGGCAGGGAGCGAGCGGTAACGGACAGTCACGGAGCGTCCGTTACCGGGACCCGGAGTGGCGGCCCGGGGCCTGGGGTCGCCGGGGTGCAGGGAGTGCGGAGCCCCCGCCCCCGAGCCATTGCGTCACCGAGCCACTGAGGTGCCGAGCTGCTGTGGGAGGGGGCCGACGGGCAGCCTCCACCCGTGGGTGGAGGCCCATCGCTCCGAGGCTCCACCCATGATCCACCCGGGCTCCGATCTTCCGGTCCGGCACTTTCCGTAACGTCGAAGGCGTCGGCAGGACTCACTGCCGACTTCCCCTTCTCGTACACGGAGGCTTGGATGTCCGGGGTTGTCGACGCGCTGGTGATCGTGGCCGTGGTCGGCCTGGTGGTCTCTCGCCAGTTCCGCCCGAGCCGGATCAACACGGAGAAGCGCTGGTGGACAGCGCCCGTCGTGCTGGCCCTGGTCGCGCTGAAGCAGCCGGGACTGCTCGGCGCCGACCACCACACCGCGTCGGCGGCCCTGCTTGTCATGGAACTGCTCCTGGGGGCGGCGGTCGGAGCGGGACTGGCTTGGACCACCCGCATATGGTCGGAGGCGGACGGCACCGTCTGGAGCAAGGGCAGCAAGGCGACCGCCGCGGTGTGGGGCGTGGGCATAGCCGTCCGCGTGGCCGTGTTCCTCCTCGGTTCGGTCCTGGGCGTGCGTCAGGACACTCCCGCCCTGTTGCTCGCCCTCGCGGCCACCCTGCTGGCCCGCTCCGCGACTCTGGCCTGGCGTCTGCGCACGGTGCGCCCGATGGCCCCCTCGGCCGCGATATACGGTGCCGGCGTGTCCTGGTCCACTCGGAAGGAACCTGTGTGACGGAGAACGCCTGGACGCGGTGGCCGTCCAAGGAAGCGCTC
Organism: Streptomyces sp. ISL-12; assembly: GCF_018614415.1. Taxonomy (GTDB): domain Bacteria; phylum Actinomycetota; class Actinomycetes; order Streptomycetales; family Streptomycetaceae; genus Streptomyces. The sequence goes on from NZ_JAGGOO010000092.1 coordinate 3,811, forward strand.
GGGCGCGAGAGGCGCTCGGCTCACCGGCGCCTGCTGGCCGTCGTCGTACGGGTGCTGGGGCTGGGTGCGCTCCTGTGGGGAGCGGTCGCCGGCGGTGAAAACGGGTGGGACGCGGTCGGTGCGACAGCGGTGGTTCTGCTGTCCGTGGTGGTGGCCTGGGCGCTCTTCCGGACCACGCTCGCACACCGGCTCCGGCCGTCCCTGTGCCTCGTGGCGGTTCTCCTCGGTCTTGGGGGCATCGCCCAGGCCGTCGGCTTCGACATCCCCGCTGCGGTCCTGTGGTGTGGATGTGCGGTCATCGCGCTGGAGCGGCTCCCCCTCGTGGTGGCGCTGCCCGTGGACCTGGTGGCTTTCGCCGCCTACGCCATGGTCAGCGACAACTCCTGGGCGAGCAGCGCCGCCTTGGCGGCCGGGCTGGCCCTGGGCGGGTACGTCCTGCGGCTCGACGCGGAGGCCCGGGGACACGCACAGCGGATGCTCGCCCAGGAGCGTGCCGCGCGGGCGGCCGAGGCGGAGTCGGCGGCGCTCGCCGAACGCGCCCGTATCGCCCGGGAGATCCACGATGTGCTGGCGCACAGTCTGTCGGCACAGATGGTGCACCTGGAGGCGGCGCGGCTGCTGATCGAGAGGGGAGCGGAGCGGGAGCAGATCCTGGAACGAGTGGTGGCAGCCCGGGGGATGGCCCGCGACGGACTCGCCGAGACCCGGCAGGCGCTGTCCGCCCTGCGCGGTGAGCTGACGCCACTGGAGGATTTCCTGGAGCAACTCGTGGGCACACCGGACGGCGCCCGTGCGACAGTCACCATTACGGGTGAGCGTCGGCCGCTGCCGGCCGAGGCGTCGCAGACCGTACGCCGGGTCGCCCAGGAGGCGATGACCAACGTCCGTAAGCACGCTCCGGGCGCGGAGGTCCGGATGGTCCTCGACTACGGCGGGCACGAAGTGACCCTGGACGTCAGCGACTCGGGCGGCGGAACCGGTGAACTGGCAGGCACGGGAGGCGGCTACGGTCTTATGGGTATGCGGGAGCGTGCCGAACTGCTGGGTGGCTCGCTGCGGGCAGGACCGGGCGAGGAGGGGTTCGTGGTGACGTTGAAGGTCCCCGTATGACGGGAGAGGACCGGGACAAGGACGCCCGGGACGAGGGCTCTTGGGGCGGCAAGGACGCCCGGGTCCTGGTCGTGGACGATCAGACGGTGGTGCGCGAGGGCATCGTCATGCTGCTGGGGCTGCTACCGGGTGTCGAGGTGGTGGGCGCCGCGGGCGACGGTGAGGAGGCGGTGCGGCTGGTGGCCGAACTGGCTCCGGACGTGGCGCTGATGGACCTGCGCATGCCGCGGTGCGACGGGGTCGAGGCGACCCGGCGGATTCGGGCCGAGCACCCTGGAACGCAGGTCGTGGTTCTCACGACGTACGTGGACGACGAGTCGCTGTTCCCGGCCCTGCGAGCGGGGGCGCGCGGTTATCTCACCAAGGACGCGGGCGGGGAGGAGATCGTACGGGCCGTTCACAGTGTGCTCTCCGGGGATGCCGGCCTGTCTCCGGGTATCCAGCGCCGGTTGCTGGAGAGACTGTCGGAACCGGAAGCGCGTCCCGCACCGCCGGCCGAGGTGCCGGACGGGCTCACCACGCGGGAGACCGAGGTGCTGGTGCTGATCGCGGAAGGACTCAGCAACCAGGAGATCGCCCGCAGGCTGCATGTCTCCACCGCGACAGTGAAGACCCACATCAACAACCTGTTCGCCAAGACCGGGATCAAGGACCGTGCACAGGCGGTCCGTTACGCCTATGGGAAGGGGCTTGTACGGCCACCGGCGGGGTGAGTCACCTGAAGGGGTGAAGAGCGGGAGGAAGATGAGTCGGGGATCTTCCCGTTCTGTCCATTCTTGGGCATGCAGTCAAGCAATGATCGCCTCCGTGAGGCGGGGGCCTATGACGACCCTTGGTACGACGCCCTCGCCTCCGGATGGGGTGAGGTGGCGGAATCGGCCGGCACGGCGACGCCGGTTCCCCCGTCGCCGACGCGACCGGCACCGGGCGGCGGCGCCCCGGCCGCGGTCTCGCCCACGTCCGCGACGCGGGCCACGCGCACGGCTGAGGCTGCGGTCACGGCCACGACCGAGGCCTACTTGGAGGTGCAGGGGAGCGCGGCGTTCCAGGAGGTGCGCAGCCGGTATCGAAGGTTCGTGGTACCGGCGGGGGCCGGCTTCCTCGTGTGGTATCTGGGTTACCTGGTGGCCGCCACGACCGCGCCGGGGCTGATGGGCCGGCCGGTGGCGGGGGCCGTGAACGTGGCGATGCTCGCCGGGCTCGGTCAGTTCCTCACCACCTTTCTGCTGACCTGGGCCTACACCCGGCACGCACGGCTCCGCCGGGACCGGGCGGCGCTGGAGCTCCGCTGGCACACGCAGGAACGGGCCCGGGCCCGGGGTGGCGCGGCATGACCGGGGAGCATCAGACGCTGGCGTTGGTGCTGTTCAGCTGTTTCGTGGGGGTCACGCTGGGGATCACCACCTGGGTGGGCCGCAACCGGCGGGGATCGACGGAGGAGTTCTACGCGGGCGGCCGTCTGTTCTCCCCGTCGGAGAACGGGTTCGCCCTCGCGGGGGACTACATGTCCGCCGCTTCCTTCCTCGGCATCTCCGGCCTGATCGCGCTCTACGGCTATGACGGCATGCTCTACTCGGTGGGCTTCCTGGTGGCGTGGCTCGTGGTGCTGTTCCTCGTCGCGGAACTGGTGCGCAACTGCGGGCGGTTCACCCTCGCCGACGTGGTGGCGGCGCGGATGCGGGAGCGGCCGGTGCGGATCGCCGCGGGCACTTCATCGGTCACCGTGTCCGTGCTGTACCTGGTGGCGCAGATGGTGGGCGCGGGCAGCCTGGTCGCGCTGCTGCTCGGCGGCACCGGCGAGGCGGCGCGGGCCTGGACCGTCGTAGGAGTCGGCGCGCTCATGGTCGTCTATGTGTCGTTGGGCGGGATGCGGGCCACCACCTGGATCCAGATCGTGAAGACGGTGCTGCTGCTCGGCGGCACGATGACGCTGACCGCGCTGGTCCTGGTCCGCTTCCACGGCGACTTCAACGAACTGCTGCTCAGCGCGGCCGCGCGCAGCGGGCACGGTGAGGCGTTCCTGGCGCCAGGGCTCAAGTACGGCGGGGACTGGACCGCCCGTCTCGACTTCATCAGCCTCGGGCTCGCCCTGGTCCTGGGCACCGCCGGGCTGCCGCACATCCTGTCCCGCTTCTACACCGTGCCCACCGCCCGGGCGGCCCGGCGGTCGGTGGTCTGGTCGATCGGACTGATCGGCGGGTTCTACTTGATGACGATCGTCCTCGGGTTCGGTGCGGCCGCCCTCGTCGGACCGGACGCCGTACGGCAGTCCAGCGCGGCCGGGAACACGGCGGTGCCGCTGCTGGCGCTCGACCTCGGCGGCGGCCCCGACTCCACCGGCGGAACCGTGCTCTTCGCGGTCGTCGCCGCGGTCGCCTTCGCCACGATCCTCGCGGTGGTCGCCGGAGTCACCCTGGCCTCCTCCGCGTCCGTGGCCCACGATCTGTACGCCTCGCTGCGCCGCCGCCGCGCTGAGCCGCGCGGCGAGGTGGCCGTGGCCCGCTGCGCCGCGGTCGGCGTCGGGGCGGTGGCGATCGCCCTCGGGCTGCTGGCCAGGGACCTCAACGTCGCCTTCCTGGTGGGCCTCGCCTTCGCCGTGGCCGCCTCCGCCAACCTGCCGGTCCTGCTGTACTCACTGTTCTGGCGCCGCTTCACCACACGCGGCGCCGTGTGGGCGGTCTACGGCGGTCTGGTCCCGGCGGTGGTGCTGGTGCTGGTGTCGCCGGTGCTGTCGGGCAGCCCCGGGGCCCTGTTCCCGGACGCCGACTTCCAGTGCTTCCCGCTGCAGAACCCCGGCCTGGTCTCCATCCCGCTGGGTTTCGTCGCGGGCTGGCTCGGCACCGTCACCTCCGCCGAGCCCGCGGACCGGGCCAAGCACGCGGAGACCGAGGTACGGGCACTGACGGGGGCGGGAGCCGTGTGACGGGGGGCCCGCACGCCTGTGGTGCCGTACCGGCTCGTCCGTGGTGCCGTACCGGTTCGTCGTCCTCCGTCGACGGTTGCCGAGGGGGAGGGCGGACGAGAGCGTGACGTGACGTGACGTGGTCAGGCGGGCCTCAGGTGTGGGTCGCCCACACATACCGGTGTTCCGGGCGGCCGGCGTCGCCGTATCTCAGGGTCAGTCTGGCCCGTCCCGTGCGCTCCAGGAGCTTCAGATAGCGCTGGGCGGTCTGCCGGCTCACGCCGGTCCGTTCGGCGATCTCCTGGGCCGACAGAGACCCCTCGGCCCGCATCAGGCACTGGCGCACCAGCTCCGCGGTGGTGGGGGAGTGGCCCTTGGGCAGCCCGGGCTCCGACGATGCCGACAGGGCCCCGAACATCCGGTCCACCTCGGCCTGTTCCGCCTCGCCGCCGCCGTCCAGGGCGCGGCGCAGCTCCGCGTACGCCTCCAGCTTGACGCGCAGGCCCGCGAAGGCGAACGGCTTGACCAGGTACTGCAGCGCGCCCTGGCGCATCGCCGCCTGTACGGTCGCCCGGTCCCGCGCGGCCGTCACCATGATCACGTCGGTCTGGTGGCCACGCCGGCGCATCTCCTGGACGACCGTCAGACCGGTCCGGTCCGGCAGGTAGTGGTCCATGAGTACGAGGTCGAGGCGGGGCAGGGTCTGCAGCCGCCGCAGGGCCTCGGCCGCGCTGTGTGCCTGGGCGGCCACGCGGAAGCCCGGTACTTTCTCGACGTAGGCGGCGTTCACGCGTGCGACGCGGGTGTCGTCGTCCACGACCAGGACCTCGATCATCGCGACTCCTCCTCGCCGTCGGCCCCGGTGTCCGGCCGGGACGAGGGCACGGTGACGTCCGGCCGGGACGAGGGCACGGTGACGTCCGGCCGGGGCGAGGGCAGGGAGGCGGCTGCCGCGGGAGCGGGTCCGGTGGCGGTTGCCGTGGGGCCGGGCTCGGTGGCGGTTGCCACGGGGCCGGGCTCGGCCAGTGCCTCGGGCAGGACGACCGTGAACTCGGCGCCCCCGCCGGGAGCCTCGCCGGCCACCGCGCTGCCGCCCTGCCGCTCGGCGAACGTCCGGACCAGGGAGAGCCCGATCCCCCGCCGGCGGTGCGCCGGAGGCTCCTTGGTCGACCAGCCCTCCGTGAACACCACCTCGCGTTGCGAGGCCGGCACACCCGGCCCCGTGTCGCGCACGCGCAGCACCGCCGTACGTCCCTCGCCCCGCAGTTCCACCTCCACGCGCGCGTGCCGGGTGCCCGCGGCGGCGTCGACGGCGTTGTCGACCAGGTTGCCGACGACCGTGACGAGTCCCCTCGGGTCGATCAGCCGGTCCGGCAGCCGGGTCCGGTCCGACACCCACAGGGTGACGCCGCGCTCGGCCGCGACGGTCGCCTTGCCGACGAGCAGCGCGGCCAGCAGCGGGTCGGTGATCCGCTCGGTGATCTGTTCCGCGGTGGCCCGGTGGTTGCCGACCACCTCGCCGACGAACTCCGCGGCGTCGTCGTACATCTCCAGTTCGAGCAGTCCCAGCAGGGTGTGCATGCGGTTGGCGTGCTCGTGGTCCTGGGCGCGCAGGGCGTCGATCAGGCCGCGCGTGGAGTCCAGTTCCCGGCCGAGCTGTTCCAGCTCGGTGCGGTCGCGCAGGGTGGCCACGGCGCCGCCGTCGCCGGTGGGCATCCGGTTGGCGACCAGCACGCGCGGGCCGCGGACGGTGAGCAGGTCGGTGCCGGTGACCCGGCCGGCGAGCACATCGGCCGTACGTCCCTCGCCGAGCGCCTCGCCGGGGGTGCGGCCCACGGCCTCGTCACCGACGTCCAGCAGGCGCCGCGCCTCGTCGTTGAGGAGGCGGACACGGCCCGCCCGGTCCAGGGCGACGACGCCCTCCCGGATGCCGTGCAGCATCGCCTCGCGCTCCGAGAGCAGCGCCGAGATGTCGGAGAAGGCGAGGTCACGGGTCTGCCGCTGGACCCGGCGCGCGATCAGCCAGGCGGCCAGCGCGCCGACCGCCAGCGCGCCCCCGGCGTACGCGAACAGTCCGGGGACGGCGTGCAGCAGACGGGCCCGGACGCTGTCGTAGGCGATCCCGACCGAGACCGCCCCGACGATGTCGCCGTCACCGTCGCGCAGCGGCACCTTGCCGCGGGCCGAGCGGCCCAGGGTGCCCTCGTCGATCTCCATCACCTCGTGCCCGGCCAGGGCCTCGCCCGGATCGGTGGACACGGCCGCGCCGATCCGGTCGGGATCGGTGTGCGACCAGCGCACGCCCCGCCGGTCCAGTACCACGACGTACTCCGCCCCGGTGGCCTTCCGGATCCGTTCCGCCTCCCGCTGGACCGGACCGTCCGCCGTCGCGGGGGTGCTCCGCAGCTCCGCCGCGAGCTGCGGCTGCTGCGCGGTCGTCTGCGCGATGGCCAGTGCCCGGCGCATCGCCTGGTCGTCCAGCTGATCACCGAGCGGCGCGAGGAACAGCCCGGTGGCCAGCACCGCGACTCCGGCGGCGATCGCCAGCTGCATCAGCAGCACCTGGGAGAACACCCGCCGTGGCAGACCGAGGCGCAGGCGGCGCGGGGGAGGAGTGGGGCTCATGGCCCTCGACGGTACGTGGTGCGGGCACCCAGCCGAAGACGGTGTGACGCGGATCTACCGGAAGCACGGGAGCGGGAGGCCCCCGCGTGGCATCGGGCCCCGGGGGCGGCCAGTCGTGTCATGGCCGCGGGAGAATCCCAGTGGCGCCGGGGCGCCGACAGGCGGTCCGTGGCATCGGGGCCCCGGGGGCGGTCAGCGGCATCGAGCCCCCGGCCGGCGGTCAGTGGCATCAGGCCGCGGGAGAATGCCAGCGGCAGCGGAGCCCCGGCAGGCGGTGCGTGGCATCGAGCCCCCGGTCGGCGGCCAGTCGCATCAAGGCCCCGGGAGATCCCCAGCGGCACCGAAGCCCCCGGTCAGCGGCACCGAAGCCCCAGCAGTCGGTCAGTGGCACCGAAGCCCCCTTCGCAGCCGGTCAGCGGCACCAGACCCCCGGCGGGCGTTCATCGGCACCGAAGCCCCCGGGAGAAGCCCAGCGGCACCGAAGCCCCGGCAGCCGCCCAGCGGCATCGGCCGAGTCCCGGCAGCCGGTCAGCCGGTCAGCCGGCCAGTGCCACTGCCGTCGCCACCGCCAGTTCACGGATCCCGGTGATCTCCATCCGCGCCGGTGAGCCGAGGACCGACGCCCCGCAGCTCTCCGGGCGCGGCGGCAGCGACGCGCCCTGGGCTACCGTGACCCGCCAGTGCCGCCCGTCGGCGTGGGCCACGGTCACCTGCCAGCGCGGTGCCGCACCGTCGGTACGCACGACGCTGAGCGTCTCGGCCGCGTACTCGCCCACCGCCGCTCGGACCGCCAGCTCGGCGGCCTGCCCGGGCCGCTCCCAGGCCGAGCTGCCACGGCACCCCGCGAGGACGATCCGCTTGTCCCGGACGCCCCGCAGGACCTCCCCGACCGCCTGGGCGTCGACCCTGCCGTACGCGTATCCGTACGGCAGGACCAGCACGGTCGGCGAGAACCGGTGGCCGCCCAGATGGGTGACCTCCCAGACGCCCTCGGTGCCGGTAGCGGCGAGTTCCGCGGCCAGCGGCCGGCCCAGCAGCGCACAGCACCGGTCGCGCTTGCCGTTGGTGCAGACGAGGACGAGCGGGTCGCCGGTGTGCGGCCCGCCCTGGAGCACGGTGTCGAAACCGCGGTGGTCGCCCCGGCCGAGCGCGGCGAAGTCCAGGTCGAGCAGGCGGGCGGGGTCGGCGACCGTGGCGGCGCGCAGCCAGGCGTTCCCCGGCGCGGTGTGAGCCGTGTAGACCCGTCGCTCGGCGGACGCGCCGGGGTCCGCGTGACGCCCGGGGCGGCGGATGAGCGCGATCCGCACGCCCGTGCCGCGCGTGGCCTTCTCCAGGGCACGGCCCAGGGCGGGATCCAGGTGGCTCGATGTGAGCGCCTTGACACCCCACGGACCGGGCTGCTCCAGCAGCAGCCAGGTCCGGGCGGTCGCCGCGGTTCCCGAAACGGGCTCGTCGAGGTCCTGGGAGACGGTTGAGCACCTACTCACAGAGGTGAGCCTAACCTGAGTTGAGTGGGACGACTTCTCGCCGCACTCGAACAGCCGCCGGTGGAGTGACGCCGGAGCGGACGCGGAGCGTGCGCGCTGGTCCCGGACACGCGTGTGGCCTGGTGCCGTGTTCTGGCGCCAGGCCTCATCGGTGGAGCGTCGAGCAGGACGGGGTGCCGGGCTGCTCGCCGGGTGGTCGGTCCGGCTCGGCACTGGTGGGTGCGGCCGGGGCGGGTGGTGGGTCAGGCGTCGGGGATGTCCGCCTTGGCGCGTACGAGGGTTTCCCGGCTCACGACGACGATGCGTTCGTAGTCGGCACGGGCGGCGTCGGCGGGCAGTTCGCGTTCCAGCGCCTCGGTGGCCTCGGTGCCGATGACGGCGAAGTTGCCGTCACTCAGTTCGAACACATCGGGGCAGGTGGATCCCGAGGTACTGCCACGGGCGCTCGGGGGCACACCGATGCGGCGCACGATCTTCAAAGGTACCGGTCCTAGAGGTTGGGCAGGTTGGGGGGACCTTACGCTACTGGTGCCCGCGATATCCCCGATGCCGGATGGCCGAAAAACGCTCTGCCGTGTGCCCTGGCGCTCCCGTGTTGACTCCTCCTCGGCCCCTCCGGGGTGCGGGTGTCAGTCGCTGGGGGGTGTGCCGACGACCCACCACTCATCGGTGTCGGCCTCGTCGAGGTCCTGGACGAGACCGTCGACCATGTGCCCCATGCGGGCTTCTTCGGAGGTCTCGCTGAGGGAGGCGCGCATGTGCCGTGACGCTTCCCAGTACTCGCGGAAGACCGGGCTCTGGAAGAACTCCCGCAGCGCCGCGTACAGCTCCTCCCGGTCCAGGAGCCCGGCCCGGTGCACGTGGTACAGGTACACGTACCAGGCGTTGGCGTAGAAGAACTGACGGCGCCGCTCCAGCGGTATGTCCTTGTCGTACGTGTCGATGACCTCGGCCAGTGACGGGTCGTCGATCGCCCGGGTCAGCAGCTCCCAGTGCATGCGCTGCTGATGTGCGAGGGACTTGCGCCGGAGGGCCAGCTCCTCCAGTTCCAGCTGCTTGGCGTGGAGATCCAGTTGCCGAGCACGCAGGCGTGCCGGCCCGAATCGCCGCTGACGTGCGGCCAGTGCCAGTCCGGCCGTCGCGGCCAGCAGGCCGGTCGCGGCGGAGCCGAACCTCCCCGAGAGGTTCTTCAGTGTGGCCATGTCAACCCCCGTATCAGGCGACCGTCCGCCGGTCGTCGCGTGCGGGGCGGGTGACGGGGACCGGCGAGCGATGGGCGGCGCTTGCCACCTCCAGAGTGCCGAGCGGCTCTGATCGGCGGGGAGGCGGAGAGGCGGCGCACGGAGGGAAGCGGGGTCGCACGCACCGGCGCCTTCTCCACCGTCTCCCCCGCGTACGCCGCTGACAATCGTTCACTCCGAGGCGTCACCGGGACTCGTATTCTGGGGTGGCACACGGTCCGGCAGATGTCAGAGAGGCAGCACCTTGGGGCAGAGTCCGACCCCGCGGGTTCCGGCCCCGCAGATCCCGGTGGTCATCCTCGCCGGATTCCTCGGTTCCGGAAAGACCACGCTCCTCAACCACCTGCTGCACCGCTCCGGGGGCAGCCGCATCGGCGCGATCGTCAACGACTTCGGCGCCATCGAGATCGACGCGATGGCGGTGGCCGGCGCACTCGGGGACTCCACCGTCTCGCTCGGCAACGGCTGTCTGTGCTGTGCCGTCGACCCCGGCGAACTCGACGTCTACCTGGCACGGCTCGCCCGGCCGGAGGCCGGCGTCGACGTCATCGTCATCGAAGCCAGCGGCCTCGCCGAACCCCAGGAACTGGTGCGCATGCTGCTCGCCAGCGAACTGCCGGGGATCGTCTACGGCGGTCTGGTCGAGGTGGTCGACGCCGCCGAGTTCGACGGGACGCGGGCCCGGCACCCCGAGATCGACCGGCACCTGGCCCTCGCCGACCTGGTCGTGGTCAACAAGCTCGACCGGGCCCCGGACGGCGGCGAGCGGGTGCTCGACCTGGTCGGCTCGCTCACCGACCGGGCCGCAGTCGTCCCGGCCACCTACGGCCGCGTCGACCCCGAGTTCCTCTTCGACTGCCGGCCGGCCGAGGAGCGCGTGGGGCAGCTGTCCTTCGACGACCTGCACGACCACGCCCGGACCGGCGGCCACGCCGACCATCTGCACAGCGCCTACGACAGCCTGTCGTTCGTCTCCGACGTCCCGCTGGACCCGCGGCGCCTGATGCGGTTCCTGGACAGCCGGCCCGAGGGCCTGTACCGGATCAAGGGGTACGTCGACTTCGGTCCGTACGATCCGCGCAACCGCTACCTCGTGCACGCCGTCGGGCGCTTCCTGCGCTTCTACCCGGAGCCCTGGCCGCCCACCGGTTCCGGTCCCGGTACGGGGACCGGCGCCGAACGGCTGACCCAGCTCGTCCTGATCGGCTCCGGCATCGACGCGCCCGCCCTCACCAAGGAACTCCAGGAGTGCGCGAGCCACGCCCCGCACGCCGACGAGCACGGCATGTGGGGCGTCCTGCGCTACGTACAGGGCCCGGAGGAGCAGGACCCCGACGACGGGGGACAGCCGGACCCGGACCTCGATGACGGGGTGGGCCCGGACCCGGACTCTGTCGTCTAGGCCGGTCCGGCCACCACCGCCACCGTCTTCGGCAGGGACACGCCCGATCCGTCGCGGCGCGGGTCGATCTCCGGCAGCTCGGCCGGTGTGCCGTTCTTCTGCGCGGCCCGGGCCGGCGCGGGACCCGCCCAGGCGAGGGCCAGGCAGTCCTCGCCCTTCAGGAACCGCTGGCAGCGCACGCCGCCCGTGGCCCGGCCCTTGCGCGGGTACTGGTCGAACGGCGTCAGCTTGGCCGTGGTCTGCACGGAGTCGTCCAGCGTCCCGCGCGAGCCCGCCACGGTGAAGACCACCGCGTCCGCCGCCGGGTCGACCGCCGTGAACGAGATGACCTTCGCGCCGTCGGTGAGCTTGACGCCGGCCACGCCGCCCGCCGGACGTCCCTGCGGACGGACCTGCGAGGCCTGGTAGCGCAGCAGTTGGGCGTCGTCGGTGACGAAGACCAGGTCCTCCTCGCCGGTACGCAGCTCGACCGCGCCGACGATGCGGTCGCCCTCCTTGAGGGTGATGACCTCCAGTTCCTCCTTGTTGCCCGGGTAGTCGGGCACCACCCGCTTGACGACGCCCTGCTCCGTGCCGAGCGCGAGGCCCGGCGAGGACTCGTCGAGGGTCGTCAGGCAGACCACCGTCTCGTCGTCCTCCAGGGAGACGAACTCCGCCAGCGGCGCGCCACCCGCCAGGTTGGGCGTGGACATCTCCTCCGGCAGCTGCGGCAGGTCGACCACGTTGATCCGCAGCAGGCGCCCGGCGGACGTCACCACGCCCACCTCGCCGCGGGCCGTGGCGGGCACCGCCGAGACGATCAAATCGTGCTTGACGCGCTTGCCGCCGCCGTCCGACGCGAACGGCTCGCCGTTCGCCGTACGGGCCAGCAGCCCGGTGGAGGAGAGCAGCACCCGGCACGGGTCGTCCGCCACCTGGAGCGGCACGGCGGCCACGGGGGTGGCCGCCGACTCCAGCAGCACGGTCCGGCGGTCGGTGCCGAACTTCTTGGCCACCGCCGCCAGTTCCGCCGAGACCAGCTTGCGCAGCTCCTGGTCGGAGTCGAGGATGCGGGTCAGCTCCTCGATCTCCGCGTTGAGCCGGTCCTTCTCGGCCTCCAGCTCGACGCGGTCGAACTTGGTCAGCCGGCGCAGCGGCGTGTCCAGGATGTACTGGGTCTGCACGTCGCTCAGCCCGAAGCGCTCGATCAGGCGCTCCTTGGCCTGCGCGGAGTTCTCGCTGGAGCGGATGAGGCGGATGACCTCGTCGATGTCGATCAGCGCGGTGAGCAGGCCCTCGACCAGGTGCAGCCGGTCGCGCCGCTTGCCGCGGCGGAACTCGCTGCGCCGCCGTACGACGTCGAAGCGGTGGTCGAGATAGACCTCGAGCAGTTCCTTCAGGCCCAGGGTGAGGGGCTGGCCGTCCACCAGGGCGACGTTGTTGATACCGAAGGACTCCTCCATCGGCGTCAGCTTGTAGAGCTGCTCCAGGACGGCCTCCGGGACGAAGCCGTTCTTGATCTCGATGACCAGGCGCAGCCCGTGTTCGCGGTCGGTGAGGTCCTTGACGTCCGCGATGCCCTGGAGCTTCTTCGCGCCGACCAGGTCCTTGATCTTGGCGATCACCTTCTCCGGACCGACCGCGAACGGCAGCTCGGTGACGACCAGGCCCTTGCGGCGGGCCGTCACCGTCTCCACGGTCACCGTCGCGCGGATCTTGAACGTGCCGCGGCCCGACGCGTACGCGTCCCGGACGCCCGGCAGCCCGACGATCACGCCGCCGGTGGGCAGGTCGGGGCCGGGGACGTGCTTCATCAGGGCTTCGAGGTCGGCGTTCGGGTACCGGATCAGGTGCCGGGCCGCGGCGATGACCTCGCGCAGGTTGTGCGGGGGCATGTTGGTCGCCATGCCGACGGCGATGCCGGAGGCGCCGTTGACCAGCAGGTTGGGGAAGGCGGCGGGCAGCGCCTGCGGTTCCTGTTCCTGGCCGTCGTAGTTGGGGGCGAAGTCGACGGTGTCCTCGTCGATCGACTCCGTCATCAGCCCGGCCGCCTCGGCCATCCGGCACTCGGTGTACCGCATGGCGGCGGGCGGGTCGTCGTTGCCCAGCGAGCCGAAGTTGCCGTGGCCGTCCACCAGGGGGACGCGCATCGAGAACGGCTGGGCCATGCGGACCAGGGCGTCGTAGATCGACGCGTCGCCGTGCGGGTGCAGCTTGCCCATCACCTCGCCGACGACGCGGGCGCACTTCACGTACCCGCGCTCGGGCCTGAGGCCCATCTCGTTCATCTGGTAGACGATGCGGCGGTGCACCGGCTTGAGTCCGTCGCGTGCGTCCGGCAGGGCACGGGAGTAGATGACCGAGTACGCGTACTCAAGGAATGAGCCCTGCATCTCGTCGACGACGTCGATGTCGAGGATCTTCTCCTCGTACGGGTCGTCGGGCGGCGGGGTCTTCGTACTACGGCGGGCCATCGCTGCCGGCTCCTCGCTGAAGCGTGAACGGTGATCTGACGCGGTCCATTGTGGACTGCGGCACTGACAGCGACCGACCAGGACCCGTCGCGGGCGCCCGGCCCGGTGCTGCCCGCAGGGTACGCCCTCGCCTCGGGCGGCCTCACGCGCGCGTGCCCGTGCTCGCCGTCGGCGGCACCCGCCGAGCCGCTTCGCAGCGGCCTCCCGGTCCCCGGCGCGCGTCATCACGAGCACCGGGCCGGTGACCGCCGGGGTGCGCGCCGGGGCGCTCACCCGCCGGCGACCGCTGCCCGTGCCCGTTCGCAACCCCTGCCCCGTATCCGCGTTCGTGCCTGCTTGCGGCCCCTGCCCCGCATCCGCGTTCGTGCCTGCTTGCGGCCCCTGCCCCGCATCCGCGTTCGTGCCTGCTTGCGGCCCCTGCCCTGCAACCGCGCCCGTGCCTGCTCGCGGCCCCTGCCCCGCAACCGCGCCCGTGCCTGCTCGCAGTTCCCGCCCGCCACCCCGCGGGGCTGCTCGCTCTCGGCGTACCGGAGGCGGGAACTTCTCCAGTGGCCCGCGCGCTTGCATACAGTGGCAGGACCGATAGGAATTCCGCAGTTCCGACCACTGATACGGCCGGGACCGAGGATTCCGTCCAAGGTTTCCGCGATCGAAGGGACGTACATGCCCATGGGTCACACGGCCACAGCCGAGGCAGGCTCCGGCGGGCTGACAGCGACCGAGTACCGCTTGGCCAACGGCCTGCGCGTGGTGCTCTCCGAGGACCACCTGACCCCGGTCGCGGCGGTGTGCCTCTGGTACGACGTCGGCTCGCGCCACGAGGTCAAGGGCCGTACCGGTCTGGCTCACCTTTTCGAGCACCTGATGTTCCAGGGCTCCGGGCAGGTCAAGGGCAACGGCCACTTCGAACTGGTGCAGGGCGCCGGCGGCTCCCTCAACGGCACCACCAGTTTCGAGCGCACCAACTACTTCGAGACCATGCCCGCCCACCAGCTGGAGCTCGCCCTCTGGCTGGAGGCCGACCGCATGGGCTCCCTGCTCGCCGCCCTCGACGACGAGTCGATGGAGAACCAGCGGGACGTCGTCAAGAACGAGCGCCGCCAGCGCTACGACAACGTGCCCTACGGCACCGCGTTCGAGAAGCTGACCGCCCTCGCCTACCCGGAGGGCCACCCCTACCACCACACGCCGATCGGCTCCATGGCCGACCTGGACGCGGCCACCCTGGAGGACGCCCGCGCGTTCTTCCGCACCTACTACGCGCCCAACAACGCGGTGCTGTCCGTGGTCGGCGACATCGACCCCGAGCAGACGCTCGCCTGGATCGAGAAGTACTTCGGTTCCATCGCCTCCCACGACGGCAAGCCCGCCCCCCGGGACGGCGAGCTGCCCGAGGTCATGGGCGGGCAGCTGCGCGAGGTCGTCGAGGAGGAGGTCCCGGCCCGCGCCCTGATGGCCGCCTACCGCCTGCCGCACGACGGCACGCGCGCGTGCGACGCCGCAGACCTGGCCCTCACCGTCCTCGGCGGCGGCGAGTCCTCCCGGCTCTACAACCGCCTGGTGCGCCGTGACCGTACGGCCGTCGCGGCCGGCTTCGGCCTGCTGCGCCTGGCCGGTGCCCCCTCGCTCGGCTGGCTGGACGTGAAGACCTCGGGTGACGTCGAGGTGCCGGTCATCGAGGCCGCCATCGACGAGGAGCTGGCCCGGTTCGCCGAGGAGGGCCCCACCGCGGAGGAGATGGAGCGGGCCCAGGCCCAGCTGGAGCGCGAGTGGCTGGACCGGCTCGGCACGGTCGCCGGCCGCGCCGACGAACTGTGCCGCTACGCCGTCCTGTTCGGTGACCCGCAGCTCGCCCTGACCGCCGTACAGCGCGTCCTGGAGGTCACGGCGGAGGAGGTCCAGGAGGTCGCCAAGGCCCGCCTGCGCCCCGACAACCGCGCGGTGCTCGTCTACGAGCCCACCGCCCCCGCGGCCGACGCGGACACCGACGACGCCACCGACGAGAACGAGGAGGCGGCCAAGTGACCGAGCTCGCCACCATGGACTTCCACCCCCGGCCGCAGGCGGGCGAGCCCAAGCCCTGGGCCTTCCCCGCTCCCGAGCGCGGCACGCTCGGCAACGGTCTCACCGTTCTGCGCTGCGACCGCCCCGGCCAGCAGGTCGTCGCCGTCGAGCTGTTCCTGCGGGCGCCCCTGGACGCCGAGCCGGCCGGTCTCGACGGCGTCGCCACCATCATGGCCCGCGCCTTCTCCGAGGGCACCGACAAGCACTCCGCCGAGGAGTTCGCCGCGGAACTGGAGCGCTGCGGGGCCACCCTGGACGCGCACGCCGACCACCCCGGCGTCCGCCTCAGCCTCGAAGTGCCCGCCTCCCGCCTCGCCAAGGCGCTCGGCCTGGTCGCCGACGCCCTGCGGGCACCCGCGTTCGCCGACAGCGAGATCGAACGCCTGGTGCGCAACCGGCTCGACGAGATCCCGCACGAGCTGGCCAACCCCTCGCGCCGGGCCGCCAAGGAGCTCTCCAAGGAGCTGTTCCCGGCGGACTCCCGGATGTCCCGCCCGCGCCAGGGCACCGAGGAGACGGTCGCCGGCATCGACTCCGCGGCCGTACGCGCCTTCTACGAGAAGCACGTCCGTCCCGCCACGGCCACCGCCGTGGTCGTCGGCGACTTCACCGGCGTCGACCTCGGCGCGCTGCTCGACGACACCCTCGGCTCGTGGACGGGCTCGGCCGCCGAGCCGCGGCCCGTGCCCCCGGTGACCGCCGACGACACCGGCCGCGTCGTCATCGTGGACCGCCCCGGCTCCGTCCAGACGCAGCTGCTGATCGGCCGTACCGGCCCGGACCGGCACGACAGCGTCTGGCCCGCCCAGGTGCTCGGCACGTACTGCCTGGGCGGCACCCTCACCTCCCGCCTGGACCGCGTCCTGCGCGAGGAGAAGGGCTACACCTACGGCGTCCGGGCCTTCGGCCAGGTCCTGCGGTCCGCGCCCGACGGCACGGGTGCCGCGATGCTCGCCATCAGCGGCTCCGTCGACACCCCGAACACCGGTCCGGCCCTCGACGACCTGTGGAAGGTGCTGCGCACGCTCGCCGAGGGCGGGCTCACCGACGCCGAACGCGACGTCGCCGTGCAGAACCTGGTGGGCGTGGCGCCGCTGAAGTACGAGACCGCGGCGGCCGTCGCGAGCACGCTGGCCGACCAGGTCGAGCAGTACCTGCCCGACGACTACCAGGCGACGCTGTACCAGCGGCTCGCCGCGACCGGCACGGTCGAGGCCACCGCGGCGGTCGTCAACGCCTTCCCGGTGGACCGTCTGGTGACCGTCCTGGTGGGTGACGCGGCGCAGATCAAGGAGCCCGTCGAGGCCCTGGGCATCGGCGAAGTCACCGTCGTACCGGCCGAGTAGACGGCGAGTAGACGGCGGAGCGGCGCCACGCGCGCGTGAAGGCCCCGGTGACCGGTGTGTCGCCGGGGCCGCCCTTTGCCCGAATTCGACGCATTGGGGCGAAGGTTGCCTGTCTGCCCTGTGGGATGAGCAACAAAAACCCTGCTGCGTTTGAGTCTTGAACGGGCGCCCGCTTAGCGTCTCCCAGGCTGTTCGTCAGGCAGTGCGCCGCACCCGCGGCACCGGACAGTCATCGCCGAGTCCCCGTACGGCGCGAGCCAGGGGAGCCGGGGACCCACCGCAGTCCCTGGGGTGAATCGGACGCCCGCGCGCACCGCGAGGGGGTCCGTAGGAGACCTTCCTGCTCCGAACCCGTCAGCTAACCCGGTAGGCGAGAGGGAAGGAAAGGACCAGCCTCTACATGGCGTTCACGCGCGCCACCGGGAAGCACCGCCGTCCCGGCCGGGTACACCGCACCACCGTCCGCGCGGCGGGTGTCGCGACCCTCACCACCACCGGCGTCCTCGGCACCCTCGCGGCCCCCGCGCTCGCCGCCGAGCCGTCCCCCGAGGACACCGGCCTCACCCCCGTCATCACCCTCGGCGACGCCGTGGCCGAGGAGGTCGACGCCCAGGCCGCCGCCCAGCGGCAGGCCGCCGAGGACGCCGCCGCCCGGGAGAAGGCCGAGCAGGCCGCCCGCGAGCGGGCCGCCGAGGCCGCCGAGCAGGCCCGTGAGGACAAGGAGCGCGCCGCCCGCGAGGCCGAGCGCAAGCGCCTGAACACCTACGTGGCCCCCATCGGCGGCTCGTACGTGTCCACCGCGTACCAGGCCAGCAGCGGCCTGTGGTCCTCCGGGACGCACACCGGCATCGACTTCCACGCCGCCTCCGGCACCACCGTCCACGCGGTCGGCGCCGGCACGGTCGTCGAGGCCGGCTGGGGCGGCGCGTACGGCTACCAGGTCGTGATCAAGATGCACGACGGGACGTACACCCAGTACGGCCACCTGTCGTCCATCGGCGTCTCCGTGGGCCAGACGGTCACCGCGGGCCGGCAGATCGCCCTCTCCGGGGCGACCGGCAACGTCACCGGGCCGCACCTGCACTTCGAGGCCCGCACCAGCGCGGAGTACGGCTCGGACATCGACCCCGTGGCCTACCTCCGCTCCCACGGCGTCACCGTCTGACACCCCGCGACACCGAAAGCCCCGGCTCCCCGAGCCGGGGCTTTCGGCGTTGCGGGTGACCAAAAACAGACCAAAAACAGCCAGGGAAACCGGCTCTCCGTCGGAAAGTGCGGCGCATTGCAATAGAGTCACTGAACACGCGTCAATCGTCGACGTTTCACGGGGATTAAGGCGGAGGTCGGTCATGCGTATTCCGGCGCACTCGGTGTGCACGGCGATCCGGGACGACATCGTCGCCGGTGTCTACGAGCGCGGCAGCCGGCTCACCGAGGAACTCCTCGCCCGCCGCTACGGCGTCTCCCGCGTCCCCGTGCGCGAGGCCCTGCGGACCCTGGAGGCCGAGGGGTTCGTGGTGACGCGGCGGCACGCGGGCGCGTGCGTGGCCGAACCCACCGAACAGGAGGCCGCCGACCTGCTGGAGATGCGGCTGCTCCTGGAGCCGCTCGGCGCGGCCCGGGCCGCGCAGCGGCGCACCGAGGCCCATCTGAAGGTGCTGCGCGGCCTGGTACGGCTGGGCCAGGAGCGGGCCAGGCGGGGCAACAGCGACGATCTGCGCTCGCTGGGCGGCTGGTTCCACGAGACGCTCGCCCAGGCCGCCGGCAGCGCGGCGATGACCTCGACGCTGACCCAGCTGCGGCACCGGATCGCCTGGATGTACGCCGTGGAGGCGCCCGCCAGCCCGGTCGACACCTGGGCGGAGCACGGCGCGATCGTCGACGCGGTGGCCCGGGGCGACGGCGAACGCGCCCGGTCGCTCACCGCGCTGCACACCGAGCGGTCGACGGCCGCGCACCGCCTGCGCTTCGCCCCGGGCGCCGATCGCGCGGAACGTGTGAGGAACTCGCAACGTGCCGTAAACATGCCGAGCCTGCGGCATTAACACGGGCGCCGTATACAAAGAGGAGTTATTCGGCGGGGTCTTTTTCTGCTGCCATTTTATTGTCGTCCCCGTGCTTTTCCTGAGGGGGTGCGGCTGATTTCGGGCGGCCGGATGCGGGTGCCGGCTATTGGGGGCCGGGTGCGGAAAAGCGAAAGCCGTGCCGGCCCCGAAGGGACGGCACGGCTCGCCTTGGTGCGCGCGACGGCTCAGACGGTCTCCGGAAGCTCCTCGAGCCCCTCGGCGACCAGCTTCGCCAGACGGTCCAGCGCGGCGTCCGCGCCCTCGGCGTCCGAGGCGAGGACGATCTCCTCGCCGCCCTGGGCGCCCAGACCCAGGACGGCTAGCATGGAGGCGGCGTTGACGGGGTTGCCGTCGGCCTTGGCGATCGTCACCGGGACGCCGCTGGCCGTGGCGGCCCGGACGAAGATGGAGGCGGGGCGGGCGTGGAGACCCTCGGCCCAGCCGACGTTGACGCGGCGCTCAGCCATGTGTTGCTGCCCTTCAGTTGTGCAGGCTTGTCTAGACCAGTCTTCCATACGGTGTTCCACCGGCCCGTTCCCGCTCGGCCCGCCCCGCACGGCCCCGGGCCGTTGTCGTACCCGAGCCGTACGCTGGGCCCCATGCAGACCGCGTCGGACCGGCACGAGTACCCCGCCCACTGGGAGGCGGACGTGGTGCTGCGCGACGGCGGCACCGCGCGCGTGCGCCCCATCACCGCCGACGACGCGGAGCGTCTGGTCGGCTTCTACGAGCAGGTCTCGGACGAGTCTAAGTACTACCGCTTCTTCGCGCCCTACCCCCGGCTGTCCGCCAAGGACGTCCACCGCTTCACGCACCACGACTTCGTGGACCGCGTGGGGCTCGCGGCCCTGGTGGGCGGCGAGTTCATCGCCACCGTCCGCTACGACCGGATCGGCGCCGACGGCACGCCCGCGCACGGCTCGGCCGACGAGGCGGAGGTCGCCTTCCTCGTCCAGGACGCCCACCAGGGACGCGGCGTGGCCTCCGCGCTGCTGGAGCACATCGCCGCGGTCGCGCGCGAGCGCGGCATCCGACGCTTCGCCGCCGAGGTGCTCCCCGCCAACACCAAGATGATCAAGGTGTTCACGGACGCCGGCTACACCCAGAAGCGCAGCTTCGAGGACGGCGTCGTCCGCCTGGAGTTCGGCCTCGAACCCACCGACCGCTCGCTCGCCGTGCAGTACGCGCGCGAACAGCGCGCCGAGGGCCGTTCCGTACGGCGGCTGCTCACCCCCGGCTCCGTCGCGGTCATCGGCGCCGGCCGCAACCCCGGCGGCGTGGGCCGCGGCATCCTCGGCAACATCAGGGACGCCGGTTTCACCGGCCGGCTGTACGCCGTGAACCGCGCCTTCGAGGAGGAGCGGACGGAACTGGACGGCGTGCCGGCCCACCGCTCGGTGCGGGAGATCGACGGACCCGTGGACCTCGCGGTCGTCGCCGTCCCCGCCGAGCAGGTCCGGGAGGTCGTCACCGAGTGCGGCCGGCACGGCGTGCAGGGACTGGTCGTCGTCTCCGCCGGGTACGCCGAGAGCGGCCCCGAGGGCCGTGAGCGCCAGCGCGCCCTGGTGCGGCACGCGCGCGCGTACGGCATGCGGATCATCGGCCCCAACGCCTTCGGCGTCGTCAACACCTCGCCCGAGGTGCGGCTCAACGCCTCCCTCGCCCCCGAGATGCCGCGCCCCGGCCGGATCGGCCTGTTCGCCCAGTCGGGCGCCATCGGCATCGCCCTGCTCTCCCGGCTGCACCGGCGCGGCGGCGGGGTCACGGGCGTGACCGGCGTCTCGACCTTCGTCTCCTCCGGCAACCGGGCCGACGTCTCCGGCAACGACGTCATGCAGTACTGGTACGACGACCCGGACACCGACGTCGTCCTGATGTACCTGGAGTCCATCGGCAACCCGCGCAAGTTCACCCGCCTCGCGCGGCGCACGGCGGTGGTCAAGCCGCTGGTCGTCGTGCAGGGCGCCCGGCACGGCGGCGCGGCCCCGCAGGGGCACCCGGTACGCGCCACCCGGCTGCCGCACGCGACCGTCTCGGCCCTGCTGCGGCAGGCCGGCGTGATCCGCGTCGACACGATCACCGAGCTGGTCGACGCGGGGCTGCTGCTGGCCCGGCAGCCGCTGCCCGCCGGACCGCGGGTGGCGATCCTGGGCAACTCGGAGTCGCTGGGCCTGCTCACCCACGACGCGTGTCTCTCCGAGGGGCTGCGGCCGCTGCCCCCGCTGGACCTGACGACGGCCGCGTCACCGGCGGACTTCCGGGCGGCGCTCTCCGAGGCGCTCGCCGACGACGCGTGCGACGCCGTGGTGGTGACCGCGATCCCGGCCCTCGGCGAGGGAGCGGCCGGCGACGCCGCCCTGGCCGAGGCCCTGCGTGCGGCCACCGTCGCGTCCCCCGCCAAGCCCGTCCTGGTGGTCCACGTCGAACTGGGCGGCTTGGCGGAGGCCCTGTCGGCGGCCATGAGCACGGCACCGCACACGAACCCGCACGCATCCCCGCACGCGACCCCGCCCGTGACGGGCGACCGCACCCCTGCCCCGGCGGAAACCCCCTCCGTCCCGCCCGAGCAGACCCCCGCCCCCGCCGGGAAACCCACGGACGGCACCCGTCTCATCCCCGCCTACCCCGCCGCCGAGCGCGCGGTCCGGGCCCTCGCCCAGGCCGTCACCTACGCCCGCTGGCGCCGCGACACCGCCGAGCCGGGCAAGGTGCCGGAGTACGAGGACGTCGACGAGAAGGGCGCCGCCGAGCTGATCGAGCGCCTCCTCGCGCGCGGCGAGGGCCTCACCCTCGGCAGCGAGGAGACCTGCGAACTGCTCGGCCGCTACGGCATCCACGTCCACCGCGCCCTGCCCGCTCCCACCCCCGACGCCGCCGTCGCCGCCGCGCGCGCCCTGGGCCGGCCCGTCGTCCTGAAGGCCACCGCCCCCCACCTGCGCCACCGGGCCGACCTGGGCGGCGTACGCCTCGACCTGGCCGACGAGGAGCAGTTGCGGCGCGCGTACGAGGAGCTGACCGGGCTGTTCGGGACCCCGGCCGAGCTGCGGCCCGTGGTGCAGGCCATGGCACCGCGCGGCGTCGACACCGTCGTACGGGCCGTGATCGACCCGGCGGCCGGCGCCGTGCTCTCCTTCGGGCTCGCCGGGGCCGCCACCCAGCTGCTCGGCGACACGGCGCACCGGCTGATCCCGGTCACCGACCGGGACGCGGCATCGCTCATACGTTCGATACGTACCGCTCCGCTCCTCTTCGGCTGGCGCGGCTCCGACCCGGTCGACACCGCCGCCCTGGAGGAACTGCTCCAGCGCGTCTCCCGCCTCGTCGACGACCACCCCGAGGTCGTCGCCGTCACCCTGGAACCGGTGGTCGTCGCCCCGCGCGGCCTCAGCGTCCTCGGCGCCTCCGTGCGCCTGGCACCGCCGCCCGCCCGCGACGACCTGGGCCCGCGCACGCTCCCGGCGTACTGACCACGGCCTGCGGCCCGCGGCCCGCGACCCGTGGCGGTCCCGGAGGCCGCGACCGTCCCGGGCAGTCAGTGGGTCCCCGTAGGATGGACGGCATGGCCAAGACCAGTACGACGACCCAGGGGCTGCGTGCGGCGATCGAGCGCAGCGGCTACTACCCGGCCCTCGTGGCCGAGGCGGTGGAGGCCGCCGTGGGCGGCGAGCCCGTCCGGTCGTACCTGGTCCACCAGGAGACGACGTTCGACCAGAACGAGGTACGGCGGCATGTGACCGTGCTCGTCCTCACCGGCAACCGCTTCATCGTCAGCCACACCGACGAGCAGGCCGCCGACGACACCTCCCCGTCCCCCTACGCCACGACGTCCACGGAGTCCGTCAAGATCGGCCGGATCTCGTCCATCGTCGTCAGCCGGGTGGTCGCCAACCCCGAGCAGTACAAGCCGGGCACCCTGCCCCGCGAGATCGTGCTGACCATCGGCTGGGGCGCCGTCGCCCGCATCGACCTGGAGCCCGCCGCCTGCGGCGACCCCAACTGCGAGGCCGACCACGGCTACACCGGCAGCTCCACCGCCGACGACCTCAGCCTGCGCGTCAGCGAGGCCGGCGACGGCCCGGAGACCGTGCGGCAGGCCCTCGCCTTCGCCCAGGCCCTCTCCGAGGCGACCGCGGACACCGCGCACTGATGTACCAGTCCACCGCCTGGGACATCCACCCCGAACCCCTCCCCGTCGACTCCGCGCCCGTCCCCGAGTACGGCACCGGCTCCCTCGCCGACCTGCTGCCCACGCTCGCCGCCGGCATGGACGTCCCCGGCATGACCGCCGCGATCGAGGAACTGACCCCCGCCGACCGGAACTGCGTCTTCCTGATCGACGGCCTCGGCTGGGAGCAGCTCCGCGCCCACCCCGAGTACGCCCCCTTCCTGACCTCGCTCCTCGGCAGCTCGCGCGGCGGCACAGGACGTCCGATCACCGCCGGCTACCCGGCGACCACCGCGACCTCCCTCGCCTCCGTCGGCACCGGCCTGCCCCCCGGCGCCCACGGCCTGCCCGGTTACACCGTCCGGGACCCGGCCACCGGCGAGCTGATGAACCAGCTCCGCTGGCAGCCCTGGACCGACCCGCACGTCTGGCAGCCCCGGCCCACCGTCTTCCAGCTCGCCCACGCCGCGGGCGTGCACGCCGCGCAGGTCTCCGCCCCCGCCTTCCAGAACACCCCGCTGACCAAGGTCGCGCTCAGCGGTGGCACCTTCCTCGGCCGGGAGTCCGGCGAGGACCGCATGGACCTGGCGGCAGAGCGGCTGGCCGCCGCCGACCGCGCCCTCGTCTACACGTACTACTCGGAGGTCGACGGCGCCGGCCACCGCTTCGGCGTCGACTCCGACACCTGGCGCGGCCGGCTCTCCCACGTCGACCGTCTCGTCCAGCGCCTGGCCGAGCGACTTCCGCCGCGCACCGCCCTCTACGTCACCGCCGACCACGGCATGGTCGACGTGCCCTTCGACGAGGAGCACCGCATCGACTTCGACGCCGACTGGGAGCTGCGGGCCGGCGTCGCCCTGCTCGGCGGCGAGGGCCGCGCCCGGCACGCCTACGCCGTACCGGGCGCCCAGGACGACGTCCTCGCCTGCTGGCGCGAGGTGCTCGGCGAGCAGTTCTGGGTGGCCTCGCGCGACGAGGCGATCGAGGCGGGCTGGTTCGGCCCGCACGTCGAGGAGCGGGTGTACGGCCGCATCGGCGACGTCATCGCCGCCGCCCGGGACGACGTCCTGCTCATCGCCTCCGACCGGGAGCCGAACGAGTCGGCGATGGTCGGCAACCACGGCTCGATGACCCCCGCCGAGCAGTTCGTCCCGCTCCTCGAAGTACGCTCCTGAACCGCGTCGCCGTCCCCCTGTCCCACCTGCCGTTCCACTGCCGAAAGGTGCTCAACCCCTCATGCCCGAGCTGGTCTTCTTCTCCGGAACGATGGACTGCGGGAAGTCGACCCTGGCACTGCAGTTCGCGCACAACCGGTCGGCGCGGGGGCTGCAGGGGCTGATCTTCACCAGGGACGACCGCGCGGGGGAGGGGAAGCTCTCCTCACGGCTCGGTCTGGTGACCGACGCGGTGGAGGCGGTACCGGGGCTGGACCTCTACGCCTATGCCGTCGACCAGGTGTCGCGGGGCGGCAAGGTCGACTACGTGATCGTGGACGAGGCGCAGTTCCTGGAGCCGACGCAGATCGATCAACTGGCCAGGGTCGTGGACGACCTGTCCCTGGACGTCTTCGCCTTCGGTATCACCACCGACTTCCGTACGAAGCTCTTCCCCGGCTCCCGGCGGCTGATCGAACTGGCGGACCGGGTCGAGACCCTCCAGGTGGAGGCGATGTGCTGGTGCGGGGCGCGTGCCACGCACAATGCCCGCACGGTGGGCGGCGAGATGGTGGTGGAAGGCGAGCAGGTCGTCGTCGGTGACGTGAGCGATTCCGCCGCGGAGGTCGGCTACGAGGTGTTGTGCCGGCGTCACCACCGTCGCCGTATGACGAGCCGCTCCGCCCACGCCGGTGTGCTCTCGCCGGACGTCCTGCCGGTGGCCTCCGACTGAGCGCTGCCGGCCGGAGGGGCCGAGGCCCACTGCCCGGAAAGCCGAGCGCGGGGCGGACGGCGGCGGCCGGCCCCGTCGGCGGCCACCGCTGCTGCGCTCGGACGGGGCGGTCTCTCACCGGCCCCGCGCGGCCGCCGGTGCGGCGCAGGACGTCGTACCCTGCGCGGCCCGGCGGATGATGGCGTGGCAGGTGGCCCGGTCCCGGTGGAGGGCCTGAGGGTCGCCGCCGGGCGGGAACCGGCGCACCAGGGCGGCGTCGAGCGAGGGCCACACGCCCTCGGCGGTCCACTGGGTGAACCGCCGGTGGACCGTCTGCCACGACACCTGGAACACCGGCGGCACCTGGCGCCAGGCGCAGCCGGTCACGGCGGCGTACACGATGGCGGCGAGGACGCGCCGGTCGGAGACCCGGGACTGGCCGCCGCCCTGACGTCGTCGGGGCGGCGGCGGGATGACGTCCTGGGCGGCCGCCCACAGGCCGGCGGTGATCAGGTGCTCGGTGATGCTGAAGCGGGATATGTCAGGGGCGGGAGGGAGCGTGCCTGTTTCCACTTCTGTCCAGCTCTTTCACTCGACTGTCGGTGCGATCACGTGCTCCGCGAGGGTGTGAAGGGTGCGCCAGTCCCGCTGGGCGGTCTGACGCAGCCGCTGGTCGCCCGGGTCGGTGTCCAGGATGACGTACCGCGCGCCGAGTTCGGCCAGCGCCGCCACGTCGGAGCGGATCTGGGCGAGCGTGCCGTGGCCGGTGGGCCGCCGCCACTCGTCCAGGGGGTCCGCGGTGACGGAGACCTGGATGCGCGGGCACAGCTCCGGTACGGGCCGGCCCTCCTCCTCGGCCAGGCGCCGCAGCACCGGCACGGCCTGCCGGAGCCAGTGCGCCTGCGGCCACAGCGGGTGCCAGGCGTCGCCGTACCGTGCGCAGCGGCGCAGCGCGGCCAGACTGTTGCCGCCGACCCAGACGGGCGGGTGGGGCCGGCGGCGCGGGCGCGGCGCGGTGTGGACGCTGTCGAAGGCGACCGTCTCGCCCTTGAACGAGGCACGGTCCTGGGTCCACAGCTCCCGCACGGCCGCCAGGTACTCGTCGGTGAGCCGGCCGCGCCGGTGGAACGGGACGTTCAGCGCCTGGTAGCCCAGCCGCGCCCAGCCCACGCCGACACCGAGGACGAACCGGCCACCGGAGAGCTGGTCCAGCGTGGCCGCCATGCGGGCGAGCTGGACCGGATGCCGGTGCGGCATGATCACGACGCCCGTGCCCAGTTCGATGCGCCGGGTCTGTCCCGCCAGCCAGGCCAGCGAGGTGAACGCCTCGTAGAAGGGTTCCGGCGACCGGGCCGCCGCGTCCGGGGTCAGGGCCAGATGATCGGAGACCAGCAGCAGGTCGTAGCCCGCGTCCTCCGCAGTGCGGGCCCATCCCAGCAGGGTGTCCGGGTCCATGCCGGGGCCGAAGTTGGGGAGGTTGATGCCGAACTTCACGGTGTGTGTCACGGGACCAGGAGCACCTTGCCCCGCACGCCGCCCGCCTCGAAGCGGGCGACCGCCTCGGCGGCGGAAGCGAACGGGTAGACGCCGCCCACCCGTACGGTCAGCACCTTGTCGTCCACCAGGGCGGCGAGCCGCTCCAGCCGCGCCCCGTCCTGGTCGACGAAGGAGACCACCGGCTCGATGCCGCGTTCCGCCGCGGGCACCGCGGTCGGTACGACGGTGACGGCCCGGCCCCCGTCCCGGACGCCCCGCACGGCACCGGCCAGACCGGCGGTCTCGAACAGCGCGTCGTAGCGCGGTTCCTCGGGCACGCTCGTCAGCACCTCGTCGGCGCCCAGCTCCCGGGCGAGGTCGTGATCGGCGGGGCGCACCACGGCGGCCGTCCGCCAGCCGCGGTCCCGGGCGGCCTGGAGCGCGAAGCCGCCCAGTGCCCCGACGCCACCGGTGACCAGCAGCCACGCGCCGGCGGGCAGGTCCAGTCGGTCGAGCGCCTGGAAGGTGCTCAGCGCGCCCAGCGGCAGCGCCGCGGCGTCGGCCAGGGGCACACTGCTCGGCGCCGGGGCCAGCAGGTCCTCGCCCAGCGTCACCCGCTCGGCCCAGGTACCCAGACCCGTGGCGGCCTGTGCCGACATGCCGATCACCGGGTCACCGACGCGGAACCGCGTCACCCCGGCCCCGACGGCGTCCACCGTGCCGGACAGGTCCCAGCCCAGCGTCATCGGGAGCGGGACGGTCAGCTCGTCCCCCTTCGACCCCGACCGCACCTGGCAGTCCACCGGGTTGACCGCCGCGGCCCGCACGGTGACCCGCACCTGACCGGCCCCCGGTGCGGGGGCGTCCGGGACCTCGGCCACCTGGAGGACCTCCGGCCCGCCGAAGCGTTCCATCACCACTGCGCGCATCGTGCTTTTCCCTCGTTCTCTGTCGTTCCGCATCGCTGTGAGCCGTGCTTGTGCTCGTGCTGTGCCGTGCTCGTGCTCATGCCGTGTTTGTGTGCCGTGCCGTGCCGTGCTCGTGCTCATGCCGTGCTTGTGTGCCGTGCCGTGCCGTGCCGTGCCGTGCCGTGTCGTACGTGCGGTGCCGTCCGGTGTCCGCCGTGCCGCGCCGCCGGGGCGTCAGGAGGCGGCGCCGGCCTGCTCGGCCGGCACGGCGTCGCCGGTCGCGGCCCGCTCGCCGCGGCGGTCGGAGCGCATCGCGTACAGCGCGACCGGCAGCGCGAGCAGGGACACCAGCGCCGCGATCCAGGACACCCCGTCCATGCCCAGCGTGGAGTCGATGACCACGCCGCCCAGCCAGGAGCCCAGCGCGTTGGCGATCTGGAAGGCCGAGATGTTCACCGACAGGGCCAGGGTCGGCGCTCCGCTGGCGGCGCCCAGCAGCCGGGCCTGGAGCGCGGGGGTGATCGCGAAGGCGGCGGCCCCGAAGACGAAGACCGTCACCGGGACGACGGCCTTGCTCTCCAGCGTCAGTCCCAGCAGTACCAGGGAGACCGGCAGCGCGATCAGCATCCCGCACAGCGAGGGCATCAGCGACCGGTCGGCCAGCCGCCCGCCCAGCAGGTTGCCGGCCAGCGATCCGACTCCGTAGACCAGCAGCAGGGCGGTGACGACACCGGTCGAGAACCCGGTCGCGTCGGTGAGCATGGTGGCCAGGTAGGTGTACGCGGTGAAGGCACCCGTCTGGCCCAGTACGGTCATCACGATGGCCAGCGCCACCTGCGGGCGGCCGAGCGCCGCCACCTCGTCCCGCAGGTTCGAGGCGGGGGCCCCGCCGCCCGTGTGGGTCGCCGGGACCAGGGCGACGATCAGCAGGATGCCGATGACGGCGACGGCCGAGACCGCCCAGAAGGTCGAGCGCCAGCCGTAGTGCTCGCCCAGCAGGGTGCCGAGCGGCACACCGAGGACGGTCGCCAGGTTGAGGCCGGCCGCGACCTGGGCCACGGCCCGGCCCTGCTTTTCGGCGGGTACCGAGCCGACGGCGACGACCACGGCGACCGCGAACAGGGTCGCGTGGGCCAGGGCGGAGACCACCCGGGCGACCATCAGCACGCCGTACCCCGGAGCGACGGCGGCCAGCAGGTTTCCGGCGGTGAAGACCGCCATCAGGGCGATCATGAGCCGCTTCCGGTCGAACCGGGTGGTCAGCGCGGTGAGCAGCGGGCCGCCGAAGACGACACCGAGCGCGTAGGCGGTGACCAGCAGACCCGCGCTGGACACGGTGACGCTCAGGTCGGACCCCACCTGGGGCAGCAGCCCGGCGATGACGTATTCGGCGGTACCCACCCCGAACACACAGACGAGCAGGGCGAAGAGCGGTAATGGCATGGCTTCCCCAGAGACGGAGCTGAACTATTTTCTTCGACATGCATTAAACTGACATGCATTCACTGAGTCAACAAGGACCAACGGAGCGCAGCCGGACCGGTCAGCGGCCCTCGAACCGGGCCCGGCCCGGTCCCTCGGCCGCGAACGTGCGCATTCCGGTCAGCCGGTCCCGGGTGGCGAACAGCGCCGCGAACGCCTCGCGTTCCACCGCCAGGCCCTCGTGGAGACTGCCGGTCGCCCCGGTGTCCACCGCCCGCTTGGCGGCGGCGAGCGCGACGGCGGGCCCCTCCACGTACGAACGGGCCCTGCGCAGCGCCGCCGGGAAGACCTGGTCCGCCGCCACGACCTCGTCCACCAGGCCCGCGTCCCGCGCGGCGGCGGCGTCCAGGGCACGCCCCGAGTAGATGAGGTCCTTGGCCCTCGCGATCCCCACCAGCCGGGTCAGACGCTGCGTGCCGCCGGCCCCGGGGATCACGCCCAGCAGGATCTCGGGCAGGCCGATCCGGGTGTCCTCGGCGCAGACCCGGAAGTCCGCGGCGAGTGCCAGCTCGCAACCGCCGCCCAGCGCGGCCCCGTTGACCGCCGCGACCACCGGTTTCGGGATCTCGGCGACCGCCGTGAAGGCCGCCTGGAGGGCCGCCGAGTGCTCGGCCATCTCGGCGTGGGTCATCGCGGCCATCTCCTTGATGTCCGCCCCGGCCGAGAAGATCCGCGGCCCGCCGTGGAGCACCACGGCGCGTACGTCCCGCCGGGTGGCCGCCTCGGCCGCCGCCCGGTGCAGATCCCGTTGGGCGGCCCGGTCGAGGGCGTTCACCGGCCCCCGGTCCAGCCGCAGGACGCCGACACCGTCGGCCACCTCCAGCCGGACCGCCGCCGTCCGCGCCGCGGCCTCCTTCGCGGGTGCGCCGGTGGTTCCGGCTGTCCGTGCCTCCTTCGCGGGTGCCCCGGTGGTTCCGGCTGTCCGTGCCTCCTCCGCGGGCGCGCCCGCGGTCCCCGCCGCCCCCGCCGTTCCCGCCAGTTCCGTCCTCACGCCCACAACAGACCTCCGTTGACGTCGAGCGTTCCTCCGTTGACGTAACTCGCGTCGGCGGAGGCCAGGTAGACGGCGGCCCGCGCCGCCTCCCGGGCCTCGCCGGGGCGGCCCAGCGCGAAGCGCTTGCGGTACGCCTCCCAGACCCGGTCGTTGTCGGTCAGCGTCCGCCCCATGCCCGCGTCGAGGATGCCCGGGGCGAGGGCGTTGACCCGGATGCCGTACCGCCCCAGCTCGATCGCGGTGACCTTGGTGAACATCTCCACGGCGGCCTTCGTCGCGCAGTACCCGGCGGCACCGACGGCGACCCGGGTGGCCATGCTGGAGGACACGTTGATGATGGCGCCGCCCCGCTCCCGCAGCAGCGGCACGGCCGCGCGGGTGCTCAGGAACACCCCGGTCAGGTTGGTGCTCACCATGGCCTCCCAGTCGGCCACCGCCAGCCGCTCCACCTTGCCGTCCCGGCTGATCCCGGCGTTGGCGACGACGACGTCGAGCCGGCCGTAGCCCTCGTCGGCGGACCGCATCAGCGCGGTCACCGAGTCCAGGTCGGTCACATCGGTCCGCTCGTACCGGACGCGGTCCGGGTACTCCTCCTGGAGTGCCTTGACGTCCCCCGCCGTCCGGGAACCGCACACCACCGACGCCCCCTCGGCGAGGAACTCCCGGGCGATGGCGAGCCCGAGCCCGCTGGTGCCGCCGGTGATCACTGCCACTCGGTCTTCCAACCGCATGAGAACCCCCTCTAGTACCAGGTCATGACGGCCGCTCCGGCCGACATTCCGCCCCCCACGCCGGCCAGCAGGACGCGCTCGCCGCGCCGCAGCGGCTGCCGCAGATGAGCGTCGTGCAGGGTCACCGGAATGGACGCGGCGCCCGTGTTGCCGTACCGGGGAGCGGTCAGCGGGACGCGGGCGGGGTCGAGGCCCAGATCGCGTGAGCACTGTTCCAGCAGGCGGGTGTTGGCCTGGTGGAAGACGACCCGGTCGATGTCGTCCAGCGTCAGGCCCGACTCGTCGAGCACCTCGCCGACGAGCTTGGGCAAGGTGGTCAGGACGTAGTCCCGCACCGCGCGGCCGTCCATGCGGAACAGGTGCTCACCGGCCGCGTACGCCTCCTGGTCCAGCGCCTTGGCGGTGCCCCCGGCCGGAACCTCGACGAGCCCGCGCAGATCGCCGTCGGTCACCAGACGGCTGGCGTGCAGCCCGAAGCCGTCGGGCACCGGGCCGACCAGCGCGGCCCCCGCGCCGTCCCCGAACAGACTGACCGTGCGACGGTCCGAGCGGTTCGTGATCCGGGAGTACATGTCGGCCCCCACCACCAGCGCGGACCCGTCCGGGGTCCGGTGGCGCAGCAGCCCGTCCGCGATCGCCAGGGCGAACAGGAAGCCGCAGCAGACGGCGTTGACATCGAAGGACGCCGGACTGCCGGGCAGCCGCAGTTTGTGCTGCAGGGCCGCCGCCGTGGCCGGCTGCGGCCGGTCCCCGGTCGAGGTGGCCACGATCACGCTGCCGATCCGGGGCCACCGCGCCCGGTCGGCGCCGAGCAGGTCCAGGGCGGCGGCGACGGCGAGATCGGACGTGTCGGTGCCGGGGGCGGCGTAGCGGCGGCCGTCGATGCCGGTGCGCTCGTGGATCCACTCCGGTGTGGTGCCGCTCCAGGCGGCCACGGTCGCGTTGTCGACGATGTCCGGTGGTACGTACGCGCCCAGCCGTGTGATGCCGATGGCCACGGGTCTTCCTCCTGAGACGGTCGCTTTCCGGGATCGGTGGGGTGGGTAGGTCAGTCCGTCCAGTCCGGCGTCCGCAGCACCTCCAGCACCGCGCACGTCCAGTTGAAGCCGCCGCCCACGCCGAGGAGGACGACTTTCTGTCCCGGGGCGAGGACACCGCTCGCGGCGAGGTGGTCGAGCCCGGCGATCTGGTCACCGGCGCCGAGGTGGCCGACCCGGCGGGCGAACTCCCAGTCGGTGCGGTCGAAGCCGGTCAGGCCGAGCGGTTCCAGGCACTGCCGTACCAGCAGATGGGCGCCGAAGTGCGGCAGCACCACGTGGTCGGCCTCCTTGACGCTGGTGCCGGCCTCCTCGGTGGCCTGTTCGACGGCCGCGCGCAGGCCGATCGCGCCGCGCTCCCACACCTCGTCCTTGGGCGTCCTGGCCAGGAACTCCTGCGCCCTGCGGTAGAGGTCGATCGGCCGGTGCGCGCTGTGCCGGAACGGGCCGAACTCCTCGTCGCCCCGGTGCAGCCCCTCCAGCTCCGGGTCCTGGGTGGTCACCATGGAGACCAGCCGGGCGAAGCCCTCCTCGTCCCGGGAGGCGACCAGGGCGCTGCCGCCGTCGCCGAAGACCAGCCCGGAGTCGGCCCGCCAGCGGTCGAAGTACGGGGCGCGCCAGGCGTCGGCGCAGGTGATCAGCACCGGTCCGGAGTCCGGCCGGGCGCGCAGCAGCGCGGCGCCGAGTTCCAGCGCGGCGAGTCCCCCGTTGGACCCGGCCCGGACCTCACTGCCGAAGGCGTTCACCGCCCCGAGCTCACGCTGCACGTACGAGGTGGAGTTCCAGACGTCGATGCCGTTGTGCATCAGCACCCCGTGCAGGACGGCGGCCAGCTCGTCCGGCGCGGTCCCGGCCCGGTCCAGTGCCCGGCGGGCGGCCCGGACCGCGAAGTCCGGTACCCGGTCGTCCTCGGCGGCCACCACGAGGCAGCTCTGCCGGCTGCGGTCGGCCTCGTCCCGGCTGTACTGCCCGGTCCGGACCGCCTCCTCGGCGGTCACCGTCGTCTCCGGCAGCCAGGCCCCGGTGGCCTTGATGTGGATGTCGTCCCAGCGCACGCCGCCTCCTCAAGGCCGGTTGGTCCAGGCGAACGGGCCGCCGGGGCAGCGCCGCGCGGTCGTCTCGTGCTCGTAGGGCATCGTGCCGTCCGGCATGTTCAGGACCTCCATCTGGATGCCGATCGGCGTCGTGAAGTAGACCCACCGGTCCCCCGCGATCGGGCCGTCGGTGATCGTTTCCGGCTCGCCGAGCACCCGGACGCCGGGCACCGAGCGCAGGTAGGCGACGGCGGCGTCCACGTCGTCGACGTAGAAGGCGAGGTGGTGGCCGCCGACGTCGCTGTTGCGCGGCGGCACGGTCGCCGAGCCGGGTACCTGGTAGGAGAACAGCTCGATGTTGTCCGTGGGGCCCAGGCGCAGCATGGCCTGCTCGATGGTGCCCGAGCCGTGCACATTGAGCTGGGTGCTGAAGAACCCGGCGTCCAGCTCCAGCGGCCCGATGCGGTACAGGAGTTCGGCACCGAGGACGTCCGTGAAGAAGGCGACCGAGGCGTCCAGGTCGGCCACCGTGTACGCGACGTGGTCGACGTTGCGGACGGTGGGGATCGCCGGGACGGTCGGCACGTCGTCGTTGCGGTTGGTCCACACCGGAGCGGGGCCGAAACGGCGGCCGTCGGTCTCCTTCTCGTACGGCATGGCCGCGGGGACCGAGTGCACCTCCAGCTGCATGCCCCAGGGGGTGAGGAAGTAGACCCAGCGGTCGCCCTCGTTGGGGGCGCCCTCCGGCATGGTCTGCGGCTCGCCGAGCACCCGCACACCGGGCTGGCGGCGCAGGTACGCGACGGCGGCGTCCACGTCGTCCACCTGGAAGCCCAGGTGGTGACCGCCCACGTCGTTGTTGCGGGGCGGGACGGTGTTCTGCTCCGGGACGGTGTACTGGAACAGCTCGATGTTGGAGGTCGGGCCGAGCCGCAGCATGGCGATGTCGGTGCTGGCCCGCGGGTCGACGTCCAGGTGGACGGCCATCCAGTCGTCGTCGCCCGAGACGCCGTCGAGCCGGTAGATCAGTTCGCCGCCCAGGACGTCGGTGAAGAAGCCGACGGCTTCGTCGAGGTCGGGCACGGTGAAGGCGAAGTGGTCGACGCTGCGAGCGGTGGGTATGCCGCCGGTCATGAATGCTCTCCTCGCGGGTGACTGACCATCAGATGGTGTTCGCGTACTGCTGGTTGGCGATCGCGGCCATGAGCCCCAGACCGCCGTCCACGACGACCGAGGTGCCGGTGGTGTACGCGGCGGAGGCGGAGGCGAGGTGTGCCACCAGCGCGGCCACCTCCTCCGGCCGGCCGGGGCGGCCGGCCGGGATCGCCGGGCGCTTGATGTCCGCGGCGTCCGCCGTCTCAGGCACCCCGTTCATGGGGGTGGCGGTCTCGCCGGGGGCCACCGAGTTCACGGTGATGCCGTGCTCGGCCAGTTCCAGTGCCATCACCTTGGTGACCGCGCCGAGTCCCGCCTTGGCCGCGCAGTACGCGCTGCCGCCGCGGATCGGCATGTGCTCGTGCACCGAGGTCACGTTGATGATCCGGCCGCCCCGGCCCGCCTCCACCATGACCCGGGCGGCGGCCTGCGCGCACAGGAACGGCCCCGTCAGATCGACGTCGATCAGGCGCCGCCAGCCCTCCGGCTCCTCGTCGACGGCCTCCGCGCGGCGGTTGACGCCCGCGTTGTTGACGAAGACGTCCAGTCCGCCCAGTTCCTCAGCTGCCCGTACGACGCTCTCGGCAGCCCCCTCGGGGTCGGCCAGGTCGAGCCGTACCAGCACCGGACGGGCGGACTCCGGCAGCCGCTCGGCGGTCTCGCGGGCCCCGCCCAGGTCGCTCCGGTAGCCGACGGCGATCCGGTGGCCCGCCGCGCCGAGGGCGAGCGCGACGGCTCGCCCGATGCCCGAACTGGCCCCCGTGACCAGGGCCGTGGGCTGTCGCTGGGACGTGGTCATGACGCATCAGCCTCCGTGAAGTCGAGCAGCACCTTGGGACGGGCGCCGCGCCCGCGCTCCAGGAGCGCGAACGCCTCGGCGGCGCGGGCCGCGGGCAGTACCCGGCTGATCAGCGGGTCGGCCCGCAGCACCCCGTCGGCCAGCAGGTCGAGCACGTGGTCGTAGTGGTCCAGGCCGTGCCGGACGCCCAGGACGGACAGGCCGTCCAACGTGATCCGGGCCGCGGGGAGGCCGTCCACCGGACCGGCGGCGACGCCCACGGCCGCGATCCGGCCGCCGGGCGCGGCCAGTTCCACGGCCCGGCTGAAACCGGCGGGGCTGCCCGACGCCTCGATCACCAGGGTGTACCCGGCGTCGGGAGCCTTGTCGGGGAGCAGCCCGTCGCGGGCACCGAGACTCATCGCCAGTTCCAGGCCCGCCGGTTCGATGCCGACGGCGTCCACCCGGTGCGCCTGCCGGGCGGCCAGCTGGACGGCGATCAGCCCGATCGTGCCGGTGCCGACCACGGCGACCCGGTCCTCCGGCCGGCAGTCCGCGCGGCGCAGCGCCTCGACCACCGTCACGGCGGGCTCGACCAGGACCGCCGACCGGTCGTCCACCGCGTCCGGCACCGGCACCAGGGCCGACGCCGGCATCCGTACGTAGGAGGCGGCGGCGCCCTGCAGGCCGTACAGGCCGACCTCGCGCATCGCCGGGCACAGCCCGCGCCGCCCGCCGCGGCAGTGCCCGCACCGCCCGCACGGCACCATCGTCTGGCCCACCACCCGTTGCCCGGGCAGCAGACCGGTGTCCGTGCCGGCCGCGGCGACGGTCCCGGTCCACTCGTGGCCGACGACGTGCGGCAGGCGGGCCCGCCCGTCCAGCAGGTAGCTCGCGGTACCGTGCAGCAGTTCCAGGTCGGTGCCGCACAGCCCGGTGTGGGTGACGCGGACCAGTGCGTGGCCGGGCAGCGGCTCCGGAACCGGGAGGGTCAGGACCCCGACCTCTCCGCGGCCGGTGACGGCGACCGCCGTCATGGTCCCGGAGGGCCACACGGAGGGCCGGTCCGTCGCGGGGAGCACGCCGGTCACGGGCCCACCTCCGGCCGCCGCGCGGGCAGCAGCGCACTGCGGCCACCGGACAGCACGGACACCTGCAGGAGTTCGGCGGCCCCCGCGCCGGCGGTCAGCCTCGGACGGCTGTCCGCCGGGCAGAGCAGCACCTCACCGGCGCGCAGCGAACGCGGAGCCGCCCCGTCCTCCGCCACGGTGACCTCGCCCGACAGCAGCAGCCAGAGTTCCTCGGTGCCGGACCGGCCCCGCTCCTCCGCGCCCGCGCCCGGTGCGAGCAGGACGTGGTCCACCGCCTCGCACTCGCTGTGCATCATGCCGCGCCGGGCCAGGCAGCGCCGGGAGACCGGCGGGGCGCCGTCCGAGCCGGTGACGGCGTGGGCGCTCGCGGTCGAGACGATCACCGGACCTCCAGCACCGCGTGGAACACCCGCAGGCCCTCCTGGTCCGCGCGCAGCGTCAGGCGGCCGCCGAGCGGGAGGGTGACCGAGGTGCCGGGCGTCAACGACGCGTGCCCGGCGGGGCTCTCGGCCGCCCCGGAGCCGGCCAGCACGAAGACGACGTGCTCGGCGCCGTCCGCGAGCAGCTTGCGTTCCTCGCCCGCGTCGAGCTGCAGCGTGCGGACGAGGGACAGCGGGCCGTCGAACACCTCGGACGGATCGATCTCCCCTGCCCGGGCCAGGTCGTACACCTTGCTGCGCATGCCTTCCCTCCGTTCCCGTGATGCCGGCGTGCCGGTGAGCACCGCGTGCGTGGCGGGGGTGGACATCTCCACCACGAGCCAGTCCAGGTCCTCCGCGCCGGTGTTGCGCAAGCCGTGCGTGCTGCCGGCCCTGGTCAGCGCGATGCTGCCCGGTCCGACCGGACGGGCGGTGCCGTCCAGCGACAGTTCGCCGGTCCCGGCGAGGACGAAGTAGATCTCCTCGGTACGGGTGTGCAGGTGGACGCCGCTCACCGCGCCGGGCGGCAGCGAGGCCCATTCGACCGCCTCCCAGGAACCCGCCGTCCCGGTCCGGCGGGCCAGGCATTTCCAGTACGTGAGCCCCTCGGTGCCGTGCACCCCGAACACCCGGGAGGCGTCCGAGGTGTCCGCGACGATCACTGGGCCCGTCCGGCCGCCGGACCGTACGAGGCGAGTTCGGTGAGCGCCCCGTCGATCTCCTCCTGCGTCACGTCGTCCACGAAGCAGGCACGCCCGATGCCCACCGGCAGCGGCAGGTGCTGCCGCCCGTCCCGGTGGCGCACGGTGTCGGCCAGCGCCCTGCCCAGCGTCCCGGGGGTGCACACGGGGTGGAACAGCGGCAGCCGCAGGTCCTCCATCACGCCCAGCACCCGGTCGCAGTCGGCCTCGCTCACCAGGCCCCGGCGGCGGGCGAGGACGGTGGTGAACGCCATGTCCACCGTGACCGCCTCGCCGTGCAGCAGATCGGGCAGGGCCTCCATCTCGATGGTGGGGGAGAAGGAGTGCCCGTAGTCGACCAGCCGCTGCAGCTGGTGCTCCCAGAGGTTGGGCTGGAGCTCCTCCAGCATTCCCTGGACCGCGCGGCGCAGTACCTCGTCGGCGAGGGCGCCGCCGTCCTCGCTGCCCGCGCTCTGCAGCCGGCTGCTCAGCAGGCACTTGCTGTGCTCGGCCAGCAGGTCGAACAGGACCCGGTCCTTGACCAGCGCGATCTTGAGGATCTCCGCCAGGCCGTTGCTGATGTGGCGCTCGTCGAGCGTGCTGAGGAAGGCGCGGTCGAGCAGGGTGACCGACGACGGGTGGTAGGTGCCGAGCCGGTTCTTGTGGCGGTCGAAGTTGACGCCGGTCTTCGCCCCGATGCCGGCGTCCACCAGCCCGATCAGGGTGGTGGGCACCCGGACGTAGGGGGTCGACCGGCGGTACAGGCTGGCCGCGAGACCGACGATGTCCAGCAGCACGCCGCCGCCTATCGCGATCAGCGGCTCGTGCCTGCGGGAAATACCGAAACGGTCCATGTGCTCGACGACCCGGAACACGGATTCCATCGTCTTGAGTTGCTCGTGCGCCGGAATGACGCACAGCTCGAATTCGATGCCCTGGCCTTCGCAGTAGGCCAGTACTTGAGCTCCGTAGAGCTCGTTGACTTTCTCCTCGACCACCAGCAGTCGGCGTCGGCTGCGTACTTCGCTGGTGGTTCCCGCCAGGGCCAGCGCGGGGTTTTCCGGATGCAGTACGCCGGGCGTGAAACGCACCTCGTAAGTGACCGGCTTGGCGGTGCTCACCGTCCAGGCGTGTGCCGGTTCACCGGAGACGAAAAGGCCGTTCTCGGAACGCTCACGGGTGCCCGGAGCGGTGACCGTGGATACCGTCATGACGAACCCCTCATCGGTCTTCGACGTGGACCCTGCTGGGCCGAAACGGGACCCTAGGAGCGGCGTCGAACGATCGGCAACGTGACCGGGATCACGGCTGGGCGCCGCTCGGCCGGCCCGTGTCCGTCTCAGTTGGCGAGGCGCTTTCCCGCGCCCGGATCGCGAACCGGCCGGTACTGCCGATTTCTCTCACGGAGCGTTCACCATTTCCTCGGTCACCGGCACTTTGCGTAAGGGCGGAGTTCCTCGGGCGGACGCCAGGAGAGACATGTGCCGACAAGGGGCGAAGCGGACATAAGGTGGAAATGTGAAACCGGTTGAAAGACCTCCGTCGGGCAACTTTTACCAACGGTTAACAACTCTTCGCTTTCTCGGTCACCTGGCGCGAAAGCGCTCTTGTGATCGATCGAAAACTGCCAATAACTTCCCGGTCCCGTAGCCGCCGCTCATATCCCGAGGCTTGCCTGTGTCGGGCGAGTAAACGTCGGGGAACATGACCAGGAAGCGGGAGCGCATGACTTCTGTACAGGCACGGATACAGGACCTGCTGAGCACTTTCGGCGCACCCGACGCCGATGTGGCGCGGCTGTTGTGCGACCGCCGGCCGCCGGACGCCGTCGCCTTCACCGTCCTCGGGCCGGATCTGGAATCCGTCCCCCTCACCTATGGCGCCCTCGCCGAACGGTCCCGGCTGCTCGCCGGCCGACTGCGCGCGCTGGGCGTCGGCCCGGGGGACCGGGTGGCCACGCTGATGGGCAAGTCGGCCGACCTGCCGGTCAGCCTGCTGGCGATCTGGCGGCTGGGCGCGGTGCACGTGCCGCTGTTCACCGCCTTCGCTCCCGATGCCGTCCGCGCCCGCACCGCTGCCGCCAAGGCGGTCATCACCGATCCGTCCCAGTCGCACAAGGTCGACGCGCTGCGCGGCCCGGACGGCACCCTGCCGTGGCACGTGCTGGAGGCCGGCCCGGACCTCGCACGGGCCCCGGGCCCGGTCGCGGACACGTACCCCGTGGGAGGGGCGGCCCCCTTCCTGGAGCTGTACACCTCCGGAACCACCGGCCCGGCCAAGCCCGTCCCGGTACCGGTCCGGGCGATCGCCGCCTTCGCCGCGTACCAGGAGTTCGGGCTGGACCACCGCGCGGACGACGTCTTCTGGAACATGGCGGACCCGGGGTGGGGCTACGGCCTCTACCAGGCGGTCATCGGGCCGTTGGCGCTGGGCCGGGCGGCCCTGCTGCTCAGCGGCGGCTTCGACGCCGACCGGACGGTCCTGACCCTGTCCCGCCACCGCGTGACCAACTTCGCGGCGGCGCCCACCGCCTACCGGTCCTTGCGGGCCCAGTGGCCCGGCCGGCCGCCGTTGGCGCTGCGCTGCGCCTCGTCCGCGGGTGAGCCGCTCGACGCCGCGACGGCCGAGTGGGCCGCGGACGCGCTGGGGACGGAGATCCACGACCACTACGGGCAGACCGAGCTCGGCATGGTCGCCGGGCACGGATGGCACCCGGCGATCAGGCCGGCGGCCCGGACGGCCGGTTCGATGGGCCGCTCGTTCCCGGGCTGGCGGTTGAGGGTTTTGGACCGGACCGAGGACGTCGAAGCGCCGCCCGGCGAACCCGGCAGGCTGGCCGTCGACCGGTGGGAGAGTCCGCTGATGTGGTTCACCGGATACGGCGGCGGGACCGCGCCCGCGCGACGCTGGCACGTCACCGGTGACATCGCGGTCGCCGATGCCGCGGGGAATCTGACCTTCACCGGCCGCGCCGACGACGTGATCATCATGGCGGGCTACCGCATCGGTCCGCACGACATCGAGAACGCCCTGCGGGCGCACCCGCGCGTGGCCGACGCGGCGGTCGTGGCGGTGCCCGACGGGCTGCGGGGCGAGGTGATCGAGGCTTTCGTCGTACTGTCCCCCGACGACGAGCCGGGGGAGGAGCTCGTCGGCGACCTCCAGACGTGGGTCAAACGCCACCACGCGGCCCACGCCTATCCCCGGTCCGTGCGGTTCGTGGCCGAGTTGCCGAGGACGCCCAGCGGGAAGGTCCGCCGCGATGTGCTGAGGGCCGTGTCGGCGGCCGCCCCGCACTAGAAAAATATGTCTGTGCATTGTTTGCTGGGGAAAGTGTCCCTGTGGGAGAATGCGGTATGGCCAAGGCAACACAGGCGCCCGCGATGACGCAGGACAGGATCTGGCGAGAGCTGAGTGAGGCGCAGACCCATGTCAACGCCGGCCTGGAACGAGAGTTGTACCGGCAGCACCAGCTCCGCCTCTCCGAGTACCACGCGTTGAGCAGTCTGGCCGACGCGGTGGACGGCAGTCTGCGCATGCAGGACCTGGCCGACGCCGTGGGCCTGAACCAGAGTTCGGTCACCCGGATCGTCGCCCGGCTGGAGGCGCAGGGGCTGTGCGAGCGCTGCCTGTGCCCCGACGACCGCCGCGGTGTGTTCACCCGGCTCCACGAAGCCGGCCGTGCCCGTGCCGAGGCGGCGGCTCCCACCTACCGCAAGGTGCTGGCCGAGGAGTGCGCCCGCTGGGGCCTCGTCATCGAACAGACGGAAGCGGGCCTGCGGTTCACCCTCACCGGCCGCTAGGTGTATTGAACTGCAGCGTTGTTTACACGGCTGATGGGTGGCTGCCCGCAAAGTGCGGTGTGGCAGCGGTGGTGGTTGTAGGTGTGCGGGAATTCTGCCAGGGCCGCGGTCCGCTCGTCGTTGCTCGTGCAGGACCTGATGCAGGCCCGTTCGTCGAGCGGGGTGCGGTTGAAGCGTTCGACCTTGCCGTTGGTCCGCGGGCCGGTAGGCACGCGTGAGCTTGCCGGTCGCGCCGAGGTCGGCCAGGGCATCGCGCCAGGCGAAGCTCCTGCGGTAGGGCCAGGCGTTGTCGGTCAGGACCCGCTCGATGCGGTCGATGCCCGTGGTCTGGAAGAAGACCGCGGCCCGGCGGAGGAAGGCTGCGCAGGTAGCGGCCTTCTCGTCCGCGTGGATCTCGCTGTAGGCGATGCGGGTGTGGTCGTCGACGGCGGAGTGGACGTAGTCGAAGCCCACGCTGTTGCGGCGGGCCCGGCCGGCCTCCCGGCCCAGGACTCTGTGACCGCCGCCGTCGGGGATGCGGCCGAG
>NZ_JAGGOO010000093.1 GCF_018614415.1 Streptomyces sp. ISL-12
GGCCTTCGGGGCCGGTGCGGCCTTCGGGGCCGGTGCGGCCTTCGAGGTCGGTGCGGCCGGCGGGGCCTTCGGGGGTATCGGGGTTTACGGGGCTGGCGGGGCCGTCGGGCTCGGCGGAGCCTTCGGCGCCCTCGGTTCCCCGCGTTCCCCCAGACCCCTCGGTCCCTCCGGTGACCGCAGCTCCCTCAGCCCCCTCAGAGACCGCAGCCCCCTCAGTCCCGTCAGTGACCGCAGCACCCGCGGCCCCCTCAGCCCCATCAGTGACCACAGTCCCCGCAGCCCCCTCAACCCCCCGAGTCCCTCCGGCAAGCACCCCCAGCAGGTCCTCGGCGAAGCGTGGCTCCAGCAGGCCGTGGGCGAGGGCCCGGTCGGCGGTCGCGCGGGCCATGGCCAGGTAGCCGGCGACGGTGCCCGGGGCGTGCGCGCGCAGTTCCTCGATGTGCGCGGCGACCGTGCCCGCGTCACCGCGCGCGACCGGACCGGTCAGGGCCGCGTCACCGGAGCGCAGGGCGTTGTCCAGGGCCGCGCCGAGCAGCGGGCCGAGCATCCGGTCGGGGGCGCCGACGCCGGCGGTGCGCAGCAGTTCCAGGGACTGGGCGACCAGGGTGACCAGGTGGTTGGCGCCGAGGGCGAGGGCCGCGTGGTACAGCGGGCGCTTCTCCTCGTCGATCCACTCCGGCTCGCCGCCCATCTCGATGACCAGGGCCTCGGCGGCCAGCCGCAGTTCCTCGGGCGCGGTGACGCCGAAGGAGCAGCCGGCCAGCCGCTGTACGTCGACGGGGGTGCCGGTGAAGGTCATCGCCGGGTGCAGGGCGAGCGGCAGGGCGCCGGCCCGCAGGGCGGGGTCGAGGACGCGGGTGCCGAACCGCCCGGAGGTGTGGACGAGCAGCTGGCCCGGGCGGATCGCGCCGGTCCCGGCGAGGCCGGACACCAGGGCGGGCAGGGCGTCGTCGGGGACGGTGAGGAGGACCAGTTCGGCGCGCTGGAGGACCTCGGCGGGCTCCACCAGCGGTACGCCGGGCAGGAGGGCCTCGGCGCGTCGCCGGGAGGCGTCGGAGACGCCCGAGGCGGCGACCGGGCGGTGCCCGGCGAGCTGGAGGGACGCGGCCAGGGCGGGACCCACCCGGCCGGCGCCGACGACGCCGACGGTGAGCCGCGCGGGGCGGTCCCTGGGATCGGGCTGTGGGGTTGTGTTCACGCGACGGTGGCCTTCCCGTTCCAGTCCGCGCTGGGTACCGGACGATTTCTCGTCATGTTAACGCGATCGGTCCTCGCGGGGCCGTTCGTCCACAGGCTGTGGGGAGCGGACGGGGAGCCGTCACAGGCGTCCGCCGCGGGCATCCGCCACGGCTGCGCCGCAGGCACCGGCCACGGCGGATATCCCGTGTCGCCCGCCGGACGTCACCCTGCATGATCGGCCCCATGACTACGACGGATGACGCAGAGCGGGATCGGCGGGACGGCGCGGAGAGCGGGAGGTTGACGGAGGCGGAGCGGAAGTCACAGCTCCGCAAGCGCCGGCAGGCCGCTCACCGGGGCGCGCGGCGGGTGCTCGCGCGCCCCGGCTTCCTCGCCTCGCTCCGGGAACGGCTGGCCCTGCTGGACGGCGCCGGAGAGCTGTACGACCTGGACGAGCCGGCCGACCAGTACGGCAACGGCGTCGTCACCGCCCTGGAGGAGCGGGTCGCGACGCTGCTCGGCACGGAGGCGGCGGCGTTCTTCCCGACGGGCACGATGGCCCAGCAGGTCGCCCTGCGCTGCTGGGCGGGCCGCACCGGCAGCCCGGTGGTCGCCCTGCACGGGCTCAGCCACCCCGAGGTGCACGAAGGGGGCGCCTTCAGCCAGGTCAGCGGTTTGCGCCCGGTCCGGCTGACGAGCGCGCCCCGGCAGCCCACCGCCGAGGAGGTACGTGACTTCGAGGAACCGTTCGGGACGCTGATGCTGGAGCTTCCGCTGCGCGACGCCGGGTATCTGCTGCCCACCTGGGAGGAGCTGACCGAGGTGGTGGGGGCCGCCCGGGAACGGGACGCCGTGGTCCACTTCGACGGGGCCCGGCTGTGGGAGAGCGCCACGCACTTCGGCCGGCCGCTCGCCGAGATCGCGGGCCTCGCGGACAGCGTCTACGTGTCGTTCTACAAGTCGCTCGACGGCTTCGGCGGCGCCGCCCTCGCCGGTCCGCGGACGCTGGTGGAGGAGGCGCGCACCTGGCGGCACCGTTACGGCGGCATGGTCTACCAGCAGTTCCCCACCGCCCTGTCGGCCCTGGCCGGCCTGGAGCGGGAGCTGCCCCGGCTGCCGGACTACGTGACGCACGCGCGCGTGGTGGCCGACGCGCTGCGGGAGGGGTTCGCGGCGGCGGGCGTGGCGTGGTCGCGGGTCCACCCCGAGGTGCCGCACACCCATGAGTTCCAGGTCTGGCTGCCGTACGACGCCGATCTCGTCGCCGAGGCGGC
The DNA here is from genome assembly GCF_018614415.1 of Streptomyces sp. ISL-12. Lineage (GTDB taxonomy): Bacteria > Actinomycetota > Actinomycetes > Streptomycetales > Streptomycetaceae > Streptomyces. The sequence goes on from NZ_JAGGOO010000093.1 coordinate 2,454, forward strand.
GGTGCGGCAGGGCGAGGAGACGGGCGTCCTCCTCTTCGCCCGCCCCTGGGACTCCCCCGGGCCGGGCCTCGCGATGACCGAGGTGAGCGTGGGCGCCGAGGGACTGGAGTGGTCGGCGGAGGATGTACGGATGGCTGTCGCCGACTTCGTGGGGCGGCTGGCCGGAACGGACACCGGAGCCCGGTGATCACTCAGGCGCGCGGTTGTACCGGGCGATGGTGGCCTTGCCGGTGTCGGCGTCCAGGAAGGTCAGTGACCACGGCCCCGTGTCGACGTCGATCTCCTTGCAACTCCTTGCCGAATCCCACCCGGTTCCCGGCCATCTGGCGACCACGCGACTCGACCAGCATCTGTACGGATACCGTTCCTGGTCAGTGACCCTGCGGGCTGCCCGCCGCGCGCGGATTCGCGCACGGCCCGCGCCGCGGGGCAGTGCCGCAGCACCGACCCGTGGCGGAGTCCGCCTCCGACAGCGAGGTCGTACCCACCCGAGACCGCAGCATTGCCGAGCAGTCCGCTCCGCGGTCGGACCGCATGCGCGGGTCAGCCGAGGGCGCGCGCCCACCGGGACCACCACCGGTGCAGGGCCCGCCGCGCCCGGCCCCGCGCCGGACGGCCGGCGATGACGGCCTGGAACTGGCGGTGGTCGCGCCACTCCCGTACGACCTGCCAGTCCTGGCTGCCGGGTGCCGGGGGCGCGGGCACGCCGAGCTGCCGGGCGCGGTAGGAGTCGAGAAGGTACTGCTGTGTGATGCTCATGTCGGTCGCCTCTTCGGGGACAGGGATGAGGGTCGGGCTCCGCGGCTGCCCCGGTGGTTCCAGACTGCGCCGCCGCGGCCACCGTCGTCGTGCCGATTGACGGGGACGGTCAATCGGCGTCGGCGTTGTCAGCGGCGACGTGCACCATGGGGGCATGAGCGTGCGCATCGACATCGCGGGGCTGCGGCCGGAGCGGATCGCCGTCGTGCCCTCGCCCCTGGCCGAGCTGGGCATGGCGCTGCACGCGCTGTCCGAGCCGGGGCACCACCCCGGCCTGCAGGGCTGGGTGACGTCGGTGACCGCGCGGCTCGACTCGTCCCTGGCCGACCGGATGTGCGAGGCCGACTTCCTGTGGCGGACGACCTTCTCGGACGTGTTCCTGCCGTGCGCCGGTGTGCCCGGCCACGGTCCCGGCCCCGGCACGCTGCCCGGCACCACCCTCACCGACGACCTGGACCTGCTCGACAAGCTCTCCGACGAGCAGTTCGTGGACGCGGCGCTGGAGTTCACCTGCGCCCTGCCGTACAGCACGGACGGCGCCTCCGCGCTCGCGGACGCCGGCGTACGCGAGCGCGCGCTCGAGCTGGCGGCCGCGCGAGGACCTCAGCAACTGCGGTTCAGCGAGCGGCTGCTGGCCGATCCGCCGGGCGTCCGCGGCTGGCTGCGGCGGTTCGCGCGGGACTGCGACGAAGCGTTCTTCGCGGACGCCTGGTCGCGACTGCGCCACCAGCTCGCGGCCGACGCCCGGCACAAGACGGAGTTGCTGCGCCGCAAGGGCCTGGCCGCGGCGCTGGCCGCCGTGTCCCCGTCCCTCACTCTGGACGAGAGCGCCGCGCGGATCACGGTCGACAAGCTGGGCGACGGTCATTCGGCGACGGGGGACGGCGGCCTGCTGCTGGTCCCCACCAGTCTGGGCCGACCGCACCTGATGGTCCTGCACCGGCACGGCTGGCAGCCGGTGCTGCACTACCCCGTCGGCTCCGCGGAACCGGTCGCCCCGCCGTCGGTCGAGCAGCTCGCGCTGCGGATGACGGCGCTGTCCCACCCGGTCCGCATGCGCATCTGCCGCCATCTCGCCCGCAGCTCCTACACCACCGGCGAGCTGGCGCAGGCGCTCGGCATGACGGCCCCCGAGATATCCCGGCACCTGGGCGTGCTGAAGAAGGCGGGCCTGATCGGCACCCGCCGCCGCGGCCGCTACGTCCACTACCAACTGGACGTCACGGTGGTGGCCAGGCTGGGCAGCGACTTCCTGGAAGGGATACTCCGCTGACCCGGAAGGGGGCGTTCAGCCGGACCGGACGGGCCGCGGGCCGAAGCCGGGGTGTTCCGGATCGCAGACGGCACCGCCGGGCAGGCGGTGCCGGATCTCGTACGGTGTCCGAATCTCGTGCGGCGTCCGGATCTCGTACGGCGTCCGGATCTCTTACGGCGTCCGGATCTCTTACGGCGTCCCGTTATCGCCGCCGCCGGACGGGCCGTTGCCCCGCAGCGGCATGCCGGGGTCCTTCAGCCCCGTCCCCCGGCCCGCACCAGCCCCGTCTCGTAGGCCAGGACCACCACCTGCACCCGGTCCCTGAGACCGAGCTTGGTGAGGATGCGGCCGACGTGGGTCTTCACCGTCGCCTCGGACAGGACGAGCCGGGCGGCGATCTCGCCGTTGGACAGGCCCTGCGCCACCAGCACCATCACCTCGCGCTCGCGCTCGGTGAGCCGCTGGAGTCCCGCGTGCGGCGGCTCCTGGACGCCACTGGGCAGCATCGGAGCGAAGCGGTCCAGCAGGCGCCGGGTGGTCGACGGGGCGACCACCGCGTCGCCGCTGTGCACGGAGCGGATGGCGGCGAGGAGTTCGGCGGGCGGCACGTCCTTGAGGAGGAAACCGGAGGCGCCGGCCTTCAGCGCCGAGAAGGCGTACTCGTCGAGGTCGAAGGTGGTCAGGATCAGCACCTTGGGGGCGCCGGGCTCCCCGCAGATGCGCCGGGTCGCCTCCACGCCGTCCAGCTTGGGCATGCGGACGTCCATCAGGACGACGTCCACGGCGGTGGCGCGCAGCACCTGGAGGGCCTCGACGCCGTCGCCCGCCTCCGCCACGACCTCCATGTCCGGCTGGGCGGCGAGCACCATCCGGAAACCGGTGCGCAGCAGCGCCTGGTCGTCGACGAGCATGACGCGGATGGTCATCGGGGCTCTTTCCTTGATCGGGGGTGATGGGGAGCGGAAACCGGAGGGAGGTTGGAGATCGTGGGTCGGGGATCGGGATCGGGGGTCGGGGATCGGGATCCGGGGTCGGGGATCGGGGATCGGGATCCAGGGTCGGGGATCGGGGAGTTCGGGCGGGAAGCCGGGCTCAGTGGGCGGGTTTGAGGGGCAGCAGGGCACTGATGCGGAATCCTCCGCCGGGGCGCGGGCCCGCGTCCAGTGTGCCGCCCACCATGCCGACCCGTTCCCGCATGCCGATCAGGCCGTGGCCCTGCCCGTCGAGCCCGCCCTCCTCGTACATCTCGTGCGGGGCACCCTTGCCGTCGTCCTCGACGAGCAGGCCGAGCCCGTCGTCGAAGTAGACCAGCCGCACGCTCGCCCCGGCGTTCGGACCGCCGTGCTTGCGGGTGTTGGTGAGCGCCTCCTGCACGATGCGGTACGCGGTCAGCTCCACGCCGCTGGGCAGCGGGCGCGGGGTGCCCTCGACCGCGAAGTCGACGGGGAGCCCGGAGCCGCGGCACTGTTCGACCAGGTCCTCGATCTGCTGGACGTCGGGCTGGGGGACGTACTCCCCCGCCTCCTGGTGCTCGCCGGTGCGCAGCACGCCGAGCAGGCGGCGCATCTCGGCGAGCGCCTGGCGGCCGGTGGAGGAGATCGTCTCCAGGGCCTTCTTGGCCTGGTCGGGCGCGGCGTCCAGGACGTAGGCGGCGCCGTCGGCCTGTACCACCATCACCGAGACGTTGTGCGCGACCACGTCGTGCAGCTCGCGGGCGATCCGGGCGCGCTCGGCGGCCACCGCCACCTTGGCCTGCGCCTCGCGCTCCCGCTCCAGCCGGGCGGCCCGCTCCTCCAGTTGCGCGAAGTACGCGCGGCGGGTGCGGATGGAGTCGCCGAGCACCCAGGCGAGCGCGAACGGCACCGCCATGAACACCGTCAGCGCGATGTTGCCCGACACCCCCGTGTACTCGCTGGGCCAGCGCAGCTGGGCCAGGGGCGCCGCGCACAGGCCGGCCGCCAGCGCCAGCCGGGAGGCCCAGCGGGCGCCGGTGGCGGCCACCGTGTAGACGATCACCAGCATGGCGAAGTCGGCGGCCATCGTGGCGAGGTCCAGTGCCAGCTGTCCCGCGCCCAGCACGAGGGCCAGCAGCAGCATCTTCTCCGGCATCCGCCGGCGCAGCGCCACCACCAGGCACAGCAGCACGGCGAACGGGACGATCAGCGCCGCGGCGTCCGTCCCCCTGCTCACCTGGCCCTCGACCGCGGACAGCAGGGTGAGCGCGAGCAGGACAAGGGCCCAGAAGGCGTCGACCCCGGTCGGGTGCCTGCGGAGGAAGTCGTAGATGCGCTGCACGTGACCCAGCGTAGGGAAGGCCGATAGGTGCAGGGGTCAACCGGAGGGCCGATCCCAAGCGGGCGCGTGTACTCCGCAAGGTGGAGGCCGTGCGCACCCGCACGGCTCCGGTCCGTAGCCTGAGGCGGTGACAGAAGGGGCGACAGAGGGCTCGTGGCAGGGCTGGCGGGGGTGGCGGGGGTGGCGGGACGCTACCCGGGAGGCCTTGTACGGGCCGGAGGGCTTCTACCGCCGGCCCGAGGGACCGGCCGGGCACTTCCGTACGTCCGTGCACGCGTCGCCGCTGTTCGCCGCCGCCGTGGCGCGGCTGCTGTGCCGGGTCGACGAGGCGCTGGACCGGCCGGCGGTGCTGGACTTCGTCGACATGGCGGCCGGGCGGGGCGAACTCGCCGCCGGGGTGCTCGCCGCGCTGCCCGCCGACGTGGCCCCCCGGGTCCGGGCCCGTGCCGTCGAGGTGGGCGGCCGTCCTCCGGGGCTGGACCACCGGATCGAGTGGCGGAGCGAACTGCCGCGCGGGATCACGGGGTTGCTGTTCGCCAACGAGTGGCTGGACAACGTACCGGTGGAGGTCGCGGAGACCGACGCGGCGGGAGTGGCGCGGCGGGTCCTGGTGCGGGGCGACGGGGCCGAGCGGCTCGGGGAGCCGGTCGGCGGTGCCGACGCCGGGTGGCTGGCGCGCTGGTGGCCGCTGCCGCCGGAGCCGGGGCGGCGGGCCGAGATCGGGCTCCCCCGGGACGCCGCCTGGGCGTCCGCCGTGTCGGCGCTTGACCGAGGGCTGGCCGTGGCCGTCGACTACGGGCACACCGCGGACGCCCGCCCGCCCTTCGGGACGCTGACGGGGTTCCGCGACGGCCGGGAGACGCGGCCCGTGCCGGACGGCTCGTGCGACATCACCGCCCATGTGGCGCTCGACGCGTGTGCGGCGGCATGCGCGCCTCCCGAGGCGGTGTGCACGCCCTCCGGCACGACGTGCACACCTCCCGACGCGGCACGCACACCCTCCGACACGGCACATCCACCCTCCAGTACGGCGCACACGTCCCCCGGCACGGCACGCACGCCCTCCGGCACGACGTGCACGCCCTCCGGCACGGCGCGCACACCTCCCGACGCGGCACACACGCCCTCCGACACGGCACATCCACCCTCCAGTACGGCGCACATGTCCCCCGGCACGGCACGCACGCCCTCCGACACGGCACGCACACCGCCCGGCACCCCACGCACACCCCCCGGCACAGCGCACACGCCCCCCGGCGCCCGCCTGCTGACCCAGCGCGCCGCCCTGCGCGCCCTGGGCCTCTCCGGCGCACGCCCCCCGCTCGCGCTGGCGTCCAGCGACCCCGCCGCCTACGTACGCGCCCTCGCGGCCGCCGGTGAGGCCGCCGAACTGACCGCGCCGGGTGGCCTCGGCGACTTCGGGTGGCTGCTCCGGCCGGCCGGGATCCCCGACCTATTTGTCGATGTCCCCGACCACGAAGAACAGTGACCCCAGGATCGCCACCATGTCCGCGACCAGCGTCCCCGGCAGCAGCTCGGTCAGCGCCTGGATGTTGTTGTACGAGGCGGAGCGCAGCTTCAGCCGGTACGGGGTCTTCTCGCCCTTGCTCACCAGGTAGTAGCCGTTGATCCCGAGCGGGTTCTCGGTCCACGCGTACGTGTGCCCCTCGGGCGCCTTCAGGACCTTCGGGAGCCGCTGGTTGACCGGGCCGGGCGGCAGCTCGGCGAGCCGGTCCAGGCAGGCGTCGGCGAGGTCGAGGGCGTTGTGCGTCTGCTCCAGCAGGCACTCGAAGCGGGCCAGGCAGTCGCCCTCGGCGCGGGTGACGACCCGCAGGGTGTCCTGGAGGTCGCCGTAGGCCAGGTAGGGCTCGTCGCGGCGCAGGTCGAAGTCGACGCCACTGGCCCGCGCGATCGGGCCGCTGACGCCGTACGCGTGCACGGCCTCGGCCGAGAGCACGCCCACGCCCCGCGTCCGCCCCCGGAAGATCTCGTTGCCGAGCACCAGGTCGTCGAAGACGTCCATGCGCGAGCGCACCGCGGACACGGCACCACGCGCGCGTGCCGTCCAGCCGGCCGGCAGGTCCTCCTTGAGACCTCCCACGCGGTTGAACATGTAGTGCATGCGCCCGCCGGAGACCTCCTCCATGACGTTCTGCAGTTCCTCGCGCTCCCGGAACGCGTAGAACACCGGCGTGATGCCGCCCAGTTCCAGCGGGTAGGAGCCGAGGAACATCAGGTGGTTCAGCACCCGGTTCAGCTCGGCGAGCAGCGTGCGCAGCCACACCGCCCGCTCGGGCACCTCCATGCCGAGCATCCGCTCCACGGCGAGGACCACGCCCAGCTCGTTGGAGAACGCCGACAGCCAGTCGTGGCGGTTGGCGAGCACGATGATCTGCCGGTAGTCACGCGCCTCGAACAGCTTCTCCGCGCCCCGGTGCATATAGCCGATCACGGGCTCCGCGCGGATGACGCGCTCACCGTCCAGGACGAGCTTGAGGCGCAGCACCCCGTGCGTGGACGGGTGCTGCGGGCCGATGTTCAGCACCATGTCGGTGCTCTCCGCGGCGCCGCCGATGCCGACCATGGTCTCCGTCGTAGGAGTCATGAACCCAGTCTCCCCTACGTACGCTGGACCCATGGAGACGGGGAGCCCACACGGCACGGCGACGGCGAGCGGGGGCGAGCCCGTCTGGACCGGGCTGCCGCCGGGTCTGCTGCGGATGCGACGACTGCTGCTGGTGGTGTGGCTGGGGCTGCTGGCCGTCGCCGCCGGGGTGCTGCCGGGCCTGTTCGCCGGTCCCGCCTGGGCCGCGTTCGCCCTCCTCCCCCTGGCTCCGCTGCCCTGGGGCTGGGCGATGCTGGAGCGCAACTGGCGCTCCTGGCGGTACGCCGAACGCGCCGACGACCTGCTGATCACGCGGGGCGTGCTGTGGCGCAAGGAGACGGTCGTGCCGTACGGGCGGATGCAACTGGTCGAGGTGACCTCGGGGCCGGTCGAGCGGTACTTCGGGCTGGCCAGCGTGCAGCTCCACACGGCCGCCGCCGCGACCGACGCCACCATCCCCGGCCTGGACCCGGCCGAGGCGGAACGGCTGCGCGACCGGCTCACCGAGCTGGGCGAGGCCAGATCGGCGGGGCTGTGAAGCCCCTCGACGAGAAGGCCGAGGTGGTCGTCGAGCGGCGGCTGCACCCCGTCACCCCGCTGCGACGCGCCTGGGCACCGGTCGCCGTCCTGGTCGGCTGGGCGCTGCACGACCCCGACCAGGCCCAGCGCCAGCTGACCCGGCTGACCACCACCACGCTCGTCATCGGCCTCGCCGTGCTCATCCCGGCCGCCGCCCTCTACGGCTTCCTGTCCTGGTGGTTCACCCACTACGCGGTGACCGGCACGGAACTGCGCATCCGCACCGGGCTGCTCTTCCGGCGCACCGCGCACATCCGCCTCGAACGCATCCAGGCCGTCGACGTCACCCAGCCGCTGCTGGCCCGGGTCGCGGGCGTGGCCAAACTCAGACTCGACGTCGTCGGCACCGACAAGAAGGACGAGCTCGCCTTCCTCGGCGCCGCTCACGCACGGGCACTGCGCGCCGAACTGCTCGCCCGGGCGGCCGGTTTCGCCCCCGAGACCGCCGCCGAGGTCGGCGAGGCCCCCTCCCGGCAACTGCTGCGCGTGCCGCCCGGGGTCCTCGCCGTCTCCCTGCTGCTCACCGGCGCGACCTGGGGCACGCTGCTGGCCGCCGTGGTCGTACCGGCGCTGCTGTGGCCGGCCACCCACAGCCTGTGGACGGTACTGGCCACCGCCGTACCGCTGCTGGGCTGGGCGGGCGCGAGCAGCGTGGGGCGGTTCGTCGGCGAGTACGACTGGACGCTGGCCGAGTCCCCGGACGGGCTCCGCATCGACCACGGGCTCCTGGACCGCACCCACGAGACCGTGCCGCCGGGGCGGGTGCAGACGGTACGGATAGTGGAACCGGTGCTGTGGCGGCGCCGGGGGTGGGTCCGGGTGGAACTCGACGTGGCCGGGTCCTCGAACTCCGTCCTGCTGCCCGTCGCCCCGCGCGAGATCGCCGAGTCCGTGGTCGCGCGGGTGCTGCCCGGAGTGACGGTGCCGCCCCTCGCGTCCCTGGCACCCGCGCCGCGCCGCGCCGGGCGCCGGGTGCCGCTGTGGTGGCGCGGCTACGGGCTCGCCGTCACCGACGAGGTCTTCGCCGCCCGGCACGGACTGCTGCGGCGCGTCCTCGCCCTGGTCCCGCACGCCAAGGTGCAGAGCGTCCGGCTGACCCAGGGGCCGTGGCAGCGGGCGCTGCGGCTGGCGCACGTACGGGTGGACACGGGGGCCGGCAAGACGGTGACGGCGCGGCAGCGCGACGCCGAGGAGGCGGCGGACCTGCTGCGCACCCAGGCGGAACGATCCCGCACGGGACGGCGCGGCGCCGGACCGGACCGGTGGATGACACGGGGGCGGCCGGGCTGATCTCCGCCGACCGCGACGGGGCGACCGGCGGGGCGGGAGCGTGGCGGGAACGGAGCGGGAGCGTGGCGGGACCGTCAGGACACCGCGCTGCGCAGCCCCTCCACGTCGATCTGCTCGGTCTCGTCGTGGGCCGTCAGGTCGACGACCTGGCCGACGCCCCGGGACTCCGCGCCCGCCCGCTTGAACCCGGACTCCGCCTCGGCCTTGTGGAGGGCGAGGGCCTCCTGGCCCACCACGTCGGCGAGGTCCTCGTTCTGCACGGAGGCCACCGCGCCGGCGGAGGCGCCCTCCTCGTCGGGGCCGGACTGCTGCGGCTTCTTGTTGCCGAAGAAGTCGAAGCCGCCCTCGGCGACCGGGCGCCGCGCGGGCGCCGCGGCCGGGACGACGGCCACCGCGGTCGGCACAGTGAAGTGGCCCAGGGTCCGCCGCGTGGGCTGGGCGGGCTGGTCCGGCGCGGCGGCACCCGCCGCCCGCTCGTGCCCGCCGCCCGCCTCGGCGCCCGCGGCCGAATCGTCCGCGTCCTCGGCCTGCCCCGGACCCGGCTCGGCCGCCGCGTCGGCCTCCCGGCCGCCGCCACCGCCGCCGTCCCCGTCGTCCCCGCCGTTCCCGTCGGCGCCGGGCCTGATGCCGCCGTCCCCGTCGGCGTCACCGTCGGCGGACACGTCCGCGTCCGCCCCGGCCGCCTCGGCGTCCAGCCGCGCCAGAGCCGTACTGGCCCGCAGGAACAGCCGTGCGCCCTCGGGCGAGAAGACGGAGGGAGCCGCCGTCCGCTGCTCGGTCACCGGTGCCTCCGGCGCCTCGGGGACCGCCGCCACCGCCGAAGCCTCCGGCGCCGTACGTGCCGCCGGCAGCGCGGGCGTCGGGGACACCGCCTCCAGTTCCAGCCGCCGGCGGCCCTCCAGGGCGCTGGCGCGCTCGGTCTCCGCCGTGGCGTACCGGCGCAGCAGCGCGGCGTGCTCGTTGCGCAGCCCCGCCAGTTCCGCGCGCTTGGCCCGCAGCCGCTGTTCCAGCTTGCCGCGCAGTTCGCGGGACTCCTCCAGATCGGATTCGAGTTCGGCCACGCGTTCCTCGAAACGCCACTCGTCACTCGCCCGCGCGCGCGTGAGGTCGGCGACCCGCCGGCCCGCCTGGGTGTCCCAGTGCCGCATCACGACCGCGCCGAGCACGGCGGTCACCGCCGCGGCCCCGGCCAGCGCGCGGAGCACCATCGTTTCGCTGAACACCCAGGGGCCCACGGCGCAGACGACGGAGACGCCTGCGATCGCCGACGGGGGAAGCAGCCTGTGCAAGGGCGGGGAATGGCGGTGACGTCCACGTGGCATGGCCAGAAACTTACCGCGCGTAGGCGATTCTTGACGCCCCGACCCCACAAAAAGACAGCTGTCCCAGAAGTGTTCACAGGACATCAGGAAACAAAGCCCGGACACGATGCGGACCCGGTGCCATTTGATCAAGATCATTTATTACTGATCGCTTCTCATTAACCGCGCGGAAAGGCAGGCCCCCGATTCCGCGCCCGCCCCGCACACCCGGCCGCACGCTCGCCCGCACACCCGTCCGCACACCCGGCCGCACACCCGCCCGCACGCCCTGCCGCACACCGGCCGCGCGTCCGGCCCGCGGCGAAACGCCGCCACCCCCTGGGCCTACGCTGAACACATGAGCAAGCAGACCGGCCCCCGCCAGGTGGCGGGACTCCCCGCATGGGACCGCTGCGCGGTCATGGGGGTCGTCAACGTGACCCCCGATTCCTTCTCCGACGGCGGTCGCTGGTTCGACACGACGGCCGCCATCAAGCACGGCCTCGACCTGGTCGCCCAGGGCGCGGACCTGATCGACGTCGGCGGCGAGTCCACCCGCCCCGGCGCCACCCGGGTCGACGAGGCCGAGGAACTGCGGCGGGTCGTGCCGGTGGTGCGCGGCCTGGCCTCCGAGGGCGTCACGATCTCCGTCGACACCATGCGCGCCTCCGTCGCCGAGCAGGCCCTCGCCTCCGGCGCCGCCCTGGTCAACGACGTCAGCGGCGGCATCTCCGACGACCGGATGATCCCGGTGGTCGCCGACGCCGGCGCCCCCTTCGTGGTCATGCACTGGCGCGGCCTGCTGACGGGCGGCAACGTGCGGGGCTCCTACGACGACGTCGTCACCGAGGTCGCCGACGAGCTGCACGCGCGCGTGACGGCCGTTCTGGAGGGCGGCATCGCCCCGGACCGTGTCATCGTCGACCCCGGCCTCGGCTTCTCCAAGGACGCCGAGCACGACCTGGTCCTGCTGGCCCGCCTGGACCGCCTCCTGGGCCTCGGCCACCCCCTACTCGTCGCCGCCTCCCGCAAGCGGTTCCTCGGCCGGGTGCTGGCCGGGCCCGACGGCGCCGTGCCGCCCGCGCGGGAGCGCGACGCCGCCACCGCCGCCGTGTCGGCGCTCGCGGCCCGGGCCGGCGCCTGGGCGGTGCGGGTGCACGAGGTGCGCGCCACCGCCGACGCCGTACGGGTCGCCCGCGCCGTCGAGCGAGCCGCCGACCACGACCCGGAAGGAGCCAGGTGAACGCCCCGCACCTCGATGTGGAGCAGGTCGAGGCGGCCAACACCGCCTTCTACGAGGCACTGGAACAAGGTGCCTTCGAAGACCTGAGCGACCTCTGGCTGGCCCCGTCCGACCTCGGCGTCGACGAGACCTACCACGACCCGGCGGACACCGGCGTGGTCTCCTGCGTGCACCCCGGCTGGCCGGTCCTCACCGGCCGCGGCGAGGTCCTCAGGTCCTACGCACTGATCATGGCGAACACCGATTACATCCAGTTCTTCCTCACCGACACCCACGTCTCCGTCACCGGCGACACCGCCGTGGTCACCTGCACGGAGAACATCCTCAGCGGCGGCCCCGCCCCCGAGGAAGGCACGGAACTGGGACCGCTGGTCGGACAGCTCGTGGTCGCCACCAATGTGTTCCGCCGCACCCCCGCCGGCTGGAAAATCTGGTCCCACCACGGCTCACCGGTCCTCGCGGAGACCGATGAGGAAGACGAGGAGGAAACACCCTCCTGAATACCGGGACCGGGAAAGTGGTTGGAATCACCGACCGGCGGGTATGGACGGCTACCAGCCGGTGAGCGACCGCCCCCGCCTGGGGGAACACACGGTGAAACCTCCCGGCGCGCGCCCGGCCGACCGCCCCCGCGGCCCGGCGCTGTCAGTGCTCGCGGGTAGATTCGAGTGTGGTCCGGGTGCCGTCCGCATCCGGCGGGGGGACCGACCGAGACCGACGACTGCAGGAGTGATCGCGTGGATCGTGTCGCGCTGCGCGGCCTGAAGGCCCGCGGGCACCACGGTGTCTTCCCCAAGGAGCGCGAGGAGGGCCAGACCTTCCTCGTGGACATCGTGCTGGGCCTGGACACCCGGCCGGCCGCGGCCGACGACGACCTGACCAGGACCGTGCACTACGGCATCGTGGCCGAGGAGGTCGTGGCCGTCGTCGGGGGCGAGCCGGTCAACCTCATCGAGACGCTCGCCGAGCGGATCGCCCAGGTCTGCCTCAAGCACGAAGGGGTCCAGGAGGTCGAGGTCTGCGTCCACAAGCCGGACGCCCCGATCACCGTCCCGTTCGACGACGTGACCGTCACCATCACCCGGAGCCGTGTATGAGCGCCCCCTTCATCAAGGGCCCCACCGACCCGACCGTCCAGCCGGTGCCCGCCGCGGTCGTCGACCAGGTCGACGCCGCCGACACCACGCTGTCCAACCCCAAGCGCGCCGTGATCGCCCTCGGCGCCAACCTGGGCAACCGGCTGGAGACCCTCCAGGGCGCCATCGACGCGCTGGAGGACACCCCCGGCGTACGCGTCAAGGGCGTCTCCCCCGTCTACGAGACCGAGCCGTGGGGCGTCGACCCCGGCACCCAGCCCTCGTACTTCAACGCGGTCGTGGTCCTGAAGACCACCCTCCCCCCGACCTCCCTCCTGGAGCGCGCACACGCCGTGGAGGAAGCCTTCCACCGCGTACGGGAGGAGCGCTGGGGCCCGCGCACCCTGGACGTCGACATCGTCTCCTACGCCGACGTCGTCTCCGACGACCCGCAGCTCACCCTGCCCCACCCCCGCGCCCACGAGCGGGCCTTCGTCCTCGCCCCCTGGCACGACGTGGACCCCGACGCCACGCTCCCCGGCCGCGGCCCGGTCGCCGACCTCCTGGGCGCCGTCGGGCGCGAGGGCGTTTCCCCCCGCGCCGACCTGGAACTCCGGCTGCCCGAGTAGTCGTTAAGGTCAGCACGACGACACGTGCGAGGACGACCGGACGACCACGCGCGGGGAACCGAAGGGACACCGTGAAAGAGCTGCGCATCAGGGTGCTGGCCGGCGTCTTCGTCGTGGCCGGAATCCTCTCCTGGGCGGGCGCCCGCCTGTGGAACTCGGTCGGGACACTCCCCAGCGTCCCCCTGGCCGCCCCGATCGTGCTCGCCCTGATCGCCGTGGTCCTGCTGGCCACGGCCCTCTCGCTGCGCGCCCGCCTCAAGGCCCAGCGCGACCGCGTCCCCGGCGCCAAGGGCGTCGACCCCCTGATGGCCGCCCGCGCGGTCGTCTTCGGCCAGGCCAGCGCCCTGGTCGCCGCCCTGGTCGCCGGGATGTACGGCGGCACCGGCGTCTTCCTGCTGGAACAGCTCGACATCCCCGCCCGCCGCGACCAGGCCGTCTACGCCGGCTTCGCCGTCCTGGCGGCCATCGGCGTGATAGCGGCGGCCCTCTTCCTGGAACGCGTCTGCAAACTCCCGGAGGACGAGGACGACGACCACCCGGGCGCGGCCTCGGCGGCGTGAGCCTCCGGCGGCGTCAGCGCGCCATGATGAGGCTCATCGCCTCGGCCCGCGTCGCCGCGTCCCGCAGCTGACCGCGCACCGCCGACGTCAGCGTCTTCGCACCGGGCTTGCGGATGCCGCGCATCGACATGCACATGTGCTCGCACTCCACCACGACGATCACCCCGCGCGGCTCCAGCATCTCCATCAGGGAGTCCGCGATCTGCGTGGTGAGTCGTTCCTGCACCTGCGGGCGGCGGGCGTACACGTCGACGAGCCGGGCGAGCTTGGACAGGCCTGTGATCTTGCCGGTGGTGGCCGGAATGTAGCCGACGTGTGCGACACCCCGGAACGGCACCAGATGATGCTCACAGGTCGAGTAGACCTCGATGTCCTTCACGAGCACCATCTCGTCGTGCCCGAGGTCGAACGTCGTCGTCAGCACGTCCTCCGGCTGCTGCCACAGCCCCGCGAAGATCTCCTTGTACGCCCGCGCCACCCGCGCCGGCGTTTCCCTCAGGCCCTCGCGGTCCGGGTCCTCGCCGACCGCGATCAGCAGTTCGCGTACGGCGTTCTCGGCGCGCTTCTCGTCGAACTCGCCGATGGAACCCTCGCCGTCCAGCGTCACGGGGTCGGTCATGTGGTGCCTCGTTCCTGTCACTGTCCCGCTTGGCGGCACATGGGACTGCCGCGCCCCCCAGGCTAGAACCTGGGGGGCGCGGCAGTCATTCCGGACCTGGTGGGGCCTCGGGCTGAGCGGTCAGCTCTCCGGGCGGTCCTCCGGGGCGCGCTCCGGAGCCGGGGACGGCTCCGTCGTCGTGCTCTTGGCCGTCGTGCTCTTGGCGGTGATCGCCGCCGCGGAGCCGTTGGCTCCGTTCGTCAGGGCCAGCTCCTTGGGGGAGAGCACCGGCGGACGGGTGGACGGCGTACGGCGTGAGGAGCCGGTCCAGGCGGGCCTGGCCGGGCGCTTCACGATCTGCGCGAAGATCTCGGCGATCTCCTCCTTGCCCAGGGTCTCCTTCTCCAGGAGGGCCAGGACCAGGTTGTCGAGGACGTCGCGGTTCTCGACGAGGATCTCCCACGCTTCGTTGTGCGCGGTCTCGATGAGCTTCTTGACCTCTTCGTCGACCAGCGCGGCGACCTCTTCCGAGTAGTCGCGCTGGTGAGACATCTCACGCCCGAGGAACGGCTCGGTGTTGTCGCCACCGAACTTGATCGCGCCGAGGCGCTCGGTCATGCCGTACTGGGTGACCATCGCACGGGCCAGGCCGGTGGCCTTCTCGATGTCGTTGGCCGCGCCGGTGGTCGGGTCGTGGAAGACCAGTTCCTCGGCCGCCCGGCCGCCCAGCATGTAGGCGAGCTGGTCGAGCATCTCGTTGCGGGTGGTGGAGTACTTGTCCTCGTCCGGGAGAACCATCGTGTAGCCCAGGGCGCGGCCCCGGGACAGGATGGTGATCTTGTGGACGGGATCGGAGTTGGGTGAGGCCGCCGCGACCAGGGCGTGTCCGCCCTCGTGGTACGCGGTGATCTTCTTCTCCTTGTCGGACATGATCCGGGTCCGCTTCTGCGGGCCCGCGACCACGCGGTCGATCGCCTCGTCCAGCATGTGGTTGTCGATCAGCTTCTGGTCGCTGCGGGCCGTGAGGAGCGCGGCCTCGTTCAGCACGTTGGCCAGATCGGCACCGGTCATGCCGGGGGTGCGCCGGGCGACGGCCGAGAGGTCGACGTCCGGGGCGACCGGCTTGCCCTTCTGGTGGACCTTGAGGATCTCCAGGCGGCCCTGCATGTCCGGGCGGTCGACGGCGATCTGCCGGTCGAAGCGGCCGGGGCGCAGCAGCGCCGGGTCGAGGATGTCGGGCCGGTTCGTCGCGGCGATGAGGATCACGCCGCCCTTGACGTCGAAGCCGTCCATCTCGACGAGGAGCTGGTTGAGGGTCTGCTCGCGCTCGTCGTGACCGCCGCCGAGGCCGGCGCCGCGGTGGCGGCCGACCGCGTCGATCTCGTCGACGAAGACGATCGCCGGGGCGTTCGCCTTGGCCTGTTCGAACAGGTCACGGACCCGGGAGGCGCCGACGCCGACGAACATCTCGACGAAGTCGGAACCGGAGATCGAGTAGAACGGGACGCCCGCCTCGCCCGCGACGGCGCGCGCGAGCAGGGTCTTGCCGGTGCCGGGAGGCCCGTAGAGCAGGACGCCCTTGGGGATCTTGGCGCCGACGGCCTGGAACTTCGCCGGTTCCTGGAGGAACTCCTTGATCTCGTGGAGTTCCTCGACGGCCTCGTCCGACCCCGCGACGTCGGAGAACGTCGTCTTGGGGGTGTCCTTGGTGATGAGCTTGGCCTTCGACTTCCCGAAGTTCATCACCCGGGAGCCGCCGCCCTGCATCTGGTTCATCAGGAACAGGAAGACGACCACGATGAGGACGAAGGGGAGCAGGGAGAGCAGGATTCCGACGAAGGCGTTCTGCTTGGTCGGCGAGACCGTGTAGCCGTCGGGGATCTGCTTGTCCTGGTACTTGTTCTGCAGCGTGTTGGCGATGTCCACGCCCTGATCGCCGATGTAGCTCGCCTGGATCTTCGAGCTGCCCTCGACCTTTTCGCCGTTCTTGAGCTGGACCTTGACGGTCTGCTCGTCGCCGGTGGTGATTTTGGCCGATTCGACCTTGTTCTGGTTGATCGCCTGGACGACCTGGCCTGTGTCCACCGTCTTGTAGCCGCCGGACGAGCCGACGACCTGCATCAACACGACCACGGCAAGGACGGCCAGCACGATCCACATGACCGGCCCACGGAAGTATCGCTTCACGTCCATCCACACGGAGCGGTGCCGCCCCGTCCCTCCTGCCATAGTGAGTTTGATAAGACAGTTCTTCTGACGGTACCCCAGCTTGGCGGCCCGCAGCCGCACGGGAAGCCGGCATCCCCGTCTGCATGCTCCAACGGCGCGGGGGCCGCCGGGGTTCCCGGCCGCCCCGTGCGAGCCTGTCAGCCGCCGTAGACGTGGGGCGCGAGCGTACCGACGAACGGGAGGTTCCGGTACTTCTCGGCGTAGTCGAGGCCGTAGCCGACGACGAACTCGTTGGGGATGTCGAAGCCGACCCACTCCACGTCGATGGCGACCTTGGCGGCGTCGGGCTTGCGCAGCAGCGTGCACACCTTCAGGGAGGCGGGCTCGCGCGAGCCGAGGTTGGACAGCAGCCAGGACAGGGTCAGCCCGGAGTCGATGATGTCCTCGACGATCAGGACGTGCTTGCCCTTGATGTCGGTGTCGAGGTCCTTGAGGATCCGTACGACCCCGGAGGACTGGGTGCCCGCGCCGTAGGAGGACACGGCCATCCAGTCCATGGTGACCGGGGTGGACAGCGCCCGGGCGAGGTCGGCCATGACCATCACCGCGCCCTTGAGGACCCCGACGATGAGCAGGTCCTTGCCCGCGTACTCAGCGTCGATCTTCGCGGCCAGCTCGGCCAGCTTCGCGTCGATCTCTTCCTTGGTGATGAGTACCCGCTGGAGATCGGCACCCATGTCGTTCGCGTCCACCCGCATCACTTTCGGTCGTCCCGCACTTACGGCCTCCGGCTGCCCGGTCCGGCCGCCGGAGTCGCTGCTCCGGGCGGTCGGCCTCAGCCTTGCCGAATCACCAGTCTGCCACCCTGGCGCCGGGCGACGACCTTGCCGGGCAGGTTGATGGCTCCCTGGCCGCGCCAGCCGGTGATCAGCTTGTCGATCTCCTCGATGTGGCGGGCGAAGAGCGAGCCGGCCGGGGCGCCCGCCTCGATGGCGGCCCGGCGCAGGATCCGGCGGCGTACGGCGGGCGGCAGGGCGTAGAGCTTGCCGCACTCCAGGAGTCCCGCGGCGTCGCGGACGCCGGCCTCGGCCTGCCGGGCCCAGCCGTCGAGCGCGTCGGCGTCGTCGCGGGAGAGCTGGGCGGTGCGGGCCAGGGCCTCGACGACGCCCTTGCCGAGGGCCTTCTCCAGGGCGGGCAGGCCCTCGTGGCGGAGCCGGGAGCGGGTGTAGGCGGGGTCGGTGTTGTGCGGGTCGTCCCAGACCGGGAGGGACTGGGCCATGCATGCCTTGCGGGCGGTCTGCCGGTCGAGCTGGAGGAACGGGCGCCGGTAGCGGCCGCCGGCCCCCGAGACCGCGGCCATGCCGGACAGGGAGCGGATGCCGGAGCCGCGGGCGAGGCCCAGCAGGACGGTCTCGGCCTGGTCGTCGCGGGTGTGGCCGAGCAGGACGGCGGCGGCGCCGTGGCGCTCGGCGGCGGCGTCCAGGGCGTCGTAGCGGGCGTCGCGGGCCGCGGCCTCGGGGCCGCCGTCGCGGCCGACGGTCACGGCGGCGGACTCCACCGGGTCGAGGCCGAGCGCGCGCAGCCGCAGGACGACCTCCTCGGCCCGCAGGTCGGAGCCGGGCTGGAGGCCGTGGTCGACGGTGACGCCGCCGGCGCGGATGCCGAGCCGGGGCGCCTCGAAGGCGAGGGCGGAGGCGAGCGCCATGGAGTCGGCGCCGCCGGAGCACGCGACGAGCACGAGCGGGGACGGCGCCGGGCGCTCGAGTGCCGGGGAGTACGCGTGGGCGGGGTGTCGGCTGTGGTGTTCGGTGAGGATGTCGTGGAGGACGCGGCGGACCGCCAGGCGTATCGCCGCGACCGCAGGATGGGGACCCATGTCCGGTTCCCTTCATGAAGTTTTCTGGGGGGGGTGCCCGCAGGCCGGTCACGCAGAGTGTGTAGATGGTGACAGAAACGGGCCGTTCCCCGAGCATCGCACGCCTGCGGGAGCCTCACGGTCCCTCGGACGGGTGATTGATAGGGGTGTTGGTCTGCCGCGCACTCCCTGTTTCACGCCGCGGACCCGGTTTCACGACTCCGTCTTGCGGTGCACCCGTGCGATCCAGTCCGCCGGTTTGGCGATCTCCGTCTTGGTGGGGAGGGTGTTGGGCGAGGTCCACACGCGGTTGAAGCCGTCCATGCCGACCTCGTCGACGACGGCCCGTACGAAGCGTTCGCCGTCCCGGTACTGGCGCAGCTTGGCGTCCAGGCCGAGCAGTTTGCGCAGGGCCAGGTCGAGGCGGGAGGCGCCCTTGGCGCGGCGCTGCTGGAACTTCTCGCGGATCTCGCCGACGGTCGGTACGACCTGGGGTCCGACGCCGTCCATGACGTAGTCGGCGTGGCCCTCCAGCAGGGACATCACGGCGGTGAGGCGGCCGAGGATCTCGCGCTGGGCCGGGGTCTGCACCAGTTCGACGAGCGAGCGGCCGCCGTCGTCCTCCTCGCCCTCGGGGCGTCCGCCGGCCAGGGTCTGGGCGGCCTCGCGCACGCGTTCGAGGACGGTCATGGGGTCGACGTCGGTCTCCCCGAGGAAGGACTGGATCTCGCCCTGGAGGTGGTCCCGCAGCCAGGGCACGGCCGTGAACTGGGTGCGGTGGGTCTCCTCGTGCAGGGACACCCACAGCCGGAAGTCGTGGGGGTCGACGTCGAGTTCGCGCTCGACGTGGACGATGTTCGGGGCGACGAGCAGCAGCCGGCCGCCGCCGTTGCCGGCGGGCAGGTCGCGGGTGGCGGGGGCGAAGGTCTCGTACTGGCCGAGGACGCGGGAGGACAGGAACGACAGCAGCATGCCCAGTTCGACGCCGGTGACCTTGCCGCCGACGGCGCCGAGGACCGCGCCGCCGGCCGAGGTGCCGCGGCGCTCCTCCATCTTGTCCAGCAGGGGTTTGAGCAGTTCCCGGAAGCCCGCGACGTTGGCCCGTACCCAGCCGGGGCGGTCGACGACGAGGACGGGGGTGTCGGCGTCCTCCTCGGAGACCATGCGGGTGAACCCGCGGACGTGTTCCTCGGATGCCTTGGCGTGCCGGCGGAGTTCCGCGACGACGGCCCGGGCCTCGTCGCGGCTCACCTCTGGGCCCGGCCGCACCAGGCGGGTCGCGGTCGCCACCGCGAGGTTCCAGTCGACCATCCCGGAAGAAGCAGCACCACCGATGCTCGTCATGCGTCAACCGTACGTGAGCCCCGCCGCCGGGGGCAGGCCGTGCGCGGCAGACGGGAGCCCGCTCTCGCTCAGCGGCAGCCGCAGTCCGCGAGGGCGGTGGCCATGCGGTCCAGGGTGGTCTGGGCGGCCTGGGCGTCGGTGGTGCCGGAGGCCAGGAAGGCGAAGCCGAGCACCCGGCCGTCCTGGGTGACGACGGTGCCGGCCAGGGTGTTGACGCCGGTCAGGGTGCCCGTCTTGGCGCGTACGAGGCCGGCGGCGCCGTCGGTGTAGCGGCTGCTGAGCGTGCCGGTGAAGCCGGCGACGGGGAGCCCGGTGAGGGCGGGGCGCAGCTCGGGGCGGTCGGGGTCGGCGGCGGCGGTCAGCAGGTCGGTGAGCAGGCCGGCGGTGAGCCGGTCGGCGCGGTCGAGTCCGCTGCCGTCGTGGAACGAGGCGCCCTCGACGGATACCCCGGCCTGCTTGAGCCGGGCGGCGATCGCGGCGGCGGCGCCCTTGAAGTCGGCCTTCTTGCCGCTCGCCACGGCGGTGTGCCGGGCGAGGGCCTCGGCGAGGTCGTTGTCGCTGTTGGTCAGCATCCGTTCGACCAGGGCCGACAGCGGCGGGGAGGAGACGGTGGCGAGGGTGTCGGCGCGGCCGGTCGCCTTGGAGGGGCCGGGGGGTGACGCCTCGATGCCGCGCTCCGCCAGGAGGTCCGCGAAGGTGCGGGCGGCGGCTTCCGCCGGGTCGCTCTCGCGCGGGGCGGGGCCGCTGGTGGAGCCGTCGGTGCGGGCCTCGTCGGCCATCAGGGCGGTGACGGTGGCGAGGTTGTCGTTGACCCCTATCGGGTGCGCCCCGGAGCCGGCGTAGAGCGTGGTGTCGTAGGACAGCGTCACCTCGCGCAGGTCGCGTTTCTTGAGGGCTTTGGCGGTCTTGGCGGCGAGGGTGCGCAGGCTGGCGAGGCCCTCGGCGTCCTCGCGGGCGGTGAGGGTGGGGTCGCCGCCGCCGACCAGGACGAGTTCGCCGGTGTCGGCCTCCAGGGCGGTGCGGGTGGTGAGGCGGTGGTCGGGGCCGAGGGCGGTGAGGGCGGCGACCGCGGTGGCGATCTTGGTGGTGGAGGCGGGGGTGAGGGAGGCGCCGGTGCCGGTGCCGTACAGGCGCCTGCCGGTGGCGAGGTCGACCACCGAGGCGGCCTGGCCGTCACCGAGCGCGGAGTCCTCCAGCAGCGGGTCCAGTACGTCCGCGAGGGCCCTGCCCCCGGCGGCCCGTCCGGTGCCGGCGGCGCTGTCGCCGTCGAGGCCGGCCAGGACGGCGCCGGCGCTCGGGGCGGGCCGGGGCGGTCCGGAGGCGGCGGTGCCACCGTGATCTGCGCCACCCGTGTGCCGCTGGGCGACGGCCCGGTCACGCTCGGCCGTACGCTGGCCCGTGGAGTCCCAGGGGCCCGCGACGGTCACCGCGCCGGCGGCCAGCGCCAGCCCCGCGGTGGCGGCGCCCGCGGTGTAGCGCCAGGTCCGCGGTCCCGTGATCCGGGCCGCCGCGGCCCGGGCCGGCCGCGCGATCCGCGGTACGGCGGCCCGCGCGGCGCGTGCGAGATACGGACGTACGGCGTCCACGGCCCGCGCGACACGCGGTCCGGCGGACCGCCATGGTCTCGGCTCCACCACGGTCACCAGCCCCTTTCGCGATCACGCACCTGCGTGAGGGACACTTAACCACCAGAACTGTGTGCTGATCATGGAGGAGCGTCCGGTGGAGTTCGACGTCACGATCGAGATCCCGAAGGGTTCGCGGAACAAGTACGAGGTGGACCACGAGACCGGTCGTATCCGCCTGGACCGCCGCCTGTTCACCTCGACCGCCTACCCGACCGACTACGGCTTCGTCGAGAACACCCTCGGCGAGGACGGCGACCCGCTGGACGCGCTGGTCATCCTGGACGAGCCGACCTTCCCGGGCTGCCTCATCACCTGCCGCGCGATCGGCATGTTCCGGATGACGGACGAGGCCGGCGGCGACGACAAGCTGCTGTGCGTGCCGTCGACCGACCCGCGTGTGGAGCACCTGCGCGACATCCACCACGTGTCGGAGTTCGACCGCCTGGAGATCCAGCACTTCTTCGAGGTCTACAAGGACCTGGAGCCCGGCAAGTCGGTCGAGGGCGCCAACTGGGTGGGCCGCGTCGACGCCGAGGCGGAGATCGAGCGCTCCTACAAGCGGTTCAAGGAGCAGGGCGGTCACTGATCCCCGCAGCCGCCTCTGATGCCTTCCGGGGCGTGAGATGCGTAACGGGCCGTACGCGGACGCGTGCGGCCCGTTCGCGTTTAGGTGCGCATACTGAGGGCTACAGGAGGTTGTGGTCGCAGGGAGCTTGGGACAGGTGACGGACGCGGAGGACCGAAAGCCGCAGTCGGACGAGGCGAGGAGCGCCTTCCGGCCGCCCAGTGGGGTCGCGGCACCGTCCGACGGCGAGTCGTCGACGACGTCCGAGTTCGCGGTGCCCGAGGGGCTCGCGGTGCCCCGGACGGGCCCGGGCGAGTCCGAGGTGACGTCGGAGTTCGCCCTCCCGGAGGGGCTGGACGCGCCGCAGCCGGTGCCAACGGAGTCGTACAGCGCGAGTGCCTTCACCCCGCCGGCCGGGATACCGGCGGTCAACCTCGCCAAGGACGTGCCCTGGCAGGACCGGATGCGCACGATGCTGCGGATGCCGGTGGCCGAGCGGCCCGCGCCGGAGGCGCCCCAGCGGCACGACGACGAGACCGGCCCGGCCGTACCGCGCGTCCTCGACCTCACGCTGCGCATCGGCGAGCTGCTGCTGGCGGGCGGCGAGGGCGCCGAGGACGTGGAGGCCGCGATGTTCGCGGTCTGCCGCTCCTACGGCCTGGACCGCTGCGAGCCGAACGTCACCTTCACGCTGCTGTCGATCTCGCACCAGCCGTCCCTGGTGGACGACCCGGTGACGGCGTCGCGGACGGTACGCCGCCGGGGCACCGACTACACGCGGCTCGCGGCCGTCTACCACCTGGTGGACGACCTCAGCGACCCCGAGACGCACATCTCCCTGGAGGAGGCCTACCGGCGGCTGGCGGAGATGCGCCGCAACCGGCACCCGTACCCGACCTGGGTGCTGACCTCGGCGAGCGGGCTGCTGGCCGGGGCGGCCTCGCTGCTGGTCGGCGGTGACGCGATCGTCTTCGTCGCGGCGATGCTCGGCGCGATGCTCGGCGACCGGCTGGCGTGGTTCTGCGCGGGGCGCGGGCTGCCGGAGTTCTACCAGTTCGCGGTGGCCGCGATGCCGCCGGCCGCGATCGGGATCGCGCTGACCCTCACCCATGTGGAGATGAAGGCGTCGGCGGTCATCACCGGTGGCCTGTTCGCGCTGCTGCCGGGACGGGCGCTGGTCGCGGGGGTGCAGGACGGTCTGACCGGCTTCTACATCACCGCGGCGGCACGGCTCCTGGAGGTGCTGTACTTCTTCGTCAGCATCGTCGCCGGGGTGCTGGTGGTGCTGTACTTCGGGGTCCAGCTGGGCGCCGAGCTGAACCCGGACGCGGCGCTGGGGACCGGTGACGATCCGGTGGTGCAGATCATCGCCTCGATGGTGCTGTCGCTGGCGTTCGCCATCCTGCTCCAGCAGGAACGGTCCACCGTGCTGGCGGTGACCCTCAACGGGGGTGTGGCCTGGTGCGTGTACGGGGCGATGCACTACGCGGGCGAGATCTCGCCGGTGGCGTCGACGGCCGCGGCGGCGGGGCTCGTGGGGCTGTTCGGGCAGCTGATGTCCCGGTACCGGTTCGCGTCCGCGCTGCCGTACACGACGGCGGCGATCGGGCCGCTGCTGCCGGGTTCGTCGACGTACTTCGGGCTGCTGGCGATCGCGCAGAGCGAGGTGGACCGGGGACTGGTGTCCTTGTCGAAGGCGGTCGCCCTCGCCATGGCGATCGCCATCGGGGTGAACCTGGGGTCGGAGATCTCGCGGCTGTTCCTGAAGGTGCCGGGGGCCGCGAGTGCGGCGGGGCGCAGGGCGGCGAAGCGGACGCGGGGTTTCTAGGGCCTGTCGTTTGGATCACGCCGCAGACGCGGGGTCTGGCACGCGCATCTGCGGCGTTGTCGTCACTCGCCGACGCTCCGCGTCGACTCCCTCCTCCGCCTTGCAGCTGCACGCACCAGACCCCGCTCACCGGCATGGACAAGTCCCGCCGGTGTCCTGCGTCCTGATCCAAACGACAGGCCCTAGAAGCGACGGGACCGCGACACGCCCCCACCACAATGGACCCCATGACTACCCCCACCGTCGGCTTCGACCTCGACATGACCCTGATCGACTCCCGCCCCGGCAT
>NZ_JAGGOO010000094.1 GCF_018614415.1 Streptomyces sp. ISL-12
CAAACGACAGGCCCTAGGGGGTTCCTCCGGGGCGAGCCCGTCCGTACCGTCTGGGAGAAGCATGACAAGCAGGTTCACCGAGCTGACCGTCGACTGCCACGATCCGGAGAGGCTCGCGGCCTTCTGGTGCGAGGTCCTGGGCTTCGAGGTGATCGACCGGAGCGAGGGCAAGGTCGAGATCGGCTCCTGGGTGCCGGCCGTCGAGGACGTCCGGGCCCGCCAGATGCCGCCCACCCTGCTGTTCATCCGTGTGCCCGAGGGCAAGACGGTGAAGAACCGGCTGCATCTCGACGTCAGCCCGGTCGACGGCAGCACCGAGGACGAGGTGACCAGACTGCTCGGCCTCGGCGCCACCAAGGCGGACGTGGGCCAGGGCCCGGACCGGAACTGGGTGGTCATGGCCGACCCCGAGGGCAACGAGTTCTGCGTCCTGCGCACCCTGGCGCCGCCGCGGGACCAGCCGCCCGGCCCGTAAAGCCGGCGGCTCAGCCCAACTGCCGGTACCGCCCCCGGAAGTACGTCAGCGGACCGCCCTCCGCGCTCGGCACCCCTGCCGTCAGCACCCGGCCGATGACCAGCGTGTGGTCGCCGGCGCTCACCCGCTGCTCGGTGTGGCACTCCAGGGTCGCCAGCGCCCCGCCGACCAGCGGCGCGCCCGACTGCTCGCCGCGCACGTAGGGGATGTCCTCGAAGAGGAGGCGGTCGCTGAGGCGGCCCTTCATCGCGAAGCGGCCGGCGATGTGCCGCTGGCTCTCCGAGAGGACCGAGACCGCCCACCGGGGCTGCTCGTCCAGCAGGTCGTCCATGCGGGAGCCCTCGCGCAGGCTCACCAGGACCAGCGGCGGGTCCAGGGAGACGGAGAGGAAGGCCGTCGCCGTCATCCCCACGTCCTCCCCGAGCGGGGCGCTGGGGTCGTCCGGGTCCAGGGGCGGCTCCTGCGCGGTCACCAGGACCACGCCCGAGGCCAGCCGGGACATGGCGGCGCGGAACTCGTCGTTGCTCACTCCCTCAGCATGCACGGCGGCGGCGGGGGAGGGAGAGGACACGGTGGCGGGGCTGGTGTGGGACACGTCGCCACGCTAACGGCCGCCCCGCGGCGCCCGCATCGGGCTCCGGTCCCGGTCGGGAGACCTAGGACCAGGGGAGAGAACCACCGCGCGAAATTTGCGTTCAGGAAACGCACAGGGAAAGTGCGGAAACATCACGCAATTGTTCATCTTCTGCTGTGACTTGAGTCACAAGAGCTAGGAATTGTTGACCCTGTGTACCGAGTGGGCAGCGCGCTGTGATTCAGTGGCGGGGAAGCTGCAAGAGCATCGTCGACGCGTCATCGGGACCGCACCGTCGAGACCGGCGCGTCACCGAGCATGACGAGCGTCGAACCGCATGATCCGCATGATCCGGCAATGGCGCCGAAGATGACCCTTGATTCGCTGCGAGGTCTCGGGGGGAGGGCGAGCATGGAGACCGAGTCGGAGCCGTACGTCCGCCTTGCGTCCCTTCGGCAACTGCACCAGGCCATGGCCGACATGAACACGGCCCGCAGTCTGGCGGACACCCTGCAGACCGTCGCGGACGGCGTGGTCCACGCCCTCGGCTACGAGATGGCGTGCGTCAACCTGGTCCGCCCCGACGGCGACCTCGTCGTCGCCGCCTTCGCCGGGAACTCGGCCGCCGAGGCCCTCATCACCGGCCGCGTCGGCCCCCGCTCCTCCTGGGAGCGCCGCCTGAACATGGGCGAGCGGTGGGGCGACCTGATCTTCATCCCGCACACCGAGGGCTGGATCCTCGACGACGACGACGTACCGCAGTGGTACACCGACGGGCCCGCGCCCCGCTTCGAGGACGAGTGGCACCCCTCGGACCGCCTCTTCGCCCCCATGTACGCCCCCGGCCCGCAGGGCGGCGGCACCAGCGGCGAGCTGATCGGCGTCCTCTCCGTGGACCGCCCGCGCAACGGCCGCCGGCCCGGCGCCTGGGGCCGCGAGGCTTTGCAGATGTACGCGTTCCAGGCCGCCATAGCGATCAGCAACGCCCGGCTCCGCTCCAACATGCAGCGCGCCCTGGTCCGCCTGGAGCGCGAGCAGCAGGCCCTGCGCGCCAGCGAGGAGAGCTTCCGGCAGGCCTTCGAGTACGCCCCCTCCGGCATGGCCATCGCCGAGATGGGCGGCGACCAGCACGGCCGCATCCTGCGCACCAACGACGCGCTGTGCCGCCTGCTCGGCCGCCCCGCCTCCGCGATGCGCCGGTACTCCTTCTCCGACCTCGTCCACCCCGAGGACATAGGCACCCTGCTGCGCACCTCCGCCGAGGGCGGCCGGGCCGAGCTGCGGCTGCGCCGCCGGGACGGCTCCCACATCTGGACCTCGCTGCGCAACAGCGTCGTCGCCGACGCCGCCGACGGGCCCCGCTTCCTGCTCACCCACGTCGAGGACATCGAGGAGCGCAAGCGCCGCGAGCTGGCCCTCGCCCACCGCGCCTCCCACGACTCCCTCACCGGCCTGCCGAACTCCGCCGAGCTGCGCTCCCGCCTCTCCGCCCGGCTGTGCACCCGCCCCCAGTCGGCGCACCCCGCGGTCGACGCCATGGACGCCGCCTACGGGGACGCCCCGGCCGCCGACCCCGTCTTCGACTCCGGCGGCCACTACTTCGACTTCCCGCCCCACCCGGACCCGTACGAGGGTCACGACCACCACGAGCACGCGGTCACCCCCGAGGGCGACCGGGACGACGGCACCAAGGGGCTCGCGGTGCTCTTCTGCGACCTCGACGGCTTCAAGTCGATCAACGACCGGTTCGGGCACAACGCGGGTGACGCCGTGCTCATCGAGGTCGCCCGGCGGCTCTCCGGCGGCGTCCGGGACGGCGACACGGTGGCCCGGCTCGGCGGCGACGAGTTCGTCATCCTCGCCGACGGCCTCGGCCGGGCCGACGCCGCCGACCTCGCCGTACGGCTGCGCAACGAGATCATCCAGCCGATCCGGGCCGAGGGACGGGCCGTGCGGGTGGGCGCCAGCTTCGGCATCGGGTGGGCGCACTGCGGCATGACCGCCGACGAGGTGCTGAAGTCCGCGGACGAGCGGATGTACATCGAGAAACGATCTCGTCCCAAACAACACCGGCGGGCGGGATGATCCCCAGGTCAGCGAGTTGATGCGGTCCGAGTCACCCGTTCGGGTCACCGGCACCGGGTAGGCTCGGCCTCTCACCACGTACACCGCACCCGCACCGCACCTGGTTAGGAGACCTAGGGATGACGCCCGGCAACAACGGCGCGAGCACGCCCGAGGACGACGACCCCTTCGGCTACCTGTACGCCGACGGGCAGGCCAACGGGGCCCAGCCGCCGTCCGGTGGCTACGGCTACCCCAACTCGGTCAACCGCGTGCGCCCGGTCGGTACCCGCCAGTACGGCGGACAGGCCGCCGCCCAGCAGGCCGCCCCGCCCCAGCAGGGCGCCTACGGCCGGCCGAACGCGCCCTACGGCGCCCAGAACCCGCACTACGCCGCCCCGGAGACGCTCCCCGGCGGCGCCCCCGCCGCCCCGCACCAGCAGCCGGGACACGGCGGCGGGCACGGGGGCGGACACGGCGGCGGGCGTCGCGGGCCCAACACCAAGGGCCTGCTGATCGGCGCCATCGCGGTGGTCGCCGCCGTCGTCATCGGCATCGGCATCGCCATGACCAGCAGCGGCGATGACGACGACAAGAGCACCGACCAGGCCGGCGGGGCCGGCCCGACCCAGTCCCAGAGCAGCGGCGAACCCAGCCCGTCCGCCAGCGGCAGCGCGCAGAGCGACGCGGAGCTGCCGACGACCGACGCGGCCGGCCTCCAGCTCAGTGGTGCCTCCACGGCGTCCGACGTCGAG
Source organism: Streptomyces sp. ISL-12 (assembly GCF_018614415.1). Lineage (GTDB taxonomy): Bacteria > Actinomycetota > Actinomycetes > Streptomycetales > Streptomycetaceae > Streptomyces. The sequence goes on from NZ_JAGGOO010000094.1 coordinate 3,869, forward strand.
GGCGCCGAGTCGGAGGGCGGCACGTACGTGACCGGCCTCGACCAGAGCGGCGCCTCGGCCACCTGGACCGTCAACGGCATCCCGAAGGCCGGCGTCTACACCCTCTTCGCCCGCTACAGCACCGCCGACGCCGACCAGTCGATGACGCTGACGATCAACGGCAAGGAGTTCGGCAGCAAGCTGAACCTCGGCAACTTCGCCAATGCCAAGGACGGCGACTACACCAAGGGCTGGACCCAGACCTACGCCTACCCGTCTCTCAACAAGGGCACCAACACCATCTCCGTCTCCTGCCAGGACGGCGACAAGTGCGACATCCTGCTGGACCAGCTCTGGCTTAAGGAAGGCCAGGTCACCAGCTGACCCGGCGGCAGGGCCGTCAGGCCGCGTCGGCCTCCGCCGTCACCGTCACCCGGCTCAGCAGCTCCTCGTAGGCCCGTTGGTCGTACTCGCCCGCCACCGGCGCCAGCACCGTCGCCGCCGACAGGGCGACCGCGCGGGCCAGCCGGTCCGGCCAGGGCAGCCGCTCGGCCAGGCCCGACAGCAGACCCGCCACCGCCGAATCCCCCGCGCCGGTCGGATTGCCGCGCACCCGGGCGGGTGGGGCGGCCCGCCAGCGGCCCTCCCCGGTCACCGCCAGCAGTCCCTCGGCGCCCAGTGAGGCGACCACGGCCCGGGCGCCGCGCCGCCGGGCGTCCCGCGTGGCCCGCAGCGGCTCGTGGGAACCGGTCAGCTCGGCCAGTTCGTCGGCGTTCGGCTTGATCAGGTCCGGGCGGGCGGCCACCGCCCGGCGCAGCGGCTCCCCGCTGGTGTCCAGCAGCACCGGCACCGCGGCGGCGCGCGCGGCGCGCACAAGACCGGCGTAGGCACCCACCGGGACGCCCGGCGGCAGGCTGCCGCACAGGGCCACCGCGGAGACACCGGCGAGCAGATCCTCGTACGCCTCCTGGAACGTGTTCCACTCGGCGGGGGTGATCAGGGGGCCGGGTTCGTTCAGCTGGGTGGTGTCGCCGGTGTGCTCGTCGACGACGGCTATGGTGCGCCGGGTGGCGCCGGTGACCGGCAGCAGCGCGTCGACCAGCCGGGGCCGTCCGGTGAGGCCGTCCCGTACGGCACGTCCGGTGGCGCCGCCCGCGAAGCCGGTGACCGTCACCTCGTGCCCGAGGGACGACAGCACCCGGGCCACGTTGACGCCCTTGCCGCCGGGCCGCTCGGTCACCTCGGTGACGCGGTGGGAGGCGTGCGGCTTGAGCCCCGGGACACGGTAGGTGAGGTCGAGAGCGGTGTTCAGCGTGACCGTGAGGATCACCGGGCCGACCTCCCCCGACTACGTGCGGCGCCGCTGCCCTCGGCGGCGTGCGATGGTGCTCCGATCATGCCAAACGCGGGGCGGTCGGCCCAGTCCCGGGGCGAGAGGACCGGGCCGGCCCGGGGACGGATCAGCCCAGTTGGGGATCGACCACCCAGGCGCCCCGGCGCATCACGCCCACCACGTCGAACGCGGAGTCCAGCACCACCAGATCGGCGTCCTTGCCCGGCTCCAGCGAACCCACCCGGTCGTCCAGGCCGAGCAGCCGCGCCGGGTTGGCGGAGATCGCCGCGACCACGTCCTCGACCGGCAGCCCGTCCACCGTCACCGCCCGCTTGAAGGCGCGGTCCAGGGTGAGCGTGGAGCCGGCGATCGAACCACCCTCCACCAGCCGGGCCACACCGTCCGCGACCTCGACCTCCATCGGGCCCAGCATGTAGCGGCCGTCGCCGAAGCCGGCCGCGTCCATCGCGTCCGTGATGAAGGCGACGCGGCCGGCCCCCGCGTGGTGGAAGGCGAGCCGGAGCGCGGCCGGGTGCAGGTGGACACCGTCGTTGATCAGCTCGACGGTGACCCGCTCGTCCTCCAGCAGGGCCGTGATCGGACCCGGGGCCCGGTGGCCGATCGGCGGCATCGCGTTGAACAGGTGGGTGGCGACGGTGGCGCCCGCGTCGATGGCCCGGAGCGTCTGCTCGTACGTCGCGTCCGTGTGCCCGACCGCCGCGATCACGCCGTGCTCGGTGAGCAGGCGTACGGAGTCCAGGCCGCCCGGCAGCTCGGTGGCCAGCGTCATCATCTTCGCGTGGCCGTGCGCGGCGTCGATCAGCTTGCGCACCTCCGCCGGGTCGGGGTCGCGCAGCAACTGCTCGTCGTGCGCGCCCTTGCGGCACGGGGAGATGAACGGGCCCTCGAAGTGGATGCCGGCGATGTCGCCCTGCTGGGCCAGCTCGGCGAGCATCCCGGCGTGCCGGGCCAGGAAGTCCAGGTCGCCGGTGACGGCGGAGGCGACGACGGTGGTGGTGCCGTGGCGGCGGTGGGTCTCGACGCCCTGGAGGACGTCCTCGGCGGTGCCGCCGGCGAAGGAGGCTCCACCGCCGCCGTGGTTGTGGAGGTCCACGAAGCCGGGGACGATCCAGTGCGCGCTCAGGTCGATGACCTGGGCGTTCTCCAGAGCGGTGGTGGCGATCCGGGTGCCGTCCACGACGACCTGGCCCGCCTTCACGGTTCCGGCGGGGAGGACGACGTCGGCGCCGGACAGGACGAGGGGGGTTCCGGTCGTCGCCGGGTGCGGGTCCGTGGTGGCTGGTCGCGCCCCGCGACGGAGTCGCATATCGGCGCTGTCCCGCGCCCCTGAGGGCATGTCCGTCACGTCGGTTCCTCCGTACGGTTGAGTAGGTCCCAGGCCAGGAGCCCCGCGCCGAGGCATCCCGCCGTGTCGCCCAAGGCCGCGGGGACGATGGACGGCTGTGTCTGGAAGGTGATCCGGCGCGCGACGGCCTCCCTCAGCGGTGTGAACAAGGTTTCCCCCGCCTCCGCCAGGCCGCCACCGATGATCAGCGTCCGGGGGTCCAGCAGGGTCAGCGCGGTGACCAGGCCGTCGGCCAGGGCGTCCACCGCCTCCTGCCAGACCCGCGCGGCCCGTACGTCCCCGGAGGCGACGGCCTCGGCGCAGTCGGCGGCGTCCGCGTCGGGGTTGCCCGAGGCCGCCGCCCACGCCTGGCCGACGGCGCTCGCGGAGGCGTACCGCTCCAGGCAGCCGCGCTGCCCGCACGGGCAGGGAGTGCCGCCGGGACGTACGACGACGTGGCCGATCTCGCCCGCGAAGCCGTGCGCGCCGCCCTCCACCCGGCCGTCGATGCCGATGGCGCCCGCGATACCGGTGCCGAGGGGGACGAAGAGGAAGCGGTCGGTGCCCCGGCCCGCGCCGACGCGGCCCTCGGCGAGACCGCCGGTGCGCACGTCGTGGCCGAGGGCGACCGGGATGCCGCCGAGCCGCTCGCTCAGCAGGGCGCGCAGCGGGACGTCCCGCCAGCCGAGGTTGGCGGCGTAGACGGCGGTGCCGTGCGCGTCGTCGACGATGCCCGGGACGGCGACACCGGCCGCCGCGGGCGGCGTGCCGAACCGTTCCGTCCCCAGGACGCTCAGCTCGGCGGCGAACTCCAGGACGGACTCGACGACCGCCTCGGGCCCGCGGTCGCGGCCGGTGGGCCGGCGGGCCCGGTGCAGCGGCTCGCCGTCCGGCCCGGCCAGGGCGGCCTTCATCCCGGTGCCGCCCACGTCCAGGGCGATGACATGTCTCACGGGGAACAGTGTGGCCCGATGACCCGCGAGAGGTCTAGTCCACTGGGGTGGTGTAGACCTTGATCCGTTAAACGGACAACGATCGGCGCCATCCGGTCGGCGAAGCGGGGAGCGAACAGTGCAGCGGCGTGGAAAAGGGACGATCGCGGTGGTGTCCGCACTGGGCATGGCCGTGGTCCTCGGCGGCTGCGGCTCGGGCGGGTCGGACGAGGTGACCCTCCGCCTGGTCGCCGCCGACTACGGCGACAGCGAGTCCACCAGCTCCCAGCGGTACTGGGACGAACTGGCCGAGGCCTACGAGTCGAGCCACTCCGACGTGAACGTCGAGGTCACCGTCTACTCGTGGAACGACGTCGACCGGAAGGTCCGCGAGATGGTCGACGCCGGCAAGGCGCCCGACCTGGCCCAGATCGGCGCCTACGCCGACTACGCGGACGAGGGCCTGCTCTACCGCGCCGACGACCTGCTCTCCATCCCCACGCAGGCCAACTTCGTCTCCCAGCTCGCCGCCGCGGGCCAGGTCAAGGGGGTGCAGTACGGCCTGCCGTTCGCGGCCTCCACGCGCGTGCTGTTCTACAACAAGACCCTCTTCGCCAAGGCCGGCCTCTCCGCGCCCAAGAGCTGGGACGACCTCGCCGAGGCCGCCGAGGCGCTGAAGGCGCAGGGGGTGACGTACCCGTACGCTCTGCCGCTCGGGCCCGAGGAGGCGCAGGCGGAGACCATGCAGTGGCTGCTCAGCGGCGGAGGCGGCTACACCGACACCGTCGGCACCTACACCATCGACTCCGCGCAGAACGTCGCCACCTTCACCTGGCTCAAGGACGAGCTGGTCGGCAAGGACCTGACCGGCCCGGTCGCGCCCGGCAAGCTCAACCGGGCGGACGCCTTCGCCGCGTTCGCCAAGGGCGAGGTCGGCATGCTCAACGGCCACCCGTCGCTGATGGCGATGGCCGAGAAGAACGGCGTGAAGTACGGCATGGTGCCCACCCCCGGCGTCGACGGGGAGAGCAGGAGCACGCTGGGCGTCACCGACTGGATGACCGCGTTCAAGAAGAACGGCCACCAGGAGGAGGTCGGCGACTTCCTCGACTTCGTCTACGACGACGACAACGTCCTCGACTTCTCCCGCCGCTACGACCTGCTGCCGGTCACCGCCTCCGCCTCCGAGACGATGGCGGCGGCCGAGGAGGACGAGCACCTGAAGCCCTTCCTCGACGAACTGCTGACCTCCGAGCTGTACCCGGTCGGCGAGACCTCCTGGGCCACGGTCAGCGCGGAGATCAAGAAGAACATCGGAAAGGCGGTCGCCTCCGGCGGGGACCCGGAGTCGGTGCTCCGGCTGCTGGAGACCACCGCGAACCAGGCCGAGAGCGCCGGGTAGCGCGGGACGGCGCCGTCGCCCGCTGTCGGCGCCCGGCGTTACGGTGCGGACATGGATGAAGGTGAGCAGCAGCCGCTGGGGGAGCGGGAGCGGCGCGTCCTCGCGCTGGAGCGCCGCGGCTTTTCCGGCCCCGGCGCCAAGGAGCGCGTGATCCGCGAGGAACTGGGCCTCGCCCCCGTCCGCTACTACCAGCTCCTCAACGCCCTCCTGGACGACCCCCGGGCCCTGGCGGCGGACCCGGTGACGGTGAACCGCCTGCGCCGCGTCCGCGAGTCCCGACGGGCGGAGCGCTGAGGCGGGTTGGTCGCTGGGGCGTGTGCGCGGTGGAGGCGGGCGGGTGGCTCGGGCGGGGCGGGTCGCTCAGACGGGCGGGTCACTGAGGCGGGCGGACGCTGAGGCGGGCGGACGCTGAGGCGGCCGGGTCGCTAAGGCCGGCGGGCCACCGAGGCGGCCGGTCAGCGGGGTGGCCGGTCAGCGGGGTGGCCGGGTCAGCGGGGCGGCTGGGCCACCGAGGCGGCTGGGTCACCGAGGCGGCTGGGTCCCCGGGCCTCCGGGTCACCGAGGCGGCCGGTCAGCGGGGTGGCCGGTCACCGAGGCGGCTGGGTCACCGAGGCGGCTGGGTCCCCGGGCCTCCGGGTCACCGAGGCGGCCGGTCAGCGGGGCGGCCGGTCAGCGGGGCCCCCGGGTCACCGAGGCGGCCGGATCACCGCGCGGGGCCTGCGATCGTCAAGGCGCCCCCCGGGTCACGCTCACGCCGACCGAGCGCAGAGGCGTGCGACCCGTCCCGCCGGGATAGGTTCGCGGTATGGGCAGCCACACGGACGCAACCCCCGACCCGCTGGACCACCTGCCGACGCCCGCCACCGAGGCCGGGCGCGAAGGGCTCGACGGGCTCCTCGCCGACCCAGGCCGGGCGGTGATCGCACTCGACTTCGACGGCACGCTCGCCGAGATCGTGCCCGACCCCGACCAGGCCCGCGCCCACCCCGGCGCGGTGCCCGCGCTGGCCGCGCTCGCCCCGAAGGTCGCCTCCGTCGCGGTGATCACCGGCCGCCCGGCCGAGGTCGCCGTCCACCACGGCGGCTTCGCCGGCGTACCCGGCCTGGAGCACCTCGTCGTCCTCGGCCACTACGGCGCCGAACGCTGGGACGCCGCCACCGGCGCCGTCACCGCCCCGGCCCCGCACCCCGGGGTCGCCGCAGTCCGCGCCGAACTGCCCGGACTGCTGGCCGGGGCCCCGGACGGCACCCGGACCGAGGACAAGGGCCGCTCCGTCGCCGTCCACACCCGCCGGGCCGCCGACCCACAGGCCGCCTTCGAGGCCCTGCGCGCCCCCCTCACCGGCCTCGCCGCCCGCCACGGCCTGATCGTCGAGCCCGGCCGCATGGTCCTGGAACTGCGTCCGCCCGGCATGGACAAGGGCGCCGCCCTCCTGGACCACGTCGAGGGCATCGGCGCCGGCGCGGTCCTCTACGCCGGCGACGACCTCGGCGACCTCCCCGCCTACTCCGCCGTCGACCGGCTCCGCACCGAGGGCACCCCCGGCCTGCTGGTGTGCAGCGGCAGCGACGAGGTGACGGAACTGAGGAAGCGCGCGGACGTGGAGGTGGACGGCCCGGCCGGGGTGGTCGCCCTGCTCGGCGCGCTCGCCCGGCGCCTGGCCTGAGACAACGTCACAGCGCGTCTCCCCGTGTGTCACAGGCCCGTCCTGACGCCACTCACGGGGCAACCGGCCCGGCGCCCCCGGGCCTCCTCCACGACGAGAAGCCCGCTCACCCGGGCCCGCAACCGTGGAGGAGAGACCATGTCCGCTCGCAAGGCCCCGAAGCCCGCCCGCAAGGCCCCGCTGCTCGCCCTCGTCGCCCTCGCCGCCGGCCTCTCCCTCACCGCCTGCGGCGGTGGCGGCGACAGCACCGCGGCGTCCCCGGCCGCCGCGACCGCCGACGCGAGCACCCCGCCGGCCTCCGCCTCGGCCTCCGCGTCGGCCGGCGCGTCCGCCCAGGGCACCGCGGACAACACGCGCACGGACCCGGCCGCGACCACCGGGACCGACCTGAGCTGCACGGACCAGCTCGACTACACCGGCGACCCGCGCTCGAACGCCGAGATCAACTCCATCGGCGCCGACACGGGCACCTGCCCGGAGCCGCTGTCGGGCACGCCCGCGGACAAGACCTCGAAGTGCACGGACCAGCTGAACTACGCCGACGACCCGCGCTCCAACGCGGAGATCAACTCCATCGGTGCCGACACGGGCACCTGCCCGGAGCCGCTGTCGGGCACGCCCGCGGACAAGACCTCGAAGTGCACGGACCAGCTGAACTACGCCGACGACCCGCGCTCCAACGCGGAGATCAACTCCATCGGCGCCGAGACCGGCTCCTGCCCCGCACCGCTGTCGGGCACGCCCGCGGACAAGACCTCGAAGTGCACGGACCAGCTGAACTACGCCGACGACCCGCGCTCCAACGCGGAGATCAACTCCATCGGCACGGACACCGGCTACTGCCCGGCGGTCCGGACGAAGTAGTGGGTGGAGCCGCCGCCCCTCACCCCCGCAACGCCTCCAGCTGCTCCAGGAACCACCGCGCCGGCGGCAACGCGGTCGCCGCCGCAGCCAGCCGCTTCGACCGCTCGGCCCGCTCTCCCGCCGGCAGGCCGAGCGCCTCGTGCAACGCCTCCGCCGTCCCCGTCACGTCGTACGGATTGACGACCACCGCGTCCTCGCCCAGCTCCTCGAACGCCCCCGCCTCCCGCGACAGCACCAGCGCGCACCCCTCGTCGGAGACGACCGGCACCTCCTTGGCGACCAGGTTCATCCCGTCCCGGATGGGGTTGACCAGTGCCACGTCCGCCAGCCGGTACGCCGCGAGCGACCGCGCGAAGTCGTCCTTGACGTGCAGCACGACCGGCGTCCAGCCGTCCGTCCCGTACTCCGCGTTGATCTCCTCGGCCACCCGCCGCACCTCGGCCGTGTACTCCCGGTAGACCGCGAGGTCCTGCCGGGACGGGTAGGCGAACGCCACGTGCACCACCCGCTCGCGCCACTCGGGCCGGTCCGCCAGCAGCCGCCGGTAGGCCAGCAGCCCGCGCACGATGTTCTTCGACAGCTCGGTCCGGTCGACCCGCACGATGGTCTTCCGCCCCGGCCCGATCTGCTCCCGCAGCGCCGCCATCCGCTCGTCCACGTCGGGCTCGTGCGACCGCTCGCGCAGGAAGTCCGCGTCGGCCCCGAGCCCGTGCACCCCGACCACGGTGTCCCCGAGCCCGCCCACCAGCGCGTCACAGCACGCGGTGAACGCCTCGGCCCACCGCCGGGTGAGGAACCCGAGCCGGTCCGCGCCCAGCATCCCGCGCAGCACCTGCGCGGCGATGTCGTCGGGCAGCATCCGGAAGTACTCCACCGGCGCCCACGGCGTGTGCGAGAAGTGGCTGATCCGCACGTCCGGGCGCAGCTCGCGCAGCATCCCCGGCACCAGCGTCAGGTGGTAGTCCTGCACCAGCACGGCCGCGCCCTCGGCGGCCTCCTCGGCCAGCGCCTCGGCGAAGGCCCGGTTGAACGCCTCGTAGGACGCCCACTGCCGCCGGAACTCCGCGTCGAAGACCGGCTCCAGCGGCGTCTGGTACAGCATGTGGTGCACGAACCACAGCACCGAGTTGGCGATCCCGTTGTACGCGTCCGCGTGCACGTCCGCCGGTACGTCCAGCATCCGCACGCCGTCCTCGCCGACCCCGCGCCGCACCGCCTCGCGGTCGCCGTCGGACAGCGCCGAGCACACCCACAGCGCCCCCGCGTCCGGCCCGATCGCCGACAGTCCGGAGACCAGCCCGCCGCCTCCGCGTTTCGACCGCAGCGAACCGTCCTCGCGGATCTCGTACGAGACGGGGCCACGGTTGGAGGCCACCAGCACCTGAGCAGCACCGAAGGTTGAAGCCATACGCCTCAACCTAGCCCGGCCGCCACCAGCTCAAACGTACGTTCACGCCACCTTGCGCCGCGCGTACTCCGCGATCTCCAGCATGGGCGGCCGTTCCTCGGTGTCCACCGAGAAGGTGCGCGGCTCGAAACCGTCCTCGCCGCGCTCGAACTGGGTCAGCGACGGCCGGATCAGATGGCCGCGGGCCAGCCGCAGCTGCGCGGTGCGGTAGATCGCGGCGGACATCCGGCCCAGCGCCTGCCCGTCCTGGTGCCGGTGCTTGCGCACCCCGACGTCCACCTGGGCCAGCGCGTCGAGCCCCACCAGGTGCAGCGCGTCCACCAGCATCCCCAGCTCCACCCCGTACCCCACGGGGAACGGCAGCCGTTCGAGCAGCGAGCGGCGGGCCGCGTACTCGCCGCCCAGCGGCTGCACGAACCCGGCCAGTTGCGGCCAGTGCATGTTCAGCAGCGGCCGGGCCATCAGCTCGGTGACCCGGCCGCCCTGCCCGGCGGCGGTGCCCAGCGGACGGTCGTACATGGCCTTGACCAGGTGCACGTCCGGGTCGGTGAGCAGCGGACCGACGATGCCGGTGACGAAGTCGGACGAGAACTCCCTCAGGTCCGCGTCCACGAACGCCACGATGTCGCCGCCCGTCACCAGCAGCGACCGCCACAGCACCTCGCCCTTGCCGGGCACGGGCGCGATCCGCGGGAGGATCTCGTCGCGGTGCGCGACGCGGGCGCCGGCCGCCGCGGCCACCTTCGCGGTGGCGTCCGTCGACCCGGAGTCGACCACCACGATCTCGTCGACCAGCGGCACCTGGCACATCAGGTCGTGCCGGATCGCCGCGACGATGTCGCCGACCGTCTCCTCCTCGTTCAGCGCGGGAAGCACCACACTGACCGTCTGGCCCGTGCGCTGCTTGGCGGCCAGGATCTGGTGCAGCGGCCGGTCGGACACGGACCAGGAACGTGCGCTGAGCCAACGCTCGACTTCTTCCAGCACGGTCTGCGGCTCCTCCCTGTACGGACCACGCACCCCTTATGTGATCCATCTCGCGCATCGGACGACTATCTCAACTGTCCTGGCCTTCGGTTACAGTCTTGAACAACGCGGATGACCATCGCATGTCGGGGGTGGCCGCCGCTGACAACCACATACAGCTCATCCAGAGGGGCAGAGGGACACGGCCCGATGAAGCCCCGGCAACCCTCCAGTCGGCACTCGTGAAGAAGCGAGGCTCCCGGCTCGGGAAGGTGCCAAATCCGTCTCACGGCGAGATGCGTCGTGAGGAAGATGAGGAGAAAGGGCCTCGCCTCCATGGCTGTGCAGACTGCCGAAAGCACCACCACTCCCGCCGCCTCCGTCGATCTCGGCCCCGCCACGGCGCTCTCCTGCCGGGAATGCGGCCACCGCGTGCCCCTCGGCCCGGTCTTCGCCTGCGAGGAGTGTTTCGGCCCACTGGAGATCGCTTACGACTTCTCGTCCTACGACACCGAGAAGCTCCGCGCGCGCATCGAGTCGGGCCCCACCAACATCTGGCGTTACGCGCCCCTCCTCCCCGTCCCCGCCGACGTCGCCGACAAGCCCAACATCAACCCGGGCTGGACCAAGCTCGTCAAGGCCGACCACCTCGCCGCCGAGCTGGGCGTCACCGGCGGTCTGTACGTCAAGGACGACTCCGGCAACCCGACGCACTCCTTCAAGGACCGCGTCGTCGCCCAGGCCCTGGAAGCGGCCCGCGCCTTCGGCTTCACCACCCTCTCCTGCTCCTCCACCGGCAACCTGGCCGGTGCCGTCGGCGCCGCCGCCGCCCGCGCCGGCCTGCGCTCGTGCGTGTTCATCCCGCACGACCTGGAGCAGGGCAAGGTCGTCATGGCCGCGATCTACGGCGGCGAACTCGTCGGCATCGAGGGCAACTACGACGACGTCAACCGCTTCTGTTCCGAGCTGATCGGCGACCCGGCCGGCGAGGGCTGGGGCTTCGTCAACGTCAACCTGCGGCCGTACTACGCCGAGGGTTCCAAGACCCTGGCGTACGAGATCTGCGAACAGCTCGGCTGGCGGCTGCCCGACCAGCTCGTCGTGCCCATCGCCTCCGGCTCCCAGCTCACGAAGATCGACAAGGGGCTGAAGGAGCTGATCCAGCTCGGCCTGGTCGAGGACAAGCCGTACAAGATCTTCGGCGCGCAGGCGGAAGGCTGCTCGCCGGTCTCCACCGCCTTCAAGGCCGGCCACGACGTGGTCCGCCCCCAGAAGCCGGACACCATCGCCAAGTCCCTCGCGATCGGCAACCCGGCCGACGGCCCCTACGTCCTCGACATCGCGCGCCGCACCGGCGGTGCGGTGGAGGACGTCAACGACGAGCAGGTCGTCGACGCGATCAAGCTGCTGGCGCGGACGGAGGGGATCTTCGCGGAGACCGCCGGCGGTGTCACGGTGGGCGTGACGAAGAAGCTCATCGAGGCGGGGGTGCTGGACCCGGCGCTGACCACCGTCGTGCTCAACACCGGGGACGGCCTGAAGACGCTGGACGCGGTGGCAGGGACCGGGCTCACGGCGACGATCCGGCCGAACCTCGCATCGTTCCGCGAGGCGGGACTGGCGTGACGCGCCCCTACGTAGATTCCCTGACCGGAGGTTTCAAGTGAGTGTCTCTGTCCGCATCCCGACCATCCTGCGCACCTACACCGGCGGGCAGGCCGAAGTGACCGCCGAAGGGGCCACCCTCGGCGAGGTCATCGCCGATCTGGAGAAGAACCACACCGGCATCTCCGCCCGCGTCCTCGACGACCAGGGCAAGCTGCGCCGCTTCGTCAACGTGTACGTCAACGACGACGACGTCCGTTTCGAGCAGGGCCTGGAGACGGCCACCCCCGACGGGGCCGGCGTCTCGATCATTCCGGCCGTCGCGGGCGGCTGACGCGGTCACCCACCGTCCCCCGAATTGCCCCCTCCGCAATAGAAGCGGAGGGGGCAATTCCATGTGGTTGAGCGCGGTAGAGTTGGGGAACGCGCCGATGATCGCTAAAGCGTGAACTCCGAATTCCTGCCGTACACCCGACCAGATGTAGCCAAACTGTGGGCGTACTTTGCGGCTTTTGTGGCCTTTGCGTGGCCCGACTTGCCCCGGATTCCTGCGATTTCTCGCCATATTCCGGACCGCTCCCGTCCAGATTTCTCGTCCAATTGACCTGTTGCAGAGGGCAGTTGGACAGATACATTCGGCCGCGGTCGACGCGTTCCGGCGCACGCCTCCAGAGCCTTTCGGGGGCGAGGTCTGACCCGGATCCGCGAAGTGCGGGTCTGTGCAAGGGCCAGTAATAGGGGAGTTAGGCATGGCTCAGGGCACCGTCAAGTGGTTCAACGCGGAGAAGGGGTACGGCTTCATCGCGGTCGACGGTGGTGCGGATGTTTTCGTCCACTACAGCGCGATCCAGATGGACGGCTACCGCACCCTTGAAGAAGGCCAGCGGGTCGAGTTCGAGATCTCGCAGGGCCAGAAGGGCCCGCAGGCCGACATGGTCCGCGTCACTGCCTGATACGCGCGACCACCGCAGCGAAGGTCTTCTCCGGAGGGCCCGCGTCTCACCGAGGCGCGGGCCCTCCGGCATGTCCGGCCCCTGTCCGGCCCCTGTCCGGCCCTGTCCGGAACGTGCCCGGGACGTGTTCGCGGGCGGCTGAGCGCCGCCCCCGATCCGGGGGAGGCGCTTGCGCCCGCCCGTCGCCCGACCACCACCCCTCATCGAGCCCTCTTCGAGGGCGCACCTTGCACTCGGAGGGGTCGAGTGCTAATCATTGCGTTAGCACTCTGAAGGTGAGAGTGACAACGAAGGACCGGGTCGGTGAGGCCCGCGGGCCGCCGTGGGGAAGGAACCACGAGGCCGGCGAGCCGTCCGTCGCGGGCGCGGGCGCGGTCCGAAGGAATCACCCCCAGTCCTGGAGGGACCACTTCACATGGCCAAGATCATCGCGTTCGACGAGGAGGCGCGGCGCGGCCTCGAGCGCGGCATGAACCAGCTCGCGGACGCCGTCAAGGTGACGCTCGGCCCCAAGGGCCGCAACGTCGTCCTCGAGAAGAAGTGGGGCGCCCCCACGATCACCAACGATGGTGTCTCCATCGCCAAGGAGATCGAGCTCGAGGACCCGTACGAGAAGATCGGCGCCGAGCTGGTCAAGGAAGTCGCCAAGAAGACGGACGACGTCGCCGGTGACGGTACGACCACCGCGACCGTTCTCGCCCAGGCCCTGGTGCGCGAGGGTCTGCGCAACGTGGCGGCCGGCGCCAACCCGATGGCTCTGAAGCGCGGTATCGAGAAGGCCGTCGAGGCCGTCTCCGCCGCCCTCCTGGAGCAGGCGAAGGACGTCGAGACCAAGGAGCAGATCGCCTCCACGGCCTCCATCTCCGCCGCCGACACCCAGATCGGCGAGCTGATCGCCGAGGCCATGGACAAGGTCGGCAAGGAAGGCGTCATCACCGTCGAGGAGTCCCAGACCTTCGGTCTGGAGCTGGAGCTCACCGAGGGTATGCGCTTCGACAAGGGCTACATCTCGGCGTACTTCGCCACCGACATGGAGCGTATGGAGGCCGTCCTCGACGACCCGTACATCCTGATCGCCAACTCCAAGATCTCCAACGTCAAGGACCTGCTCCCGCTCCTGGAGAAGGTCATGCAGTCGGGCAAGCCGCTGCTGATCATCGCCGAGGACGTCGAGGGCGAGGCCCTGTCGACCCTGGTCGTCAACAAGATCCGCGGCACCTTCAAGTCCGTCGCCGTCAAGGCCCCGGGCTTCGGCGACCGCCGCAAGGCCATGCTCGGCGACATCGCCATCCTCACGGGCGGCGAGGTCATCTCCGAGGAGGTCGGCCTCAAGCTGGAGAACGCGACCCTGGACCTCCTGGGCCGCGCCCGCAAGGTCGTCATCACCAAGGACGAGACCACCATCGTCGACGGCTCCGGCTCCGCCGACCAGGTCGCCGGCCGGGTCAACCAGATCCGCGCCGAGATCGAGAACAGCGACTCGGACTACGACCGCGAGAAGCTCCAGGAGCGCCTGGCCAAGCTCGCGGGCGGCGTCGCGGTCATCAAGGCCGGTGCCGCCACCGAGGTGGAGCTCAAGGAGCGCAAGCACCGCATCGAGGACGCCGTGCGCAACGCCAAGGCGGCCGTCGAGGAGGGCATCGTCGCCGGTGGTGGCGTGGCCCTGCTCCAGGCCTCCCAGGTCTTCGAGAAGCTGGAGCTGGACGGCGACGAGGCGACCGGCGCCAACGCCGTGAAGCTCGCGCTGGAGGCCCCGCTGAAGCAGATCGCCGTCAACGGTGGTCTCGAGGGCGGCGTCGTCGTGGAGAAGGTCCGCAACCTCACCGTCGGCCACGGCCTGAACGCCGCGACCGGTGAGTACGTCGACATGATCGCCGAGGGCATCATCGACCCGGCGAAGGTGACCCGCTCCGCCCTGCAGAACGCCGCCTCCATCGCCGCGCTGTTCCTCACCACCGAGGCCGTCATCGCCGACAAGCCGGAGAAGGCGGGCGCCGCCCCGGCCGGCGGCGGCATGCCGGGCGGTGACATGGACTTCTGATCGACCCCGAGGGTTGATCGAGCGTCCTTCGTTCCGAGGGCGGCGCCTCCTGTTGTTCCGACAGGGGGTGCCGCCCTCGGGCGTTTTTCCGTGGCCCCGACGGTCACTGTGAACCGGGTCACGGACAGGAGACGGCGGGAATGCCGTGAGCGGGGAGACGGGTTGTGCGTAGGGCGCGCGTTGTATGCGTGTGCACATACCGTCCGGTTCCACCCTCCCGACATAGGAGCCCTCCGTGACCGACGCCGCCTCCCGCGCCGCCGAGATCCTCTCCCGGCCCACCACGATCAACGGCCTGACCGTGCCGAACCGCATCGCGATGGCGCCGATGACCCGCATGTTCTCGCCGGGCGGTGTCCCGGGCGAGGACGTGGTGTCGTACTACGCCCGCCGCGCCGCCGCCGGTGTCGGACTGATCGTCACGGAGGGGACGTACGTCGGTCATCCCTCCGCCGGGCAGAGCGACAGCGTGCCGCGGTTCCACGGTGAGGAGCAGCTGGCCGGGTGGGCGAAGGTCGCCGAGGCGGTGCGCGCGGCGGGCGGCGCGATCGTGCCGCAGCTGTGGCACATCGGGATGGTGCGCAACGACGGGGAGCCGCCGTTCGCCGACGCCCCGGCCGTCGGGCCGTCCGGGCTGCGGCTCGGGGCGGACGAGGCCACCGGCAAGGCGATGACGCAGCAGGACATCGACGACGTGGTCGCGGCGTTCGCGCAGGCCGCCGCCGACGCCGAGCGCATCGGGTTCCACGGGGTCGAGATCCACGGGGCCCACGGCTACCTCGTCGACCAGTTCCTGTGGGAGGGCACCAACCGCCGTACCGACGCCTACGGCGGCGACCCGGTGGCCCGTACGAAGTTCGCCGCGGAGATCGTGGCGGCGGTGCGGGAGCGGGTCTCGGCGCGGTTCCCCGTCATCTTCCGGTTCTCGCAGTGGAAGTCGGACAACTACGGCGCCCGTCTCGCCCGGACCCCCGAGGAGCTGGACGCGATCCTCGCGCCGCTCGCCGCCGCCGGTGTCGACGCCTTCCACGCGTCCACGCGGCGCTACTGGCTGCCGGAGTTCGACGGCTCCGACCTCAACCTCGCGGGCTGGACGAAGAAGCTGACCGGCAAGCCCGTCATCACCGTCGGCTCGGTGGGGCTCGACGGCGAGTTCGGCAAGGCGTTCACGGGCGAGGGCGCGGCGGTCAAGGGCCTCGACGAGCTGCTGGACCGGCTGGAGCGCGACGAGTTCGACCTGGTCGCCGTCGGCCGGGCGCTGCTCCAGGACCCGCGGTGGGCCGAGAAGGTGCTGTCCGGCCGTCTCGACGAGCTGGCCCCGTTCGACCCGGCGGCGCTGAAGACCCTGAGCTGAGCCGGTGCCCGACGGGGCGTAGGGTCGGTGAGATCACCAACTGGCGTACGGCCGACGGTAACCAGTCAGGAGTGGTCGATGACGGACACACAGGTCAGCGGGGGCAGCGGAGTCAGCGGGGGCAGCGGGGCCGTGGTGGGCACCACCGGCGGCGCGGTGCGCGGACGCCGGGAGGACGGTCTCACCGTCTTCCGCGGCATCCCGTTCGCCGCGCCGCCGGTCGGAGAGGCACGGTTCGCCGCGCCGCGCCCGGCCGAGGCGTGGGACGGCGTCCGGGAGGCGTACGCCTTCGGTCCGCCGCCCCCGCAGGACCTGCTGGTCCCGGGCCAGGCGGCGGCCGGGTCCGGCGACGGTGACTGGCTGACGGTCAACGTCTGGACGCCCGACGCCGATCCGGCCGCCCGCCGTCCGGTGATGGTGTGGATCCACGGCGGCGCCTACAAGCTCGGGCACGGCGGCAGCCCCGGTTACGACGCCCGCCGGATAGCCGCCGACGGCGACCTGGTCGTCGTCACCTTCAACTACCGGGTGGGGATGGAAGGGTTCGCCCGGATCGACGGCGCGCCCGCCAACCGGGGGCTGCTCGACCAGGTGGCCGCGCTGGAGTGGGTCCGGGACAACATCGAGGGGTTCGGCGGGGACCCGGGGCGGGTCACCGTCTTCGGGGAGTCGGCGGGCGCCGGTTCGATCGCCGCGCTGCTGGCCATGGACAGGGCGGACGGCCTGTTCCGGCGGGCGATCGCGCAGAGCGTGCCGGGCACGTTCTTCTCCGACGAACTGGCCCGGGACATCGGCGCCGCCCTCGCCGCCGAGGCGGGGCTGCGCCCGACCGTCGCCGACCTCGCGACCGTGGACCCCGACCGGCTGGTCGGGGCGGGGCAGACGCTGGCCGCGAAGATGCCCGGGTACACCGGCCGCTGGGGGCAGGCCGCGCCGACGGTGACGCCGTACTCGCCCGTCGTCGACGGTGACGTCCTGCCGGTCCTGCCCTGGCGGGCGCTGGCCGACGGGGCGTCGCGGGACGTGGACCTGGTCGTCGGGCACAACCGCGACGAGTTCCGGCTCTTCGTCGCCATGGGCGGACAGCTCGGGACGATCGGGGAGGAGCAGGCGGCGTCCGCGCTGCGGATGTACGCGCCGGGCCCCGGAGGAGAGGCCGCGTACCGGGCCGCCTTCCCGGACGCGGGCGCCGGGGAGCTGTACGAGAAGGTGCAGACGGACTGGCTGTTCGCCGTGCCGACGATGCGGCTGGCCGAGGCCCACCTGGCAGGCGGCGGCCGGGCGCACGCCTACGAGCTGACCTGGCCGGCGCCGGGCAACGGCGGCGGACTCGGCGCCTGCCACGCGCTGGACCTGCCGCTGCTCTTCGGCACGTTCGACGCGGACCTGGGCGCGCTGCTCTTCGCCGGGGCGGAGCCCGACGAGGTGGCGCTGGCGCTGTCCGCCCGCTTCCGGGCGTCCTGGACCGCGTTCGCCCGGACCGGCGACCCGGGCTGGCCCGCGTACGACACCGAACGGCGGCTCGTGCAGGTCCTCGACGCCGAGCCCGCCGTCGTCCCCTACCCGGAGGAGACGACCCGGCGGCTGTGGGAGGGGCACGAGATCAGCGTGCTGCCGCTGCACGGCTGACCGGGAGGGTCACGGCATCGGTTCGATGTCCGTCCGGACCGGGTTCCCCCACACCCGCAGCACCTCGTAGTCCGTGAACTCGTGGACGAGGCGGTACGCCAGGGCCGGGCGGGGGCCCCGGCGCTCCGCCGCGAGGTACAGCTCGGCCTCGCGGCGGTCGCGGCGCGGGGTGCCGCACAGCTGCCACGCCTGGCCGTTCCACGCCTCCGGGAGCCAGCGCTGCTGGGGCTGGGGACGGTCGTCGCGCAGGCCGTAGCGGGACTGGACCGGCTCGGCGGGACGGGAGCGGGCGGGGCCGCCGCCCCCGTACTCGGCACGGCGGGCGGAGCGGCGCCGGGTCTCGCACAGCAGGCACAGGTCGGGGGCGGCCTCGTCCACCGGCCCGTTGGGATGCTCGGGGCAGCGCGTGCTGGGGGCCGTCGTCGACGCGCTCTCCTCCAGCAGGTCCAGGGCGCGGCGCAGATCGACCCGCATCTCGTGCAGCTTGGCGTCGGGGGTGTCGGTGGTCAGGGCCTCGCCGTGCTCACCGAGGAGACGCAGGGCGCGGCCCAGGGCGGTCAGCTGGGCGTGGTTCATGTTCTTCAGAATCGCACACCGCACTGACAACGCCCGGTGCGCGCAGCCCGCCGAAGAGGTAGGTGGCCACGAAGCCGGCGGCGTACCCCGTCAGCAGTCCGCCGCCGTAGACCGCTGCCGTCACCGCGAGCCCCCGGTCCCCGGCGAGCAGCGGGAACAGGGCCCAGCCGGACGGGCCGATCGCCGTCGCCCCGACCTCGGTGCCGAGCATCGCGAACAGGCCGACGAACGCGCCGCCCGCCGCGCCGCCCACGCAGGCCGTCAGGAACGGGCGGCCGAGGGGGAGGGAGACGCCGTAGATGAGGGGTTCGCCGACGCCGAGCAGGCCGGCCGGGAGCGCGGACCTGATCGTCGTACGCAGGGACGTGTCGTGGCGCAGCCGGACGTAGACCGCGACCGCCGCGCCGACCTGGCCCGCGCCCGCCATGGCCAGCAGCGGCAGCAGCACGGTGTGGCCCTGCTGGTCGATGAGGGTGGTGTGCAGGGGGATCAGGGCCTGGTGCAGGCCGAGCATGACCAGGGGGAGGAAGAGGCCGCCGAGGAGCAGGCCGGCCAGCACGCCCGTGGTCGTCAGCAGCCAGGTCGCCGCCGTGCCGACGGCGGACGCGACCTCGCCGGCCGCGTACATCAGGACGTACAGCGTGGTCAGGCCCGCGATCAGGACGGTCAGGGTCGGGGTGAGCAGGACGTCGAGGGTGCCGGGGAGGCGGGCGCGGCACCACTTCTCGACGTACGTGCCGAGCAACGCCGCCGCCAGCGCGCCGAGCACGCCGCCCTGGCCGGGGGCGAGCGGGGCGCCGAACGCGGTGACCTGGGCGACGCCCGGGTAGACCACGACGGCGGCGACCGCGCCGCCCAGCACCGGGGTGCCGCCGAACTCGCGGGCCGTGTTGTGCCCGACGAACACCGCGATCAGCGCCATGAAGGCGGCGGAGAGGGAGGTGAGGGCGGGGGTGAGGCCGGGGAGCAGGCCGAGGTTGCGCAGGAGGCCGGCCGCGCCGGCGAGCATGCCGCAGCCGATCAGGGCCGGGATGAGCGGGACGAAGACGTTCGCCACGCGCCGCAGCCCGCGCTTCAGCGGGGTGGCGTCGCGCTCCTTCTGCCGCGCCTTCAGCGCCGCTCCGCGCCGGGCGAGGGCGTCGGCCGTGTCACCCTCGCCCGTTCCCGCGTCCTCGCTCCCGCCCGGCAGCAGCGCCTCGAACGCCTCCGTCACCCGTCCGACCACCCCCGGCCCCAGCACCACCTGGTACGCCTCCCCGTCCTCCACCACGCCGAGGACGCCGGGCAGCGCCCGCAGTTCGGCGTCCCGCACCCGGGTCCGGTCGGCCAGGACCAGGCGCAGGCGGGTCACGCAGTGGGCGACGGAGACGACGTTGGCGGGGCCGCCGACCAGGGGGAGGAGGGCGGTGGCGGTGGCTCGGGGGTCGTTGTGCACCCCCCGAGCCTGCGGCTCACCGCTCCGTCGCGGCCAGCGCGGCGCGCAGCCGGCCGCCGGAGTCCTCCAGAAGGCGGGCGGCCGTCGGGCCGTCGACCCCGGCCAGCAGGATCAGCACGGCCTGCTTCACTTCACCGCCGGCCGCGTCCAGCGCCCGCTCGATCTCCTCGTCCCCGGCGCCGGTGGCCTGCGCGACGATCCGCCGGGACCGGGCGCGCAGTTTCTCGTTGGAGGCGCGGACGTCGACCATCAGGTTCCCGTACGTCTTGCCGAGCCGGATCATGGTGATCGTCGACAGCATGTTGAGGACCAGCTTCTGGGCCGTGCCCGCCTTCAGCCGGGTGGAGCCGGCGATCAGCTCGGGTCCGGTGACGACCTCGATGCCGTGCTCGGCGGCGGCGGCCAGCGCGCTGCCCTCGTTGCAGGCGAGCCCGACGGTGAGCGCGCCGAGCGCGCGGGCGTGCACGACGGCGGCGACGGCGTACGGGGTGCGGCCGGAGGCGGAGACGCCGACCACCGTGTCGTCGGGGGTGAGGCCGAGTGCGTCCAGGTCGGCGCGGGCCAGCTCGGCGGAGTCCTCGGCGCCCTCGACGGAGGTGACCAGGGCGTCCGGTCCGCCCGCGATCAGGCCGACGACCTGCCCGGGTGCCGTGTCGAAGGTCGGCGGGCACTCGGAGGCGTCCAGCACGCCGAGCCGCCCGGCGGTCCCGGCCCCCGCGTACACGAGCCGCCCGCCGCGCTCCATCCGTACGGCGACGGCGTCGACGGCCGCGGCGATCTCGGCCAGCCGCGCGGCGACGGCGGCGGCGACCCCGGCGTCCTCGCCGTTCATGAGCCGGGCGATGTCGAGGGTGGGCAGCCGGTCGATCTCGGCGAGGTCCGGCCGGAACGCTTCGGTGGAGAGGGCGTCGAGCTGGTAACGGAGGTCGGGGATGGAGGTCATGGAGAGACAGCCCTTTTCAACGTCGGTGTCGATGGCGCCCGGAAAGGGGCGCGGGGAACTGCGCGAGCGACCACGACGAACCCGCGGCCGCCCACGACGATCAGGCCCTGCGACGCCCCGACCCGTGCCGATGGGCCAACGCCTCGTAAGACGCCGACAACGCCGGCCCCGCCGCCTCGTACGTCCGCTGCGCCACCCCCACGAACAGACAGTCCACCACCAGCAACTGCCCCGTCCGGGAGGACATCGCCGCCGGCCGCAGCTCGCTCTCCCGCGCCGTGGACGTCGTCAGTACGTGATCGGCGTACTGCGTCACCGGCCCGTCCGGCCGCCCCGTGACCGCCACCGTCGTCGCCCCCCGCTCGAAGGCGACCCGCAGCGGCTCGATGACGTCCCCGGTCGAACCGGAGTGGGTGATGGCGACGGCGACGTCCCCGGCGCGCAGCTGCACCGCGTTGGTGACGGCGAGGTGCGGATCGGAGTGCGCGTGGGCTATCAGCCCTATGCGCAGCAGCTTCTGGGTGAGGTCCTGGGCGACCAGCCCCGACGCCCCGATGCCGTACACGTCGGTGCGCCGGGCGGCGGCGAGCGCGGTGACCGCCGCGCCGAGCTGGGCGGTGTCCAGGCCGGCCGCCGTGTCCGCGAGGGTCTGCTGCTCGTCGAGGGCGAGCTTGGCGACGACGTCGGCGATCGGGTCGTCCACCGCGATGTCGGTGGTGATGGCGGGCGCCCGCCCGGACTGCTGCGCCGCGGCGAGCC
The DNA here is from genome assembly GCF_018614415.1 of Streptomyces sp. ISL-12. Lineage (GTDB taxonomy): Bacteria > Actinomycetota > Actinomycetes > Streptomycetales > Streptomycetaceae > Streptomyces. The sequence goes on from NZ_JAGGOO010000094.1 coordinate 25,059, forward strand.
CGGCGAGGGCGAGCCGCAGGTCGCGGTAGCCGGGGTAGCCGAGCAGGCGGGCGGTGCGTACGACGGTCGCCTCGCTGGTGCCGGTCAGCTCGGCGAGTCCGGTGACCGTGAGCGCGGCGCAGCCCGCCGGGTCCCGCGCGACGGCCTCGGCGACCCGCTGCATGGAGCGGGTCATGGACGGCGCCAGGGTGCGTACCTTCGCGGCGAGCGCGGCGGGCGCGGGTGGCGCGGGTGGCGCGGGCCGCGCGGATGGCGCACCGGCAGTTTCCTTCACCCCGTCAGTCATAGGTGAAAGATATTTTCGTTCCGGTGCCAGGGCAAGAGTGCGCACAATGGGTGCATGAACCCCATCAGCCCCCTGGAACAGGCGCTGCACGCCGCCCGCGCCCTGGTCCTCGCCGACCTCGTCGCGGGCGAGGTCGCCGAGGCGGACGTCGTCTCGCTCGTCGAGGAGTCCGTCGTGCAGCGGCGCTGGTGGATCGAGCAGTGGCCCGACGGCGCCCCGTTCGTGGCGGGGCTGGTCGCGCAGGACGTGCAGGACGCGCTGCTGGAGCGGTACGGCCGCTGGCCGCTGTGCCCGGTGTGCGGCTCCGGTGACCCGCACGCCCTGGACATCGAGCCGGAGCTGGGTCCCGACCCGCACTGGGTGTGCTCCGAGGCGGGCGTCAAGGTCGCCGCGGTGGGCTCGCTGGGCACGGCCCTCGGCGGCCCGGGGGCCTCCTCGTGACCGTCTACGTCGATCCGCCGACCTGGCCCGGCCACGGGCGGCTGTGGTCCCACCTGGTCAGCGACGTCTCCTACGACGAACTGCACGCCTTCGCGAGCCGCCTGGACGTGCCCCGCCGGGCCTTCGACCGCGACCACTACGACCTCCCCGCCCACCGGTACGCGGACGCCGTACGGGCCGGCGCGCTGGAGGTGAGCAGCCGCGAGGTGGTGCGGCTGCTGCGCGGGGCGGGGCTGCGCCGCCCCAAGCGCGGCGCGCGGGCGGCCGGGGGGCAGCCGGGTCAGCCCCGCAGCTCGTAGGCGAACAGTTCCGCGTCCGCCGGGTCCTCCGTCGGCACCCGGGTGAAACCGGCCCGCTCCAGCACCGCCTGCGAGTCGTGGTTGTCCGGCTCGGTGCGGGCGAAGACGCGGCTCACACCGGGCCGGGCCAGCGCCCACCCCGACAGCGCGCGCAGCGCCTCGGTGGCGTACCCGTGGCCGCGGGCCGCCTCGACGAGGTCGTAACCGACCTCCACCCGGCCGTCCTCGTCGGGCGCCCCGTGGAAGCCCATCGCGCCGACCGCCAGTCCGTCCGTACGGCGCACCAGCGCGTACATCCCCCACTCCGGCCGGTGCACGCCCCCTTCGTACGCCTTCACCACCATCCCGGCGCCTTCGCGCGTGCCGTCGACCGGCCCGCCCCCGGCCCAGGGGAAGCCGCCGTCGCCGCCGAGGGCAAGGTCGTTCGCGGCGGCCGGGGTGATGCCCTCCAGGACGAGCCGCTCGGCCGGGAGCACCAGGTTGTTGCACCACTTCCACCCGGTCACCGGGGCCCGGCCCGGCAACTCGCCCCGCCCGGTGGCCCACAGCAGCGTGCGCCAGGCGTCGGTGCCGGGCCGCACGTGCGGGAAGATCCGCGTCAGGACGTACGCGCACGACTCGGCGGACGGCTCGTACGCCACCCCGAGGCCGGTGGCCATGTCGTGGGCGTGCAGCAGTACTTCGGCGACCCCCATGGCGGCGAAGCCGTCCCGGTTCGCGTCCCGGAAGGGGTACGGGTGGAAGGCGCGGACGTCGCGGGGCGTGGTGCGGACGGTGGCGGCGAGCAGCGCGCCGGTGGTCCGGACGACGTGGAGCAGGCCCTCGTTGCCGGTGCCCTCGTCCAGGGCGAGCTCGAAGGGGACGTAGGCGTCGGCGGCCCGCCCGGCCAACTGGCCCGCGTAGGCGAGGAGATCCTCCGCGATGTGCGTGGCTGTCTCCCGGCAGTTCCACTCCAGCCGCCCGGCCCGCACCGCCTCCCAGTCCCGGTCCGCCACCGTGCCCAGCACCGCCACGGCGCCCGCGACGGCCGCCTCCACCTGTTCCCCGCCCAGCTCGCCCGTGTTCCGCATGGCGGGCAGGCTACGGGGCCGGGGAGCCGTCCGGCGACAGCATTTCCAGCTCTCCGGCGAGGTTGTACCGGGCGGTCGCCTCCCACTCACCCTGCCCGTACGGCGTCCGGAACAGCCGGGGCAGGTCGAGGAGTTGGCGCAGGACCGCCGCCCGGCCGGCGCGGAAGGCGTCGTCCGGCACGAAGTGGTACTCCTGGCGGACGGCCGCGGTGTAGGCGGCGTACGCCGACGGCGGCGCGGCGAGGATCGCCAGGTCGGCGTCGCACAGCACCTGCCCGTTCCGGTCGTCGCCGGCCGGGTCGTGGGTGACGGTCAGCCGGACGAGCCGGGCCACCTCGGCGGTCACCTCCGGTCCGACCCCGGCCTCGGGCAGGGCGCGCTCGGCGAGCCGCGCCGACCGCTCCTCGTTCTCCGACCGCTCCGGCAGGTAGACCGCGTCGTGGAACCAGGCGGCGAGTCGGACGACGTCGGGGTCGTCGGCGTACTCCTGGAGCGTGTCGATGTGGTCCAGGACCGCCGTCAGGTGCTCGACGGTGTGGTAGCGGCGCTGCGGCTCCGACCAGCGGCGCAGCAGCGCGTCGGCGTACCGGTACGGCTCGGGGAAGCAGGCGCCGTCCCGCGCGGGGAGCAGGGCGCGCAGCCAGCGGGCGCGGAGGTCGTCGAGGTCGGCCATGTGCCCATTCTCCCGTGACCGGGCGCCGAAGCCCCCCTAGGGCCTGTCGTTTG
>NZ_JAGGOO010000095.1 GCF_018614415.1 Streptomyces sp. ISL-12
CGCGTCGACTCCCTCCTCCGCCTTGCAGCTGCACGCACCAGACCCCGCTCACCGGCATGGACAAGTCCCGCCGGTGTCCTGCGTCCTGATCCAAACGACAGGCCCTAGCCCTCCCCCGCTGCACGACGCCGAAGGGCGCCGCCGGAGAACGACCCCCGGCGGCGCCCTTCGGCGTCCCCTGCCTGGAGCCCCGATGTCCCAGACCGCGCTCTCCCCCGGCATAGACCACCCCACCCCGACCACCCAGTCCGTCCCGGCCGCCGCGCCGCCGGCGGAGCTGACCCTCGAGGAACGCCTCACCCTCGTGAAAGCGGAGATGACCGCGCGCCTGGACGAAGCGGCCGTCGCCTACGAGGTCAACACCGCACACATCCCCACCGATCCCGTGGATCTGGCCGACGTCGTCACCATGCCGCTGACCCCGACGCTCCAGCCGCCGCCGCAGTCCTACCGGACCCCGGTCGCGGCCCTTCTGCAGCGCGCCCACCACCGGCTGCTCACCGGCGGCTGGTGCTCCGGCGCCCTGGTCGACGAGGACGGCGCCCGCTGCATGCTCGGGGCCATCCGGATCGAGGCCCGCGGCGACAGCGGCCTGGAAGCCAACGCGGTCTCCGTGCTCCTGGACGCGATCCGCAGAAAGTTCGGCGGCGACGTCGACTCCGTGCCCTCCTTCAACGACGCGCACGGATCGGCCCGCACCCCGCTCCGCATGGTCGACCAGGCCGCCGGCCTCGCCGACGCCCGCGGCCTCTGAACCGCTCCGGACCACCTGCCTCGCACCCGAACCCTTCGCGGTCGGGTGCGGGCCAGGCCGTCCGGCCTGCGCACCACCACCCACCACACCCGCCCGAGCGAGGGAGACGCCCCGCCATGCAGTCCGACGACAAGCCCGTCAACGGCCAGCCCATCACCGGTCACCACAACCCGAGCTTCCTCGACCTGCTCAACCAGACGCCCCCGCCGCCCGACAAGAAGGACTGGCCCCGCCCGAAGCGCTTCGCCGGGCTGCGCGAGGCATGGGACGCGTCCTGGAAGCAGGGCGGCTTCCTGTACGAGCGATGGGAGGACGTCCGGCACGCGCGGTTCGCGGGCTGGCACGGGATGGCCAACTGGATCAAGGCGGCGCTCAGCCTGGCCAGCGTGTGCGCGTTCATCATCGTGCTGGACGCCGCCGGCGACATCGTCTCCGCCGTGGCCCACCGGATCGCCACCGCGACCCCGGAGACCCAGCTGGCGTCCGAGACCTCCAACAGCTTCTGGGCAGTGATCGACACCCCGATCCGCACGTACATCGCCCAGCACACCGCCGGCCTCGCCGTCAGCGGATCCGCCGTCTACGCCTTCTGGCAGGCGGTCGGCCTGTTCGGCCTGGTCGGCGGCTTCTTCCACAGCACCGGCGCCCGCATCACCTACACCCTCTGGGGAGCGGCAAGCGTCGGCATGGTGTGGTCCGCCTCTCCCGCCGACGGCCGCACCGTCGCCACCGGGATCGCCGTCCTCGCCTGGACCATCGCCTCCGTCTTCGCCCTGCGCGGCCTGAGCCTGCGCCCGGTCATCCACACCGGCTTCCACCCCCACATCGACATCCGCCCCGAGGTCCACGTCCCGGCACAGCCCGCGCCCGTCCACGACGACCTGGGCGACCCGGACAACGTCCACCCGCTCCAGCGCTGACCACGGCACCACTTCCACCCACCTGCCAGCACCGCGCCGACCACGGCGCGAGCCCGGACTGAACGGAATCCCATGAAGCTGCACACCAACGAGTTCTGGGTCGGCACCTACCACGGCCGCCACGACGGCCGCCCGGTCACGGTCACCGCCACCCGCGACGACACCCGCCCCGAGCCCTTCGCCTGGACGTGCACCTGCGGGGCCTCCCGCAGCTTCGCCACGGAGGACGGCGTGGACCGCACCGCCTGGCGGCACACGCACCCGACCCTCGTCGACCAGCTGAAGCAGAAGGCCGCCCGACTGCTCCGCACCCGCTGAAGTCCTGACGCCCTGCCCGGTCCTCGCCCGCCCCGCACCCCGGGGCCGGGCGAGGACGGGACAGGCCGCCCGGCCGAACGCACCACCTGCCGCGCCCCGCCGACACCAGCACCACATCGACGGGGCGCAGCGCTGCCCACTGACGACTGGAGGAGATCACTCGTGCTCATCCCCCGCCCGCGCCGCCGGATCGGCCGGCCCCGCCCGCAGCGTCCCGGCCCCCGCTACCCGCAGCGCCCCGACCTGCTGCCCGGTGCCTGGAGCCGCTGATGCCCAGGAGGCGCAGGAAGCGGCGCCGCGAGATCAAGCGCGTGCCCCGTTCGGAGGCGACCCTGCCTGAGATCGATCGCGGCGCGGTCCCCGAAGGGCTCGTCACCCGGCGCCAGCTGAGGGACATGGGCCTCAGCCCCGGCGGCAACGACGGCCCGGTCGCGGTTCTGCGCTGCAAGTGGTGCTCGTACCGGCCGCAGTGGTCGTGCAACCACCCCACCCGCGGCTTCCTGCTCCGGGTCGACCTGGCGAAGCCCAAGCGAGTCCCGACGCTCGCTCAGGAATGGGCCCTGGACCGGGCCATGGCAGCTCGCCAGACCTGCGGGGACTGCGGGAGGCGGTTCTTTTTCTGCCTCTCGAAGAAGCTCGGCTGTTGCATCGAGTGCTTCGACGGCACGCCCGTGGACCCCAGCAGCTACCACGCACCCGCAGCTCCCGCCGCTCACCGGCTGGCCGCGTAACGCGGACCCCGTCCCGGCCGCACAGGCCGGGACGGGGCCACACCGGGCGGCCGCAGCACCGGCAAAAGGCCGGCCGCCCGCTCCCTCACCTTTCGAGATCAGGAGAACCCCAAGCATGCATGCTCACCGTCCCGCCGTCTTCGCCGCCCTGCTCGGACTGACCCGCGCCGCCAGCGCCGCCGGCGACTTCTGGATCCAGGACGACTTCTGTGCCCGGGTGAAGGGCGCCTCCGACGACCACCCGGTCACCTACGAGAACCCGGCCACGAAGGAGAAGACGACCCACGGCACGGCCGACGGCCGCAAGGCCTGCCTGCACCACTGCCTCACCTACACGGCCACGCAGGCGATCGTCGCCGGGGCCGGCGCCCGCGCGCTCGGCATCCGGGTCCACCCGGCCGCCGCTGCGGCCGCGCTCGCCATCTCCTTCACGACCCACTACGCCGCGGACCGACGCGTCCCGGGCAAGGGCCTGTTGGAGCGGATCGCCACCAAGACCGGCAAGGGCAACTTCTACAAGCTCGCCGACTTCGGCATGAACGGCGCCTTCCACCTCGACTCCGCCTGGCACCACGGCTGGGAAACGGTCGCCGCCGTGGTCGCCACCACCAAGGCGACCACCCGATGACCAGCCGCACCCGCCTGGACCGGGTGCGCGCCTCGCTCGGCATCGCCCAGCTCGCCTCCAGCAGATCGAGGACGACCTGAACGCCGACGACATCGACGCCCGCGAGCTCGCCGCGATCCTGCGCGAGCTCCAGGAGGGCATCAACGTTCCCGGAGGTCTCTTCCCCGCCCTCGCGCAGTTGGTCAGCACCGCCGCACGGCGGGCGGAGCAGCTCGAGCCCGACCGCGACGGCGATGCCTCCTGCCCCCTGCACGAGGCCGCCGCCCTGATCACCGACAACGCCGGGCAGCGCCTGAACTGGGCTGCCCGATCCCTCGACCCGCAAGGAGAAGACGCATGACCTCGGTGCTCTACCCCGACCTGCCCGAGAACGGGCTGATCGTGCTGATCGGGGCCTCCGGAGCGGGCAAGTCCACCCTGGCCCCTACCTGGCCGGCCTCCCAGGTCCTCTCCCTCAACGCCCTGCGCGGCACGGTCAGCGACAACTTCTCTGTCAAGTTCTGCGTGTTGAACTTTGGCCTCTCCAGGGAGCCCGCTCAGTAGGACGGCGCCACTAGACCCGCTTCGTAAGCGAGGATCACGAGTTGGACCCGGTCACGTGCGTCGAGCTTGGCGAGCAGCCGGGTCAGATAGGTCTTGGCTGTGGCGACGCTGATGGAGAGCTGGTCGGCGATCTCGGCGTTGGACAGGCCCTTGCCGACCAGGGTGAGCACCTCCCGTTCCCGGTCGGTGATGCGCTCGAGTTCCGTCCGCCGTGGTGGCGCCGCTGTAGGGCGGTCGGCAAACTCCCTTATCAGTCTGCGGGTGACACTCGGTGCGATGAGGGCGTCCCCCGCGGCCACGATACGGACTGCGGCCAGGATGTCGTCCAAGGCCATGTCCTTGACCAGGAACCCGGATGCGCCGGCACGGAGAGCTCCGTAGACGTAGTCGTCGTCATCGAAGGTCGTCAGCACAACAACGCGTGCAGTGCTGGTGCCCGTGGTGATCAGGCGGGTGGCTTCGATGCCGTCCATGCCGGGCATCCGGATGTCCATCACCACCACGTCGGGGGTGAGTTCCGTGGTCAGCCGGACCGCTTCGGTGCCGTCTCCTGCCTCGCCCACGACCTGGACGTCCGCGGTGTCGGTGATGACCATCTGCAGGGCGGCGCGGATGAGGGGCTGATCGTCGGCGAGTACTACCCGGATGGTCATCTGGTTCCAGCCTTCGCTGCGGGGTCGGCGCCTGCCGCTGTCGGCACCGGAAGCCGGGCGGCTACTCGGAAGCCGCCCCCCGGACGCGGCCCGGCGGTGAAGCGGCCGTCCAGTAAGGCGATCCGCTCCCGCATGCCGACCAGGCCGAATCCGGTGTGCGGGTTCGTCGGGTTCGTGTCGCTGCCCTTCCCTTGGTCGACGACCTCGACGACGAGTTCGTCCTCGCGGTACACGACTTTCACCTGACAGTGATCAACAGCCGCGTGTCGTACGACGTTGGTCACCGCCTCCTGGACGATCCGGAACGCCGCGAGGTCGATGTCTACGGGGAGCGGGCGGCGTTTGCCCTGCCACCACACTTCTACGCGGACACCGGCGGCCGTGGTCGTCGCGGCGAGCCGTTCCAGATCCGCCAGACCGACGGACGGTCGCAGAGGAGCCTGTGCATGCCCCTGGTCGTGGTCGGTTGGTCCCTGATCCCGGGTGGAGGGTTCCTGCTCCTGGTCGGCCTGCCGCAGTGCGCCCAGCATCCGCCGCAGTCCCGCCAGCGTCTCACGCCCTACCTGTTCCACGGTGATCATGGCCTCGCGGGCCCTGGCCGGCTGTGTCTCCACCACTCGGGCTGCGGCTCCGGCTTGCATGGCGACGATGCCGATGCTGTGGGCGACCGTGTCGTGCATCTCGCGGGCGATGCGCAGCCGTTCGGCGGTGATCGCCTGGGCGGTGACCCGGGCGTGCAGCTCCGCGGTGTGGGCACGGGCCTGGTGCACCGAGTTGCCGATGAGCCAGGCGATGATGACCGTCAGGGCGACGAACGGTTCGGAGGCGGTGCCGGATTCCCCTCCCGTGGCCCACCGCAGGACGAGGTATCCGGCGAGCACGCCCAGCGTTCCGGCGGTTGCGGTGATCGCGGTGCGCCTGGGCCGGGTGGCCGCGACGTAGCAGAGGGCGACATCCACCCCCAGATACTGCAGGGGCAGAACTTCGTCCTGCCGCCAGGCCACCGACGAGATGATCGTGCCGACGATCACCAGACCGTACGCCACTGCCGTCTGACGGCGCAGCAGCGCGCTGCCGGTCAGGACCACCAGGAAGGCAAGGGCGAGCAGCGCCTGGGCCGTGAGCGAGTCAAGGCCGTCCCGGGGATAGCTGAGGGAATACTCATGCCGCGGCGGCATCAGGACGTACTCGACAATGGGCTGCACTGCTGCCACGACCCACACCAGCGCCGTCCACAGGCCCGGCGGTATGCGCCTAAGCAGCGGCAACGGCGGTGATGGTGAGGCGGGCATGCCGAGATCGTAAGCGCGTACACGCCACAGGGCATCGGCCTGCGGTCGTACAACCGGGGTCGACACCGTGCCCGGCGATTGTCAGCACCGGTCCGACGACGAGTGGGGGCGGCGGACGGCACCGTGGGCGCCGTGATCGAAGTCAACGAGCTCACGAAGCGATACGGCGGTACGACAGCCGTCAAAGGCCTGACCTTCACCGTGCGCCCCGGTCAGGTGACCGGATTCCTCGGGCCGAACGGCTCCGGCAAGAGCACCACGCTCCGGGTGATCCTCGGCCTGCACGAGCCCACCAGCGGCGCGGCCACCATTGATGGCCAGCCCTTCCGTGATCGCCCTCGCGGCCTGCGTCATGTCGGTTCCCTCCTCGACGCGCACGACGTACACGGCGGGCGCAGCGCGGCGGCGCATCTGTCGGCGCTGGCGCGTAGCAACCGCATCCCCCGACGCCGGGTGGACGAGGTGCTGCGGGAGGTCGGTCTCGCCGAGGTCGCCCGGCGCCGCATCGGCGGATTCTCGCTCGGCATGAAACAACGGCTCGGCATCGCGTCCGCCCTGCTCGGCGACCCGCCAGTGCTGCTCTTCGACGAGCCGCTCAACGGCTTGGACCCCGAGGGAGTGAAGTGGGTGCGTGAGCTGTTCAGACGGCTCGCCGCCGAAGGGCGTACCGTGTTCGTCTCCAGCCATCTGATGTCGGAGATGGAGCACACCGCCGACCAGCTGATCGTGATCGGCCGTGGCGAACTACTCGCGGCGGAGAGCCTCGCTGAGTTCTCAGCCCGCAGCGACCGGCGGAGCGTCACCGTGACCACGCCCGCCGCGACCGCGCTGAGGGATCTGTTGACCGCCGAGGGCGCGGCCGTCCACGCGGAGGGAGAACAGCTCACCGTGACCGGCCTGACCGCGGTGCGGATCGGCGAGATCGCCCGACGGCGCGGTCTCCCGCTGCATGAGCTGAGTACCCGGTCCGCCTCGCTGGAAGAGGCCTTCATGGAGATCACCGCCGACCGTATCCAGTTCCCCGGAGGAGATCCCCGATGACCGCGACCACCACCACGACCATGGACGTTCCCGGCGGCGAACGCGCCGCCCGAGACCCTGGCGCCCGCTTCCGCGATCTGGTCGCCGCCGAGTGGCTCAAACACCGGTCGCTGCGTTCGACCTGGATCGCCTACGGGGCCACCGCCCTGGCCGTCATCGGCTTCAACGCGGGCACTGCCTATGACACGTACAGCCACTGGACGCTGCAGGTGTCGAAGGACCGCGCCGCCTTCGTCAGCGACGGGATCGCGCTGCAGCAGGCGTTCACCGCGAACGCGGCACTGCTCATGGCCCTCGCCATCGGCGCCATCGGCGCCCTGGTGATCGTCGGGGAGTACAGCACGGGCACCATCCGGACGACGTTCGCGGCCGTCCCGGCCCGCCGCTCGGTGATGGCGGCCAAGGCGGTCGTCGTAGTGATGGTGACGACCGTCTTCGGCGCGGTCGTCGCCGGTGCTTCCTTCGCTCTGACGCAGGCCATTCTCGATCGCCGGGACGCGGGCGTCTCCATCGGCGACCCGGGAGCCTTCCGCGTCGTCCTGGCCTCCGCCCTCCTCGCGCCGGTGTGCGCGCTCGCCGGCGTCGCGCTCGGCGCCGTCATCCGACACACCGCCTCCACCATGATCACCTCGGTGGTGGTCATCCTCGTGCTGCCGCTGTTGCTGACCGACGGTCGCCACTGGTCGTCGGTCGCCGGGCACACCCTGCCCTACCGTGCGTGGCTCCGGCTCGTCGATGTCAACTACTCCCCAATTGCCTTCCCGTGGAGCACCGGCGGAGCCTGGACCGTCTACACGGTGTGGGCGGGCGTCGCATGTGCGATTGCCGTCACCAGCGTCCACCGGCGAGACCAGTGAGTGGTTAGGGATTGCAGAGAGCGGCTGATCAGCCTGGGCAGTCGCCTCCGCTCACAAGCAGTTTCAGGCGATTCTGCAGTGTCGGCGCCGCCACTACGCCAGGCCAGAGGCCAGGGATGTGGAGCTTTCCAGGCGGGTTGCCTTAGGCCTGCTCAGGGCTTGGACTGCCGCGATCTACGCTCGCGGAGGGGATCTGTGGCTGGGCGGGCAACGCCCGTACCACGGGAGCGCGCTCGGTCAGCTGCTGGCGCAGCAGACGGTTCTCCACCGTGGACTGGTGGAGGGCGCAGACCAGAGCTTCGACGTCGGCCTTGAGCTGGGCGATCTCTTCGGCGTCGGCAGCCCGGAGCTCCTTGACCGCGTGCTCACCGCCTGCTGCCGGGCCGGATACGTGACGGACATTTCCCAGCCCGGCCACCCGCCCCAGCCCGGCCGGGACGGCCACCAGTACACCCAGCGCGCCTTCACCACCGGGTTCACCACCGACCCCCAGATGCTGGCCCGGCTCACTGCCGCCGCTGACGCGGCCGGCCTGATCGTCGTGCGCACCGCCCCGACCGGCCGGGGCGCGACCGCTGTTCCGGTGCCCACCCGCGACGGCCGTCCCTGCGCCGCCGTCGGCCGGCACCTCGACGAGCAGAACCTGCGCCATCAGTGGGAAGGCCACATCGGCTCAGAAGCGCTCGACGAACTCCTCGGGGCGGCGCAGGTGTCCGTCGTCGACCCCGAATGGGGCAGCAACCGCCTGTGGCCGGTCCTATTGAAATCATCCGCAGCCTGACCGAGCGCATCGCAAAGGCCAAGCTCAACGGCTGGCTCGGCGAAGAAGAAGGCCTTCGCGTGAGCCTGGAAGCCGCACGCAACAAGCTCACCGCCCTGGATCGCGCCCGAAACCAGAACACAGCCCGGATCGCCGATCTCGGAATCCCGCAGATCAGGAAACCCTGACACGCGCGAGGCGCGGCCCACCTTACGCCGCGCCTCGCGTCCAGGGCACGATCATGGTGCTTCGAATGCCACCTGAGCTCTGGGCGCTGAAGACCGGAGCGTGGTCTCAGGCGAGAAGCCTGGACAGCCGGGCAGCTTGTTGCTCGGCCGTTCCTGGCGGATTACGAGGGCGCTCAGGGTCGTCGAAGGACAGAAGGAACAACCACACGAGTGCCAGCAACCTGCGGACCTTCGGAAGCCGAACACGTTCGGCAGCATTCAAATCGAACTGACCCAAGAACGCCTCAACATCCAGAGGCTGGTCGACCCAGCTGGCGACGTGCTCGGTGATCTCTGCCAGTTCGAAAGAACGGTCGCTGAGACCAGAGTCCTCGAAGTCGACGACCCGTACGCGGGAGCCGTCCCAGAGATAGTTGGCGAGATTGCCGTCGCCGGGACCGAAGACCAGAGGGACATCCGGCTGGTCGACACGGTCCATCCCCGAGTGGGTCAGCCATGCAAGGCCGCGGTCCATGGCTTCGCCCACCGCACTGCTGACTCGTGGACGAGCTTGCGGCGCCCAAGCACGAATTTGGGCGATGAGTTCGTGCTGGCGACCGGGCCTGACAGGGATTTCGCTCAGGACGTCCGCAGGCACGGCCGCATAGAGCTCACTTGCTGCAGCAGCCAGGGCCTTCAGCTGTTGAGCACTGAGCCACTGTCCTCGAAGCGGTTCACCTGGCAGGCGCGACATAACCACGACCGGCTCTTCGGCCACAAGGTCCGCGCTCTGCGGCACAGGGGCCAAGTCCGGTGCATACGCAGCGAGCAGCGTCAGCGCACGCCACTCCCGCTCGCCCCCCTCACGCCTCTCGCGCCGAAACCTCTTGATCACACTGCCGGGTTGGAGCTCGACAGCGTGAGTACTCCACGGAACGGAAGTCATGAAACGCGATCTTGCCATCAAGCACACAAGCCCCGATGCCGTAGTCCGGGAAAAGTCCTTCAAGGACGTCAACGACACGATGGGCCACCCGGCCGGGGACGCCGTCCTCAAGGAGATCGCGACCCGGCTCACCGCCTGGGCGGGCCCGCGCGCAGCCGTGGGCCGCCTCGGTGGTGACGAGTTCGCCGTCGTCCTCAAGCTGCCCGCCGCCCGCCGCGAGATCCGCCTCGCGCAGCTGGTGCAGAGGCTGCGTACACCAGTCACCCTGGACGACGGCCAGGCGGTGGACGTCACCGCCTCGGTCGGCACCGCGACCGGCGACGTCATCGGCACCCGCGACCTGTCCGCGTTGCAGCGTGCGTCCGATGCCGCCCTCTACGAGGGCAAGTACTGCGGCCGCGCGGCCATCGCCACCGCCGCGCTCGCCACGTTGCCGTCCGTCAACGACCGCCTGGCCGGCCGCCCGGGCACGAGCCTGTGGGGGCGAGCCGCGTGAGCATCACGCCCCAGCCCGAGGGCGACTGGATCCGCGGCATCACGATCCGCCAGCCCTACGCCACCTGCATCCTCGCCGGGAAGAACCCGGAGAACCGTCCCAGGCCCTGGCCGTGGCGCGGTTGGATCCTGATCCACGCCGGGCAGAAGCTGCAGCGGCACGCCCTGCATGACCCGCTGGTCGCCACCGCGATCCGCGGCCGCGAACTGCACCTCGGTGCGGTCATCGGCGTCGCCCGCCTCACCGGCTGCCACCCGGACCAAGGACCCGAGCAGTGCACCAGCCCCTGGGCGGAGCGCGGCGCGCACCACCTGGTCCTCGACGACGTCCAGGAGCTCGCCCTGCCCGTGCCTGCTACGGGCGCACTTTCCACCTGGAAGCCGAAGCCGGACCTGCTGACGCAGGTGTTCCAGCAGCTTCCCGGCTTCCGGCCGTGACCCGCACCCGGGGCAAGAAGCCGCTGTTCGAGCCGGGCTGCGTCCCGGCTCCCGGCGCTCTCCTCGACTGGCGCGACAGCCAGCACTTCGACCACTGGCAGGACCGCCCCTGCGCAATGTGCGACAAGCCCACGCCCATGCGCTCCCACTACGGGGAGCCCGTGCACAAGGCGTGCGCTCAGGACTGGATCGCCGCGAACCCTGTTGAGGCCCGCCTCGGCCGGTTCGCCTCCGACGTCCAGCCCAAACGCCAGCGCGACGACGACCACGCCTGATCCCTCCGTCTGGAGGCCCCCCTTGAGCAGCACCCATCGTGACGTCGACCACGCCCTCGCCTACCCCGAGCCGCCCGCCTCCCCGCTGTGGCACCGCCGCGGCCCGAAGGCCCGGCCGCTCACCCCGGCCCAACAGAAACGCAACCGCGAGCTGCTGGACATCGCCCAGCGCAAGCCCCGCACCAAGGCCGCATAGGAGGGCGCCGGTCATGTTCACCGACATGAAAGAGGCCCTCGCAGCCGAGGACCTCGAACTCACCCCGCTCGGCAGCGGACAGCGCAGCGCCGCCTCCCGGGTGGTCGCCCACTACGCCCGCGACAAGGACGACCTCACCGACCTGCTGAGCGCGCTCGGACTGCCCTGCGCCGAGGCCGATCTCGTGCGCTTGTTCCCTCACCTCGCCCGCCGACGACATCCCGACCGGAGAGACGATGCCTGTCAACGCCTTCACTGCCACGGCTGCCTCCATGCTCACCAGCGGCGACAGCCCCGAGCACGTTCGCACCACGCTCGGACTGTCCAAGGACGAACTCACCGAAGCCGTCCGGCACGCCGACACAGCCGCCCCCGCTGCTCTCTCCGAGCCGCCCTTGGACGACAGCCCCGGCGCCCCGGAGGCGTCCGCCGTGGCGACTACGTCCGGCAGCACCGTGGGCACGGCGGACACAGGCGGGATCGAGGCGCTGCTCGTCTGGGCGGATAGGCACCCCGCCGCCGGCGTCCGCAACCGGGCCGCCCGCGTACGCAGCGACCTCACCGAACTGACGGAGCGCCGCTCCGCCGACGCCGCCCAGCAGCGGGCTGAGGAGCGCGTCGCGAAGGCCAAGGCCGACCAGGATGCCGCGCAGGCGCAGCTGCGTGCGGTGAAGACCGGTCCCCGTGCCGCCACGGCCGACCAGGATGCCGCGCTCCTGGTCCCTGCCGGGGCCCCTGCGGCGCGGAGCGGCAAGCGCAGCAGGGAGGAACTGGCTGCGGTCCGGGTATGGGCACGTGACAACGGGCACCAGATTGCCAACCGGGGCACCCCGCCCAGGGCCGTTCTGGACGCCTACGACGCCGCCCACCGCACCACCGACGGGGCGGAGGCGAGCTGATGGACGCCCTTCCCATCGTGCTGGACGGCTTCCTTGCTGACGACGCCGAACCCGGCGACCGCGAGGGCGCCGTCTGCTGGCGGTTGACCTGCTCCGCCGGCACCGACCACCTGCGGGACGAAGCGGTCATCCCCTGCACCACCATCAAGCCGGAGATCGCGCAGGCCCTGCTCACCGAGCGGCAGCCCGGCGACCTGCTCCGGGTCACCGGCCACCTCACGCTCCCGGACACCGCCGACGGGGTCATCCGGCTGCATGCCGACACCCTCGAAGTCCTCTGGGAAGCCCCGGCACTGGCCCTGGACGGAGACGGGGATGATGCGGGCACCGTGACCGCAAGGGGCGCGGACGCGGAGCGTGACACAGCGATCGAAGCCCTAGCCGAAGCCCTCACCGCCCTGGCCGGCGCCCACGGCCCGGAGACGGGAATCCGTATCCACATCAGCCCGACCGGAGTCCTCGGCTCGGGCCGTCAGCACTGCCACAGCATCGTGATCACCCCGGCCCGCGCCCACCAGCTCGCCGACCAGGCTCACACCATGGGCTGCCACCTGGACAGCGAACGCCCCGACGCGGGCACCGTCCCGGACTCCCGGACGATCGCCGACATCACCGAGCTGTTCGAGGACATCGACCTGGTCAGCCTCACCGGCACGGTCCTCAGCTCCACACGGCCCGAGAACCGGATGCAGGTCACCCGCGCGATCGACGACATGTTCGGCGACGTCTGTGACCTCGAGGACCCCGAACCCTGACGGCAACGCCCGTACCTGACCACCTCAACCCCGAGCGCCGTGCCCCGCCCACCGGCAGGCACGGCGCTCCCTCGCATCCCCACAGGAGACCCATGGCCAGCATCACCATCCGCGTAAAATCCCGGCACGCCGACAACACCCCCTGCAAGCACGCGGTGAAGCCCTCGGGCAAGCCACGCAACCCCGCCTCCGGCTGCCCTGGCCGTACCGCGTATGCCGTCGTCTGCTCCGAGCACGGCGATGTCGGCCGGCCCCACCACGTCAGGCAGCTCGCCGAGCCCGCAGCCGCCGAGCACCACCAGGAGACCGAGCCGCCCTCGCCGCCCACTGACCCCGCCCCCCGCCCCGGCCCGGGGGCTTCCTGCCGCGGCGGGGCGGCCGCAGCCCGGGCTCCGACCGCCCCGCCGGCCTTCGTACCCATTCCTTCACCCAGGAGCAGCCCCATGACGGATGCCTCCACCCACCTCACCCGCCTGCGTACCCGGCTGCTGGCCGTCGCCTACGCCAACACCGACGTCCGGACGCAGTGCGCGGCCCTCCGCACCGACCATGCCTTGGCCGCGCTTGCCCACCACGACCCCGCCGCATCCGAAGACCTCGCCGCCACGCTCGCCCCCGATTTCCTCGACGACACCCGCATCCTGGGCGCAGCGGCGCAGGCCGGCCACAGCTGGTCGACCTTGGCATGCCGGTCTTTACCGATCCGCCAGTCGCGAACGCGGCCACGACGCCACAGTCGAGTACCTCCATGTCCATCGCCCCGGGTATGAGGCGGGATCAGGCAGCTGGGCGTCTGCGCAGAGGATGCCGCGGCGGACGGCCTCCCGGGCTCGACAAGGACCGCTCCAAGAAGCGCTATACCGTCGAGTGCGCGATCAACAAGCACAGGAGCCGATGCGGTGAGACGAAAACGGATTGCTGCCGGGCACGTGATCGGGTTGGGTCCGTGCTCGTGACTGCTTTGAACGATCTCGTCCGTCCGGACCGCTACCCACGCTCCTCTAGCTATGACCCCGCCTGGTTGCTCGACCTTGACATGGGGCCGAACCCGCTTTGGCTGCTGGAAGATCTCGCCCACGATCTCGACCTGCGCCCGGGCATGCGGGTTCTCGACCTCGGCTCCGGCAAGGGCGCCACGTCGGTGTTCCTGGCACGCGAGTACGGAGTCGAGGTTGTCGCGGCCGACCTGTGGATCGCCCCCGAACAAGCGGCAGCGGTCTTCGCCGAGGCGGGTGTCGGCGACCAGGTGAAGGCTGTGCGAGCGGAGGCGCACGCCCTGCCGTTCGAGGAGCAGAGCTTCGACGCGATCGTCAGCGTGGACGCCTTCGAGTACTTCGGTACGGCGGACAACTTTCTGCCTTACCTGCTGCGCTTCCTCCGGCCCGGGGGACAGCTGGGCATGGCGACCCCCGCCATGACACGGGAGATTCGTGAACTCGGCATGATCCCGCCGCACATCAAGGAAGTGGTCGGCTGGGAAGCGATCGCCTGGCACACGGCGGAGTGGTGGCGCTTCCAGTGGGACATCACCGAGTTGGTGAAGGTCACATCCGCGCGGCTGCAGCAGGACGCCTGGCAGGATTGGCTGCTTTGGGTCCGGGCCAGCGCCGAACACCATCCCGACGGCCAGAGCGCGAACCAGCCTGTTATCGACATGCTCATCGCAGACGAAGGAGAGTTCCTCTCCTTCGCCCTGGTCACCGCACATAAGAACTGAGCAGATGCCACGTCGACGGTCTATCTCTCCAGTCGTGATCGGAGAGACAGAACCTAGTCCGGCCAGCGCACCCGCCATCGGGAACCGGATGCAAGAGACCGGCTCCCGCGTCCACGTCATCCACCACCACATCGTCGTCCACGAGTGGAACGACGCCCTTGCGACCGCTGCAGTCGTGGTGATCCGGCAGAACGGGCAGTTGGGGCGCGGGTGTTTGCGGGGTACCGATGGCCGGTTGATCGTGCCCCGCAGCGGCGGCTGCACCGACGGCCACCTCTTGGTCCTGCCACGCGGTCACGTTGCCGACTTCACGACCGACCCTGTCGTCTCCGCCACCGTGCAGCTGCGCGCCGCCGAGCTTGCCGCGCAGATCGGCGGTCGGTGGAGCTACCTCACCTCCTGCGGCCCGGATGCCACACAGACCGTGTTCCACCTGCACGGCCACCTCGTCCCCCGTACCGCCGACGAGGGCCTCGCCCTCCGCTGGACCCACCCCACCAGCGAACAGGAGCCCGTCCGATGAAGCAGCTCGGCTTCGTCCTGAAACAAAAGCGCGACTTGCTGGACGCCACCGACAACCTGGACAGCGGTGGCGCTTTCGTCGGCGGCGGGTGCGAGATGCTGCTGTAGCGGGTGCGGACCTACCAGCAGGCCGTCGCCGAGCAGGTGGAGAAGCTTCGTGTCCAGCTGACCCGCGCCGAGAACTTCGCCGCCACCCTGAGCGCAGGCCTGGGACGGCCGGTGCTCAACGTGTGACACCTCTTGGAGCCCGGGCTTCGATGGTCGGCACTCCCGGCCCGTCTCAATGACGTGCTTCGCCCTCGGCTGAGCGGCTGAGCGGTCGTCCCGCAGAGCGTGCACCATTCAGTCGAGTCAGTGGCCGCCGCGGCATAGTCGACTCGGACGCTCTTTGCCCGTGGCTCGGGCCGTTGGACGCCGAAGGCCCGGCTTCCCTGCTCGTCAGTTGCAGGGCGCCGGGCCTCTCTCGTTCGGCTTATGCCGGTTTCACTTGTTGTCCGCGGACAACAAGCCGCAGAGGAGTCGACGGGTTTGCCACGGATGCTGCCTAAGGGGCCTCCTGCTGCGGAGATGGTCTCAGACTGACTGCTCCTGGTGGGTGATCTCATTCACCAGTGCCACGTACTCGTCTGGGTGCTGTTCACGCAGGATCCTGAGCAGCAGCCGTGCCGACTCCGTGAAGACCGCTGGCTCCATTTTGCGGTGCAGATGGTTGACGACGAAGTGGGCATCGTCGTATGGCAGCGGGCGGGGTTGTTCGCCCTGCTTTGTACCGGCTGACGACTCAGTGTTTGGCTTTGAAGTGGTGGAGGATCCAGAGCCAGGAGGGGCTGGGGTGCGCTGAGTGGACTGGCGTTGGGCGGGGGGCTTGGCCGTGCTCTGCGCAGGTTTGTTGTCCACGGACAACAAACCTGTCCCCGGCTTCGTCTGCTGTGCCTGGTCGCCCAAGCCACCGTTCGCCGGGACGGGCTTCGTGGCCGGCGAAAGCTCGGCGGGCTTGTTGTCCGCGGACAACAAGCCCGGGTTGTTCCGGCGCAGCGCCTCGAGCTGGCTGCGTTCGGCCTCCTTGGCCAGGGCTGCTGCTTCCTTCGAGGCCTTCAGGTGGTCCAGCAGGGCGGCGGCATCGACCCCGGGATTGTCCCTGGCATACCGGGCCAGCATGCGTCCGTCGCGCTCGGGCAGGGCGCCGGAGCTGAGCATGAGCTGTACTTCTTCGGGTAGCTCCAGCAGTACGAGCTGGTTGGTCACCCACGAACGGTCCTTGCCGAGTTGTTCGGCGGCGCGGGTGCGGGCCCCCCGTTCCGTGGTCTCCGCGCACACGACGACCAGTTCCTGGACGCCGCGGGCGCGTTCGATGACGTCGAAGTCCTCCCGCTCGAGGTTCTCCTTCAGCAGGTGGTTGACGAAGGTCTCGCGGTCTGCGGCGAGGTCGTCGCGGACAACGAAGTCCAGCGCCTCCAAGCCGACATGGACGGCGCTGCGGTAACGCCGTTCACCGTTGACCAGGACGTGCGCGGCATCGCCGATCAGGCTTTCGTGGTCGGGCCACAGGGCCAGGTATGCCGCCCGGGTCACAGCGACGCACGCTGCGAGTTGCGCCTGGCGGAGTTCCTCACCGAACCGGGTCTTGTCCTCGTCGCTGCCGAAGTTCCGGCGCGGGTTGAGGGGGGTGGGGGAGACCTCGTCCAGATGGAGCCGCACCAGTTCGTATGCGGGGACGTCTCCCTGCGTGACGGCCTTGGCGCGGCCGCGGGCGCTGCGGCTGCGCCGGGCACCGCTGAAAGAGGAGCCGGTTCCCAGCTTGTCGGCGACGCTCATCCGCTGATCCTCCGTGCAATCGTCCGCATGGCCTCTGCCTGCTCGCAGTAGGGGGCGTAGGCCAGCAGGGGCTGCTTGAGCCGTACGGCCTCTCGTTGGTCCTTGAGTTCCGGCACGATGGCGAGCACGGGCGGTTCGCCGAGCTTCTGCCATTCCTCCAGCGAGGATGTCGCAACGTAGCCCTTGCGGCTGTCGTACATGTTGACGACGAAGCCGAGCTGGGCGATGGAGATGTCCATGTCCTCGACGAGGTCGCCGATCTGCTCGTCCAGCATGTCGTAGGCGTCGGCTGAGGAGTCCTCGGACAGGACGGGGATGACGATGCCCGAAGCCCCCTCTTCCTCACCCTCCCGGGTGCGGCAGTAGTAGATGGCCGTGTCCATGGTGTAGCCCAGGCTCGGCGGGCAGTCGACGACGATGAAGTCGAAGTCGTGCTCCAGTGGCTCGAGAGCCTTTTCCAGCGCCGTCTCCTTGATCCGCACGGCGCGGCTCGTAGCGAGCTTGGCGTCCAGGAGAAAGGCGTCCTTGCAGGCCGGCAGCAACCAGAGGTGGTCCTCGAAGTCCCCGCCCTTTATGGGCACCAGCAGGTCCGCGAGCTGTCCGTCCTTCACCTCTGCGAGCACGTGCTTGGCGAGGCTGGGGGAGTCGATGTCGATGAGCGGGTGCCCGAGCTGCTTGGTCAGGTGACCTTGAGGATCGAAGTCGATCAGCAGAGTGCGGTGTCCGGACTCGGCGAGGGCCTGGGCGACGCCGGCGGACACGGACGTCTTCCCGACGCCGCCCTTCTGGTTGCCGAAGATGAAGCGGCGCGCCCCGGTAGCTCGCTGTGGCTTCGGGCGGGGTGAGGGGTGCTCATCGAGCCACAACCGGATCGACTGGGCGATGCCCTGGTTGTAGCTGATGCCTCGGGACTTGCAGTCCCGCTTCAGCTTGTCGTACAGCCCAGCTGGGAGATAGGTCGCGAACGAGGTACCACCGGCCGTGTCCACAGCGGGGTAGCCCTTGGCCTTTGTCTGGCGCCAGGTTTCGACGCCCTGCGTCACGGCGTCCTGGATGTCGGTATCCATTTCAGCAGCTCGGACCTTGAGTTCCTTACGGAGCTCAGCCGGTAGCTTGGCTACTACCTTTTGCCGCTCTGCGGGATCATAAGGGGCAGTCATGGCGCTACCTTACTCACCTTCCGGATCGCAGAGCTACGACAAAGCTGATCGCGTCGCTTGTTGTCCGCGGACAACAAGCAAACAAGTGCCTCGACTGCTCCGACCGCCGGTCTCACCCGCTGAGCTGGACCGACCTGACGGGGCCTTGCCGAGTCAAATGGCGCACTACCACGCAAGATGACGTGCGCTCAGTGGCTGGTCCCGGACACTGTGCGTACCGATCAAGTGCCACACGACGTGCGGGGTTCCGGTGCGGTGTTCGGGACCGTACTCCCAGGTGGCGCGCCCGGCAGAGCCGGTGCCCGCAGACCAGGTGAGTTCGTAGACGCCGGGGGCGAGCCGGACACGCTTGACTGGTGGAGTACGTACGGGTTCGTTCGTGGCCGTCTGGCGTGTCGACGTCGCATTTCAGCTGGTAGATCAGCGTGCTGGACCCGTTCACTCGATGGTGTGAGATCTCCGAAATAACTCGCAGATTCTGCGAGTGATCGCCGTAATCTACGGCTTTGTGTCGGATCTCGAAAGTCGCACCCTGTCGCTCGTACGCACCGTGCCGGAGCCAGGCGTGCCGGTGGACCCGGCCTCGGTGTCGGTCGAGGCCGGGCTCGCTGACGTTGTGACGCTTCAGCGGCGCCGACAGGCGAGAATCTCGGCGCACGATGAGGAGAGCTTCTTCCTGGACACGCTGTCGGAGTATCAGTGGGCCCGGGACGCGGCGGGGCTGGCGCAGGAGACGCTGGATGGGCTGATCAAGCCGGTGATTGAGGTCTGTGAGTTCTACGGCACGGTGCCGTGGCTGCTCTCTTCCCGTGAGGTCGACCGGTACTTCGCCGGGCCGGGGAAGCGGGCCCAGTCGACGATGCGGTACAAGATCGGCAAGATCGACCGGTACTTCGCGTTCCTGGAGCAGCGGTACGCGGGCGAGATCATGAGCCGTTTCGGGGCTGTGGTCGAGTCGCCGATCGATCCGTTCAACAGGCCCCGTCACCGCGGGGACTTCGGGCTGCGGATCCCGCCGTCGCAGGTGGCGATGAAGGACTTCTTCGGCCGCTGGCGCGAGGAACTGCCCCGGTCGCGGAAGTACCTGGTCGCCTGCCGCGACTACGTGATGACGAAGATCGCCTACCTCTCAGGAGTCCGTGCGGCGGAGTTGTGCGGGGTCTGCATGGGGGACGTGCACTGGGAGCACGGTCAGTGGGGCCGGTTCGTCGTCCTGGGCAAGGGCGCGAGCGGTTCGGGGCCGCGGCCGCGCGAGGCGTACCTGTTCCAGGAGGGCCGGGCTCTGCTGTGGTGGTACATCGAGGAGATCCGGGGCGAGTTCGGCGACGATGCCGAGCACCCGCGGGCGCCGCTGTGGCCGTCGGAGCGCAAGCCGACGGCGGTCGCGGCTCTGAACCTGCCGATCGCGCCGGTGATCGTGCCTTCGACGTTCCGTCGCGCCCTGCACAGCGCGGCGGCGAGTTACCTGAGCGGGCCGGTCACCGACCTTTTCCCGCACCTTCTCCGGCACGCGTGCGCGACCCACAACTACGAGCGCGGGATGACGTTGTGGGAGGTGCAGAAGGTCCTCGGACACGCCTGGGCAACCACGACTCTTCGGTACATGGCGACCGCGCAGGCCGATCCTGAGCACGCGAACCTGGAGGCCAGCTCCCGGGCGGCCCAACGACTGGTGATGGACAGGGGGAACCTGAGGTGAAGTGGAATCTGCGGATGGTGGCCGCGCAGCGGGATCTGTGGCGGCCGACCGAGGTGCTGGCCGCGTTCCGGCAGGTCGGGTTCAACCCGTCGCTGAGCAAGGTCGCCGCGCTGTGGGGCGGCACTCCGGTCACGGTGCGGCTGGAGGACCTGGACCTGATGTGCGCCGCGCTGGGCTGCACCGTCGCGGATCTGCTGCAGGCCGAGCCCCTCGCCGGGGCCCAGGCGGTGCCGGAGGAAGGGGAGCGGACGGCCGACGGCGCGGAGTTGCCGTCGGGACCGGTGCGGCCGGTGCCGGGAAGCCGCCGGGGGAGCGGGCCACGCTCGCTCCCGCCGAGCTGAGCGCCGGTGGCCGCGGACCGGGCAACGGCCCGGAGCTGTGCGGACTGTCTGGGCTGGGTCGTCCTCAACCAGAGGGGAGCCTGCGCCGGTTGCAGGCGCTGGCGACAGCACTACCGCGAGCGGGCAACGTGTCCGCGGTGCCGGCACGAGAGGCTGCTGAACTCCGACGGGCTGTGCCGCTCTTGCCTGCAGGCGATCCGGCTGATGGACGACGCCGAGTGGGCCCTGGGCATCGAGGGGGCACCGCCGCGTGACCTCCAGCTGACGGTCGGCGTCTATCACGACCGCGCGGACTCAGCCCGCCAGCTGAGCCGGGCCGGCGGCACCGGGCCGCGGACCAGCGAGGTGTGGAACCTCAGACTCAGGCAACAGCGCGCGGGCGCCGAGCATCGGCCCGCGGTGCTGGAGCCGGGCGCGTGGGGGCAGATCCCGATGTTCACGATCCCCAGGACTTTGACCGCAGACACGGTCCGGGCGGTCGCGGCCCGTCCGGTGCCCGGGTGGGAGAGAGCCCAGGCGGTGCTGGAGGAGATCGCTGCTGAACAGGGGATGAGCCGCGGAAACCGCTACCGCAAGGCCGCGCTGCTGCGGCTCGCGCTGGCGGTCCGCGCGGCCGAAGGTACCTGGCTGCTGCCCGAGGTGCTCCTGCGAGACCTGCCCGCTGGCCGGACCACCATCCGCCTCGTTCTTCAGCGGGCCGGGCTGCTGGCCTCTGAGCCGGAACCCCTGCGACTGTTGCCAGCAGGTCGGCGCCCACCCCGGACCGTGGCTGGCCGGGTGCCCTGGTGCCGGATGCCGCATTCGTGTGCGGACTGCCAGGCGTGGATGTCCTCGGGCCAGTACGGTTCTCGCTGCACTCCCTGTCAGCACTGGCACGCCAAGCTGGCGCGGAGCACTTGCACACGCTGCCGTCGGCAGGAACTCCCGCTGCGGAAGGGCCGCTGCCGCGGCTGCCGCCCGTACCGTCTCCTCGACGACGCCCAGCCCACCACCACCCAATACACACAGCTGCTGATCGACGTGCCCGTCGGCGGATCCGGACCGCCCCCGCCAATCCCGGTCGATGAACCACCTCACCCGGACCTGCCGCCCGCTCCAGCGCACGCCGCCTCCGGACAGGAGCAGCTATTTACCATCCGGCGCGACTGGACGCGGCTGCTGCCACACCTCCAGGGCCGGAGCACGGCCGAACTGGTGCTGACTGGGACGACCGCACGGTTGGTCGAGGACTTCAGCCGGGTTCTGCACGAGCGGCAGTCACCCAGCCACAACAGCAACATCCGCACCCTGAGCATCCTCCTCTACTGGTGCGGCGCCCAAGCGGCCATCTCCGAACGGGACGTCCATGACCTGGCCCGGACCGGCCCAGACCTCAAGGCCAAGACCGTCTGCCAGTTCCTGCGAGACCGGGGCCTCCTTCTCCAGGACCCCGACCTCCACCGCGACGTCGATCTGGCGTGGATCGACATCACCCTCGCCTTGCTGCCGGAGATCGTCGCCGACGAAGTAGGGCAGTGGGTGATGGTGCTGCGAAGTCGGGGGCGTCACGCGGGCGAGGTCCGCGGCTACGACGGGATCCGCCCGTACTTGGCCTCGCTCCAGCCTGTGCTCACTTCTTGGGCGGAGGCCGGTGTGCTCTCGCTTCGAGAGATCACCCGGCGCCATGTCGATGCGGCCGTGGACGGCAATTCCGGACGTACCCGCCGCCAGCTCGCCCTCGCCCTGCGCAGCCTGTTCAGGACGTTGAAGAGGGAACGGGTGGTCTTCCGGGACCCCGCCCAGCACCTTCGCGTCGGCAGCCCGACTGGGATCCCCAAGCCGGTCCCCAGTGACCTGCTGGCCAACGCTTTGCAGCAGACGAAGACCCCGCTCGGGCGTCTGGTCCTCGTCCTGGCCGCTGTCCACGCTGTGCCCGTCCACGAACTCCGCACGATCCTGACCTGCGACCTGGACCTTGCACGTGGCACCCTCGTCATCCGCCGCGGCCTTCGACGGCACACCCTCTACCTAGAGGAACTCACCCACCAGATCGCAGCCGACTGGCTGGACTACCGCCACCGCCGCTGGCCCGCCTCGACCAATCCCCGCCTGATCGTCAGCCAGAGATCGGCGCTCGACCCCGACCATCCCGCGGTCGGCAAGACCCTGCTCCGCGACGACGTGCCCCAAGGGCTCACCTTGGTCGGCCTGCGCCAGGACCGCATCCTCCACGAGGCAGCCGAAACCGCCGACCCCCTCAGGCTGATGAGGCTCTTCGGGGTCACGGAGAAGACCGCCATGCACTACGTCACCGCCGCCCACCCCGAACGCACGGCGAAGCTGCCCCGGTGACGCTTCAGGGTGCGACCGGCTCGCTGCGGGCTGCTCTCGGCCGGGCACCAGGCGAGGGATCAGTCGGATATAGGCGACCATGCCGAGAACCTCGACCAGCGTCTGGGTGACCACGACGACCGCAGCGACGGCCAGGTCGCCGGGCAGCGCATGGGCGAGGGGAGGATGACGGTCGCCCCGGTGAAGACGATCGCGCGGCTCGCGGGTGTGTCCAGGCGGAACAGGCGGGCCACGGCCTTGCCGGCGAACGCAGCCAGCTCCGAGCCCATGAACAGGTAGAGGAACTCCGGGAGCAACAGCATCTGCGCGACCAGCAGGACTGGGGTCGCGGCGAGCAGGCGGCGGCTGGAGCCGCCGGCGGGTCCGAAGAAGACGATGACATAGTCCACGCACGGGCACAGCAGCACCAGCAGGACCCCTCTCCGCTGACCGGTCGGCCGAAGGAGAGCGTGGCGCCGCCTCGGCTCCTGGTCTCTTGGAGCCGAGGCGGGTGAGGCCCCTCGTGCCCGTGGGCGGCCGGGGTTCAGAGCGCGAGGGCTGCCTGATGCTCGTCGATGTCGCGGACACTGCGAGCGGCGAGGTACCGCTCGGCGTCCAGAGCCGCGGCCGCACCGGTGCCGGCGGCGGTGATGGCTTGGCGGTAGGTGTGGTCGACGACGTCGCCGGCGGCGAAGACCCCGGGCAGGCTCGTACGCGTCGTCGGGGCGGCGACGGTGATGTAGCCCTCGGCGTCGAGGTCGAGCTGACCGGTGAACAGTTCGGTGCGGGGATCGTGGCCGATGGCGATGAACAGCCCGGTCACGTCGAGGTCGCGGGTGACGCCGGTGAAGATGTCCCGCAGGATGACGCCGCTGAGCATGCCGTTCGTCTCTTTGATCTCGGCGATCTCACTGTCGAAGGCGAAGGAGATTTTGTCTTCGGCGAATGCCCGGTCCTGCATGACCTTGGAGGCGCGCAGGGTGGAGCGGCGGTGGACGACGGTGACCGACTTGGCGAAGCGGGTGAGAAAGGTGGCTTCCTCCATGGCGGTGTCGCCGCCGCCGACCACGACGATGTCGCGGCCCTTGAAGAAGAACCCGTCGCAGGTCGCGCACCAGGACACCCCGCGGCCGGACAGCGCATCCTCGTTCGGGAGGCCGAGCTTGCGGTAGCCGGAGCCGGTCGCGATGATCACTGTGTTAGCGCGGTGGACGGTGCCGACGGAGTCGGTGAGCAGCTTGATGTCGCCGGTCAGGTCGACGGACACGATGTCGTCGTCGATCATCTCGGCGCCGAACTTCTCGGCCTGGGCCCGCATGTTCTCCATGAGGACCGGGCCGTCGACGCCCTCGGGGAAGCCGGGGAAGTTCTCCACCTCGGTCGTGGTGGTCAGCGAGCCGCCGACGAAGATGCTGCTGCCGAACAGCAGGGGCCTCAGCTGGGCGCGGGCGGTGTAGAGGGCCGCGGTGTATCCGGCGGGACCGGAGCCGATGATGACGACTTCGTGTATCTCGCTCACGGCTTCTTCTCCGGGGCGATCTCGGCGATCAGGCCCTCGACCAGGGTCTTGATCTCGTCGCGGATCGGGCGTACGGCCTCGACGCCCTGGCCGGCCGGGTCCTCGAGCTTCCAGTCCAGGTAGCGCTTGCCGGGGAAGACGGGGCAGGTGTCGCCGCACCCCATCGTGATGCAGACGTCGGACTCCTTGACCGCGTCGACGGTAAGGATCTTCGGGGTCTCGGCGGAGATGTCGATGCCGACCTCGGCCATGGCCTCGACGGCGGCCGGGTTCACGGCAGTGCCAGGGTTGGAGCCTGCGGAGCGGACCTCGACGCGGTCTCCGGCCAGGTGGGTCAGCCA
Source organism: Streptomyces sp. ISL-12 (assembly GCF_018614415.1). Lineage (GTDB taxonomy): Bacteria > Actinomycetota > Actinomycetes > Streptomycetales > Streptomycetaceae > Streptomyces. The sequence continues at coordinate 24,093 of NZ_JAGGOO010000095.1, forward strand.
GGCGGCGGCCATCTGCGAGCGGCCGGCGTTGTGGACGCAGACGAACAGGACGGAGGGCTTGTCGGACATCGTTCTTCCCTTGGTGAAGTGGTGAAGTGGTGAAGTGGTGAAGCGGATCAGCAGGTGGGGCGGACAGTGTCGTCAGGCGTCCGGGAGGGCGGCCAGGAGGTCGGTGATGCGGGCGTCTATGTCGCCCAGGATGGTGCGTACGACGCCGATCGGGGCACCGTCGGGGTCGGCGACGGGCCAGTCGAGGTAGTGCCGGCCGGGGACCACGGGGCAGGCGTCGCCGCAGCCCATCGTGATGACGTAGTCGGCGGCCTCGACGACCTCACTGGTCAGGGGCTTGGGGTAGGCGTCCATGACGGCCAGGCCCGCTTCCAGGAGCACCTGGGCGACGTGCGGTTCGAGTTCGGCGGCCGGGTCGGTCCCGGCGGAGGAGACGACCACGCGTTCGCCCGCCCGGTGGGCCAGGAGGGCGGCGGCCATCTGCGAGCGGCCGGCGTTGTGCCCGCACACGAACAGCACGCGTACCGCGGCGCCGGGGCCCGGCGTCTGGGTGTGGGCGAGAGCGTCGAGGCGCTCCGCGGTCAGGCGCTCGGCCAGCACCACCAGGTGAGTACGGACCCGGGCGTTCTCGGCGAGGAGCCGATAGGAGTCGGTGAGCAGCTGCTGCACGGTCTCCACGGAGAAGTGCGCTTGGTGGCGGGAGGCGAGGCGCGCGGCCCCGGCGCTGAGCCGCTCGTCGGGCCAGGCGGGAGGTGGTGAGACGGACATGGGAACCCCTTCGACGGGCCCAGCAAGTTCAGTGCGGACTGGTGTCAGTGCCGAATGATGTGACAGTATCAGTCCATGATGACGTCAGTCGACACTGATCTGATCCGGGTTCTGGCCGACCCGCTCAGGCTGAAGATCGTGACCCTGCTCGCCCGCGAGACCCTGTGCACCACGCACCTGGTCGAGGAGACCGGCGCCAAGCAGACCAACCTCTCCAACCACATGAAGATCCTGCGCGAGGCCGGCGTGGTGGACACCGAGCCCTGCGGCCGGTTCATCTACTACAAGCTGCGCCCCGAGGTCCTGGCCGGGCTCTCCGAGCAGTTCGCCGCGCTCGCCGACTCCGCCCGCACCGCTGCCGAGAACAAGAGGGCCTGCCCGTGACCTCCACCGAGCCCACCACCGCCCCCACCCAGGGCGCCGGCCCGGCCGGGGACGACTCGATCGTCAAGAAGCTATCCACCCTGGACCGCTACCTCGCGGTGTGGATCCTGTTGGCCATGGCTGTCGGCCTGGGCCTGGGCCGCCTCATCCCGGGGATGAACGACGCGCTCGCGAAGATCGAGATCGGCGGGATCTCCCTGCCGATCGCGCTCGGCCTGCTGGTCATGATGTACCCGGTCCTCGCGAAGGTCCGCTACGACCGGCTCGACCGCGTGACCAGCGACCGCAAGCTGCTCATCTCCTCGCTGGTCATCAACTGGATCGTCGGCCCCGCCGTCATGTTCGCGCTGGCGTGGATCTTCCTGCCGGACCTGCCCGAGTACCGCACCGGGCTGATCATCGTCGGGCTGGCCCGCTGCATCGCCATGGTCATCATCTGGAACGACCTCGCCTGCGGCGACCGCGAGGCCGCCGCCGTCCTCGTCGCACTGAACTCGGTCTTCCAGGTCATCGCGTTCGGCCTGCTGGGCTGGTTCTACCTCGACCTGCTGCCGCGCTGGATGAACCTCGGAGACGGCCAGGGCCTGGACGTATCCGTCTGGCACATCGCGCTGAACGTCGTCATCTTCCTCGGCATCCCGCTGCTGGCTGGCTTCCTCACCCGCCGCATCGGCGAACAGAAGATGGGCCGCGAGAAGTACGAGGCGAAGTTCCTGCCCAAGATCGGCCCCTGGGCCCTGTACGGGCTGCTGTTCACGATCGTCATCCTCTTCGCCCTGCAGGGAAAGACCATCACCTCGCAGCCGCTGGACGTGGTGCGGATCGCGCTGCCGCTGCTGGTCTACTTCGCGATCATGTTCTTCGGCACGTTCCTGCTCGGCAAGGGCCTGGGCCTGGCCTACGACCGCACCACGACGCTGGCGTTCACCGCGGCGGGCAACAACTTCGAGCTGGCCATCGCGGTCGCCATCGCCACCTTCGGCGTCACCTCCGGCCAGGCCCTGTCCGGCGTCGTCGGGCCACTCATCGAGGTCCCGGTGCTGATCGGCCTGGTCTACGTCGCGCTCGCCTGGCGAAAGAAGTTCGCCGCCGACGCGGTGACGACGGCCCCATGACAGACCGAGTCGACGTGGTGGTGGTCGGCGGCGGCCAGGCTGGGCTCGCCGCCGGCTACCACCTGCGCCGCCAGGGCCTGGACTTCACCGTCCTGGACGCCGATCCGGCGCCGGGCGGGTCCTGGCAGCACATGTGGGACTCCCTGCACCTGTTCTCCCCGGCCGAGCACTCATCGCTGCCTGGGCGGCTCATGCCCGCCCAGGCGGGCGAGCTCTACCCGGACGCCGGGCACGTGGTGGACTACCTCGCCGACTACGAAAAGCGCTACGACCTGCCGGTCCGGCACGGCACCCGCGTGGACGCCGTACGCCGTGACGGCGAGGCGCTCCTGGTCGAGGCGGACACCGGCACCTGGCGGGCCAGGGCGGTCATTAGCGCGACCGGCACCTGGTCGCGGCCCTTCCTCCCCGCCGTTCCCGGCCGCGGCCTCTTCGCCGGTCGGCAACTGCACACGGTGAACTACCGCTCCCCGGCCGACTTCACCGGGCAGCGGGTCATCGTGGTCGGAGGAGGGAACTCCGGCGCCCAGATCGCCGCCGACCTCGCCCTGGACGGCCACATCGAGGTGACATGGGTCACCCAGCGCCCGCCGCGTTTCCTGGCCGATGACATCGACGGCCGTGCCCTGTTCGACGTGGCCACCGCCCGCCGCCGCGCCCTCGAGGAGGGCCGCAGCGACACCGGCGGGGTCGCCTCGCTCGGCGACATCGTCGCCGTGCCGCCCGTCCGCGCCGCTCGCGACGCGGGATTCCTTGTCGCGAAGCCGATGTTCTCCCAACTCACCGCCGACGGCGTCCGCTGGGCCGACGCCAGCCACGCCAGGGCGGACGCAATCATCTGGTGCACCGGCTTCCGCCCGGCGCTCGCCCATCTCGCCCCGCTGAACCTGCGCAGTGCGCGCGGACACATTCCCACCGACGGCACGCGCGCGCTCGGCGAAGCGCGGCTGCACCTGCTCGGCTACGGCGACTGGACCGGCCCGGCGTCAGCCACTCTCATCGGTGTCGGTCGCCCGGCCCGCGACGCCGCCCGCGCGATCGCACAGCTGCTCTGAGGGTCACGTGACGGCGGTGCTGCGGCGCTCGATGAGGACGACATCGCGCCAGACGCCCTGATGGCAACCGATTCGCTCCCGGGTGCCGATGACACGGAAGCCAGCCCGCTGGTGAACAGCGAGGCTGGCAGCGTTCTCGGGGAAGATCCCGGCCTGGATGGTCCAGATCCCGGCCTGCTCGGTGGAGTCGATCAGCGCCTTGAGCAGGGCGGAGGCGATGCCACGGCCGCGAGCGGAGGGGTGAACGTAGACGGAATGCTCGACCACTCCCGCATACGCGCACCGGTCCGAGACCCTGCTTGCGGCGACCCAGCCCAGCACCGCCCCGCTCTCGTCGAGGGCGGCGAAGCGGTGCTCGGGCAGCTTCGCGGCGTCGAACGCCTCCCAGGACGGTGGGCTGGTCTCGAAGGTGGCGTTGCCCTCGTCGATGCCCGCCTGGTAGATGCCCAGCACCTGCTCGGCATGCTCCCCGGTCAGCGGTACGATCACCGCACTCAGCGCCCCGCTCACTGTCTTCCCCTCCGTCATGTCCGGTCGTCAGGCCGCGGCCGGCAGGGTCAGCAGCTTGCCCATCGCGGCCAGCACGGACGGCTCGACGCGGTAGTAGACCCAGGTGCCGCGCCGCTCGGAGGTGAGCAGCCCGGCCTCTTTGAGCTTCTTCAGGTGGTGGGAGACGGTGGGCTGGGAGACGCCGACGTCGGAGATGTCGCACACGCACGCCTCGCCGCCCTCGTGCGAGGCCACGGCGGAGAACAGCCGCAGCCGAACCGGGTCCCCGAGCGCCTTGAACATCCGCGCCGCTGTCTCGGCCTCCTCAGCGGTCATCGGGCGTTCGGTCAGCGGCGGGCAGCACGGCACCACAACCTGACCGTCGGCTTCGAGCAGCGGCAGCACCTTGGCATTCGACATGCGTCTATGTTGACACATGTCGAACTAGCGCGGGAGTCCGTCACCGGCGCGCGAGGTGGGCGGCCAGGCGTCGGGCGATCCGTTCCGCGTCCCGGCCCACGCCGCGCAGTGAGTTCGACGACAGGCTGCGCTGCCACTCCAGTCCGACGAACGCCAGCCCCGGCACGCCGGTGGCGAGGCCCTCGCGGTGGCGGGGGTTCCGGTCGGCGTCGAGAGCGCCGTCGAGGCCGGTGAGGTAGGGCAGGTCGGGGCGGTAGCCGGTGGCGAGTACGACCATGTCGACCTCCTCCCTGCTTCCGTCCGGCCAGACGAGCTTGGCCCCGTCGGTACCGGTGAACAGCGGCCGCCGGTCGGGTCGGCCGGCGGCTATGGCGGCCCGGTAGCGGCCGTGGTCGATGACCGGCTGCGCTGGCGGGCGCGCAAGGAACCGGCCGAGGGGCGCTGTGTCCAGGTCGGTACGGGTCGTCCAGAAGTGCAGGTCGCGGCCGAGGACGCGCTGGGCTGTGAACTTCACCGGCCCGCGGGTGGCGAGCGTGACCCGTGCCGTCTCGGCGAGCTCGGCGGCGATCTGCACGGCGGAGTTCCCGGCCCCGACCACGACCACCCGGCGGCCGGTGAACGGGGCCGGGCTGCGGTAGTCGGCGGCGTGCAGCACCTGCCCGGTGAACTCCTCCAGGCCCGGCAGTACCGGCCGGTGCGGGCGCCCGAAGGCCCCGGAGGCCGCCACGATGGCCCGCGTGGACAGCCGGCCGCCGCCCTCCAGTTCCACTGCGAAGCCGTCCTCAGTGCGGCGGACCGCGGTGACGCGGCTGCCGGTGCGGATGTCAGCGTCCAGGCGGTCGGCGTAGGTGGTGAGGTAGGCGACGACCTCGTCGCGGTGCGGGTAGCGGTCCCGGTCGGCGCCGGGGAACGGCATCCCGGGCAGGGAGCTGTACCGGGCGGGTGAGAACAGCGTGAGGCTGTCGTAGTAGTGCGGCCACGACCCGGCCGCGCGGTCGGACGCCTCCAGTACCACCGGCCGCAGCCCGCGCCGCAGCAGTGCGTGGGCGGTGGTGAGTCCGGACTGGCCACCGCCGATGACGGCAACGTCGATGCGTTCCATCAGCGAATCCCCCTGAGTTCGATGAATGTCTATGTTGACGCTTATCAATACAGGTGTCATGCTGAACCGCGCAAGCCATCGACAGATGTCGAAACACGCAAGGAGTCGCCGTGAACGCGCCCGCCACCACCGAGCTGCCCGTCGTCGTGATCGGGGCCGGCCCCGCCGGTCTGGCCGCCGCTGCCCACCTGATCGACCAGGGCATCGAACCCCTGGTCCTGGAAGCTGGGCCCACCGCTGGCGCCGCGGTGCGCGAGTGGTCGCATGTGCGGCTGTTCTCCACTTGGGGCGAGGTCGTCGACCCAGCCGCCGAGAAGCTCCTCGCCCCCACTGGCTGGACGCGGCCCGACCCGGCCACCTACCCCTCCGGCGGCGACTGGGCCGACCTTTACTTGCAGCCGCTCGCCGACGTCCTCGGCGACCGCGTCCGCGTCCGTGCGACCGTCACCGGTGTCTCCCGGGCAGGCCGGGACCGCATCGTCGACGCCGACCGGGAGCAGCAGCCGTTCGTCGTGCACATCACCTACGCCGACGGCCGTGAGGAGCGCGCCTTCGCCCGCGCTGTCATCGACGCCTCCGGCACCTGGGCCACGCCGTCCCCGGCCGGCGGCAGCGGACTGCCCGCGCTCGGTGAGAAGGCCGCGGCCGACCGGATCACCTACCGCGTCCCGGACCTGAAGGACCCGGCCGTGCGCGCCCGGTACGCGGGCAAGCGCATCGCCGTGATCGGCTCCGGTGCCTCGGCGTTCACCGCCCTCGCCTACCTCGCCGACCTCGCCAAGTCCGACGACGGCGCGGGCACGAAGGGCGTGTGGATCCTGCGCCGGGGCATCTCCGGCTCCACCTTCGGCGGCGGAGAAGCCGACCAGCTCCCGGCGCGCGGGGCCCTGGGCCTGGCCGCCAAGGCCGCCGTCGACGCCGGTCACGCGGACGCGGTCACCGGCTTCCGCACCGAGGCTATCGAGCGCGACGCCGACGACCGGCTGATCCTGGTCAGCGAGGACGGGCGCCGCCTGGACGCGGTCGACGAAGTGATCGTGTTGACCGGTTTCCGCCCTGACCTGTCCTTCCTCTCCGAGCTGCGCCTGGGCCTCGACGAGCGCCTCCAGGCCCCCATCGAGCTGGCTCCGCTGATCGACCCCAACCAGCACTCCTGCGGCACCGTCTACCCGCACGGCCACCGCGAGCTCTCCCACCCCGAACAGGGCGTCTACCTGGTCGGCATGAAGTCCTACGGCCGCGCCCCCACCTTCCTCGCGATGACCGGCTACGAGCAGGTCCGCTCCGTCGCCGCCGCCCTCGCCGGCGACCTGGACGCCGCCGACCGCGTCGAACTCACCCTGCCCGAGACCGGAGTCTGCGGCGGTGCGGGCCTGTTCGACGCCCCCGACGCCGCTCAGGTAGACGGCGGCGGTTGCTGCGCCCCGGCGCCGCAGCTCGTCCAGCTCGGCGCCCCGGCCGCGGTCGGCGTGGCTGCCGAAGAGGTGCCGGCAGGCGGCTGCTGCGGCTCGTGACCAGCTTGGGCGCCCCCGCGCCGCCCTGCCCGCCCTCTGCCTGACGCAGATCGTGAGCTGGGGCATCGTCTACTACGCGTTCCCCGTCCTCAATCCGCAGATCACCGCCGCGACCGGCTGGTCGGCCGGGGCGACCACCGCGGCGTTCTCCCTCGGTCTCGTCGTTTCCGCCCTCGCCGGAATCCGCGTCGGGCGCATCCTCGACCGGCGCGGCCCGCGCGCCGTCATGACCGCAGGGTCTGTGCTCGGCGTCATCAGCCTGCTGATCGTGGCTGCGGCCCCGAACGTCCCGCTCTTCATCGCCGGGTGGATGCTCGCCGGACTCGCGATGGCCGCCACCTTCTACCAGCCCGCGTTCGCCGCCCTCACCCGTTGGTGGGCGCCCGACCACGTCCGCGCCCTGACCGTCGTCACCCTCGCCGGCGGGCTCGCCTCCACCGTCTTCGCACCCCTGACCGCGACCCTCGCCGACCACCTGACCTGGCGACATACCTACCTCGTCCTCGCCGCCGTCCTCGCCGCAGTCACCATCCCCGCCCACGCCCTGGCACTGCGCGCCCCCTGGCCCGACGCACCAACCAGTCCCACACATACGGCCGAAGGCGCCGACGGAGTCGGGCGCAGCCGACCGTTCCTCCTGCTCGCCGCCGCCTTCACCCTGTCCGGCTTCGCGATGTACGCCGTGGTCGTCGCCCTCGTCCCGCTCCTGCTGGAACGCGGGTACACCACCAGCCAGGCCGCCTGGGCCCTCGGTATCGGCGGCGCCGGGCAAACCCTCGGTCGCACCCTGTACGCCGCCCTCGCACGCCGCACCACCGCCACAGCCCGCACCACGACCCTGATCGCGCTCGGCGGCTTCACTACTGCCGCCTTCGCTGCCGTCCCCGGCCCGTACGCCCTGATCATCGCCGTGTCGATCGTGGCCGGTATGGTCCGCGGCAACCTCACCCTCCTCCAGGCCACCGCCATCACCGACCGCTGGGGCACCACCCAGTACGGCCGCCTGTCCGGACTCCTCGCAGCACCAGCAACCACAGCGGCAGCCCTCGCGCCGTTCGCCGGCGCCACCCTGGCCGTACCGCTCGACGGCTACACACCACTCTTCCTCCTCCTGGCCACCTTCTCCGCAGCCGCCTCGCTCATCGCACCGTGGACCGCCACCGGCGGCCTCCGGCGCCGATCGCCTCAGCCCTGACACCCCGCACACCCCTGCAGACTCAGACGAACCCGCCCTCGTTCCCGGCTCAGGGGGGTGACGACGCGCGTGTTCAGCGGTTGCCCCCGCCAGGAATCCGCGAACTCGCGCGCTTCCCGTAACCCGGGGCGGAACTGGCGGCCGGTGCGCAGGTCCGGCACGAAGGCGTCCAGGACGACGCGGCGGAAACGCCGGCGCTGGGCGGGGGTGAGGTGCTGGAGGTCGGCGGTGAAGCGGGGAGGGTCTCGAAGGTGGGCACGGTGGTCTCCTCCGGGCAGCACGACGAAGCCCCCGGCGGGTGCCGGAGGCTGCTGTAGGCGGTGCTCGTTGGTGGTGCGCGTTCCTTGGGGCGTGGTGATGTTCAGTGGTGCTTGTTGGTGTCGTTCGGGTCGTGCTGTGAGGGCTGCCGGAGAGCGATGACATTCGCGTCCGGCCCGGTGCCGCTTCCCGTCAGGCGGGATGCGGTGAAGAAAGTTCGGCCCCTGCTCCCGCCTGGCGGGACGTCCCGCTGATCGGCCTTTCCTTGCAGGTCAGAGCCGTGTGGCGTGGTCTCCATGACAGTCGACATCAGGGTCATTCGGGCCGGTCAGATGTACCGCTACTACCTCCGCGAGACCGTTGTTGGTGACGGCCGCCGCCCGGCCCGCACGCCGCTGCGCGCCGCTCAGGAGCAAGCCGGGGTCCCGGTCGGTCGCTGGATGGGCCGGGGACTTGCCGCGCTCGGGCTTGCGCCGGGTGAGGAGGTCACCGAGGCGCAGCTGCGGAACCTGTTCGGCGAGCGCGGCCGCCACCCGTACGCGGACCGGATCGAGGCCGAGCGGCTCGCCGCGGGTGACTCCCCTAAGAAGGCGTTCAAGGCCGGCGCCCTCGGACGCCGCGTGACGGTGACGGGCGTGGACTTCGTGTTCCGGCCGCAGCCGACGATCTACCTGTTGTGGGCGCTGGGGGATGAGGAGACCCGTCTGGTGATCGAGGCCGCGCACGAGCGGGCGATCGAGCGGGTGCTGGAGTGGATCGAGGACGAGGTGGCGGTGATCCGGTACGGCAAGGACGGGATCTATCGGGTGCGGCCGCCCGGTGGTCTGGTCGCCGCGCGCTTCCGCCACTACGAGGCGAGGTCGGGTCGGCCGTTGCTCCACGACCATCTGCTTCTGAGCGTGAAGGGGCAGCGCTTGGACGGGAAGTGGGGGTCGATCCACACCACGGCCCTGTACGAGAACACGGTCGCGGCCTCCGCGCTCTACAACGAGCTGGTCGCCTCCGAGGTCTGCGAGGCGCTGGGGCTGGCGACCGAGCCGCGCATCGTCACCCCGGGGCGCCGGCCTGTGATGGAGATTGCGGGGGTGCCGCACGAGCTGATCCGCTGGACCGCCCGGCGCAGTGACCAGATCGCCGCCTGCCTGGCCGAGCTGGAGCACGAGTACGTCACCGCCGTCGACGACGACGGCGAGCTGAAGTTCCTGCCCGTGGTCTCCGAGCGGGCCCGCGCGAAGATGAACCAGATCGCCGCCCGCAAGACCCGCCCGCCCAAGCAGAAGACCCAGCCGCTCGCGCAGCTGCGCGCCTGGTGGAAGGTGAGCGCGATCCTCACCTCCAAGGTCGCCGCCGACGTCATCAACTCCCTTCTCGAGCACGCCCGCGCCGCGGCCGCCGCGATCCGGGCCCGCGTCGCGGCCGTGGTCGACGTCGCCCTGGCGGCCGTCGATGTCACCGCGACGGTGTTCGTGATGAACGAGGGCGGGCGCTTCCACCGCCGGCACCTGCTCGCCGAAGCCCGCCGCCACCTCGCCCTGGTCCTGCGCGGCCGCCGCCGCGACCCCGGCCTGGACGAGGAGATCGTGGCCGCCGCCATCTCCACGCACTGCCTGGACATCAGCGAGCCGAAGACCACGATCGGCCTGCTGGCGGACTACCGCCTCTACACCGCCCGGTGGGACCTGGCCGACCTCCCCGCCCGGCCCCGCCCACCCACTCCCGCAACTGGCCCGGACCGGCAGCCCCCGGCAGATCCCGGCGAGCCGGCTGCGCTCCGGCCGCCGGGCCAGGATGCGGGGGAGTGGGAGGTACCCCGCATCCCGCTCCAGTACGACCGGGCCGTCCTCGCCGGTGCGGTGGTGCGGGAGAGGCTGCGCACCACCACTACCGCCGCCGTGCGGGGCCGGGCGTACGACGTCGTCGCCCACCAGCAGGCGGCGATGCCCGAGCAGCTGCTCGCGCCCGAGCCGGCCGACCCCGAGCACGACGACCAGGAGCCGGAGGCCGGTCGCGGGGAGGCGATCGACATGACGGCGCTGCGGGCCTTGCGGAAGTCCCGCACGGACGTGGAAGCCCTCGATCTCACCGCCGACCGGCTGCGCCGCATCCAGGAGGCGGCCACCAAGATGGTCAACGACTCCCGTGCCCGCGCGGACCGCCACACCGCACAGGCCGACGCCGACGCGGTGCGCCCGGTGCGCCCGGACGACCAACAGGCGCACCGCCCACAGCAACCCGGACCGCACCGCGGCCGGGAGGCCGGCCACTGAGTGGACCCGATGGCGCGCACCCGGTGCGGTGGTGCGCACCGACGACGCCCGGCTCCACTCCACTGAGTGGAGTCCACCGTCCGGGAGTGGACGGCACCGGCTCGGCATCCACTCCACCGAGTGGAGCCCACCGGGTGGAAGCGGACGGCATCGACGGGAGTGGGGCCGCGCATCCACCCGGTGCGTTTCTGCTTGACCTCGGCTCAGGTCAAGGAGAATCGCACCGCCTCCACCCGGGCCCACTCCACCGCACCACCATCCACCCGGCGCGCACTACTCCCGCGCGCTGGCCGCACCGGTGCGCGCACCGCCCACCGAGTGGAGGCGCACCGGATGGACGTGATGCGCACCGGATGGACTCGGTGCGCTTCACCGCACCGGTGCGCATCCGGCCTGGCTACGGGCGCGCGGTCATGGACTGCACGGCGCGGGCCCACTCCAGGTGTTCATCGCGCATGGTCTCCAGGGTGGCGCGGGTGTCTCCGTGGTCGTCGGGGTCGGGGATGACGTTCTCGACGAAGCGGATGATGCTGCGGGCGATGCCCAGCACGGCCGTAGTGGGGGAGTCGCGCGTCCAGTCCCGCAGGGCGGACAGCAAGATGCATCCGACCTCGTCCAGGGCGAAGGAGTCCGCGTGAGGCTCCCCGTCGCCCAGGACCCCCGTGACGGGGAAGACGATGTTCTCGGCGAGCCGCAGCAGCAGGAAGGCCAGCTCTGGAGTGGCCGACGTGCGGCCGGAGACGTAGTTCCCGCCGCCCATCTGGAGCGCCAGGAGGTAGTCGAAGCCCTGCTCCACCTGTTCGGGCGTCAGCGGCGTACGGGACGGGGTCAGGTACGGCATCAAGCTCTCCTCACGATGGCCGCCGCGCGACTCGCGGCGTGCTCATCGCATGGTTGGCGTGCGGGCCTGTGGACAGAGCCCAGAGATTTCTCCCTGCTTTGGGTGTGCCGGTGAGTTTCGAGAACGTGTGTCGGTCAGCGCCGTGAACGCCTCGGGTTGCGGTGTACGAGTGTCAGTGAGTTTCGGCAACACCGGAGGGCTTGCGGTGGGAGCATGGGCATGCTCCGTGCTGCGAGGAGGCGTCGATGGCGCCGAAGACCAAGGTCGAGCTGTACGCGGCGATCCGCAGGGACTGCCGTGCCGGGCTGTCGAAGCGGGCCGTGATGCGCAAGTACGGCGTCGGCCACCCGACGGTGCAGAACGCGTTGGAGTCGGCCTGGCCCCGGCCGCGTAAGAAGCTGCCGCCGCGGCCGACCCGCTTGGACCCGTACAAACCGGTGATCGACGAGATGCTGCGGGCCGATCTGGACGCCCCGCGCAAGCAGCGGCACACTGCAAAACGCGTCTTCGACCGGCTGTTGGAGGAACATCACGCTTGCGGCGTCTCCTACGGCATGGTCCGCGATTACGTCGCGGTGCGCCGTGGGGAGATCCGCGCGATGGCCGGCCGTGGTCCCGTCGAGGCGTTCGTGCCGCAGTCGCACCGCCCCGGTGTCGAAGCGGAGGTCGACTTCGGGGATGTGACGGTGCGTCTGGCCGGGCAGACGGTGACCTGCTATCTGTTCAGCTTCCGCCTGTCGTATTCGGGCAAGGCAGTGCACCGGATCTTCGCGTCCGGCGGGCAGGAAGCATTCTTCGAGGGCCACGTGCACGCCCTCAGCGTCCTGGGCGGGGCGCCGACCGGCAAGGTGCGCTACGACAACTTGAAGGCCGCGGTCGCCAAGGTGATCGGGTTCGCCCGGGAGAGACGCGAGAACGAGCGGTGGCTCGCCTTCCGCGAGCACTACGGCCTGGACAGTTTCTACTGCCGCCCCGGCCTGGCCGGCGCTCATGAGAAGGGCGGAGTGGAAGGGGATGTCGGCTACTTCCGCCGCAACCACCTGGTCCCGGTCCCCGACGTCGACTCCTTATCCGAGCTGAACCTGCTCGTCGAGCAATGGGACGAACAGGACGATGCCCGCCGCATCCGGATGCGGCCGCGCACCGTCGGCGAGTACTTCGCCGTCGAACAGCCCCTCCTGAAGCCGCTGCCGGACGAACCGTTCGAAACCAGCCGCACCTTCGCCCTGCGGGTGGACAGGCACAGCCGGATCTCAGTCCGCACCAACTGCTACTCGGTGCCGGTCCGCTACATCGGCCGCCGGGTGCGGGCCGTGCTGCACGCCAACGAGCTGGTCGTCTACGACGGAGCCACACAGATCGCCCGGCACGAACGGCTGATCGCCAAGGGCGGGGAACGGCTGGTGCTGGACCACTATCTGGAAGCCCTGGTGCGCAAGCCCGGCGCCCTGCCCGGGGCAACTGCGCTCGAACAGGCCAAAGCCGCAGGCAGGTTCACTCCGGTTCACGAAGCGTGGTGGGCCGCGGCCTGCAAGGCCCGCGGCGACCGCAACGGCACCCGGGCCCTGATCGACGTGCTCCTGCTGGGCCGACGCATCCCGCACGAGCACCTGGTGGCCGGGCTCGCCGCCACCCTGCGGGTGGGCGCGCTGACCGCGGACGCCGTCGCCTTGGAGGCCCGCAAGGCTGAGGAGGCCGATGACGCCGACATGGCACCGCTCGAGCCTGAACCGCCGCGGCGGCGGGAACCGACGGTGACCTTCCTGACCGCGCGGCGGCTGGCCCATCTGCCGCCGGACACCCGGCCGCTGCCTTCACCGGCCCCCTACGACCAGCTCCTTGGCCGCCGCACCCGCGGCACGACCGCTGCCAACAAGGGAGAGCAGATGCCATGAATGCCACCAGCCGCCGTCGGATGAGCGAGCAGGCGGCCGAGACCGCCGTGGTTGGCGCCTGCCGGATGCTCCGGCTGCCTACCATCCGCGGGAAGTTTCCGGACCTGGCCGAGCAGGCCGCCCGCGAGCAGATGTCCTATCTCGCCTTCCTCGCCGAGTTGCTGCTGGCCGAATGCGACGACCGGGCCCGGCGCCGCTCGGAGCGCAGGATCAAGGCCGCGGCCTTCCCGAGGCAGAAGTCGCTGCGGGAGTTCGACTTCGACGCCAACCCCAACATCGATGCCGCTGTCGTCCACACCCTGGCCACCTGCGAGTGGGTGAAGAAGGGGCAGCCGCTCTGCCTGATCGGCGATTCCGGCACCGGCAAGTCCCACCTGCTGATCGCACTCGGAACCGAGGCCGCAATGGCCGGGTTCCGGGTGAAATACACCCTGGCGACAAAGCTCGTCAACGAACTGGTCGAGGCCGCGGACGAGAAGCAGCTGACCAAGACGATCGCCCGCTACGGCCGTGTCGATCTTTTGTGCATCGACGAACTCGGCTACATGGAGCTCGACAGGCACGGCGCCGAGCTGCTGTTCCAGGTTCTGACCGAACGCGAGGAGAAGAACAGCGTCGCCATCGCCTCCAACGAAGCCTTCGGCGGCTGGACCAAAACCTTCACCGACCCCCGGCTCTGCACGGCCATCGTCGACCGGCTGACCTTCAACGGCACGATCATCGAGACCGGAACCGACTCCTACCGCCTTGCCCAGTCCCGGGCCAAGGCCGAACAGGCCGCCATGACCTGAGCACGGTGGGGACCGGCACGGCGGGCTATGCCCGGGGTCCGGTCCCCACCCTACTCAAAGGAAGTGATCAGGCGGCGGCTTGGAGCCGGAAGTGCACGGCGGTGGCGCTGGAGGGAGCGGATTTGCCGTGCTGATCGGTGGCCGCTGTCACGGCCAGGCCGGCGGCCGTGGCCAGTTCCTCGAACCCATCGCGGGTATACCAGTGCAAGACCCACGGCCGCTCCACAACGCTGCTGTCTGAGCCGTGGTGGCGTTCATAGCGCAGAAGCGTCGTCTGTGTCCGAGCTGCCTCGTCGCGCTGTTCGTCGACGACAGACACCCGAAGCTCGGCGCCGTCGGGTGCGGTGGTCGTGCGCACGCGACCGATCTGTGCTGCCGGCGTCGGTTCGGGGGTGAACAGGGGCACCAAGGCGATGCCGCCCTCCGCCAGGTGAGCACGGATGCCGCGCAGGGCGGCCAACGCGGTGGCATCGTCGGGGAGCAGGGTGAAGGTGGGCCCGGCGAGGAAGATCGCCCGGTATCGGCGAGGCAGGTCCAGGGCCTCCATGCGCTGATGAAACACAGTGGCAGCGATGCCTTGTTCGTCCGCCCGGCGCCGGAGGCGCTCCAGCATGTCCGCGGACGAGTCGACGCCCTCGACCTCCAGGCCACGTCGGCAAAGCTCCAGCAGAGGATCACCGTCCCCGCATCCCAGCTCCAATGCCGGCATGCCGGTCTGCTGAATGAAGGCCGCATATGGCTCGGGGTCCTGGGAGAAGGACTTCAACGGTCCGTAGAGCTCTGCGACGATGCCTGTGTAAAAGTCAGCTGGATCCACGCCAGTCACCCTATGCACACCTATCTCGCGCGTTCACTCGAATATCGCGAGCGGGTCCCCTGATGAGCCCTGGTGTTGCTGAAACTCGCCGACATTTCTGCAGCCGAACCGCCTCAAGCGTTCCCCGAACTCACCATCACGCGTTGCCGCTTCCAACCGACACAATCACTGCTTCAAGGGAAAGGGGCGAATCGGGGCTGCAAGGGCCAAACCGGGCCCCCTTGTCCAGGGTGGTCGGCCCGACCGCGAACCCGACCCTGACCCCTTGTCCACCTCTGCTACCGCCCGACCACGGCCGCGTTTCTCCTTGACCTGGCCACGGTTAGACCGCGGACAAGGGGGTCCCCTGCACGCTGCTCCTTCACCCCGACCGCCCCGGCCGGGGCAGCGAAGGAGACGAGACGATGACAAGCACCCACCCGAGGGCCGGGCAGCGGCACCGCTCGGGCCGATCACACCCGAAGGCCGGCCCGCGCTGGGCAAGCCCAAGGGGACTCCCTGGATGCCCACTTCGAAGGCCCCTTGGGAACCCCCTTTGGTGCCCGGCACCCCGGGCCGAAGGAAAACCCCTTGTCAGGCCCGCAATCGGCGCGAAAACCGCGCCGTCACAACCCTCTTCTCTACTCCTGATGTCCGTATTGGAGGAGAGCATCGGGTTCCGGGGGGCCCGGACGCCCTCCCAGGCCGGGCGCGGCCAGCGGTGGCGGTCGGCCGGCGGCCGGTCGCGAGCAACGAGGGAGCAGAGCTGATGGCGGGGAAGCGGAAGAACAACCCGGCGGGATCGACGAACAACTACCGCGGCGACGTGCTGGAAGTGCTCGGAGCGCTGAAGGTCGCCACGGCTGATCAGATCCAGCGGATCGGCGCCCCGCACCTGACCTTCCGGCACGCCGACAAGCCGACCCCCTCGAAGCAGAAGCAGGCCCGCACCGCCTCGCACACCGCCGCACTCTCCGACATGCGCAAGCACGGACTGTCCGAGAACGGCGGCTCGACCGAGACGGGCGACTCCCTGCGGAACCTCACCCCCAAGGGCCTGCAAGCTGCCTCCTACGAGCTGCGGCGCCCGGTCACGGAGATGGGCTCCACCGCCCGCGGCGCGGGCTCCAGCGGCGCCTCCCACCCGATGGCCGTCAACGAGACCGTGATCGCACTGCTGCGCCCGAAGCCGAACATGGCCAGGCTCACCGTCGACCCGCCGCACGTCCAGGCCGCCGCCCAGGCCGCCGTCGACGGACCGCGCGGGGTGGGCACCATCGCCTCGTACTGGACCGAAGTCTCGCTGCCCGCCACCGGCACATGGAACGCGCCCGGCAAGGGCGGCGCCCAGGCCGACATCGTCCTGACCGCTCCGCAGGACCGGGTGCCGCTGCTGTTCATCGAGGTCGACAACTGCCACGAGACCGCTGAGGAGCTCGCCGACAAGCTGGAGAAGTACGCCCGGTTCTTCCGGCGGAAGGTGAAGGACACCGACGGCCGCGAGCGCCCGATGTGGCGCACCCGCTGGAACGCTCCGGCCACCTGGTCCGGCGACGCGATACACCCGCCGGTGCTGCTGGTGTTCAACCGCATCGGCGAGCGCAACCCCAACCGCACCGTCCCACGGCTCATGGAGCTCACCCGGCACCTGTGGCAGGGGCAACGGCGGAAGGGCTTCCACGACTACGACGGGTGTATCCCGATCATCGCGACCGGCCTGAACCAGTTGCGCGAGCACGGTCCGGCCGGCGCCGTGTTCCTCCGCTTCGGCCGTGACCACAAGCAGCACCTGTGGGAAGCGATCGGCAACCCTCGCCGTGAGGCCGCCGAAGCTCGCGCCCGGGAAGAGACCGCGCGTGCACAGGCGGAGTACCAGGCGAAGGTGCAGCGCGCGGCGGAGGAGCAGGCCGCGAAGCAGGCAGCCGAGCGTGAGGCGCGCCGTCCGGTGTGCGCCGGCTGCGGGGCGAAGTTCACCGACGAACGGTGGAGGGCGGCACAGGCGACGGACTGGGGCACCCCGAAGGACTCCCACCCGCACCTGTGTGACGGCTGCAAGGCCGGTGCCGTCGTCAGCCCGGCGGCTGGCACGCAGGAGCGCCAGGAGCCGGTGCGTGGCGAGGCGGGGCCGGACGACTTCTGGCCCGACCCCCAGCGCCCCGTCTGCACCGAATGCGGTGCCGCGTTTACCGACGAACGATGGAAGGTGACCGCGCGCGTCGGCTGGGGCCCTTCCCCGGCGAAGCGCCCGACTCTGTGCGGGGACTGCGACCAGCGGTTCGAGGCCGAGCTGAACCTGGCCTGGGGCGTGAGTCACCGGCAGGAGGAGCCCGACCAGGAGCAGGATCAGGCCGTGCCCAAGCAGAAGGCCACCGGCTGGCTCTCCCGTCTGCGCGGCTGAGCCGGGCAAGCCGCCGGCGGCCGCGGGCAAGCCCAAGGCCACCCTGGGCAAGCCCGTGCGCTCGGGTGCCCCGACGACAGCGGGGCCGGACAGGATCACCCTGCCCGGCCCCGCTGCTGGTTCCTGGCTGCTCACCGGCTGAGCCGGATACGCGGCCCCCACACGAACTCGAGGTCGTCCAGGAAGACCGTCTCCAGCTCCTTCTCCCACTGGCCGCGCAGGAGGAACGGGGCGCTCTCCATCCGCTCCACGATGACCAGGGTCTCGGGTTGTCCGATCAGCGCGTACCGGCCGTGTGAGGCGGGCTTGCTGCCCGGCCCGTGCGTGCGCAGCATCTCCTCCAGGCGCGGGCGGTGCTGCTCCACGAACGCCTCCAGGCGCTCGATGTACCCCTCGCGTTCCTCGGGGCGCACCGCGCTCAGGGCGACGTCCAGGAAGTCACCGCCGTCCGGCCAGTGCCGCTCACCGGGTGCGGCCACGGCCCACGGGAAGCGCTCCGCGGCCGCCAGGACGTCCTTCGCGTCCAGCTCCACGGCCGGGGCCGGGGCCGGGTCTTCCGCCGGAGCCTCTGCCGGGGCGGGGGAGTGCGGCTGCTGGAAGTGGGCGAGGAGCATGGCGCTGGAGGCGGCGCGGCCGCGCCCCGCGTTGGCAGTGGTGTCGGCGATGCGCAGCAGGTAGCTGGCGACATCACGGACACCGGCGAACCAGCCGTCCTCGAACCGCTGCTCCGACCCGTGCGGGGGGCTGCTCTCGGAGATCCAGGTGTGGGCGCCGGCCACCGCCCCGGCCTCCAGCTTCGCCACGATGTCGTCGGCCTGCTCGTGCCCGATGCCGACGGCGGCCAGGGCCTGGAAGACCGTGAACCGCGCGTCGGTGGCCTCGTGCTGGTGGTGGCTGATGCGGGCCAGCTCCTGGCCGTACGCGTCGGCGTCGTGCTGCTCGGTGCTCACGTGGTGCCTCCCTGGTCGGTGCGGGTGCGGTTGGCGACCCAGTCCGGATCGCGTACGGGCGTGGGCGCCTGCGTCTCGGTGGCGGGGGCGCGCATGATGCGCCAGCTGGTGCGCGGCGCGGTGACGGCGTGGACCAGGACGACGACGGCCTGGCGGCCGAAGCCGCCCCGGACCCACGCCCCGGTGAAGCGGACCTGATCGGCCGCCCAGTCGCCCAGCCGCTGCCACGGGCGCAGCCGCCCGAGCAGATAGCCGGCCGCGAGCGCGACGGCCGCGGTGACGACGGCGCCTATCACGACCACCGCATCCCGATCGCGGACAGCAGCTCCATCCGCTCCGGTGTCAGCGTCGCGGCCCTGCTCCGCTGATTCCCGATCCAGGCCCCCAGCTTGTGCTCCCGCTCCGTCTGGTCCTCGCCGACGATCCGCTCGACCCACTTCCTGGGGACCTGAAGGTGCCCCTCACGCTCGTAGAACTGCTTGGCGGCCTCGTAGTTCATCGCCCACTTGTCGGCCTGCGTACGGCGCGGCGGCGGCTTCTCGTCCTCGCTGGCGGGCTCGATCCCGAGGACCTGCTCGCACATCCACTGCTGCACGGTCGTGAGCTGGTCCCACCCGAGCCGGACCGACTGCACCCACCGCCCCAGATCCTCGCCCTGGCGCAGGACTTCGCCCGCCTCGGTGGGCAGCGCCTCGCCCGCGTCCAGGTGCATCCGCACCAGGTGGAAGCACCGCTGCCACGTCACAGGCCAGGCCGGGCACCAAGACGCGTCGATCTCCTCCAGCTGCTCGCGCCGCTCGTCCGACAGCGCCCCGGCCGACGACTCCACCGGCAGCCCCTCCGCACGACGCTGCTCGATCTCGGCAGCCTTCCGGGCGGCGGCCCGCGCGTTCTTCAGAAAGATGCCCACCTTCGCGCCCTGGTAGGTGGCGTCCAGCGGGGCTAGGAGGTGGCCGTGTTCGGCCGCCCACCCGCGCGCGGCGGACAGGCCCTCCTCCCACGCGACGTCGAAGTGGCTCCAGATCATGCCCAATTTCTCCAGCTGGGCGACGCGGTCCTCGTCCATGTCACCGCGGGCATAGAAGCGGCGAGCGTCAGCAGTCCACTGCCCAAGTGGGAACCCGGCGAGCGAGGCCGGCCACCCCTCAGCTTCCGCCTCCTGGTCGTCGACGGCAGGCACACGGAACGTGAACGGCACCTTCAAGTCGCCGTGCAGGCGGGCGTAGATGACGGCGGCCTCCACGCCGCGCCGCCAGTGCTCGTGCTCGGGGTTGAGGACCCGCAGGTTGATGAACGCGGCGAGGGCGGCCGGGTCGCGGGGCGTGGAGAACTTCAGCAGGGCCTTGGCGGGGCCGCTGACGCCCCCGGAGCCCTCACCGCTCCCGCCCGTGCTCTTCCCGCTGTTGTCCTTGCTGACGGGCTTGTAGCGGCTCGGTGCCTGCTGCTCCGCAAGGCTCTCCACGATCCTCGCGTCGTGCGCCCGCAGCGCCTCCAACAGCTTGGCCAACCCGCCGAACGCCCGGGACGTGAGCATGTTGTCCGCCGTCTCACCCGGCCCGAGTAGCACCGGCACCACCAGGCTTGCCACCTTGCCCTCGCCCGGCTGCATCCGCAGCGCCCGGCCCACCGCCTGGACCAGGTCCGGCATCGACCCGCGTACATCCGCCCAGTACACGGAGTCACATTTTTTGGTGTCGACCCCCTCACCCAAGACCTTCACCGAGCACAGGAAGCACTTCTCCACGACGGTGCCGTCCGTGGCGATCCCTTCGGCGAACTCGCCCAGCAGACGCCGCCGGTGGAGCGGCTTGTGGTCGCCACAGAGCCAGTCCGCCCAAATCGTGGCCGGGTACAGCTCGGGGTCGGATGCGTGCAGCTGCGCGGCGACGTCGGGAAGGCCGGCCGCGAACGCTTCGGCCTCGCGAACCTGGTGGTGGAAGACCAGCGTGCGGCGGAAGCCCTCCTCCGCAGACGCCTTCACCAGGGCGGTCTGCAGAGCCGCGAGCCGCGCCCCACGCACCTCTGCCGACCGGCCCTCCGCGCCCAGGAGCTGCGCGGCCTGGAGCGCGGTGTCGGTGACATCCACGCATACGACCTGGTAGGGGGCACAAATTCCCCGATCGATGGCCTCCGAGAGCGTCAAAGTGAACGCCCTGCTGCCGAAGGGGCCCTCGGGGTCGTCTTCCATGCTCGCGACCAGCTCGCCCGGTGCGCCGGCCTCGTCCTCGTCCCCGAGCTGCCACAGCCGGGGCGTGGCCGTCATGTACAACCGGCGCAGGGAAGGGATCTTCTGGTTGTCGTGCACGACCGCCCACGGCTTCCCGATCCGGCCGGAAACCCGGTGGGCCTCATCCACGACGATCAGGTCCCAAGCCGACAAACCCGCAGCGTGCGCCCGCTCCAGCGTGCCCAGACCGAGACTGGCGTACGTGGCGTACACCGTCACCTTGTCCAGGCCGCGCGTCCACTCCACCAGCTCGTCCACGTCCGTGGTGTTGGGGAAGGACACCTCCTCACCCCGCAGCGAGGACACCCCGATCATCGGCCCCCGACGGCCCCCCTCGCGCCACGCGGCCTCCGTCTGCGCGAGCAGGTCCAGCGAGGGCACGAGCACCAGCACACGGCCCGCGTGGAGCTCCTCCGCGCTGCGGACCGCCACCCTCGTCTTCCCGGACCCCGTCGCCATGATCACCTGCGTTCGAAGCCCTCGCTCCGGCACAAGCGATCTTGCAGGCAATTCGAGGGCACGCAGGACCGCGTCAATGGCTTCTCGCTGGGCCGCCTCGCGCTGATCAGCGCGGTCTGTGCTCGACATATTCGCCTGCCTTCTCCTGGGGTGCCGCCCGGTCGATTCGAGCGGCGGGAAACGGAAACCTGCACGTAGAGGAGCCGCAAGGGCTACGGTTGGACTGACGCGATCGGCTGGTTACTCTTCCTCACCGGAGCACCGGCAAGGCCGTGTGATGGATCTCGATAACCCTCCGGAGCGGTCAGGGGTGGTGTGCTCTGAGTCCATAGCTTATCTCGGCTCCAAAAATGAAGCACACCGAACCCCGAGATTCCCCCTAACGTGGCTGAAAGCTGTTAGTCTTGCCTTATCGCAAGCCAATCCAGAGCCTTGACGGCCCCTCAGTCCGTTCCCCCTCTGCGGGTGGCCCGGCTCCCGTGCTCCGTCACTCTCCCGACTGCCCGTCACCTCCCCTCCTCTTGCTGCTGCTTGTGGCGTGAGCCCTGTGGGTGGGCCGCGCGGAGCGTGGCACGCCTTGCCCGCGCGGGAGTTGGGGGGTCCGCCCTGGAGTGGCTGGAGCGCAGCGGAGGCCACGGGTCGGCCGGAGGCCGGCCGCGCCCCGCAACGCGGGGCGCCTGCCCTGCGGTTGGCGCCCGAGCGGAGCCGGGCGCCTGGCGGTGAGCGGAGCGAGCCGC
>NZ_JAGGOO010000096.1 GCF_018614415.1 Streptomyces sp. ISL-12
GGGGGACCCCCATCGCGTCGACTCCCTCCTCCGCCTTGCAGCCGCACGCACCAGACCCCGCTCACCGGCATGGACAAGTCCCGCCGATGTCCCGCGTCCTGATCCAAACGACAGGCCCTGGTTGCCGGCTGCGGGCGAGGCGCCCCGAAGGGGCGCGGGGAACCGCGCGACAAGCCACGACGGACCCGCAGCCGACATCCGGCACCCCGCGCCCCGCGCCCCGCGCCCCGCACCCGGCCGAACCGGCCTCACAGCCGCCGGTTCGCCAGCACCGAGATCTTCTCCCGCACCGCCCCCACCTCCGCCGGATCCAGGTCGGCCACGACCAGCTCAGGCCCCGCGCCCGCCGCACCCCGCACCGTGCCGTCCGGACCGGCCACCAGGCTGTACCCGATGCCGGTGGGCGCCTTCGGCGGCACCGGCGTGCCGCTCGCCTCCGGGTCGGCCTGGTCGACGGCGGCGACGAACAGCGTGGCGTCCAGCGCGCGGGCCCGCACCAGCAGCTCCCACTGCTCCCGCTTGCCCGGCCCCGCTCCCCAGGACGCGGCCAGCAGCGTCGCGACCGCGCCCGCGTCGGCGTGCGCCCGGAACAGCTCCGGGAAACGGACGTCGTAGCAGGTCGCGAGGCCGAGCCGGACGCCGTCCACATCGATGGTGACGACCCGTGAGCCGGGCGCCACCGTGTCCGACTCGGCGAAGCCGAACGCGTCGTAGAGGTGGATCTTGTCGTAGGACGCCTCGACGCCGGGGCCGGTGGCCAGGAGCGTGTTGGTGACCCGGCCGTCCGGCGCGGGGGTGAACATGCCGGCCACCACGACGGTCTCCGAGGCCGCCGCGATCTTGCGGAGGCCGTCGGCCCAGGGGCCGTCCAGCGGTTCGGCGACCGGCTTCAGCGAGGTGCCGAAGCAGATCATCGACGCCTCCGGGAAGACCACGACCCGCGCGCCGGCCTCGGCGGCCCGCCGCGTCTCCCGCTCGATCAGCTCCAGGTTCCGCGCCGGATCGGTGCCGGTGGTGAGCTGGCTCAGTGCGATACGCATGGGTGCGGTGTCCCTTCGTCGGGGGTACGGCTGTACAGGATGCGGTACGGGTTCACTGTGCGGCGGGCGCGTGGTCCCGCGCCTGCTCCACGAGGGTCGCGTCCTCGTGCTCGGCGGTGTCGGCGTCCCGGCCCAGGGCGAGGCCCACGACCGTGACCACCGCCGTGAGCGCGATGTACCCGGCCAGCGGCACCCAGCTGTCGAAGGCGCCCAGCAGCGCGGTGAACAGCAGCGGCGCCACCGCCCCGCCGATCACCCCGGCCAGCGTGTACGCCAGGGAGGAGCCGGTGTAGCGCAGGCGCGGCGAGAACTGCTCGGCGATGAAGGCGGCCTGGGGACCGTACATCAGGGAGTGCAGGACGAGGGCGACCACGACGCCGAGGGCGAGCAGCGGCCAGGAACCGCCGCCCACCATCGGGAAGAAGACGAACGGCCAGATGCCCGCGCCGACGGCCGACACCCCGTAGACCAGCCGCCGGTTGACCCGGTCGGTGAGGGCGCCGGCCAGCGGGATGAGGACGATCTGGAGGGCGGAGCCGATCAGTACGGCGGTGAGGGCGGAGCCGCGGGACATGTCCAGTTCGTCGGTGGCGTAGGTGAGGACGAAGACGGTGAACATCGCGTACAGCACGTCGGGGGCGACCCGGCTGAGGATGGCGGCGGTCAGCGCCCGGGGCTGGGTGGTGAACACCTCGCGCACCGGCGCCTGCGGCCGGTCCTGCTCGGCCTCCATCGCCTTGAAGACCGGCGTCTCCTCCAGCTTGGCCCGGATCCACAGCCCGAAGCCCACCAGCGCCGCCGACACCAGGAACGCCACCCGCCAGCCCCAGTCGGTGAACTGGTCCTCGGTGAGCAGCGCGCCGAGCGCGGCGAGCACGCCGTTGGCGAGCAGGTTGCCGGCGGGCGGGCCGACCTGGGCGGCGGAGGCGTAGAAGCCGCGCTTCTTCGGGTCGCCGAACTCGCTGGACAGCAGTACCGCGCCGCCCCACTCGCCGCCGACGCCCACGCCCTGCGCGAACCGCAGCAGGACCAGGGCGATGGGGGCGGCCACGCCGATCGTGGAGTAGGCGGGCAGCACGCCGATCAGGAAGGTGGCGGCGCCGATCAGCACCAGCGTGGCGATCAGCACCTTCTTGCGGCCGATGACGTCGCCGAGCCGGCCGAAGACGATGCCGCCCAGCGGCCGGGAGACATAGCCCACGGCGTACGTGGAGAAGGCCAGCAGGGTGCCGGTCAGCGGGTCCTCGGAGGGGAAGAAGAGGTCGCCGAAGACCAGGGCCGCCGCGGCGGAGTAGACGGCGAAGTCGTACCACTCCAGGGCGGTGCCGGTGAGGCTGGCGAAGAAGGCGCGGCGGATGCCGGAACCGTCCGGCCGGGTGTCGTGCATGCTTCCTGTCCTTGCTTCGAGTGCCGTCCAACGTACGTGGACCTTCCGGCATACTTCTTGTATACAGGTCGTATGCGCAAGCCCCTCGCGGCAAGTTAACCCACTCGAAACCCCGAACCCGCCTACGTTTGGAGACCCCATGGCCGTGCTGACCTTCGAGCTGCCCGACGGAACCACCCGCGAGGTGGACGTCCGGCTGCTGCTCAACGCCGGGTACGCCGGGCGCAGCCAGGACGACGTCGCCGCGCACGTCGCCGAGCTGGCGGAGCTGGGCGTGCCCGCGCCGTCCGTCACCCCCGCCCTCTACCCGGTCTCGCCCTACCTCGCGCAGCAGACCACCGCGGTGCCCGCGCAGCACGGCCGGACCTCCGGCGAGGCGGAGTGGGCGCTGGTCGTGGCGGACGGCGGGGAGCTGCTGCTGACCGCCGCCTGCGACCACACCGACCGGGAGCTGGAGGTGCACGGGGTGGCCTGGAGCAAGAACGCGGGCCCGGACGTGCTGGCCCGGCGGGCGTGGCGGCTGGCGGACGTGGAGGAGCGGCTCGACCGGCTGACGCTGCGGGCGTGGGTGGGCCACGGCGGCGAGGAGACGCAGATCCAGAACGGCACGCTGGCCGAGCTGCTGACCCCCGCCTACTGGGCCGGGGTGCTGCGGGAGCGGGGCGAGCTGGTGCCGGGCACGGTGCTGATCTCCGGGACCATCCCGATGGCCGCCGAGGTGGACCAGTTCGCCGACGCCTGGCGGGTGGAGCTGGGCGACCCGGCGACCGGGGACACCATCTCGCTGTCCTACGACGTGGTGCCGATGCCGGCCCCGATCGGGTGAGGCAGCGGCGTCCCGTCGTGGTGGATCGGGGTGTGCGCCCCGGTCAGCGGGACGCCCGTGCCGCCGCGCCGGGCGGCGACGATCTCGGCGGCGATGGACAGCGCCGTCTCCTCGGGGGTGCGGGCGCCGAGGTCGAGGCCGATGGGGGACCTGAGCCGGGCCAGTTCCCGGCGGGTCACCCCGGCCGCGCGCAGCCGCGCCTCACGGTCCAGGTGGGTGCGGCGCGAGCCCATCGCGCCGATGTACGCCACCGGCAGCCGCAGCGCCCGCTCCAGCAGCGGTACGTCGAACTTGGCGTCGTGGGTGAGGACGCACAGGACGGTACGGGCGTCGACGTCCGTCCGCTCCAGGTACGCGTGCGGCCAGGCGACGACGACCTCGTCGGCGTCGGGGAAGCGGGCCTCGGTGGCGAAGACGGGCCGGGCGTCGCAGACGGTGACCCGGTAGCCGAGGAACTTCCCGGCCCGCACCAGCGCGGCGGCGAAGTCGATCGCGCCGAAGACGATCATCCGCGGCGGCGGCACGGAGGACTCCACCAGCACGGTCAGCGGCGCCCCGCACCGGGAGCCCTCCGCGCCTATCTCCACGGTGCCGGTGCGGCCGGCGTCCAGGAAGGCGCCGGCCTCGGCGGCGACCGTGCGGTCCAGTTCGGGGTGGGCGCCGAGGCCGCCGTACCGGGTGCCGTCGGGGCGGACGGCGAGCGCGCGGCCCACCAGGTCCCCGGGGCCGGCGACGACCCGGGCCAGGGCCGCCGCCTCCCCGCGGGCCGCGACGGCGAGCACCGGGCGGACGGGGTCGTCCGCCCGTACCGGCGTGACCAGGATGTCGATGACGCCGCCGCAGGTCAGCCCGACCGCGAAGGCGTCCGCGTCGCTGTACCCGAACCGTTCGACCACGCTCTCGCCGTCCGCCAGCGCCCGCCGGCA
Source organism: Streptomyces sp. ISL-12 (assembly GCF_018614415.1). Taxonomy (GTDB): domain Bacteria; phylum Actinomycetota; class Actinomycetes; order Streptomycetales; family Streptomycetaceae; genus Streptomyces. Next base: position 4,180 of record NZ_JAGGOO010000096.1, read on the forward strand.
CAGCTCGTAGACGGCGCCCTCCACACAGCCCCCGGAGACCGACCCGACCGCCGTGCCCTCGGTGTCCACCGCGAGGGCGGCGCCGGGCCGGCGGGGCGCGCTGCCGCTGACGGCCACCACGGTGGCGACGGCGAAGTCGCGTCCCTGCTCGACCCACCGGTGCAGCGGTTCGGCGATGTCCAGCATCTGTCGGTCTCCTCGGGGATCGGGGACGGATGAACGGGTTCCCTGGCTGCGGCTACCGCACGCCCAGCCAGGTCTCGATCGGGGCGAGCGCGAACCAGACGAGGAAGACGCCGGTCAGCACCCACATGAAGGGTCCGGCCTCCCGCGCCCTGCCCCGCGCGGTCTTGATCGCGGTGTACGCGATGACGCCGGCGGCGACCCCGGTCGTGATGGTGTAGGTGAACGGCATCAGCACCACGGTCAGGAAGACCGGCACCGCGCTCGCCCGGTCCGCCCAGTCCACGTGCCGGGCGTGCGCCAGCATCATGGCGCCGATGACCACCAGCGCCGCCGACGCGACCTCCTGCGGCACCAGCGCGGTGAGCGGGGTGAAGAACAGGCACGCCGCGAAGAGGGCGCCGGTGACGACCGAGGCGAGGCCGGTACGGGCGCCCTCGCCGACGCCGGTGGCGGACTCGACGAACACCGTCTGGCCGCTGCCGCCCGCCAGGCCGCCGACCGCTCCCCCGGCGCCGTCGATGAACAGCGCCTTGGACAGGCCCGGCATCCGCCCCTGGTCGTCGGCGAGCTTCGCCTCGGTGCCGACGCCGATGATGGTCGCCATCGCGTCGAAGAACCCGGCGAGGACGAGGGTGAACACGATCACGCCGACGGTCATCGCGCCGGCCTCGCCCCAGCCGCCGAACGCGACGGCGCCGAAGAGCGAGAAGTCCGGCAGGGAGAGCGCGCCGCCGTGCAGCTCGGGGGCGCCGTTCGCCCACTGCCCCGGGTCGACGACCCCGGCGGCGTTGAGCACCGCGGCGGCCACCGTGCCGCCGACGATGCCGATCAGGAGGGCGCCGGGGGTGTTCCGGGCCTGGAGCACGATGATCAGCAGCAGGGTCCCGGCGAAGAGCAGCACCGGCCAGCCGGTGAGCTGCCCCGCCGGGCCGAGGCTGAGCGGGGTGGTCTCGCCCTGGTGGACGAAGCCGGACTTGTAGAGGCCGATGAGGGCGATGAACAGGCCGATCCCCATGGTGATGCCGTGCTTGAGCGGCAGCGGGATCGCGTTCATGATCATCTCACGCAGGCCGGTGACGGCGAGCAGCATGATGACCACGCCGTAGATCACGCACATGCCCATCGCCTGCGGCCAGGTCATCACGGGGGCGACCTGCGAGGCGAGGACGCCGGAGACGGACAGGCCGGCGGCGAGCGCGAGGGGACCTTGCCGACGAGGCCCATCAGCAGGGTGGTGAGGGCCGCCGCGAACGCGGTCGCGGTGATCAGGGCCTTGGCGGCGAGCGTGTTCCCGGCCGCGTCCTCACCGGACAGGATCAGGGGGTTGAGCAGGAGGATGTACGCCATCGCCATGAAGGTGGTGACGCCGCCGCGGATCTCGCGCGCGACGGTCGATCCCCGCCGGGACATGTGGAAGTACCGGTCGAGCCACGACCGTCCGGCCGGGACGCGGGAACCCGCGCCCGCGTCCTCGGCGGTGGTCGTGGGCTCCGCTGACGGGTGGGTCATGGTGCCGTCTCCCGAGTTTCACAGGTACTGGGACGTGTGCGGCCCGGGGGACGGCCCGAGACGAACAGGTGGTCACGTACGGTCGGTGCCGGTGAGGTGTTCCGGCCGTACCGGAGTCCGGTCGAGCGTCAGCCCCGTCGCGTTCCGGATCGCCGCGAGGACGGCCGGGGTGGACGACAGGGTGGGCGCCTCGCCGACGCCGCGCAGCCCGTACGGGGCGTGCTCGTCGGCGAGTTCGAGCACGTCGACCGGGATGGTCGGGGTGTCGAGGATGGTGGGGATCAGGTAGTCCGTGAAGGAGGGGTTCCTGACCTTGGCCGTCTCGGGGTCGACGACGATCTCCTCCATCACGGCGATGCCCAGGCCCTGCGTGGTGCCGCCCTGGATCTGGCCGGCCACGGAGAGCGGGTTGAGCGCCTTGCCGACGTCCTGGGCGCAGGCCAGCTCGACCACCTTCACCAGGCCCAGTTCGGTGTCGACCTCGACGACGGCGCGGTGCGCGGCGAAGGAGTACTGGACATGGCCGTTGCCCTGCCCGGTGCGCAGGTCGAAGGGCTCGGTCGGCCGGTGCCGCCACTCCCGCTCGACCTCCACCACCTCGCCGTCGAGGACCTCCGCCAGGCCGGCCAGCGCCTCGCCGCCGTCGGTGACGACCTTGCCGTCCTCCAGCAGCAGGTCGGCGGTGGCCCACGCGGGGTGGTACGAGCCGAACTTGCGGCGCCCGATCTCCAGCACCTTCTCCCGGACCAGTTCGCAGGCGTTCTTGACCGCGCCGCCGGTGACGTACGTCTGCCGGGACGCGGAGGTCGAACCGGCGCTCCCCACCCGGGTGTCGGCCGGGTGGATCGTCACCTGGGCGACCCCCAGCTCGGTACGGGCGATCTGCGCGTGCACGGTGACACCGCCCTGCCCGACCTCCGCCATGGCCGTGTGCACGGTGGCCACCGGCTCACCGCCGACGACCTCCATCCGCACCCGCGCGGTCGAGTAGTCGTCGAACCCCTCGGAGAAGCCGACGTTCTTGATGCCGACCGCGTACCCGACCCCCCGCACGACGCCTTCCCCGTGGGTGGTGTTGGACAGGCCGCCGGGCAGGTGCCGTACGTCGGTGCCCTCGCTGGACTCCCACTGGCGCTCCGGTGGCATCGGCCTCGCCTTGACGCGGCGCAGCAGTTCGGCGACCGGGGCGGGAGAGTCGACGGGCTGGCCGGTCGGCAGGAGGGTGCCCTGCTCCATGGCGTTGCGCTGCCGGAACTCCACCGGGTCCAGGCCGAGTTCCCTGGCCACCTTGTCCATCTGCGCCTCGTAGGCGAAGCACGCCTGGACCGCGCCGAAGCCGCGCATCGCGCCGCAGGGCGGGTTGTTGGTGTAGAGGGCGACGGCCTCGATGTCGACGTCGTCGACGGCGTACGGTCCGACACCCAGCGAGGCGGCGTTGCCGACGACCGCCGGGGAGGCGGAGGCGTAGGCGCCGCCGTCCAGCACGATCCGGGCCGTGACGTGGGTGAGCCTGCCGTCGCGGGTGGCGCCGTGCTCGTAGGCGAGCTTGGCGGGGTGGCGGTGGACGTGGCCGAAGAAGGACTCGAAACGGTTGTAGACGATCTTCACCGGCTTGCCGGTCCGCAGGGCCAGCAGACAGGCGTGGATCTGCATCGACAGGTCCTCGCGCCCGCCGAACGCGCCGCCGACGCCGGCCAGCGTCATCCGCACCTTGTCCTCGGGCAGGCCGAGCACGGGCGCGATCTGGCGCAGGTCGGAGTGGAGCCACTGGGTGGCGATGTAGAGGTGGACGCCGCCGTCCTCCTCGGGGACGGCGAGGCCGGACTCGGGGCCGAGGAACGCCTGGTCCTGCATGCCGAAGGTGTACTCGCCGGTGACGATCACGTCGGCCCGCGCGCGGGCCGCCGCCACGTCGCCGCGCACGATGGGCTGGCGGTGCACGATGTTGGGGTGCGGGACGTGGCCGGCGTGGTGGTCGGTGCGGTTCTCGTGGATCAGGATCGCGTCCGGGGCGGTCGCGGACGCCTCGTCGGTGACGACCGGCAGTTCCCGGTACTCGACCCTGATCCTGGCGGCGGCCCGGCGGGCGGTCTCCGGGTGGTCGGCGGCGACGATCGCGACCGGTTCGCCGTGGTGGCGGACCCGGCCGTGGGCGAGGACGGGGGTGTCCTGGATCTCCAGGCCGTAGTGGCGTACGCCGGTGGGCAGGTCGTCGTAGGTCATGACGGCGTACACGCCGGGCAGGGCGAGGGCCTGGCTGGTGTCGATGGAGACGATCTCGGCGTGCGCGACCGTGGAGCGCAGGATCTGGCCCCAGAGCATGTCCTCGTGCCACAGGTCGGACGAGTAGGCGAACTCCCCGGTGACCTTGAGGGTGCCGTCCGGGCGGAGCGTGGACTCGCCGATGCCGCCCCTGGTCCCCGAGCCCTGGGTGAGCTTGGTGGGCACGCCGGTGGGGAACGCCATGGTCAGACCCCCTCGGACGCGGAGCGGCGGGCGGCGGCCAGGCGGACCGCGTCCATGATCTTCTCGTAGCCCGTGCAGCGGCACAGGTTGCCCGAGAGCGCCTCGCGGATGTCGGCGTCGTCCGGGTCGGGGTTGCGCTCCAGCATCTCGTCGGCGGCGACCAGCAGACCGGGCGTGCAGAAGCCGCACTGGACGGCGCCGGCGTCGATGAACGCCTGCTGGATCGGGGCGAGCCCGGTGCCGTCCGCCAGGCCCTCGACGGTGACGACCTCGCGGCCCTCCGCCTGTCCGGCGGCGACCAGGCAGGAGCAGACCGGCACGCCGTCCAGGCGGACGGTGCAGGAGCCGCACTCGCCCTGCTCGCAGGCGTTCTTGGAGCCGGGCAGGCCGAGCCGCTCGCGCAGGACGTAGAGGAGGGACTCGCCCTCCCAGACGTCGTCGGCCCGCTGGGGTCGTCCGTTGACGGTGAGGTTGACGCGCATCAGGCGGCCTCTCCTTTCCGTGCGGCGGTGCGGTACGACTCCCAGGTCCAGGTCAGCGTCCGGCGGGCCATGACGCCGACCGCGTGCCGGCGGTAGGCCGCGGTGCCGCGTACGTCGTCGATGGGGTTGCAGGCTGCGGAGCACAACTGGGCGAACTGGCGGGCCACGGCCGGGGTGATGGTCTTCCCCGAGTCCCAGAAGCCGCCCTCCTCCAGTGCCGCGTCGAGGAACTCCTCGGCGGCCGTCGCCCGGACCGGCGTCGGCGCGGCCGAGCCGATGCCCGTGCGCACCGTCCGGGTCTCCGGGTGCAGCGCGAGACCGAACGCGCAGACCGCGATGACCATGGCGTTGCGGGTGCCGACCTTGGAGAACTGCTGCGGTCCGTCCGCCTTCTTCACGTGCACGGCGCGGATCAGCTCGTCGGGCGCGAGCGCGTTGCGCTTCACGCCGGTGTAGAAGTCGTCGATGGGGATCATGCGGGTGCCGCGCACCGAGACGGCCTCGACCTCGGCGCCGGCGGCGAGCAGCGCCGGGTGGGCGTCGCCGGCCGGGGAGGCGGTGCCGAGGTTGCCGCCGACGGAGCCGCGGTTGCGGATCTGCGGCGAGGCGACGGTGTGCGCGGCCAGGGCGAGACCCGGCAGTTCGGCCCGCAGGTACTCCATGATCTTCGTATAGGGGACGGAGGCGCCGAGCCGCACGCTCCGGTCGCCCACCTCCCACTCGCTCAGCTCGGCGACGCGGCCGAGGTCCATCAGGTACTCGGGCCTGCGGTGGTCGAAGTTGATCTCGACCATCACATCGGTGCCTCCCGCGATCGGTACGGCGGTGGGGTGCGCGGCCTTGGCGGCGAGCGCCTCCTCCCAGCCGGCGGGGCGAAGGAAGTCCATGAACGGCTCTCTTCTTCGTCGTGTGGGTCGTACGTGTGGGTCGTACGGATCGAGCCACACCGGGTGCGGCGGTCCGGGCTCGTTCATGCGCTGTTCACGTGGAGTGGCCCCAGTACACAGCCCTGTGCTCCGCCTGTGTCAGTCGCAGAAACCATGAAGGAGTTAGCTGGCCAGGGTGGTCATCTTGTAGATTCGTATGAACAGAGGTCTTCCGTAACCTCCCCGATTTCCTGTGGAAACGCGCGACCCATCGGCGTGACCTGGAACACCCCCTTCGAGACACACGAGACAGAGAACGGCGGCGACTCGAATGCGGCTGCGCGCACTGCTGGACACCGACGCGCTGGGCCTCAAGCTGCTCGGCGGCGAGCACGAGCTGGACCGTGCGGTGCGCGGCGTGATGACCACCGACCTGCGGGACCCGAGCCGCTACCTCTCCGGCGGCGAGCTGGTCCTGACCGGGCTGGCCTGGCGGCGCGACGCCGCGGACTCCGACCCGTTCGTCCACATCCTGGTGCAGAACGGGGTGGCCGCGCTCGCCGCCGGGGAGGCGGAGCTGGGCAGCGTGCCGGAGGACCTGGTGGTGGCGTGCGCCCGGCACCGGCTGCCGCTGTTCGCGGTCCACGAGTCGGTGGCGTTCGCGACGATCACCGAGCACGTGGTGCGACAGGTCTCCGGGGAACGCGCCGGGGACCTCGCGGCCGTCGTCGACCGGCACCGCCGGATGATGACCTCCGGTCCGGCGGGCGGCGGCCCGGACGTCGTCCTGGAACTGCTCGGCACCGACCTGGACCTGCGGGCCTGGGTGCTGTCGCCGACCGGACGGCAGGTCGCGGGCGCGAAGACGGCGGGGTCCGCGCTCCCCGGCGAGGTGCGCGCGCGGCTCGCGGCGGAGCACCTGGCGGCCACGCGCGCCGGGCGGCGCGCTCCGCACCGCGTACAGGTCGGCCCGACCGCGTACAGCCTCTTCCCGGTACGCGGTGGCGGGCCCCGGCCCGGCCGGGCTCCGCAGGACGCCCCCGACGCACGGGAGGCGGTGCTGTCCGAGTGGCTGCTGGCCGTCGAGGCGGACGCCGGGGACTGGGCGGAGGAGCGGCTCGACCTGCTGCACGGCGTCACCCAGCTGATAGCCGTCGAACGGGACCGCCGGGAGGCCGCCCGCACGGTCCGGCGGCGCCTGGCGCAGGAGATCCTCGAACTGGTCCAGTCGGGCGCCGCGCCCGCCGAGATCGCGGCCCGGCTGCGGGTCGCGGCGCCGGTACTGCTGCCGGGCCTCGGCGCCGCCCCGCACTGGCAGGTGGTCGTGGCGCGGGTGGAGTGGGAGGGTCCGGCCGGGCCGGAGAGCGGCACCGGCGCGCTCGCCCAGGCACTGCTGGAGGAGATCCTGGTCGACCCGCGTGTCCCCGGGCCCGAGCACTCCGACCGGATCGCCGTCGCGCACGTCGGCGACGAGGCCGTCGCCCTCGTACCGCTGCCGGCGGTCGCCCGGGAGCACGACGGCGGCGAGGCGGGCGTCGTCGCCGAAGCGCTCCTCGATGCCGTACGGGAACCCCTGTCGGCCGGGCTGGACGACGACGGGCGGGTCACGGTCGGGGTGAGCGCGGCCGTGCACTCGGCGGAGGGGCTGCGCGGCGCGCTGGAGGAGGCGCGGCACGCCCGGCGGGTGGCGGCGGCGCGGCCCGGCCGGGTCTGCGCGGCCGGCCACCAGGAACTCGCCTCGCACGTACTCCTCCTCCCCTTCGTCCCCGACGACGTGCGCCGGGCCTTCACCGCCCGGCTCCTGGACCCCCTGCGGGAGTACGACCGGCGCCACCGCGCCGAGCTGATCCCGACGCTGGAGGCGTTCCTGGCGTCGGACGGTTCCTGGACGCGCTGCGCGGCCCGGCTGCACCTGCACGTCAACACGCTGCGGTACCGCGTCGGGCGGATCGAGCAGTTGACGGTACGTGACCTGTCGCGCCTGGAGGACAAGCTGGATTTCTTCCTGGCACTGCGGATGAGCTGACCGGCCGGGCCGAACCGCCCACCCCGGAGTCCCACGACTTTGTGAAATCCTTCACCCACCCTCTTGGCCGGGCCCCTCGTTCCGTGCTGAGATGCGGCCACCACTCGGGCTCGACGGCGTGCTAGGGAGGGCAACGTGGCGCACTCCGCCATGTCCGGTACGGGATCCACCGCCAGTGACGATCCGCTCGGGACCGCCGTGTGGCGGCTGCGCTCACGGGCCTGCTGGGCCGACGCGGCCGCCCTGTTGCAGCCGGTCACCCCCGCCTCCGCGCTCCAGCGGGCCGCGCTGCTGGTGGAGCGGTGCCTGTACACCGAGCAGGGCTGGGCGGAGGCGGAGGACGCGCTGCGCACGGCGGAGGCGCTGGCGGACAGCGACGACGAGCGCGGGGCCGCCGCCTGCGAACGCGGACAGCTCGCGTACGCGGCGACGCTGCACGGGGTGCGGGACCGGGCCGACGAGGCGCGGGCTGCGCTGGGCCGGGCGGCGGCGCTGATCGCGCCCGGCGCGCCGGGGCGGGCCCTCCTCGACTTCCGGCGCGGACTGCTCGCGGAGAACCTGACCGGCTCTCCGCAGGCCGCGCGGGCCGCCTACCGGCGGGCGCACGCCGGGGCCACCGCGCACGCCGATCCGCTGCTGCTGTCGTTCACCTGGCGGCACCTGGCCGGGCTGGCCCTGCGGGACGGTGAACTGGCCGAGGCCCGGCACGGTTTCACCGAGTCCCTGCGGATCCGGGAGGAGCTGGGGTACCTCGTCGGCACGGCCCCGGCGCTGGCCTCCCTGGCGGAGACGGAACCGGAACCGGAGGCGTCCCGCCTGCGCGAGGAGGCCCGCCGCCTGTTCCGCCTCCTCGGCGGCGTCCCGACCTGGCTGGCCCAGCAACTGAGCCCCCCGGCGCCGGGGGCGGCCACGGCTTGACGCGCGGGGCGGCGTGGCTCACGGGGCGGCGTGGCTCACGGGGGCGGCGCCTCTCACGGCCCGTGGTGCCTCTCCGGGGGCCCTCACGGGAGCGCCGGCCGGTCGCGGGCGCGGTGTGCCCCTCGCGGGCGCGGTGCGCCTCACCGGGAGGGTGCGCCTCACCGGGGGCGCACCACGGGGCGTCGGCCGGGCACGGGCGCGGTGCACCGCACAGGGAGCAGCACCCCTTCCGGGCGGGGTACGCCTCACGAGGGCAGCGCCTCTCACGAGCGCGGCGCCCCCCACGGGGACAGTGCGCCTATCGGGGGCGTCGGCCGGGCACGGGCGCGATGCACGCACAGGGAGCAGCACCCCTTGGGAGCGGGGCACGCCTCACGAGGGCAGCGCCTCTCACGAGCGCGGTGGGGCGCCTCACGAGGGGGCACCTCTCACGGGCGCGGCGCCCCACACAGGCCGCCCACAAGGGCGGTGTCCCTCAAGGCGCGGCGACCCTCACGGCGGCGTCGGCCGTCGTGCAGCCGTGCCGGCCCATTCCGCCTCCCAGGCGGCCAGGTTGCGCCGCTGGAGCAGCAGGGCCCCGACGCCGTACGCCGCGGCGCCGGTGCCGGCGACGGCCAGGGCGGCGACCAGGGCCCAGCCCGCGGTGCGGCTGCGGATCTCGTCCGTGGACATCGGCGGTTCGGTGAGCCGCCCGTCCGCGGTGACCCAGACCGGGACCGTGCTCCGCGCGGGCAGCCCCGGTTCGACGGCGGTCCGGGCGGTCCGCGTACCGCCGTCCAAACCCACGTAGCGGACCTCGGCCTGGACCGGGCGGGGCGCCGGGGAGCGCGGGGCGGCGTCGACGAGGACGGCCGTGGTGCGGTGCCGGACGCGTTCCTGGTGCTCGGCGGTGGCGCTGAAGTGCCGGTGGGCGCGGTCGGCCGCCCAGGTCATGGCCGGAGGCAGGGCCGCCGGCACGACGAGCAGCAGGGCGAGGCCCAGCCCGGTCCGGAGCCGGTCGGTACGGCGCCGCAGCGGGTTGCGCCACCGGCGCCACAACGGGACGTACGGGCTCTTCAGGGGGCGCGGGGTGTACGGGCTGTTCGGGGTGTCCGAAGTATTGCTGGTGTCCGGGGTGCCCGGGGTTTCCGGGGTGTCCGGGGTGTCCGGGGTGCCCGGGGTGTTCGGGGCAAGGGGGCGGTGGGGGTCACCGGCCACGGTTCCTCCTCGCGGGGGCGTCGCGCCGGCACCGGGGCTGGTCCCGGACACCGGCGCCGGTACGGGGCGGGCAGGGCGGCGCGCGTCGGCGGCCCGCGCACCCTCCAGCGTGACCGGCCCGGCCCCGCCCGCCCATCGGGCGCGGGCCCCATTCGGCCCGGTACGCGGCATCCACGGCGGGACGCGCCGCGGTGCACGGCGCACGGCGGACTCCGGTCCCACTGGGCGGACGACCGCCGTCGCGCCGGTCGGTGACACCCCGTCGGAGGACGTCCTCAGACCGGCCCGCCGAGCCCGCCCGCTCCGCCCTCCGTCGCGAAGTGCTCCCCCACCAGGGTCCGCACCAGGTCCCGGTCCCCGGCGATCAGCGCGTCCAGCAGCGCCGTGTGCTGGTGCGCGTCGGCGATCAGGTCGGCCCGGCCGCGCGGGGCGGGGCCGCCGGCCGGCGGCCACTGCGCCCGGCGGTGCAGGTCCTCGGCGATCCGGACGAGCTGCTCGTTGCCGGCCAGCGCCAGCACCGCGCGGTGGAAGGCGCGGTCGGCCTCGGCATAGCCGGCGCGGGTGCCCGAGGAGGCGGCCCGGACGGTCGCCTCGGCCAGCGGGCGCAGCTCCGCCCAGCGTTCGGCGGGCACCGTGCGGGACAGCCGCAGCAGGACCGGGGCCTCGAGCAGCGCGCGGATCTCGGCCAGTTCGGCCAGTTCGCGGGCGCCCCGCTCGACGACCCGGAAGCCCCGGTTCGGCACGACCTCGACGGCGCCCTCCTGCGCGAGCTGCTGCATCGCCTCCCGCACGGGGGTGGCCGACACTCCGAACCGCTCGCCGAGCGCGGGCGCCGAGTAGACCTCTCCGGGCCGCAGCTCGCCCGCGGCCAGCGCGGTGCGCAGGGCGTCCAGGACCTGCCCGCGCACGGAGGACCGCTGGACGAGGGGCCGGGGACGCGGGCGGGGCAGCGGCGTCTCGGCGTGCGTGTGCTCACCGCGTACGGCGGCCGGCCCCGGCATCCGGGCCGCCTGCGCCGGCCGTACGGCGGGGGTCCCCGTCTCGGCGGAGCTCTGCGCGCCCTCCCTCACGGGGTCCACGGGGTCCTCCTGGGGACGTGTCGGTACTTGAGGTCATTACGGCGGGTTGTCACTCGTCCGTCAAGCACCCTAGGGGTACATCACGCCAGTTCAAATCCGGAGGATCATGGGTAAGGTTAGGCTTACCTGTAGATAGCCCGTTCGACCGACGTGGATCGGTGGTTCCGCATGCCCGTGCCCCGTTCGTCCGTCGCGGACGCCTACGCCCGCCTGTCCGAGGTGCTGCCCTCGTTCGCCGCCGTGGAGCAGGCCCCCGGGGAGCCGCTGCCCGAGGGCGGGGGCTGGGTCACGGCCGCCGCGCTCGCGGAGGGCGGGACCGCCCTGGACGCGTTCCTGGCCTGGGACGAGGCACAGGTGGTACGGGACTACGGGCAGCGGGCGCGGCCGGACGTGGTCGCCACCTTCGGTCTGCACCGGTACGCCTGGCCGGCCTGTCTGCTGATCACGGTGCCCTGGTTCCTGCACTGCCGGGTCCCCCGCCTGCCCGTGACGCGCGTCGCCTACGACCGCACCGCCGAGGAGCTGCCGCTGGGCCGCATGGCCGTCCGCCCGGACGGCTTCGCCTGCCTGCCCGGCGACCCGGCCGCCGCGCTGCCCGGCGCCCGCGTCGTCGCCGACGAGGAGGCGCTGCGGGCCGAGGTGCGGGCCTCGGTCGCGGACCACCTGACACCGCTGCTGGCCGGTTTCGGCCCCCGGATGCGCCGGCGCGGCCGGGCCCTGTGGGGCATGGCGACCGACGAGGTCGTGGAGGGCCTGTGGTACGTCGCCCATCTGCTCGGCGAGCGCGACCGGGCCCGCCGCGAACTGGAGCTGCTGCTGCCGGGGGCGACCCGGCCGTACGTCGGCACGGCGGCGTTCCGGGAGCTGACCGGACCGAACGGCGAGTCGCTGCCCACCCGGGACCGGGCGAGCTGCTGCATGTTCTACACCCTGCGCCCCGAGGACACCTGCGCCGCCTGCCCGCGCACCCCCGAGGCGGACCGCGTCGGCAAGCTCCTCGCCGAAGCGGGCTGACGCCGCCTCCGCCGGGCCCGGCGGGCACCCCGTCGGACACGGGCGCACCGGCCGTCGCTTAAGATCGTCCGCGCGGGTGACACCCGTACCGCCACGCCCATTCACACCTTCCTCATGGGTTGCAGGAAGTTTCCACGGAACCACCCGTGCGGGTATTCTTGTTCGAACTCAACTCTCGCCCCTCCAGCGCCAGTTCGAGCCAGACGCCGCCCCGGACCGTCCCCACGCACTCCCTTGGCGGCCTCTTGCCCCGAAAACCCTTGAGGGCAGGCGGAGTTGGGCCACTATGGCGGGCGTTACGCCCTATCCCAATGCAAGGGACCCCTAGATGAGACTGACCGACATATCGCTGAACTGGCTGCTTCCGGGCGCCGTACTGCTCCTGGGCATGCTTGCGGCGGTGGCGGTGCTCGCGCGCGGCAAGCGCTCCTCGGGGAAGGACGCGAGCGCGGACGACTCGTGGGAGCGGGCCGAGGAGCGTCGCAGGCGCAAGGAGGCCCTGTACGGCACCTTCTCCTACATCCTCCTCTTCTGCTGTGCCGCGGTCGCGGCGGCGCTCTCCTTCCACGGTCTGGTCGGGTTCGGCGAGCAGAACCTCGGTCTGAGCGGCGGCTGGCAGTACCTGGTCCCGTTCGGCCTCGACGGTGCGGCGATGTTCTGCTCCGTCCTCGCGGTCCGCGAGGCCAGCCACGGTGACGCGGCGCTCGGCTCCCGCATACTCGTGTGGACGTTCGCGCTGGCGGCGGCCTGGTTCAACTGGGTGCACGCCCCCCGGGGCGCGGGCCACGCGGGCGCCCCGCACTTCTTCGCGGGCATGTCCCTGTCGGCGGCGGTGCTGTTCGACCGGGCGCTGAAGCAGACCCGCCGGGCCGCGCTGCGCGAGCAGGGCCTCGTGCCCCGTCCGCTGCCGCAGATCCGTATCGTCCGCTGGCTGCGCGCTCCCCGGGAGACCTACGGCGCCTGGTCGCTGATGCTCCTGGAGGGCGTGCGCAGCCTGGACGAGGCGGTCGAGGAGGTGCGCGACGACAAGCGCAAGAAGGACGAGGAGAAGCGGCGCCAGCGCGAGCACGGCCGCCTGGAGCGGGCGCAGCTGAAGGCGATCAGCCGGGGCCACCGCGGCTTCCCCGGCCGTGGCGGACGCCAGGTCGAGGTCGAGGTGCAGGCCGTGGAGCGGGGCTCCGATCAAGCCTCCGCGGAGCCTGCCATAGCGCCTTTGGAGCAACTGCCCGCACGCCGCCTTCCCTCGTTGCAGCCCGTACGCGGCGCGAGTGACCCGGTCACCGTGGACCTCACCGCGGAGGACGACACCCAGGCGCTGCCGCGGCTGGACTCCCTGGAGCGCAAGCTCAAGGACCTTGAGCAGCAGTTCGGTTAGACACCGGGACACCGGGACGCCGGTGCGCCGGTGCCGAAGGGGCGTGGCCTGCGGGCCACGCCCCTTCGGCGTTCCCGCCGCCTTGGGGACTCAGGCAGGCCCGGCGTCCAGTTCGAACCACACCGACTTCCCCACGGCGTGCGCCCGCACCCCCCAGGCGTCGGCGAGGGACTGGACCAGCAGCAGGCCCCGGCCGCTGGTGCTGTCGCCGGCGTCCACGGCGCGCGGCCGGGGCCACCGGGACACCAAGTCCCGTACCTCCACCCGCAGCGCCCGGGGGCCCACGGTGGCGGTCAGGACGGCATCGCGGTCGGTGTGGACCAGCGCGTTGGTGACCAGTTCGCTGGCGAGCAGTTCCGCGACCTCCGACCGGTCCGGCCGCCCCCAGTGCCGCAGCAGCTCCCGCAGCGCCCGGCGCGCTTCGGGGACCGCCCCCAGGTCGCACCGCCGGAGCCGGCACCTGATCCGAGACGCCCCGTCCATTGCGTCGCCGGCCTTCTCGCCGACCTGCTCGCCGTTCTTCCCGCCGGCCTGCTCGCCGCTCTCCCCGCCGTTCTTCCCGCCGGCCTTGTCGTCGTTCTCTTCCGCCGCTTCGTCCACCGGGCGGGTCCCCACCGCCACGGGCCCGCCCCTGTGCGCCTGCCGCTCCATGTCCCCCGCCCGCGTTCCGGTACCGCTCTTCCCTCGCACTCGAACACGTTCACGAGATTCCATGCCCAGTGGCGGGCCGGGCAGTCATCCGGACCCCCCGGTGACCGGCCGTATCCGGTGTTCGGCCAGGAAATGGCCGAACACCATTGCTCGCGGGGACCGCTGGCCTAAGGACGCGGCAGGTTGCGCAGGTTGGAGCGGGCCATCTGGAGCATGCGGCCGACGCCGCCGTCCAGGACGATCTTGGAGGCGGACAGGGCGAACCCGGTCACCATGTCGGCGCTGATCTTCGGCGGGATGGACAGGGCGTTGGGGTCGGTGACGACGTCGACGAGGGCCGGGCCCTTGTGCTTGAACGCCGCCTTCAGGGCGCCCGCGAGGTCCTTGGGCTTCTCCACCCGCACCCCGTAGGCGCCGCAGGCCTCGGCGACGGCGGCGAAGTCGGGGTTCTTGTTGGCCGTGCCGTGCGAGGGCAGCCCGGCGACCAGCATCTCCAACTCCACCATCCCCAGCGAGGAGTTGTCGAACAGCACGACCTTCACCGGCAGGTCGTACTGGACGAGGGTGAGGAAGTCGCCCATCAGCATGGAGAACCCGCCGTCGCCGGACATCGACACGACCTGCCGCTTGCGGTCAGTGAACTGGGCCCCGATCGCCATCGGCAGCGCGTTGGCCATCGAGCCGTGCGAGAACGATCCGATGATCCGGCGCCGCCCGTTGGGCGAGATGTACCGGGCGCCCCAGACGTTGCACATCCCGGTGTCGATGGTGAACACCGCGTCGTCGTCGGCGACCTCGTCCAGTACGGCGGCCACGTACTCCGGGTGGATCGGTACGTGCTTGTCGACCTTGCGGGTGTACGCCTTGACCACGCCCTCCAGGGCGTCCGCGTGCTTCTTCAGCATCCGGTCGAGGAACTTGCGGTTCTTCTTCTCCCTGACCCGCGGGATCAGACACCGCAGGGTCTCCCGCGCGTCGCCCCACACCGCCAGGTCCAGCTTGGACCGGCGGCCCAGGTGCTCCGGCCGGACGTCGATCTGGGCGATCCTGACGTCGTCGGGCAGGAAGGCGTTGTACGGGAAGTCCGTGCCGAGCAGGATCAGCAGGTCGCACTCGTGGGTGGCCTCGTAGGCGGCGCCGTACCCGAGCAGACCGCTCATCCCGACGTCGTACGGATTGTCGTACTGGATCCATTCCTTGCCGCGCAGGGCGTGCCCGACCGGGCTCTTGATCTTCCCGGCGAACTCCATCACCTCGGCGTGCGCGCCCGCCGTGCCGCTGCCGCAGAAGAGGGTGACCTTGTCGGCGTCGTCGATCAGCTTCACCAGCCGGTCGATCACCTCGTCGCCGGGACGGACGGTGGGCCGGGAGGTGACGAGGGCGGTCTCGACGGCGGCCTCGGGGGCCGGCTCGCCGGCGATGTCACCGGGCAGGGTGACGACGCTGACGCCGGAACGGCCGACGGCGTTCTGGATGGCGGTGTCCAGCAGCCGGGGCATCTGCTTCGGGCTGGAGACCATCTCGCAGTAGTGGCTGCACTCGCGGAAGAGGTGGTCGGGGTGGGTCTCCTGGAAGTAGCCGAGGCCGATCTCGCTGGAGGGGATGTGCGAGGCCAGGGCGAGCACGGGGGCCATGGAGCGGTGGGCGTCGTACAGGCCGTTGATCAGGTGCAGGTTGCCGGGGCCGCAGGAACCGGCGCAGGCGGCGAGCTTGCCGGTGATCTGCGCCTCGGCGCCGGCCGCGAAGGCGGCGGTCTCCTCGTGCCGTACGTGCACCCAGTCGATGCCGGAGTGGCGGCGCACGGCGTCCACGACCGGGTTGAGGCTGTCGCCGACGACGCCGTAGAGGCGTTCCACTCCGGCGCGGACGAGGATGTCGACGAACTGTTCGGCGACGTTCTTCTGTTTGGCCATGCTGTCCATGTAGGCACAAAGGCCCCGTTCATGCCTCCCACACGGCGGCGGCCGTACGGTCGTCGGCGTACCCCTTGACCCGGGTGCCGGCGTCGGCCAGGAAGCCGGCCAGGCCGGGCGGGGTGCGGCCGGACCACCGTCCGGCAAGGTGGTCGCGGAGGGCGGCCTCGCCCCGCAGGGGGTCCGCCAGACCCTCGGTGCACAGCAGCAGCACATCACCCGGGCGGGCGACGGAGGCCCGGAACCGGAAGGGCCGGCGGGACGGCCCGGCGCCCGGCTCGCCGTGCGGGCCCGGCGGCGCGGTGATGCCGAGGTCCATGGTGAGCCGGTCGCCGTCGGGGATCTCGGGGGCCGCCCCGGCGGGGGGCGAACCGAACCCGACCACGGGTTCGCCGGCGAGGTCGGCGGGCCGGGGCTCTATGTCCTGCCAGGTCCCGTCCCGCAGCCGGAGCAGCCCGCCCGCGCCGACGCCGAAGAACACCCGGGTACGGCAGCCGGGGTCGGCGGGCAGCAGCAGACAGCGCAGTCCGGCCGCGTACTCCTCCGGCGTCAGGCCCTGCTCGGTGGCGCTGGCCCGGAGCCGGCCCAGGGAGCGGTCGGTGAGGCGGCGCAGTCCGGACTTCAGCTCACCGCGGCGGGCGGCCCGCAGGTCCTCGGCCAGCCGGACGTGGCTGCGGCCCACGGCCCGGCCGATCCAGCGGCACAGCTCGGCGGCGGCGCGGTGGGCGCCGGTCGCGGCACGGGCACCGGTGGCCATCGCGACCAGGACCAGGGCGTCGTCGCCCGTCCCGAAGCGGGCGGTGAGCAGCGCGTCGCGGCGCGGGTCCCCCCGGTAGCGCGCGGAGTCCCCGCGCACGGACAGCGCCCGCAGCGTGCAGGACCCGTACCGGGCGCCGTCCAGCACGGTGTCGGCGACCAGGTCACCGAGGGCGTCCGGGTCGGCGGGCGGCAGGGCGGCGGGCTCGGGGTCGTAGGTGGGCGGGCCCACACCCACGTACTCCGCTTCCCCTGCGGAGGGGCGGTCGGGACGCCGGGGGCGACCGGGCCGACGGAGCCGGCCGGTCTGGCCGGACGCCGGGCCCGCGGGAGTCGGTGGCACCCCGTCCGTCGCGGCTCGGGGCTCGATGGCCGCGGGGGGCGTGTCGTCGCGGTGGGCCGGGGGCCAGTTCGCGGGGAGCGGGGGTGGGGGTGAGGT
>NZ_JAGGOO010000097.1 GCF_018614415.1 Streptomyces sp. ISL-12
CACCAGCACCACAGCCACCCCCACCCGCGACCCCGCCCCGCCGCCCCCACGCCCCCTGGACGCCATCGACCAGGACATCCTGCGCATCCTCCAGGCCGACGGCCGCGCCTCGATACGGTCGGTCGCCGAGCGGGTCCACGTCTCGCGGGCCAACGCCTACGCGCGGATCAACCGGCTCGTCGAGGACGGCGTCATCCGCGGCTTCAGCGCCCGCGTCGACCACGAACGCGCCGGTCAGGGCACATCGGCGTACATCACCCTGAAGATCGTGCAGAACACCTGGCGCACGGTGCGCGAACAGCTCCGCGAGCTGCCCGGGGCCGCCCACATCGCCCTGGTGGGCGGCGACTTCGACGTCCTGCTGCTGGTGCACACACCCGACAACAGGGCCCTGCGCGAGCTGGTCCTGACCCGTATCCAGGCGATCCCCCAGGTGCTCAGCACCCGCACCCTGCTGGTCTTCGAGGAACAGGACCTGGAGCCCCGCCCCTGACCCGGCGCCCGGCGGTCACCGCACCTCCCGCAGCCCCCCGAACACCAGCCGCACCACCGCGTCGGCGACCTCGCGCTCGCCCGCGCCCCGCCCGTCGGGCCGGTACCACTCGACGATCGAGTTGATCATCCCGAAGACCAGCCGGGTCGCCAGCCGTCCGTCCAGGTCGTCCCGTATGTCCCCCTCGGCCGCCGCCGCCTTCAGCAGCTCGGCGACCCGGTGGTCGAAGTCGCGCCGCCGCTCCAGCGCCCACCGCTCGGTGGCGGTGTTGCCGCGCACCCGCAGCAGCAGCGTCACGTAGGGCAGCTCGGCTATGAGCACCTCGACCATGCGCCGTACGACGTGCTCCAGCCGCCCGGCGGCGGGCCCCACGCGCGCGTGCTCCTCGTCGAGGATGCCGAAGAGACCGTCCAGGGCCCGGCTGACCGCCCGGCGCAGCAGCTCCTCCTTGCCGGAGACGTGGTGGTAGATCGACGACTTGGAGATGCCGGCCGCCTTGGACAGGTGCTCCATGGAGGTGCCGTCGTAACCGCGGTCGTTGAAGACCCGCACCGCGACGGAGAGCAGGCTTTCCGGGGTGTACGTGTCGCGCTTGGCGGTGGTCATGAGGGGCGGTCCTCCCGCTGGTCGGAGGCGTGGGCGTGCAGGTACAGCGCCAGGGACGGCGCGCAGCGGCCGGAGGGGTCGCGCCGGTGCAGGGCGGAGAGCAGGTCGTACGCCCAGCGCGGGCCGAGCGAGCGCTCCCACGCGAAGGGCCCGGCGGGGTAGTTGACGCCCAGCCGCATGGCCGTGTCGACGTCCTCCGCGGTGGCCACGCCCTGCGCGACCGCCTCGTGGGCGAGGTCGATGATCCGTGCCACGGTCCGCGCGACGATCATGCCGGGGACGTCCCCGATGACGCTGACCTTCTTGCCGAGGGCCTGGAAGAGGCCGGTGGCCTCCCGAAGGGTTCCGGGCCGGGTGCCCTGGCCGACGGAGAGGGCGACCCGGGTGGCCCGGCGGTAGTCGAGGGCGAGATCGAAGCGGACGGCGTCGCCGGACTCCGCGCAGGTCCGTCCGTCGGCGAGGCACAGGTCACCGCCGCCGGGCAGGACCAACCGCGCGCCGCCCGACTCCCCGCCCTCCCGCACCTCGGTGCCCGCCTCCCGCACCTCGATGCCCGCCTCGCGGATCATCGCGACCAGCTCGGCGGCCGGACCGCCCAGGTCACCGTGCACGACGAGGTACGGGGGCGGGCCGGCCGGTGCGGCGGTGTGCGGCTCGGACCGCTCGGCGCCGTCCCGGTAGTCGTACCAGCCCTGTCCGCTCTTGCGGCCCAGGCGGCCGGACTCGACCAGGCGGCGCTGGGCGAGCGACGGGGCGAAGCGCGCGTCCTGGAAGAAGGACCGCCACACGGAGTGCGTGACGGACTCGTTGACGTCCTGCCCGATCAGGTCGGTCAGCTCGAAGGCGCCCATCCGGAAGCCGCCGCACTCGCGCAGCACCGCGTCGACGGTGGCCGGATCGGCGCCCCGCGACTCGTACACGGCGAACGCCTCGGCGTAGAAGGGCCGGGCGATCCGGTTGACGAGGAAGCCCGGGGTGTCGGCACAGGCGACCGGCGTCTTGCCCCAGGCGCGGGCGGTGTCGTACGCGCGCGTGGCGGACAGGACGTCGGTGGCGGACCCGGAGACCACCTCCACCAGCGGCAGCAGCGGCGCCGGGTTGAAGAAGTGCAGGCCGACGAGACGGCCCGGCACCCGCAGGGCGCCGCCGATGGCGGTGACGGACAGGGAGGAGGTGTTGGTGGCGAGCAGGCAGTCGTCGCCGACGACGTCCTCCAGGGCGCGCAGCAGCTCCTGCTTGACCTCCAGCCGCTCCACCACCGCTTCCGCCACCAGCGCGCAGCCGGCCAGCCCGGCCAGGTCCTCGACGGCCTCCAGCCGGCTGCGGGCCGCGTCCCGCTCACCCACCGTGAGCCGCTCTTTCTCCACCAGCCGGTCGAGCCGGGCGCCGATCGCGCCGGCCGCCTCCCGGGCCCGCCCGGAAACGGTGTCGTACAGCCGTACGGGATGGCCCGCCACCAGTGCGACCTGGGCGATGCCCTGGCCCATGGTGCCGGCGCCGACGACGGCCACGGGGCTGTCGAGGTCGAGTGCTGTCATGGGCGCGATCCTCCCGCACGCGGTTGTCCACAGATGCGGCGGACCCCCTTGTCCCGACCGATCGTTCGGTTACTCTAGCCCTGTCCGGCTGTTCCCGCCCAGGTTTCGCCCAGGCCGCGGACTCGACGAGGAGCCCGCAGAACGAGGAGTTGGTCCCGCATGCCCGCCGAACTCGACGCTCAGACCCTGATCGCCAGGCACCGGCCCACCCTCGACCAGGCCCTGGAAGCGATCCGCACGCGCGCGTACTGGTCCCCGCACCCCGAGCACCCCAAGGCGTACGGGGAGAACGGCAGCCTCGACCCGGCGGCGGGCAAGGCCGCCTTCGACGCCCTGCTCGGCACCCGCCTCGACCTCGGCCAGCCCGGCACCGACGCCTGGGTGGGCGGCGAGGTCTCCCCGTACGGCATCGAGCTGGGCGTCACCTACCCGCACGCCGACATCGACGTACTGCTGCCCGCCATGACGGCCGGACAGGCGGCCTGGCGGGACGCCGGCGCCGGAGCGCGCGCCGCGGTCTGCCTGGAGATCCTCAAGCGGATCAGCGACCGGTCCCACGAGTTCGCGCACGCGGTGATGCACACCTCCGGCCAGGCGTACCTGATGGCGTTCCAGGCGGGCGGCCCGCACGCGCAGGACCGCGGCCTGGAGGCGGTGGCGTACGCCTACGCGGAGCAGACCCGCGTGCCCGCCGCCGCGGAGTGGACCAAGCCCCAGGGCAAGCGCGACCCGCTGACGCTCACCAAGAGCTTCACCGCCGTCCCGCGCGGCATCGGCCTGGTCATCGGCTGCAACACCTTCCCTACGTGGAACGGCTATCCGGGCCTGTTCGCCTCCCTCGCCACCGGCAACGCGGTCCTCGTCAAACCGCATCCGCGCGCGGTGCTGCCGCTCGCCCTCACCGTGGCCGCCGCCCGCGAGGTGCTCACCGGGGCGGGCTTCGACGCGAACCTGGTCGCGCTGGCCGCCGAGGCCCCCGGCGAGGGCCTGGCCAAGACCCTCGCCACCCGCCCCGAGATCCGGATCATCGACTACACCGGCTCCACCGCCTTCGGCGACTGGCTGGAGACCCACGCCCGCCAGGCCCAGGTCTTCACCGAGAAGGCCGGCGTCAACACGGTCGTCGTCGAGTCCACCGACGACTACCGGGGCATGCTCGCCAACCTCGCCTTCTCCCTCTCCCTCTACAGCGGGCAGATGTGCACCACCCCGCAGAACCTGCTGATCCCCCGCGACGGCATCCGCACCGACCAGGGCCCCAAGTCCTACGACGAGGTGACCGCCGACCTCGCCGCCGCCGTCGACGGCCTCCTCGGCGACGACGCGCGGGCGAACGCGCTGCTCGGCGCGATCGTCAACCCGGACGTCAAGGCCCGCCTGGAGGCCGCCGCCGGGCTCGGCGAAGTCGCCCTCGTCTCCCGCGCGGTGCCCCACCCCGACTTCCCCGACGCGGTCGTCCGCACCCCGGTGATCGTCAAGCTGGACGGCGCGCGCAAGCACTGGGACGAAGCGGCGTACCTGAGCGAGTGCTTCGGCCCGGTCTCCTTCGCGGTAGCCGTCGACTCGGCGGCCGAGGCCACCGAACTGCTGCGCCGGGGCATCCGGGAGAAGGGCGCCATGACCGTCGGCGCCTACACCACCGACCCCGAGGTCGAACGGACCGTCGAGGAGGTCTGCCTGGAGGAGGCCGCGCAGCTCTCCCTCAACCTCACCGGCGGGGTGTACGTCAACCAGACGGCCGCCTTCTCCGACTTCCACGGCTCGGGCGGCAACCCGGCGGCCAACGCGGCCCTCACGGACGGCGCGTTCGTCGCGAACCGCTTCCGGGTCATCGAGGTGCGCCGGCCGTCCTAGGACACCTGCCCCGCGCTCCAGTGGTACAGCGTCATCGCCACGCTGGTCGCGAGGTTGTAGCTGGAGACCTGGGGGCGCATCGGCAGCGCCACCAGGTGATCGGCCCGTGCCCGCAACTCGCCGGAGAGACCGCTGCGTTCGGACCCGAAGGCGAGCAGCGCGTCGTCGGGGAGCTTCAGCCCGCGGATGTCCTCGCCCTCCGGGTCCAGCGCGAACACCGGGCCCGGTGGCAGGTCGGGTACGGCCAGCCGCTCCACGACGGTCGCGAAGTGCAGCCCCGCCCCGCCGCGCACCACGGTGGGGTGCCAGGGGTCGAGGGTGCCCGTGGTGACCACGCCGGTCGCGCCGAACCCGGCGGCCAGCCGGATCACCGCCCCCGCGTTGCCGAGGTTGCGGGGGTTGTCGAGGACCACGACGGGCGCCGTGCGCGGGGTGTGCGCCAGCCGCCGCAGGGCCGCCTCCCGCGCGGGACGTACCGCCAGGGCGGCCACGGCGGTGGGGTGCGGACGCGGCACGAGCGAGGCGTACGCCGCCGGCGTGACCTCGGCGAGCAGGCCGGCCAGCCGCTCCCGTACGTCCGGGGCCAGCTCGTCGGCGAGCGCGAGCGCCGCTTCCCGGTCGGCGGTGACCGCCATCGGGACGTCCGCTCCGAAGCGCAGCGCGTGCTTGAGGGCGTGGAAGCCGTCGAGCAGGACACAGCCGCCGGCGAGACGGCGCCAGGCACGCAGGGGGTCGGTCGGGCCGGTCGTCGGGGCTGTCGGGTCGGTCGGGTCGGTCGGGTCGGTCGGGTCGGTCGGGTCGGACATGCGCCGAAGCCTATGTGCCCACGCGCCTGCGCCACCGCGGCCTACACGCCCACGCACCTGCGCCACCGCGGCCTACGTGCCCACGCGCGTCGGTCCGGCGTCCTCCGGGACGCGCTGGGCCGGCACCACGGCCGTCCCGCCCCGGCGCCGCACCAGCCGCCCGAGCCGCCCCCGCGCCCGCACCCGCGTCCGCGCCGCCACCCCGCCCAGCCGCCGCAGGAACGCCGTCGGCAGGAACACCGCGTCGGTCACGATCATCGCCAGGGAGAAGAACGGCAGCCCGAGCACCACGGCGATCACCGCGTGCTCAACCATCATGGCGGCCAGCAGCACGTTCTTGACCCGCCGGTTGAACAGCGTGAACGGGAACGCGACCTGCACGATGACCGTTCCGTAGGTGATGAGCATCACCAGGGTGCCGCTGGCCGCCAGCGGGCCGGCGAGCTGCGGCCAGGGCGAGAAGTACTCCAGTTGCAGGGGGTAGTAGACGGCGGTGCCGTCCTGCCAGCGCGAGCCCTGCACCTTGTACCAGCCGGCGGTCGCGTAGATCAGACACGCCTCCGCCATGATCACCAGAAGCGCCCCGTTGTGCACGATGTTGGCGATCACGTCGAGCAGGATGCGCGGCTCACCGCCGGTCGCCCACCGCCCCACGGCCCACCACAGCGCCTGGCCCAGCCACACGCCCCACAGCAGCGCCGGCACCAGCCACTCGGCACCGCCGAACCGGCCCGCCGGCGTCACCACGGCCAGCACCAGCCCGAGCCCGCCCCACAGCACCACCCCGGTCCGGTCCGCGGCCCGCTCACCGCGCGCCCGCGCCTCCGCCGCCCGCCGCGCCCGGCGCGCGTCCAGCGACCACACCTGCCCGCAGCGCGTGAAGACGAGGTAGACGCTCATCAGGTGCAGCACGTTGTCGCCGCCGTCACCGACGAAGACGCTGCGGTTCTGCAGCGACAGCACCCCGGCCATGAACAGCACCGACACGGTCCGGGTCCGCCACCCCAGCACCAACAGGACGCTCGCCAGCACCGACAGCCCGTAGACCACCTCGAACCACAGCCGGCCGTCGGACCACATCAGCGCCGTGAACGCGCCGTTGTCCGCGGTCAGCTGCCGGGCGAGGTCCCAGCTCCACGGCCCGTCGGGCCCGTACAGCTCATGGCGGTGCGGGACCTCCCGCAGCAGGAACAGCAGCCAGGTGGCGCCGAACCCGATCCGGATCACCGCCGTCTGGTACGGGCCGAGGGCGGCCTCCGTGACCCGGGCGATACCCCGGGAGACCGACAGGGCGACGCGGTTCACGCCACGCCCCCTTCCGACTCGCTGCGGGGCACCCGCCACCAGGGCAGTTCACGCCGCTCGGCCCGGTCGGAGACCTGCTCGCCGCTCCAGTCCGGCGGCGGCACCGCGCGGGTCAGGGAGCGGTACTGGACCAGGTCCAGGACATCGCCCGGCCGGGCCGCGCCCGCCCGGTCCAGGCGCAGCACGGCGATGCGCCGCAGATACGTCTCGGACAGCGCCCCGCGCAGCCCCACCGGGCGGTCGTCGGAGTCATGGGTGGCGACGTAGAAGTCCCAGGCGCGGCGCAGCTCGTTCTGCTGGGTGTGGCTCGGCAGCGGGTTGCCGTCGATGGCCCGGCCGTCCGCCGCGGACAGGTCGTACCAGCCGGTGCTGCGGACCCCGCCGTCCGCCGTGCTCAGCTCGGCGCGGACCTGGACGGAGATGTTCTGCTGGAGCGGGTTGGGCGCGAACAGCTTCCAGTTCTGCTCGAACTCCGGGTAGATCCACTCCTCGATCGCCTCGCCGTGCTGCTTGGTGACCGTGTTGGACGGGGCCACGTGCAGGAACGTCATGCCGAGGTGGACCGAGACCACGGCGGCGACGACCGCCAGCGCGAGGGCCGCGCCGACCTGGTAGCGCGGCGAGAGCGCGGCGACCCCGGTCCGGACAGCGTCCCCGGTCCGGACAGCGTCCCCGGTCCGGACGCCGTCCCCGGTCCGGACGCCGTCCCCGGTCCGGACGCCGTCCCCAGTACGGACGCCGTCCCCAGTACGGACGCCGTCCCCAGTACGGACGCCGTCCCCAGTACGGACGCCGTCCCCAGTACGGACGCCGTCGCCGGTCCTGGCACCGTCGCCGGTCCGGGCACCGTCGCCGCCGGCCGGCCCGTGCCGGGCGTCGGGCCCCGTGTCGTACGCGTCCATCCAGCCCCCGCTCCCGCATCCGGCGTCCGTCGTCGCGCGCCCCGCTCGGCGGGACGCGCACGCGAACGGTACTCAGCGGGACGCGCACCCCGCAGCCGTACGGACCCGCAAGCCGACCCGCGGCCGACCCGGAACGAACCCGGAAGCCACCCCGCACCCGACCCGGAACGAACCCGGAAGCCACCCCGCACCCGACCCGGAGCAGGAGGGCCGCCCTCAGATCACGTGCCCCGGCTCGCCCGAGTCCGTCACCACCGGACGGCCCGCCGCGGCCCACACCTGCATGCCGCCGTCGACGTTCACCGCGTCGATGCCCTGCTGCGCCAGATACATGGTGACCTGCGCCGACCGCCCGCCGGACCGGCAGATCACATGGACCCGCCCGCCCTCGGGCGCTGCCTCGGCCAGCTCCCCGTACCGGGCGACGAACTCGCTGATCGGGATGTGCAGCGCCCCTTCGGCGTGACCCGCCCGCCACTCGTCGTCCTCGCGGACGTCCAGCAGGAAGTCGTCGTCCTTCAGGTCCGTGACCTCGACCGTGGGCACACCAGCTCCGAAACTCATGCTCCGACGCTACCGGAACCCGTGTCCGGCGCGGCCTGCCCCAGCAGCGCGGCCAGCTCCGCCTCCCGCTCGGCCACCTGCGCCGTCAGCTGCTCGGCGATCTCCTCCAGCAGCTTGTCGGGATCGTCCGGGGCCAGCCGCAGCATCCCGCCGATCGCACTCTGCTCCAGCTCGTTCGCGACCCGCGTGAGCAGTTCCTTGCGCTCGGCCAGCCACTCCAGCCGGGCGTACAGCTCCTCGGCGAGGCTCGGCCCCCGCTCCTGCTGCGGCCCGGCGTCCCACTCCTCGGCCAGCCGCCGCAGCTCGGCGGCGTCGCCGCGGGCGTAGGCGGCGTTGACCCGGGTGATGAACTCCTCGCGCCGCGCCCGCTCGCCCTCCTCCTGCGCCAGGTCGGGGTGGGCCCGGCGGGCCAGCTCGCGGTAGAGCTTGCGGGCCTCCTCGCTGGGCCGCACCCGCTGCGGGGGCCGTACCTCCTGCCCGGTGAGCATCGCCGTGGCCTCCGGGAACAGCCCGTCCCCGTCCATCCAGCCGTGCAGCAGCTCCTCGACCCCCGGCAGCGGCATCAGCCGGGCCCGCGCCTCGTCGGCGAGCCGCTGGTCCTCCGCGTCACCGCTGCGCGCGGCCTTCGCCTCCAGGATCCGCGCCTCCAGCTCGTCCAGGCGGGCGTAGACCGGGCCGAGCCGCTGGTGGTGCAGCCGGGAGAAGTTGTCGACCTCCACCCGGAAGGTCTCCACCGCGATCTCGTACTCGATGAGCGCCTGCTCGGCGGCCCGTACGGCCTTCTCCAGCCGTTCCTCGGGCCGCGCGGCACCGCTTTGCTCAGCTTCCGGGGTCGTCACACGCCCACCCTAGGCCCTGCCTCCGACCGGCCGGGGGCCGCACCCACACACCCCCTGCTCCGACCGGCCAGGGGGGGCCGCACCCGCACACCCCCAGCCCCGGCCGACCGGGGCCCGCCCCTGTACGCGGCCGTCCCGCCACGGCTCTCACACCCCCAGCTCGGCCGCGACCCGTCCCGCCCGCACCGCCGCCACCAGCTCCGCGTGGTCCGCCTCCGTGCGGTCGGCGTAGGCGACGGCGAACGCGGCCACCGCCTCGTCCAGCTCCTCGTTCTTGCCGCAGTACCCGGCCACCCGGCGCGGGTCGGCGCTGTGCGCGTGGGCGCGGGCCAGCAGCGCGCCGGTCATCCGCGCGTAGTCGTCGACCTGGTCGGCGGCGAGCGCGGTCGCGTCCACGCTGCCCTTGCGGTTGCGGAACTGCCGTACCTGGAACGGCCGTCCGTCCACCGTGGTCCAGCCCAGCAGGATGTCGCTGACGACCTGCATCCGCTTCTGCCCCAGCACCACCCGCCGCCCCTCGTGAAGCCCCGGCTGCCCCGCCCCGGGCACCTCGAAGCCGGCCGCCGCCAGATGCGGCACCAGCGCCGACGGCCGGGCCTCCTTCACCTGGAGCACCAGCGGCTCGCCCCGGTGGTCGAGGAGCAGCACCACGTACGACCGGGTTCCGACACTGCCCGTGCCGACCACCCGGAACGCCACGTCGTGCACCGCGTACCGGGCCAGCAGCGGAAGCCGGTCCTCCGGCAGCGTCGTCAGGTACTCCTCCAGCGCCGCCGCCACCATCGCCGCCTCCGCGTCCGGCACCCGCCGCAGCACCGGCGGGGCGTCCACGAACCGCCGCCCGCCGTCCTCCGTCGACTCGGTCGACCGGGCCGCGAACCGCCCGCTGGTGTTGTTCCGCGCCTTCTCCGCGACCCGCTCCAGCGTGCCCAGCAGATCGTGGGCGTCGGTGTGGGAGACCAGCGCCTCGTCGGCGATGGCGTTCCAGGCGTCCAGCACCGGCAGCCGGGCCAGCAGCCGCATCGTGCGCCGGTAGGCGCCCGCCGCGTCCCACGCGGCCCGCCGACAGGTGTCCTCGTCGGCCCCGGTCTCCCGGCCCGCCAGCACCAGCGACGCCGCCAGCCGCTTCAGGTCCCACTCCCAGGGACCGTGGACCGTCTCGTCGAAGTCGTTCAGGTCGATGACCAGCCCGCCCCGGGCATCGCCGTACAGGCCGAAGTTGGCCGCGTGCGCGTCTCCGCAGATCTGCGCCAGGATCCGGGTCATCGGCGTCCGCGCCAGGTCGTGGGCCATCAGACCGGCCGCGCCGCGCAGGAACGCGAAGGGGGTGGCCGCCATGCGCCCCACCCGTATCGGGGTCAGTTCCGGTATCCGGCCCCGGCTGGACTCCTCGACGGCCCGCACCGCGCCGGGACGCCCGGCGTCCAGGTCGAGCGTCGCGTGCGCGGACCGCGGCACGATCCGCCGCAGCGCCTTCCCCTCGGCCTTCGCGGCACCGCCCCAGGAACCGGCCCCGGCCCCGCTCCCGGCCCAGGAACCGCCCCCGGACCACCGGGCGAACCCGGGCACGACCGGTATCCGTTCCCCGGGCACGACCGGCACGACCGGTATCCGTTCCCCACCCGTCCCGGCCGACAGCCCGGTCATCCGGTCGCCTCCCCTTGCCCGTACGTCACGGCCCGTACACCCTGCTCCAGCGCACGCCGGCGCACCGCCCGCACACCGCCGGCGACGCGCCTCGAAGCTACCCCCCGCCCCGCCCCGCCCGGCCGGCGCCGGAGCACTGAGACCTTCCTCACAGCAGGAGCGGAACGCCCGGGAAACACACGGGAACGCACAACGCGGAAGCCCCGTAGGTCCGAGACCTACGGGGCTTCCGTCTGGTGCGCGAGGGGGGAGTTGAACCCCCACGCCCTTGCGGGCACTGGAACCTGAATCCAGCGCGTCTGCCTATTCCGCCACCCGCGCATTGGGTGTGTCCTCCGGCTCCTTGCCCCGTTTCCCGCGGCCCGGCGCCTTCCGACATGCAGAACATTAGCACGCTGGCCGGGGTGGATTCACATCCCTTTCCCGCCCCCGGCGCCACCCCCGGGGCACGTCCCGGTGGGAAGCCGTTCACGTATCAACCTCGTACCGGTCCGGCCCGTCCCCCCGTGCGCGGGCCGGGTCCACAGCCCGGTGCGGGACACTGGTCGTCGAGCGGCTCTACGATCCTGGGCAGGAGTACGCGCGACAGCGCGTCCCGCGGCGTTCGAAGAGGAGCTCCAGCGGGAACTCCGAGAGGCAGTCGACACCCTTCGACCGGGCCGCAAGGGGGAACCAGCCGATCGACCCGCGCGTGGATACGATCAGTAAGCAGTACCAGGTAGGCAGTACGCAGGTAAGCGGTACGCGAGCAGGCAGTACGCAGGGCAGCAGTACGCAAGGCAGCAGCACGCAGGGCAGTGAACAGGACGGCAGCGACGGAGGAGGTGCCCCATGGGAGTCCTGAAGAAGTTCGAGCAGCGTCTCGAAGGTCTGGTCAACGGCACCTTCGCGAAGGTCTTCAAGTCCGAGGTACAGCCCGTGGAGATCGCGGGCGCGCTGCAGCGCGAGTGCGACAACAACGCGACCATCTGGAACCGCGACCGCACGGTCGTCCCCAATGACTTCATCGTGGAGCTGAGCACGCCCGACTTCGAGCGCCTCAGCCCCTACTCCGGCCAGCTCGGCGACGAACTGGCCGGAATGGTGCGCGACTACGCCAAGCAGCAGCGCTACACCTTCATGGGACCGATCAAGGTCAACCTGGAGAAGGCGGACGACCTCGACACCGGCCTGTACCGGGTCCGCAGCCGCACCCTCGCCTCCTCCACCTCGCAGGCACCGGGCGCCGCCCCCGCCGCACCCCCCGCACCCCCGGCCGGCCGCCCCGGCGGCTACGGCTACCCGCCCGCCGCGGCACCGGCCCCGCCGATGCCGGCCGCGCCGCCGCCCGGCGCCCGCGGCGCGGGCGGGGGCTACGGCTACCCGCCGCCCGCGAGCGCCCCGCGGCCACCGGCCGCACCGGCGCCCGCCCCCGCACCCGGCGGACGCACCCGCCACTGGATCGAGATCAACGGTGCCCGCCACCAGATCTCCCGCGCGACGCTCGTGCTGGGCCGCAGCACCGAGGCCGACGTGCGGATCGACGACCCCGGCGTGAGCCGGCGGCACTGCGAGATCCGGACCGGAACGCCCTCGGTGATCCAGGATCTCGGCTCCACCAACGGCATCGTGGTGGACGGGCAGCACACCACCCGCGCTACGCTCCGCGACGGCTCGCGGATCGTCGTGGGCAGTACCACCGTTATCTACAGGCAAGCCGAAGGGTGATCCGGGGGCAATGTCAGAGCTGACCCTCACGGTCATGCGGCTGGGTTTTCTCGCCGTACTGTGGCTGTTCGTGATCGTGGCCGTGCAGGTCATCCGCAGCGACCTGTTCGGTACGCGCGTCACCCAGCGCGGGTCGCGCCGGGACGCCGGGCGGGACCGGCAGCAGGCCGCACGACAGGCGCCCGCACCGCAGCGCCAGCAGCCGAGCGGCGGCCGCGGCCGCCGCAACGCTCCCACCAAACTGGTGGTGACCGAGGGCACCCTCGCGGGCACCACCGTGGCCCTCCAGGGCCAGACCATCACGCTCGGCCGGGCACACGACTCGACGATCGTGCTGGACGACGACTACGCCTCCAGCCGCCATGCCAGGATCTACCCGGACCGCGACGGCCAGTGGATCGTCGAGGACCTCGGCTCCACCAACGGCACGTACCTGGACAGATCCCGGCTGACGACGCCCACGCCCATCGCACCGGGCGCGCCGATCCGCATCGGCAAGACCGTCATCGAGCTGCGGAAGTAGTGCTACACCAATGAATGAGCGCGAGCGGAGCGAGCACGCGGCGGCGGCCGGCACCCCGGGCCCCGGCGCGCTCCCGACCGGAGGGTGGGCAGTGTGGCTCGACACGACCGGCTGTACCCGGAGCCGACGGGCGAGGTGCGCATGAGTCTGTCACTGCGCTTCGCCGCCGGATCGCACAAGGGCATGATCCGGGAGGGCAACGAGGACTCCGGTTACGCCGGGCCGCGCCTGCTCGCCATCGCCGACGGCATGGGCGGCCAGGCCGCCGGCGAGGTCGCCTCCTCCGAGGTGATCTCCACCATCGTCGCCCTCGACGACGACGTGCCCGGCTCCGACATCCTCACCTCGCTCGGCACCGCCGTGCAGCGCGCCAACGACCAGCTGCGGCAGATGGTCGAGGAGGACCCCAGCCTCGAAGGCATGGGCACCACGCTGACCGCCCTGCTGTGGACGGGCCAGCGGCTCGGCATGGTGCACGTCGGCGACTCCCGCGCCTACCTCCTGCGGGACGGCGTCCTGACCCAGATCACCCAGGACCACACCTGGGTGCAGCGCCTCGTCGACGAGGGCCGCATCACCGAGGAGGAGGCCGGGACGCACCCCCAGCGCTCCCTGCTGATGCGCGCGCTGGGCAGCGGCGACCACGTCGAACCCGACCTGTCCATCCGCGAGGTGCGGGCCGGCGACCGCTACCTGATCTGCTCCGACGGACTCTCCGGCGTCGTCTCCCACCAGACGATGGAGGACACCCTCGCCAGCTACCAGGGCCCCCAGGAGACCGTGCAGGAGCTGATCCAGCTCGCCCTGCGCGGCGGCGGCCCCGACAACATCACCGTGATCATCGCCGACGTCCTCGACCTGGACACCGGCGACACCCTCTCCGGGCAGCTCTCCGACACCCCGGTCGTGGTCGGCGCCGTCGCCGAGAACCAGGCGCAGTTCGGCGACAACGGCATCATGCAGACCCCGGCGGGACGGGCCTCCGGGCTCGGCCGCCGAGGAGCCGGGGGCGGCGGCGAGTTCGGCCCGCCCGGCAGCGGCGACACCACCGGCTACATCCCCGCCGACGGCCTCGACTACGGCGACGACGACTTCACCAAGCCGCGCAAGAACCGCCGCTGGCTGAAGAGATCCTTCTACTCCGTCCTCGCCCTCGCCGTCATCGGCGGCGGACTCTACGGCGGCTACCGCTGGACCCAGACCCAGTACTACGTGGGCACCAACGACGACCACGTCGCCCTCTACCGGGGCATCAGCCAGGACCTGGCCTGGGTGTCGCTGTCGAAGGTGGAGAAGGACCACCCCGAGATCGAACTCAAGTACCTGCCGCCGTACCAGCTGAAGTCGGTCGAGGAGACCATCGCCGAGGGCGACCTCAGCGACGCCCGGCGGAAGATCGACGAACTGGCCGTACAGGCCTCCGCCTGCCAGAAGCAGGCCGAACGGCGCACCACGCAGAACGAGAGCAACGCGAAGACGGGCGAGGGCGAGGCCGGGGGCACCGGAACCGACCCTGTCTCCCTCACGTCCAAGGCGAGCCCGACGCCCACCGCGTCGGCCTCGTCCGGGACCGCCGAGACGCCCGATCCGTCCCCGTCCACCACCGCACCCACCCCCGATGCCGGCCCCACCCTCTCGGAGGAAGAGCAGAAGGTCGTCTCGCGGTGCGGTGAGCAGTAGGCAAGCCGTGAGAGGCCCTGTCACACGATGAGCAGTACTTCCAACTCGCCGACGCACCACACGTCCACGATCGGCGCCATCGGAGCGCCGAGCCGGCGCAACACCGAGCTGGCGCTGCTGGTCTTCGCCGTGGTCATCCCGGTCTTCGCCTACGCCAACGTGGGCCTCGCCATCAACGACGAGGTCCCCGCCGGGCTGCTGAGCTACGGCCTGGGCCTCGGCCTGCTGGCCGCCGTGGGCCACCTGGTGGTGCGCAAGTTCGCCCCGTACGCGGACCCCCTGCTGCTGCCCCTGGCCACGCTCCTCAACGGCCTGGGACTCGTCGCCATCTGGCGCCTGGACCAGTCCGACCTGCTGCAGTCCATCGAGCAGGCCGGCACCGCCGCGCCCCGGCAGCTGATGTACACCGCGATGGGCATCGCCCTCTTCCTCGCGGTCCTGATCTTCCTCAAGGACCACCGCGTCCTGCAGCGCTACACCTACATCTCCATGGTCGGCGCGCTGATCCTGCTGCTGCTGCCGCTGGTGCCGGGCCTCGGCCAGAACATCTACGGCGCCAAGATCTGGATCAAGGTCGGCAGCTTCTCCATCCAGCCCGGTGAGTTCGCCAAGATCGTCCTGGCGATCTTCTTCGCCGGCTACCTGATGGTGAAGCGCGACGCCCTCGCCCTGGCCAGCCGCCGCTTCATGGGCATCTACCTGCCCCGCGGCCGCGACCTCGGCCCGATCCTGGTCGTCTGGATCGTCTCGATCCTCATCCTGGTCTTCGAGACCGACCTCGGTACGTCGCTGCTGTTCTTCGGCATGTTCGTGATCATGCTGTACGTCGCCACCGAGCGGACCAGCTGGATCGTCTTCGGTCTGCTGATGTCCGCGGTCGGCGCCGTCGGCGTGGCCAGCTTCGAGCCCCACATCCAGCAGCGCGTGGACGCCTGGCTCGACCCGATGCGCGAGTACACGCTCTCCCAGCAGGGCGTCGTCGGCCACTCCGAGCAGGCGATGCAGGCGCTGTGGGCGTTCGGCTCCGGCGGCACCCTGGGCACCGGCTGGGGCCAGGGCCACTCCGAGCTGATCCGGTTCGCCGCCAACTCCGACTTCATCCTCGCCACCTTCGGCGAGGAACTTGGCCTGGCCGGCCTGATGGCCCTGCTCCTGCTGTACGCGCTCATCGTGGAGCGCGGCGTGCGCACCGCCCTCGCCGCCCGCGACCCCTTCGGCAAGCTGCTGGCCATCGGCCTCTCCGGCGCCTTCGCGCTCCAGGTCTTCATCGTCGCCGGCGGCGTCATGGGCCTCATCCCGCTCACCGGTATGACGATGCCGTTCCTGGCGTACGGCGGCTCCTCCGTCATCGCCAACTGGGCCCTGATCGGCGTACTGCTGCGCATCAGCGACACCGCGCGCCGTCCGGCCCCCGCCCCCGCCAACCCCGACGCCGAGATGACCCAGGTGGTCCGACCGTGAACAAGCCCCTGCGCCGCATCGCGCTCTTCTGCGGCCTCCTGGTCCTCACCCTCCTGCTCCGCGACAACTGGCTCCAGTACGTCAAGGCCGACGAGCTCAAGACCGACGACAAGAACCGCCGCGTCCTCATCGAGCGGTACGCCTCCCCGCGCGGCGACATCATCGTCGACGGCAAGGCCATCACCGGGCACGCCACCACCGAGGGCGACTTCGAGTACAAGCGCACGTACAAGAACGGCGCCATGTGGGCGCCGGTCACCGGCTTCGTCTCCCAGGCGTACGGCGCCACCCAGCTCGAAGCGATCAACGACGGCATCCTCACCGGCAACGACGACCGCCTCTTCTTCCGCAACACCCTGGACATGATCACGGGGAAGAAGAAGGAGGGCGGCAACGTCGTCACCACCCTCAGCTCCGCCGCGCAGAAGGCCGCGTACGACGGTCTGAAGGCGCAGGGCGGCAAGGGCGCAGTCGTCGCCATCGAGCCGTCCACCGGCAAGATCCTGGCGATGGCCTCCTACCCGTCGTACGACCCCTCGTCGTTCGCCGGCGGCAGCGACGCCGACGCCAAGGCGTGGAAGTCGCTGCTGAAGGAGAACAACGAGGACGACCCGACGCTGAACCGGGCCCTGCGCGAGGTCTACCCGCCCGGCTCCACCTTCAAGGTGCTCACCGCCGCGGCGGCCCTGGAGAACGGCCTCTACAAGAGCGCCGACGAAGAGACCGACTCGCCACTGCCCTGGACCATGCCGGGCACCACCACGCCGCTGCCCAACGAGGGCGACCTCCCCTGCAAGAACGCCAGCCTGCGCAACGCGCTGAAGGTCTCCTGCAACACCGTCTTCGGCAAGATCGGCTCCGATCTCGGCAACGAGAAGATGCTGGAGATGGCCAAGAAGTTCGGCTTCACCGAGGAGCAGTTCGTCCCGGTCCGCTCCAGCGCCTCGGTCTTCTCCGACGACATGGAGCCCTCGCAGGTGGCGCTCTCCTCCATCGGCCAGTTCAACACCGCCGCGACCCCGCTGCAGATGGCCATGGTGACCTCGGCGATCGCCAACAACGGCACGCTGATGCAGCCGTACATGGTCGACGAGCTGCAGGCCCCCAACCTCGACACCATCGAGAAGACCGACCCGAAGGAGATGAGCAAGCCGCTGTCCGCGGACAACGCCCAGATCCTCCAGTCGATCATGGAGACGGTCGTCAAGGACGGTACGGGAACCAACGCGCAGATCGACGGCGTCACCGTCGGTGGCAAGACCGGTACCGCCCAGCACGGTGTCGACAACAGCGAGAATCCGTACGCGTGGTTCATCTCCTACGCCAAGCAGAGCGACGGCAGCTCGCCGGTGGCCGTCGCCGTGGTGGTCGAGGACGAGAACGCCAACCGTGACGACATCTCCGGCGGCGGCCTCGCGGCGCCGATCGCGAAGAACGTCATGAAGGCCGTCATCGACAGCAAGAAGTGACCACCGGCTGAACGGGACGTGACTCCTGTCACGTCCCCTTCACATCGGTGCACGTTGCGATACCGGTCGTGTATCGGCTACCGGGCTTGGCCAGGTCGCACAGAGCGAGCCGGGTACGGTAGGCCGGACGGCAGCCTCCGACCGTACAAGCATGCCGGTCGGGACCGACGGAGAGGGCTGGTAGGTAGCTATGGAAGAGCCGCGTCGCCTAGGCGGCCGGTACGAGCTGGGCCCGGTGCTCGGCCGTGGTGGCATGGCGGAGGTTTACCACGCGCATGACACCCGGCTCGGTCGCCAGGTGGCGGTGAAGACGCTCCGCGCCGACATGGCACGCGACCCGTCCTTCCAGGCCCGGTTCCGCCGGGAGGCCCAGTCGGCCGCCTCGCTCAACCATCCCGCGATCGTGGCGGTCTACGACACGGGCGAGGACTACATCGACGGGGTCTCCATCCCGTACATCGTCATGGAGTACGTCGACGGCTCCACCCTGCGCGAACTGCTCCACAGCGGCCGCAAGCTGCTGCCGGAGCGGACGCTGGAGATGACCATCGGCATCCTCCAGGCCCTGGAGTACTCGCACCGCGCCGGCATCGTCCACCGCGACATCAAGCCGGCCAACGTCATGCTCACGCGCAACGGCCAGGTCAAGGTCATGGACTTCGGCATCGCCCGGGCCATGGGCGACGCCGGCATGACCATGACGCAGACCGCCGCCGTCATCGGCACCGCCCAGTACCTCTCCCCGGAGCAGGCCAAGGGTGAGCAGGTC
Organism: Streptomyces sp. ISL-12; assembly: GCF_018614415.1. Lineage (GTDB taxonomy): Bacteria > Actinomycetota > Actinomycetes > Streptomycetales > Streptomycetaceae > Streptomyces. The sequence continues at coordinate 18,164 of NZ_JAGGOO010000097.1, forward strand.
GACGCCCGTTCCGACCTGTACTCCACCGGCTGCCTCCTCTACGAGCTGCTGACCGTCCGTCCGCCGTTCGTCGGCGACTCCCCGGTCGCGGTCGCCTACCAGCACGTACGGGAGGAGCCGCAGCCGCCCAGCGTCTTCGACCCCGAGATCACGCCCGAGATGGACGCGATCGTGCTGAAGGCGCTGACCAAGGACCCGAACTACCGGTACCAGTCGGCCGACGAGATGCGCATGGACATCGAGGCCTGCCTCGACGGCCAGCCGGTCGCCGCCACCGCCGCGATGGGCGCCGTCGGGTACGGCGGCTACCCCGACGACCAGCCGACCACGGCCCTGCGCGCCGACTCCGGCGCCGGCGCCACCTCGATGCTGCCGCCGATGAACCCGGACGACGGCGGCTACGGCTACGACGAGCAGCGCCCCGACCGGCGCCGCCAGCAGAAGCGCAAGTCCAACACCTCCACGATCGTGCTGGTCGTCGCGGGCATCCTGGTCCTGATCGGCGCCATCCTGATCGGCCGGGAGGTCTTCAGCAGCGGCGGCTCCGACGACGGCACGATCAGCACACCGAACTTCGTCGGCCAGACCAAGGCGGACGCCGAGCAGCAGGCCGTCAACGCCGACCTGAAGGTGGCCTTCACCGAGGACTCCTGCGAGAAGGAGGCCAAGGGCAAGATCTGCTCCCAGGACCCCAAGAGCGGCACCGACGTCGACAAGGACACGACCATCAACCTGGTGGTCTCCACCGGCGCCCCCAAGGTCGAGGTCCCCGACGTCGAGGGCCAGAGCTACTCCGACGCGGAGGCGGCGCTGGAGGAGGCGGGCTTCGAGGTCGAGCAGAAGACCGAGGAGTCCACCGAGACGCCGGACACGGTCATCTCCCAGGACCCCGCGGGCGGCACCTCGAAGGCGAAGGGCTCCACCGTCACCCTGACCGTGGCCAAGGAGACGGCCCAGGTGACCGTGCCCGACATCACGGGCAAGACGCCGGACGAGGCGAAGTCCGTCCTGGAGGCCAAGGGCCTGGTCCTCGGCAGCCAGACCACCGAGGAGTCCAGCGCCCAGGAAGAGGGCAAGATCTTCGAGCAGAGCCTCGCCCCGGGCACCGACGTCGACCGCGGCAGCACCGTCACCGTGAAGATCGCCAAGGCCCCGGCCGAGGAGACGTCGTTCGCGATGCCGAAGGTGACCGGCATGACGGTCGCCGAGGCCAAGAGCGTCCTGTCCCAGGCCGGTCTCCAGCTCTCCGGCATCGCCGGCTCGCAGGAGGACGACGCCACCGTCGTCGCGAGCAACCCGACCGAGAACACCCAGGTCAAGAAGGGCGACAGCGTCAGCCTGGTCGCCACTCCGGCGACCGACGGCAACAACGGGAACGGCAACGGGAACGGCAAGGGGAACGGCAACAACAGCAACTGGTGGGACAGCTTCGGCGACTGACGCCCGCCGTCCCCACCCCCACCACGGCAAGAGCCCCGGTCCTCCGACGAGGACCGGGGCTCTTGCCGTGGCTGCCGCTCAGCGCAGTTCCTTCGGCACCGTCCGCTCGCTGTCCACCTTCTCCGTGCGCACCAGCTCGCCCCACACGATGTACCGGTAGCGGCTCGTGTAGACCGGCGTGCACGTCGTCAGCGTGATGTAGTGCCCGGCCTTCTTCTTGCCGGACTCCTTCGGGATCTTCCCGAGGACGTCGACGTTGTACTTCGAGGTCTCCGGGAGGATGCCGTAGACCTTGTAGACGTACCAGGTGTCCTTCGTCTCGAAGACGATCGGGTCACCCTTCTCGACCTTGTCGATGTTGTGGAACTTGGCGCCGTGCCCGTCCCGGTGCGCGGCCAGCGAGAAGTTGCCCTTCTTGCCGGTCGTCGGCAGCTCCGCCTTGACCGGGTCGGTGTAGTAGCCGGCGACCCCGTCGTTCAGGATCTTCATCGAGGTGCCCTTCTCGACGAGGATCTCGCCCTTGCTCATCGTCGGGACGTGCAGGAAGCCGATGCCGGCCTTGGTGTCCAGCGCCCCGGGGCCGTCCGGACCGCCGCCGTCCTGCGCCCAGGTGTCCCGGACCTGGTCGCCCTGCTTGTCGGCCTCGCGGTCCGCCATGACGTTCGTCCACCACAGGGAGTAGACGACGAACAGGCCCATCACCAAGCCCGCCGTGATGAGGAGTTCACCGAAGACACTGACGGCCAGCGCGATCCGGCCGCGCGGGCGCGGCGCGGGCTCCGCACGGGGCGCCCCGGTGTGCTCTTCGTGATCGGTGTCGGTGGTCGCTGCCACTGGTCATCTGCCCTTAATCGACGAGTGCGTCCGGCTTGCCCTTGCTGCGCGGCCGTTCCTCGACCATCTTGCCCCACACGATCATCCGGTACTTGCTGGTGAACTCCGGCGTGCACGTGGTGAGTGTGATGTAGCGGCCGGGCCCCGTGAACCCCGACTGCTGCGGGACCGGGTCCAGCACACTGGTGTTGCTCGGCGACGTCACCGGCAGGATCGACGCCATCTTGTAGACGAAGTACTCGTCCTGCGTCTCCACGACGATCGGATCGCCCGGCTGGAGCTTGTTGATGTACCGGAACGGCTCGCCGTGCGTGTTGCGATGCCCCGCGAGCCCGAAGTTGCCGGTCTTGGCGTCCGGCATCGCCGTCTTCAGCGCTCCCTCGGCGTAGTGCCCGACCATGCCCCGGTCGAGCACCTTCTCGTTGCTGATGCCCTCGGCGATCGGCACCACGACGTCCAGCTTCGGGATGTGCAGCAGCGCGAAGCCCTGACCGGGCTCGAAGGTCCCCGGGTTGCGCTTGCCGTCGGCCCAGTCGTCCTGGAGGCTGCTCGCCGCCTTGTCCGCCTGCGCCTGCGCCCGCACGTTCGTCCACCACAGCTGGTAGGTGACGAACAGCAGCATCAACACACCGGTGGTGATGAACAGTTCGCCGATCGCCCGGCTGGCGACCGTCGCCGCGCTCGGCTTGCTCGCCCGGGCCAGCCGCCGCGCCTCGACCCGTGTGAGGGGCGCTCTCGGACCCTCGTCGCCCCCCTGCGGCGCCGTCGGGCCCGCGGGCGCCTTGGCGGCGCCCGACGCCCGGCGGGCGGCCCCACGGCCGCCCTGACGCCGTTTGGCGGCCTTCCTGCGGGCCGCACGGCCGCCCGGGACGGGCGCGGAGGCGCTTCGTCCGGCGCTCGTCCGCGCCGCCGGGTCCACGACCCGCAGCGCCACCGTCTCGTCGTCGTACCGGCCGCCGCCCCCGAGCGCGCCCTGGTCCCCGTACGGCTCCTGCCCGTACGAGGTCCCCGCCGGGCCGGCGTCACCGTGCGCCGGGGCGTCACCGTGCGCCGGGGCGTCCGCGAACGCCCCCCCGGACAGCCCGGCCGCCTCGGCGCCGGGCTCCCGCTCGGGGCGCAGCGCGGTCACGCCGTGGCCCTGCCCACCACCGGGGCGAGCCCCGCGGACCTCGCCACCGCGCCTTCGTCGCCGCACTCCGCCAGCCAGTTGGCCAGCATCAGGTGTCCGTGCTCGGTCAGCACCGACTCGGGGTGGAACTGCACGCCCTCGACGGGCAGTTCCCGGTGCCGCAGCCCCATCACGATCCCGTCGGGCGTGCGGGCGGTCACCTCCAGCTCCGCCGGCACCGTGCCCGGCTCGGCGGCCAGGGAGTGGTAGCGGGTCGCCGTGAAGGGCGAGGGGAGGCCGGCGAAGACGCCCTTGCCCCCGTGCTCGACCGGCGAGGTCTTGCCGTGCAGCAGCTCCGGCGCCCGGTCCACGACGCCGCCGTACGCCACCTGCATCGACTGCATGCCGAGGCAGACGCCGAAGACGGGGACGCCGGTGGCCGCGCAGTGCCGGACCATGTCCACGCAGACGCCCGCCTGCTCGGGCGCGCCCGGCCCCGGGGACAGGAGCACTCCGTCGAAGCCGTCCTGGGCGTGCGCCGTGGACACCTCGTCGTTGCGCAGCACCTCGCACTCGGCGCCCAGCTGGTACAGGTACTGGACCAGGTTGAAGACGAAGCTGTCGTAGTTGTCGACGACGAGAATCCGCGCACTCACTGGTTGTCCACCGTCACATCGTTGAAGGGAAGCAGCGGCTCGGCCCACGGGAAGACGTACTGGAACAGGACGTAGACCACGGCCACGACGAGCACGAGCGAAAGGAGCGCCTTCACCCATACGTTTCCCGGCAGATGCCGCCAGATCCAGCCGTACATGCCGTCCCTTCCGTCGCACCACGGCACCAGAATCACGCCGTACGCCACCAGACTAACGGCGCGACGCCTCCGGTTTCCCGGCCTCCGCGGGGCCGGTCACTCCACGGGCTCGGCGTAGTGCAGGTCCACCGTGCCCGAGTAGCCGGGGAGCGTGACCGCGCCGTCCTCCTCGACCTTCCAGCCGAGTCCGTAGACGTTGACGTACACCATGTAGTTCTGGATCGCCGGGGACGCCGACAGCGCCTCCTTCAGCTTCTCCGGGTCGCCGACCGCCGTGACCTTGTACGGCGGTGAGTAGACGCGGCCCTGGAGGATCAGCGTGTTGCCCACGCAGCGCACGGCGCTGGTGGATATCAGCCGCTGGTCCATGACCTTGATGCCCTCGGCGCCGCCCTGCCACAGCGCGTTCACCACGGCCTGCAGGTCCTGCTGGTGGATCACCAGGTAGTCGGGCTCCGGCTCGGGGTAGCCCGGCAGCTTGGCGGTGGCGTCCGGCGGGGCGTCGTCCAGGGTGACCGTGAGCGCCTCGCCCTTCAGCTCCTGCGTGCCAGCGCGCCGCTCCAGGGCGGCGAGCTTGTCGTCCTCCGCCTCGGTGCTGCCGTCGTCGCGTTCGGCGAGGGCCTCGATGTCGTCGCGCAGGGCGGCGTTGGTCTCGTCCAGCGCGCCGTTGTCCCGGCTGCGCTCCTGGATGAGGTCGGACAGCTTCAGCAGGGAGTCGTCGGTGCGGATGTCGGTGCCCCTGGCCGTGTCGAAGCTGGTGAAGAAGATCAGCCCGGCGAGCGCGAAGACGGCCGCGGTCAGGGCCCGTACGGGCCGGAAACGGCGTCGGCGGGCAGCACTGGAACCGGCCTGGGGGGAGTCGGCAGAATTGCTCAACGTACCCTTATCTCCTTCGGCGCCACGGAAGCACTACGCTAACGGACGCCCGGACCCAGTTCCCTGCGCGGCCACGCAGCGCATCGACAGGAGAGACCCTCGTGCCGAAGTCACGTATCCGCAAGAAGGCAGATTTCACGCCGCCGCCGGCGAAGCAGTCGACGAGCATCAAGCTGAACAGCCGTGCCTGGGTCGCCCCCGTCATGCTGGCCATGTTCCTCATCGGCCTCGCGTGGATCGTGGTGTTCTACGTGACCGACGGCTCGCTGCCGGTCGAGAGCCTGGGCAACTGGAACATCGTGGTGGGCTTCGGCTTCATCGCCGCCGGGTTCGGCGTCTCCACGCAGTGGAAGTAGCGCCCACCCGCTGGTGAACGCAGCTCTGCCCACGGCTATCCACTGAGTTATCCACAGCCCTTGTCCACACGCTGGGGAAAAGAAACGACGATCTGTGGATAACTCACCGGACGTTGACGCCGGTACGACAGACATACCGGTAACCGAAAATACGTTCGCCCCCGGCTGACCTGCGGAAACGCGGGTCGGTGACAGGGGGCGCACGCGTTCCCACGCCCTGTGCACAAGATGCGGCACCGATGTGGACAACCGGCGCTCAGGTGAGCTGGCCGGTCCTCACCAGGGCCAGCGCGAGAGTGATCACGAACACCAGCGCACAGGTCCCGTACTGGACGAGCGCCCGCCGCTCCCGCGGGGCGTGGACCATGCCGTAGCCGATCACGACACCGGCGACGAGACCGCCGACGTGGGCCTGCCAGGCGATGTTGAAGCCCGGGCTGAAGGTGAAGATCAGGTTGATCGCCAGCAGGGCGACGACCGGCCGCATGTCGTACCGCAGCCTGCGCATCAGCACGGCGGTGGCACCGAAGAGGCCGAAGACGGCACCGGAGGCGCCGAGCGAGGGCTGGTTGGGCGCGGCGATCAGGTAGGTGAGGGCGCTGCCGGCCAGTCCGGACAGGACGTAGAGCGCGAGGTAGCGGGCCCGGCCGAGCGCCTGTTCCAGGGGGCCGCCGATCCACCAGAGGCTGAGCATGTTGAAGATGATGTGGATGGGGCTGCCGTGCAGGAACATCGCGGTGAGCAGGCGGTACCACTGGCCGTCGGCGACGCCCTCCACGGAGCCGAGCAGCGGTACGTAGGCCTGGCCGATGAGTTCGAACCGCGCGGTGAAGCGGTCGCCGACGGCGAGCTGGACCAGGTAGCACGCGACGTTGAGGCCGACCAGGATCTTGGTGAGCAGCCGGGGGTCGGTCACCACGGTGCCGCCCGCCAGGGTGCGGGGCCGGCTCGCGGCGGGGGTGTGGCCGGTGCCGGAACCGCCGCGGACGCATTCGGGGCACTGGAATCCGACGGAGGCGTCGATCATGCACTCCGGGCAGACCGGGCGTTCGCAGCGGGTGCAGCGGACACCGGTGGCGCGGTCCGGATGGCGGTAGCAGGTCGGCGGGGTCCCGGCGTCCTGTGGCGTGCCTCCCGCTGCCTGGTCCATGAGGTGTCCCCTCGATCGTCGTGTGCAATGCACCCGCCCCGCCCATCCCTACGGATGAGCGGGGCGTTCGGTTCCCGTGGCGGCCGGCCGCGGCCGGTGCCGGCAGGGGTGGATCAGCCCTCGCGGGTCTCCACGACGACCGTCTCGATGACGACGTCCTGGACCGGACGGTCGGTGCGCGGGTTGGTCTGCGTGGTGGCGATGGCGTCCACGACCTTCTGGCTGGCCTCGTCGGCGACCTCACCGAAGATGGTGTGCTTGCGGTTCAGCCACGTCGTCGGGGCGACGGTGATGAAGAACTGCGAGCCGTTGGTGCCCGGACCGGCGTTGGCCATGGCCAGCAGGTAGGGCTTGTCGAAGGCGAGGTCCGGGTGGAACTCGTCCTCGAACTGGTAACCGGGACCGCCGGTGCCGTTGCCCAGCGGGTCGCCGCCCTGGAGCATGAACCCGCTGATCACCCGGTGGAAGACCGTCCCGTCGTAGAGCTTGTCCGTGGACTTCTGGCCGGTGGCCGGATTGGTCCACTCGCGCTCGCCCTTGGCCAGCTCGACGAAGTTCTTCACCGTCTTGGGGGCGTGGTTCGGCAGGAGCCGGACGTTGATGTCCCCGTGGTTGGTCTTCAGGGTGGCGTAAAGCTGCTCAGCCACGATCTGCCTTCCGTTGTCTTCCTTGTGACTCCCCGATCCTCGCACGGACCGCCGCGCACGTCGCCCAGCGGCCGATCGTTGTCCCTCTTCAGCGCGTGTCGCTTGCGGAAATCCGGCCGAGTACTCCCGAGCCGGGGGCGCTGCGCGTCGATCCGTGGCATTGTCGACGCCAAGCTCCCGTTGCCCCGTATTCACCCGCTATCCCAGTGGATCACCCGTAGATCACCTATTGATCATCATTCGGTACGGCTCGTCATGACCCGGATGCCCGCCCTCGCATGCCTGACGGTGTGCCGGCAGGCATGATCCGTAAAAGGGTGGAAAGTCGAATTACCGTACGCCACCGAGGAGGAGGAACCCGTGACCCGCATCGACAGCGTGCGCGCCGCGACCGGTTCGGCGAAGGACAGCGTGCTGCACGCCGCGGAAGTGGTGGCGCCCTACGCCGACACGGCCAAGGACAGGGCCGCGCACTACGCACACGAGGCGCGCGTACGGCTGGCGCCCAAGGTGTCCCTTGCCGCCGACCAGGCCCGGCTGCAGTACGGCGCGTATGTCGCGCCGCGTCTGGAGCAGGCTCTCTCGCACATGCCGCCGAAGGTGGACCTGGCCGCCCATGAGGCCGCTCTGCGTGCCCGTATCGCCGCCCGGCAGGCGGCCGAGTACTCCCGGCCCAAGCTGGAGCAGGCGGTGGCGGCGGCCGGTCCCGTCCGGGACGAGGCGGCGCTGCGCGGTGCCGCGGCGCTGGCGGCGCTGCGCGGTCAGGTCTCGGCCAAGGAGATCCAGAAGCTGGTCCGCAAGCACGAGCGGCGGGCGAAGGCCGGCCATGCCGTCAGGGTGCTGGCGGTCCTGGGTCTCGTGGCGGGCGGCGCCTTCGCCGCGTGGAAGTGGTGGGACAAGCAGGCCAACCCGGACTGGCTGGTCGAGCCGCCGGAGGCGACGGAGGTCCCGGAGCCGGGCCGGCTGTCGTCGGTGGACGGCAGCGGGGCGACGCTCGACCCCGAGGTGGAGGCCAAGCAGGCCGAGGACGAGGCCGCCAAGGGCGACGACCAGCGCTGACGCCCCGCACCGGGGCCGGACACAGCGCCGTGGGGCAGGAGAGCCGGACTCTCCCGCCCCACGGCGTTGTTTCACGTGAAACCGTGCGCTTCCTCGCGCTCACCGTCCGTAGCGTCGCTCCCGCAAGGAGTACGAGCGCAGGGCGCGCAGGAAGTCGATCTCGCGGAAGTCCGGCCAGTACGTCTCGCAGAAGTACATCTCGGCGTACGCGGACTGCCAGAGCAGGAATCCGGAGAGCCGCTGTTCGCCGGAGGTGCGGATGATGAGGTCGGACTCGGAGCGCGCCTTGGAGTACAGGTGCTTGGAGATGTGCTCCATGGTGAAGGACTCGATGAACTCGTCGATGTCCCCGCCCTGGGCGCTGTGCTCGGTGAGGGCGGACCGGACGGCGTCGACGATCTCGCGCCGGCCGCCGTAGCCCACGGCGACGTCGACCTTGGTGCCGCCCTGGCGGCCCTGGGTGGCGGCGGTGGCGGTCTTGAGGCGGCCGGCGGATTCGGCCGGCAGCAGGTCCAGGGCCCCGACGACCTCGACGGGCCAGGGGTTGCCGGGGGCGGCCAGCCGCTCCACCACCTCGGCGATGATGTCGATGAGCGGGGTCAGCTCTTCCTCGGGCCGGTGCAGGTTGTCGTCGGAGAGCATGTAGAGGGTGACGTGCTCGATCTCGGCCGAGTCGCACCAGCGCAGGAAGTCCAGCACCTTCGCGCCGCCCGCGCGGTAGCCCTCACGCGGGTCGTTGATGCCCGACATCTTGGCCCACCGGCGGTTGCCGTCGAGCATGATGCCGATGTGCTGAGGGCGTGGGCGTCCCTCCAGCTCCCTGACGAGTCGCTTCATGTAGAGCGCGTCGAGAGCGGCCCGTACCTTCGCCCGCATGGTCTACCCCTTCCACCTCGCCGACGCGGCCGACGGCCCACGGCGGCGATGAGTCACGTGGCACCGCCCCGCAGGGGTGGGGATGCCGGTGCCTTGTGGAGTGACGATATCAAGAGCCGACATGGCGTCTTCCGCCTGAACCGTACGTCCTCCGACACCCCCATGATCGTCAAGTCCCGCTGGGTCCGGGGAAGTTGACGCCGGGTGGGTTCGGGTGGCGCAGCGTCCTCAGTGGTCCGGTTCACCGACTTCAGGGTCGCCGACGGGCGGCTGTTCGACCACGAAAGACCCTTTGCCCCGCACAGTGACGATCAGCCCGCGTTCGCGCAGCTCCTGCGCGGCTCGCCGGGCGGTCAAGCGCGCAACACCGTATTCGTCGGCAAGACGGTGCTCCGAAGGGATAGGGCGGTCCGGAGCCAGTTCCCCCGACTTGATCCTGCGGGCGATGACGTCAGCCAACTGTACGTACAGCGGCCTCGCGCTCATGGGGTCCAGTGTGGACTCGGCTTCTTCCCTGTCGCTCATATGTCCAACGTAGAGATACAGGTCCCTGCACGATCGGATGGATCTGTCTGCACTTGTATACAGAGGGATGTATGGCGGTATACGGTCAGGAGACGAGACGCCCCGGCGAGGTGGACAAGACCTCCCGGGGCACGGCCAACGCTGACAAGGAGCGTCGACATGCCCGACCTTATCCGCCGCCTCGCCCTCTGGCTGCGCCTCTTCCTCACCCCCGGCACCGGCAGACACCGCCGTCCCCGTCACCGGCCGCACCTCACCGCCGTACCGCTCGTCCCGCCCCCGGCACCGCCCGCGCGCCTCCCCCTCCACCGCTCCCCCTACGGTCTGCCCACCCCCCTCGACGGAACCGTGTCCCGCCTCGTGCGCCCCTACCTCCTCGCCCATGAACAGGACGCCGCCCTCAAACAGCGCCGTCGCCTCGCCCTCGTCCTCGCCGCCGACTTCGGCATCGACCTCGACCGGCACCTCGTCGGCGCTCCGGAGGTGTCCGCGGCATGACGGAGCACCGCGCCCCCACGTCCCCGGGCACCCTGCGTCTGCTGCCCTGGCGCTCCCCGGACGGCAAGCCCTGCTACCTCTCCACGGACGAGAACGGCGGCTACCTCTCCCGTCTCGCCGACGACATGGAGGCCATGCAGCTCGCCACCGCCGAGGACATCCTCAGCCTCACCCGCCCGGTCCTGGACGACCCGGCCTCCCCGTACACCGAGGTCCGCTACGCCGGACTCCGCCTCGCAGAGTGCCTGACCGACGCCCTGCGCGTGGCCGAGTCCCGTGGGCTGCGCCTGCCGGGACCGGCCGGAGACGCGGACTCCACGCCACCGGCGCCTCACTCCCGGACCACGGAAACATCCCGCCCGTCCCCGCACAACACCAGCTCATGACCGCGGCCCCGCTCTCCTCTGCGAATTCCAGGAGGGCGGGGCCGTCTTCTTGCGTCCGGGATCAGTGCAGGGCCTCGATCGCCCGGAGGACCAGGGCCCGCGCGTCAGCGCCGTACACGGCCATGCCTCGCAGCTGCTCAAACGCCTTGAAGTAGAGCGCGATCTCAGAGGGCTGAGTGATCCGCACGCGCGCCGACACCAGCTCAACCGAGACCAGGCGGTCGTCGTAGATGTGGAAGGTCTCGCGCGGCCACTGCGTGCGCCGCCGCGTGCTCATAGGGATGATGCCCAGTGACACCTGGGGCAGCGCGCCTGCGGTGAGGAGGTAACCGAGCTGGGCCGCCATGCCGTTGGAGTCACAGACATGGTGCCGCAGCGCCGCCTCCTCAACTACGAGCACGAACGTATGCCCTGGCCGATGGATGATGGCGGACCGGCCGACGCGGGCGCGCGCGGCGTCTGCGCTGTCGTCTACGGGGAGTTCCCGGAAGCTGGCGCTGATGCGGAGAACACCGGTGGCATATCCCTCAGTTTGAAGGAGGCCCGGCACCAGCGTTGAGGAGTAGACACGGAAGACCTGGGTGTCCTCGAACAGCCGGGGTTCGCTGCCCTGGAGGGCTGTGAGGCCGGCGCGTACCTGGGTGCGCCACTCCGTGTACATGGACTCGGCGTGCAGAGACTGCGCGATGAGGTCAGCGGCCTGGTCCTCGGTGCCGGTCGCGCGACACCAGAGCCGGATGTCGGTGGCGTTGGGCGCGGTGCGGGCGTTCTCGATCCGGGATGTCTTGGCGTGGTGCCAGCCGCACCGACAGGCCAGCTCGCTGACGGTGAGTCCGGCACTCTTGCGCAGATCTCGCAGTCGTCGGGCGACGACCCTGCGTGCTTCCTGGGCAGAGGAGGACGGGGACGTGGGCATGAGCTGGCCTGTCGGGATCGGGGTCAGGTGATCGTGTACTGGTCGTGCGGGATGGCCCGGTCCCAGACCTCCTCGAACGCTTGGGCGCACAGCTTCGCTGCTGCTGGGTCGTCGGTGACCTCGCCGCCGGCGGACTGGCCGTCACCGGTGAAATGGTTCCACCGGACGACACGGTCATCGAACAGCCAGAAGTCGTTACCGGGCAGTGGGATCATGGACGCCAGCCGCCGGGGCAGCCAACGCACCAGTTCACCTGCGGCGACGTTGGTGAAAGTTCCGTCGTGGAGGAAGCGGGTGTACTCGCTGACCGGTTCGGAGACGATACGGGCCCGCCGTACGACAACCCCCCGCGCTACGGTCTCCTGCACGAGGTCGAGCCATGGCCGCCACCACGACGGGCGGTCGTCCGGGTCATGCCGGAAGCCGCGGCGCCACTCGGCGAACGGGCCGATCTCGTAGTCGACGGCGTAGCTGTCGCGCATTTCCAGGTGCACGGCGGTTCGGGTAGTGCTGGCCAGCAGGTCAGCGAACGACTGCGGCACGTTCGAGGGCATCGCACGCCTCCCTGATCATGTGGATCATCCTCGCGGGGATACGGATCACGGCCTCCGTGTCGGGGATGCCTACCGCATGCCCAGATACCTCGAACGATGCGCACTCCGCTTCGAGCTCCGGGTCCGGCTTCCACCCCTGGAACACAAGCTCCTGCTTCTGCTCGTCGACCCAGACCGTGGGACTTTCATGGTCTCCGGTGGATGGGTCGATCCCGATGAACCGTAGCGACACGGCAACCTCCGTCAGCCAGATGTGCAGGACTGTGCGTAACAGTCACTCAACGGAGAGGAACGGTCAAGAGTATGTCTCCTGCTTCACCCGAGCGTGCAGCCTTGGTTGCACAGAACTGCACATCGCTTGGGGTACTGCACATCACAGTCCTAGCGTCGACAACCCACGAGTCACCCCTGCGAGGCGGTCTCCTCCCGGGGCGCGGCCGACTGAACTGGAGTCGACGTGTACGAGCGCAGAACCCCCGCACCCACCCCGGCAGCCCCCCAGTGCGCCACCTGTGAACGCCACCAGGTGGCCGTCGAGCGGGCCACGGAACGGCGCGACTACTCCCACGCGACCGACGAGCGCGTCCTGCTCGCCCGGCATCAGCGCGACGCGCACGGCGGCACCTGGTGACCGCGGAGCCGATGCGGCTGATGACGATGCGCGTGACCGTTATCCGCGACGGCCACGTGATCGAGGAACGGCCAGAGGTCGAGATCACGTCCAGCACCAAGCCGGACCCCTACGAGATCACGTCGGCGTGGCCGCCGTGCCGCTGCCCACGGCACCGCGAGGGCGCCGACTAGCTGTTCTGTCTCGGGAGGTTGCGGACGGTGACAGGGCTCACGGCTGATCGATCGTGAAGTCCTCGCCGACCACGGCGCAGCGCTGAGCCGACCGCTACCAGCAGTCCGGCGCAGCCGGCATGCGCGCCCGCTCCTCCCGCCCGCGCCTGACAGGGCAATACGCAGGGGGCGTCCGTGGGGTTGTGGACGCTATGCGGACTCCGATCATGGAGACGCCCTCTGAGATTGCTCTCAGAGGGCGTCTGACTCGCTGTGGAGCCTAGGGGAGTCGAACCCCTGACATCTGCCATGCAAAGACAGCGCTCTACCAACTGAGCTAAGGCCCCGGACCGTGGCGTCCGGCCGGCGGGAACTCCGTCCCGGCGGGCGCCGCAGACAAGAGTACCGGGTGGTCCCCCTTATCTCCCAAACAGATTGGGGGTCCCGGTGAACAACCACTCTCCGTAAGATGCTCGGCGTGGTTCGCTGGAGCGAACTGCGGTTTTTGGGGAAGCGATGGGGAGACGCAATGGACGCCGCACAGCAGGAAGCCACCGCAAGAGCGCGGGAACTGCAGCGGAACTGGTACGGGGAGCCACTGGGGGCGCTCTTCCGCAGGCTGATCGACGATCTCGGGCTCAACCAGGCGCGTCTCGCGGGGGTCCTGGGGCTGTCCGCGCCGATGCTGTCGCAGCTGATGAGCGGTCAGCGGGCGAAGATCGGCAATCCGGCGGTGGTACAGCGGGTGCAGCTGCTGCAGGACCTGGCGGGGCAGGTCGCGGACGGCAGTGTCAGCGCGGCCGAGGCCACCGAGCGGATGGACGAGATCAAGAAGTCCCAGGGGGGTTCGGTGCTGAGCAACACGACGCAGACCACGAGCAGTTCCGGTGCGCCCACGGTGAAGCGGGTGGTCCGTGAGATCCAGTCCCTGCTGCGTTCGGTGGCCGCCGCCGGCGACATCATAGAAGCCGCCGACACCCTCGCCCCGACCCACCCGGAGCTGGCAGAGTTCCTTCGGGTCTACGGCGCCGGCCGCACCTCGGACGCGGTCGCGCACTACCAGTCCCACCAGAGCTGACCCCGCCCGGGCCCGATCGCCGAGGGGGTACGGCAGCCGGGCCCGCGCAGGTGCCGTGGACGCGGGGCGGGAAGGACAGGGGGAGGGGCGCGCAGGGCGATGGGTGAGGTCTTCGCCGGACGGTACGAACTGGTCGACCCGATCGGGCGCGGAGGAGTCGGCGCGGTGTGGCGCGCCTGGGACCACCGCCGCAGACGGTACGTGGCCGCCAAGGTGCTCCAGCAGCGCGACGCCCACTCCCTGCTGCGGTTCGTGCGGGAGCAGGCGCTGCGGATCGACCATCCCCATGTGCTGGCCCCGGCCAGCTGGGCGGCCGACGACGACAAGGTCCTGTTCACCATGGACCTGGTCACCGGCGGCTCACTGGTCCATGTGGTCGGGGACTACGGTCCGCTGCCGCCCGGCTATGTCTGCACCCTGCTCGACCAGCTGCTGTCCGGGCTGGCCGCGGTGCACGCCGAGGACGTCGTCCACCGGGACATCAAACCCGCCAACATCCTGCTGGAAGCCACCGGCACCGCCCGTCCCCGGCTGCGGCTGGGGGACTTCGGGATCGCGATGCGCCTGGGCGAACCCCGGCTGACGGAGGCCGACCTGGTGGTCGGGACGCCCGGTTACCTTGCGCCCGAGTCGATGATGGGCGCGGAACCGGACTTCGCCGCCGACCTGTTCGCCGTAGGGCTGGTCGCGCTGTATCTGCTGGAGGGCGCCAAGCCGGACACCAAGGCGCTGGTGCAGTACTTCGCCGAGCACGGGACGCCGCCGGCGCCGGCGAACATTCCGGAGCCGTTGTGGCAGGTCGTGTCGACGCTGCTGCAACCGGATCCGCAGGCCCGGTTCCGTACGGCCACGGGGGCGCGCAAGGCACTGGCCGCAGCGGTGGAGCTGCTGCCGGAGCCGGGGCCCGACGACGAGCTGATCGAGATATTCGAGCAGGTGGGACCGCTGCCGACCGGGTTCGGCCCCGACGGTCCGGTCACGGTCGCGAACCGCGACGCGTCTCCCCGCTCCGCCGCGCCCACCGGTGCGCCCACCGGTACGGAGGACCCGCCCGCCCCGCCCCCGCTGCCCGGTATGTCGGACACCGGCAGCTTCCATCTGCCGCCTCCGCACTCCACGGTCGCCCTGCTGGGTCAGCCCCAGCCGCAACCGCAGCCACAGCCGCCTCACACACCCCCGGCCGTCCCGTACCCGCAGCACACGCCCCAGCCCCAACCCCCGCAACTTCAGAACCCGCACACGCCTCCCCCCACCGCCGCCTACACCGCGCAGGGCGCCCACACCAGGCAACCTCCGGCCCCGCCCGTCGCACAGCACCGCGCCCCCCGGCGCCGTCGCCCCGGGCCCCCGGCGGCGGTGGCGCTCCCGTTGCTGTTCCTCGCGCTGGTCTGCTACGCGGTGGGGTTCTGGGCCCTGACCCGTATCTGAGCCTGGACCCCCACAGCCGCCCCCGCTCCGCTACGCCCCCCTGCGCCGCGCCACGAGCGTCCACACCCCGAGCCCGGCCAGCAGCACACTCCCCGTGCCGATCCCGCCGACCGCGACCGCCCTCATCGCCGGGTCCCCGGCACCGTCCCCGGCCTGGCTCCCGGCCGCGTCGTCGGACGCCGCCGCCCGGAACGGCTCCGTCGCCTCGAAGACGCGGCGCGGCACCGGCTCCCCCGCGTAGTCGGGTCCGGTCCGCTCCGTCCCCGTCAGCCGGAGGCGCAGGACGACCTCGAACGGCCCGTCGCCGAAGCGGTCGGCGACCTGTTCCGCGAGATGCACGACCAGGTAGTACGACCCGGCGAACCGCATCGCGCTCTGTTCCTCGGCGACGGCGTACCGGTTGCCGTACGCCACCGGCGGCACGGGCCCCAGGTCGACCGTGGCCCGACGTCCGGTGTAGCCGGTGCCGGCGCTGTCGACCTGGCCGCGGACGGGGTTGAGGAGGGACAGCGACAGGGCCCCGGTCGCGTAGCCGGAGCGGCCGTCGGCGCTGCCGAGCTCGGCGCTGGCGTACAGCTGCCGGCCCCAGTCGAGGGGCACCTTGTAATAGAGGGTCTGACCGGGCTCGGCGTCGGCACGCCAGGCGCCCTGGCCGATGGACGCGGCGTCGGTGAAACCCGCGCCGGCCGGGCGGTTCTCCGGTTCGCCGGTGAGAGGGGCGGGCGAGGCCGAGTCCCAGGTCTGCGGGGCGTCCGTGGCCGCCGTGCCCTTCACCGCCGGCTCGGAGACGGTGGTCAGCTCCAGGTCCCAGGCGTCCGGCGGCGAGTCCTGCGGCCGGACGCGTTCGACGACCACGTAGTAGCGGCCGGGGTCCTGGCACCGGGTCCCGGTGCGGGTGATCTCGCGTGCTCCCCAGGCGGTGACGGGGCGCGGGCTGCGGGCGGCGCCGAAGGTGGCGCTGTCCAGGGAGCAGGAGCCGCCGTCGGCGTCCTGCACGGAGACCCGGACGCCGTCGACGGCGACGACCTCCTCGCCGGGGCGGGGTACGGCGGTGACGGAGACGTAGGCGTCCGAGGCGGCGTCGAGTTCGAGGGCGTAGTAGGCCCTGGCGTCGCGGTCCAGGGAGCTTCGGTAGGTGACGCCCGCCGCCAGGCGCGCGGCGTCGGCCGTGCCGCCGGCTCCGTCGACGCGCCGGGCGCCCTCGGCGAAGGCGTAGCCGCCGGCCGACCCCGCCGAGGCGTGGCCGCTCGCCGGACCGGCCGTCAGGGCCAGGTCCGCGCCGCCCGCTGCGGCAGCCGTCCCACAGAGCGCGGCAGTCACGGCGGTCACGGAGCCCACGGCGGTCACAGCGGTCACAGTGACCAGGCGCCGGAACGCCCGTATGCGCCCACCCCTGCCCCTGGGCCCCGACGTACGCCGCCGCCACCTCATCGCCCGCCACCCCTCCCGCTCACCGGACCCGGACCCGGACCGACCCGACCGTGGCCCATCCTGCCCCGCCGCCCCGCCCGCCATCCGCCGGTTCCGCGGATCGGGTCGGTCCCCGTACGGTCCCCGGTCGTCCCGGGTCGGTCCCGGGTCGGTCCCGGGCCGTTCCCAGGTCGTTCCCAGGTCGTTCCCGGGCCGTTCCCGGGTCCCGGGCAACACAAAACCCCGACCGTGATACGGCCGGGGTCTGTTCTCAGGACCGGTTGCCGGTCGTCCTCACGAACCCGTGGGCACGGAGTCAGTCGCCTCCGTCCACAGATCCTGCTCGGCGCGATCCGCCTGGATCTGGCGGTACACGAGGAGCCCGCCGATGGCGGCCAGTGCGACCAGGAGAAGCTTCTTCACCGCGCGACCTCGTCTTTCCTTGACGTAGGGGACCTCTGCCGCCCGACTATACACACCGGCCGATATCGATCGGTGACCTGCGCCCGGCGTCAACTCACCACCGCCGGAGCCCAGTAGAGGAGGGCCGGACCGTTCCGGCCGGAGGGTGATCACACCCCCACGGACGGTGAATTTTGCTCCCCCTTTTACCTCTTACGTACTTTTCGCCCGTCTTGCACCCATCCGTGTGATGTTGATCTGAAGATCGACGCGCCACGGGCGTCGCTCCACCACTTCGCGGCGCTCATACACATCATGAGGAAAGTACGCAAATCGCCCGACCCGAAAGTGAGGGGCCATGGCCCGGAACAAGGTCCTCAGCGTATGGACCGCCTTCGTCACCGCCTTCCTGGCGCTGTGCACGGCGCTCGGACTCGTCACGACGACCGCCGCGGCGGCGGTACCGCAGAGCGAGACCGCACGCAACAGCGAGCGCGACGTCCCCGCGGCGACGGCCCCGGCGATGTCCCCGCGTTCCTGGCCACGGGCCGGCGCCCTGCCGCCCACGATGAAGCAGCGCATCCGGGCCGAGGCCCACGGCACGTCCCCCAGCTGCCGCCACCGTCCCGCCACCGACGCGGTCGCCGCGGCCCACTCCGCCGCCCTGTGCGACACGGCCGGACCGACGGAAGCGGAACCTCTGGCTCCGACCGACCCGCCGCTACAACGCTGAGGGGCCCACGAACCCTCGCATCCCACAGCGAAAAGGCCCGGCGCTCGTGGAGCGCCGGGCCTTTTCGCGTCGTGCTGCCGCTACTGACCGTCCGTGATGCTGATCGCCTGCGACGGGCACTGTTCGGCCGCCTCCCGCACGCGCGGGTCGTCCCCGGTGTCCTCGCGCCCCGGGATGACGGCGCCGAACCCGTCCACCGTGGTGAAGACGGAGCCCACCCGGTACACACAGTCGGCGGAGCCGTAACAGAGATCCTGATCGACGGTGACCTTCATACGCGCGACTCCCTCCCCGTCAACGACCCCTCGCACCAGGCTAGTAGGGCCCCACGGCCGACGGAACAAGCCGCGGGAGCCGTATCTTGAGCGGGCACGACGAACCTGAACGAGAGGTGGTGAGCCGGATGAGCCGCCGCGTCACCGTCGTCACGGCCGTCCACGCCCCGTCCGCCCCCTTCCTCCAGGACGCGTACGCCTCCCTGCGCGCCCAGGAGTTGCCCGACGGCTGGGAATGGCAGTGGCTCGTCCAGGAGGACGGCCGGACGGACGACGTACGCCGCTGTGTCCCGGCCGATCCCCGGGTGACGTTCCGGCAGGGCCGGGCGGACCGGGCGGGCGGTCCCGGTGTGGCCCGGACCATCGCGCTGGCCCGCGCGGAGGGCGAGTACGTGAGGATCCTCGACGCCGACGACCGGCTCACCGCCGGGGCGCTCGCCCGTGACCTGGCGGTTCTGGAGGCCGACGCCACGATCGGGTGGGTGACCTCCCGCGTCCTGGACCTCATGCCCGACGGTTCGACGGCCGGCTTCCCGGGCGACCCGGACCCCGGCCCCATCGAGCGGAACTCCCTCCTCACCGCCTGGCAGGCCGACGGCTTCCGCGCCCCGGTCCACCCGGCGACCCTCTGCGTCCGCCGCGACCTGCTCCTCGCCCTCGGCGGCTGGATGGCCCTGCCCGCCTCGGAGGACACGGGCCTCCTGCTCGCCCTGAACGCCGTCAGCCGCGGGTGGTTCACCGAAGAGGCGGGCCTGCTCTACCGCAAGTGGGAGGGGCAGGTGACCGGGCAGGCGGCGCACGTGGACCCGGCGGAGCGGGACGCGCGCATGCGGGTGATCGAGGCACGCGCCCGGGCACTGGCCGGCCTGGGGTGGGGAGACACCACCTGATCGGCTACGGCAGCGTCTCGGCGTCCACCCGCGAGAAGACCAGCTCCGTCTCCCCCACGAGCGGCCCCCGCCACCGCACCGGGGCGGCGGGCCCCTCCCGGAGCGCCCTGAGGGAGTCGGCGGGCGCGTAGCCGTTGGTCATCCGGTAGGCGTGGAAACCCGCCGCGGCGAACGTGCCCATCAGTTCCTCGGCACAGTCGCCGAGCCGCGCCATCCGCTCCGGCGTCACCTCGACACAGACCTCGGCATCCGGCCGCAGCGCGCCGAGCAGCGGCGCCAGGCCGCGTACGACGCTCCCCTCCGCGCCCTCCACGTCGATCTTGACGACCCGCGCACCGGCGACCTCCCGGTCGGTCAGCAGTTCCGTCAGCGGCACCGCCTCCGTCTCGAAGACCGACTCGGCCGGACCGTCGTACGGAACGATGCTGTTGGCCCCCATGTTGTGGGAACTGGCCAGTACGAAGGTGAGCCGCTCGCGCCGGTCGGCGACCGCCGAGTTCACCGCCCGGACGTTGGCGCAGCCGTTCAGCCGGAGATTGCGCAGCAGGTGCCCGTGGAACGCGGGCGAGGCTTCCACGGCCACCACCCGGCCCGTACCGCCGACGAGCCGGGAGGCGAGGACGGTGAAGACGCCGATGTTGGCCCCGACGTCGACGAACGTGTCGCCCGGCCCGAGCCGGCGCCGGAGCCACCCGGTCAGGTGCGGCTCCCAGACACCGAAGAGATAGAGGTACCGCTGGATCAGGTCGGTGGTGTCCACCGCGAACCGGCCTCCGAAGCGGTCCTCGACGACGCGCCGCCGGGGGTGCTCGCGCAGGTACGGGTCGAGGAAGCGGCCGGCCAGCGCCGCCTTGCCGAGGAAACCCGGGGCGTCCCGCACGTACCGGCGTCCGAGGGTCACCGCGGTCTCCAGGGCCTCCGTGCTGCCACCGCTCGTCCGCTCACTGCTCATCCGCTCCCCTTCGCGCGCATCGGGGCGATCGGCGTCGCGCCGTCCGGTACCGGTCCCTCCCCTCGTGCGGACCGGTACCGAACGGTGCGAACGGGATCGGCCCGTCCCGTACGGGCATGGGCCGAGGTCTGGCCGAGTTCGCGAGATGCCGCTGCCGCGATCCCCGTGGGGGGGGGCGGCGCCGCGGTCCTGCGATCCTGCCAGCGATCGCTTCCGCCGGGGAGGGTCCGGATCCGGATTACCCCCTTCGTCGCAGGTCAGACGTATAGAGTGGGTTTTCCGGTCCGGACGTCCAGACGGCGGGGGAGGTAAAGGGGTGGGACCTTGAACTCCGACTCGGGGACACGTACGGCCTTCGCCGAGCGCCTCGCGCTGCTGTACAGGGAAGCCGGCAATCCGCCCCTCAAGCGGGTGGCCGAGGCGGTCGACCGGTTGCACCGGGTCGACGAACGCGGCCGGCCCGTGCGCGTGTCGGCGCAGCGGATCAGTGACTGGCGACGGGCGAAGAACGTACCCGCGCAGTTCACCGCGCTCGCGGCCGTGCTGCACGTCCTGATCCCCGCGGCCCGGCGCGCACGGCCCACCCCGGTGTCCAAGGGCCTGTACGACCTGGCCCAGTGGCAGCGCCTGTGGGAGCACGCGCTGGCCGATCCGGCCGGCGACCGCCCCGAGGCCCCGGGCGAGGCGGCGGACGGCCGTCCCGCCGAGACCGCGGACATCGGCGGTGTGTGCCCTTACCGGGGGCTGGCCGCGTACCGGCAGCAGGACGCCCGGTGGTTCTTCGGCCGGGAGCGGAGCAGGGACGACCTCGTCGCCCAGGTCCGCGCGGCGGAGCGGACGGGCGGCATGGTCGCGCTCGTCGGCGCGTCGGGAGCGGGCAAGTCCTCCCTGCTGAACGCGGGCCTGGTGCCCGCCTTCCAGACCGGGGGAGCCGATGCCAGGAGGGTGCTGTACCTGGTGCCCGGGGGTGCGCCCCTCAAGGAGCTGACCCGCCGGATTCCCCAGCTCGCCGAGGTCGTCCCGGCACCGGCGCCCCCGGCGGACGCCACCGGCCCGGCGGAGCCCGCGGCGCCCTCGGACGCGGCGGAACAGGCCACGAGTACGGCGGACCCAGGAACCGGAACCCCCGCCTTCGCCCACGCCGTACGGCAGGCCGTCACCGCGTGGGCGGCGGCCGACGGAAGCGAAGCCTCCGTATCCGCCGCCCGGGCGACGGCCGACGGAAACGAAGCCTCCGCACCCGCCGCCCGCCCGCTGATCATCGTCGACCAGTTCGAGGAGACCTTCGCCCTCTGCCCCGACGAGGCGGAGCGGCGCGCGTTCATCCAGACCCTGCACGCGATGTGCTCCCGCCCCGACTCCGGCGAGCCGCCCCCCGCCTGCGTCCTCATCGGCGTCCGCGCGGACTTCTACGAGCAGTGCCTCGGCCACCCCCAGCTCGCCGACGCCCTCCAGCACCGCCACATGGTGCTCGGCCCGCTGACCACGGCGGAGCTGCGCGAGGCGGTGGCCGGCCCGGCCAGGGCCGTGGGCCTGGAGATCGAACCGGGCCTGGTGGAGCTGATCGTCCGGGAGGTCAGCGCCGACGGCCCGCACGGCGTGCACCACGCCGGCGTCCTGCCCCTGCTGTCCCATGCCCTGCTCGCCACCTGGCAGCGCCGCAAGTCGGGCCGGCTGACCCTGGCCGGCTACCGCGCCGCCGGCGGCATCCAGCAGGCCGTGGCGACGACGGCGGAGCACGCCTGGGCCGGCCTCGACCCGGCCGCCCGCACCGCGGCACGGCAGTTGCTGCTCAGGCTGGTCCGGCTGAGCGAGGACACCCAGACCACCCGCAGACGGGGGACGCGCCGCGGACTGGCCGAGGAGTCGAAGGACCCCGGCAAGACCGAGGAGTCCCTCGAAGCGCTGGTCCGCGCCCGGCTGGTGACGCTCGACGCGGAGTCCGTGGAGATCACCCACGAGGCGCTGCTGCACGCCTGGCCCCGGCTGCGCGGCTGGATCGACGAGGACCGCGGCGGCCACCTGCTGCGCCAGCGGCTGGAGGAGGACGGCCGGGCCTGGGAGGACTCCGGCCGCGACACGTCCCTGCTCTACCGGGGCTCGCGGCTGGAACAGGCCCACACCTGGGCGAAGTCCGCCGACGCCGTCTTCCTGACGCGCGGCGCCGCGGAGTTCCTGGCCGCGTCGGTACGGCTGCGCCGCCGCACCGTCCGGCTCAGCCGCGGCGCGGTGGCGGCGCTGATCGTGCTGGCGGTCGTGGCCGCGGCGTCGGCGGTGACCGCCTTCCAGCAGCGGGACGACGCGGTGTTCGCGCAGGTGTCCGCCGAGGCCGACCGCTTCCAGTACTCCGACCCCTCCCTCTCCGCCCAGCTCGACCTGGTGGCGCACGACCTGCGGCCCGGCGACGAGAGCACCCGCAACCGCCTCATATCCATCGTCAACGCCCCCTTGGCGACCCCCCTCACCGGCCACACCGGGGCCGTCTACCTCACCTCGTTCAGCCCGGACGGCCGGCTCCTGGCCACCGCCGCCTACGACCGCACGGTCCGCCTGTGGGACGTGGCGGACCCCGCCCGTCCCGAGGCCCTGGGCAAGCCGCTCACCGGCCACACCAGCTGGGTGAGCACCGCGGTCTTCAGTCCCGACGGCACGACCCTCGCCAGCGCCTCGGACGACGGCACGATCCGCCTGTGGGACGTACGGGACCCCGCCCGCCCGCGCCCCCTCGGCGCGCCCCTGACCGGCCACACCGGCACCGTCTACCTGCTCGCCTTCCGCCCGGACGGCCACACCCTCGCCTCCGTCGGCAACGACCGCACCGTACGGCTGTGGAACGTCACCGACCCCGGCCGCGCCCGCCCGCTGGCCACCCTGACCGGCCACACCGACGCCGTACGGTCGGTGGCGTTCAGCCCCGACGGCCGTACCCTCGCCGCGGGCGGCGACGACGACACGATCATGCTCTGGGACACGGCCGACCCGCGCCGCCCGCACCGTACCGGCAAGACGCTGACGGGCCACACGGGCACCGTGCACTCGGTCGCCTTCAGCCCCGACGGCCGCACCCTCGCCAGCGGCAGCGCCGACGACACCATCCGCCTCTGGAACGTCACCGACCCCCACCGCCCCACCGCCCTCGGCACCCCCCTCACCGGCCACACCGGCCCCGTCTGGTCCGTGGCCTTCAACTCCGCCGGGACCATGCTCGCCGCGGGCAGCGCCGACTCCACGGCGACCCTGTGGAACGTGCGCAACCCGGCGTACCCGTCGCAGGTCGGCGAACCGCTCGCGGGCAGCAGCGGGGAGATGTACGCCGTCGGCTTCAGCCCCGACGGACACACCCTGGCCACCGGGAGCGGCGACAACACCGTACGGCTGTGGTCGATCCCGACCTCGGACATGGTCGGCCGGACAGGAGCCTTCCGCCCGGACGGACGGGTGCTCGCCACCGCGGCCCGCGACGGGAAGGTACGGCTGTGGGACGTCACGGACCCCGACCGCCCCCGGCCGCTGGGCGAGCCGTTCAGGCCCGCGGAGGGCGACGTGCGCTCCGTGGTCTTCTCCCCGGACGGCCGCACCCTCGCCGTCCTCACGGGCAGCCGCGCCGTCCAGCTGTGGGACGTCGCCGACACCGCGCACCCCGCCGCCCACGCCCCGCCCGTCCGGCTGCGCACCCGCTTCGCCGGCCCCGGCGCGCTCGCCTTCAGCCCGGACGGCCACACCCTGGCCACCGCCCGGGACGACCGCACCGTCCAGCTGTGGGACGCGCGCGACCCGTCCCGCCTGCGCCCGCTGGGCACGCCGCTCACCGGCCCCACCGGTTACGTCAACTCCCTGGTCTTCAGCCCGGACGGCCACACCCTCGCCGGCGGGTCCGCCGACGGCACCATCCGCCTCTGGAACGTCTCGGCCGGCGGCCGGACCGGACGCGTCCTCGGCGAGCACATCGGCCCGGTGAACACCCTCGCCTTCAGCCCGGACGGCCACACCCTGGCCAGCGGCAGCGACGACAGCACCGTCCGCCTCTGGACACTCGCCGGCGACGGCACGGAGCAGCCGGTCGCCGCGCTCACCGGCCACACCGAGGCGGTGGTGTCCCTGACCTTCAGCCCGGACAGCCACACCCTGGCCAGCGGGGGCAACGACAACACGGTCCGCCTCTGGGACGTCACCACCCCGTCCGACGCCACGCCCATCGGCCAGTCCCTGTCCCCCAACGCGAAGACGGGCAACTTCCTCTCCTTCAACCCCCGCAGCAGGATGCTCGGGGTGTCGAGCGGCGTGGACACCGTGCGGCTGTGGAGCCTGGACGTCGACGAGGCGGTACGCCGCATCTGCTCCGCCACCCGCGACGTCCTCACCCCGGCCCGCTGGCACGAGTACCTGCCCCGCCTCTCCTACGACCCGCCCTGCGGCACCTGACCCCTCGGCATGACGCCGGTCACAGTGACCCGCGAGGAACGGGGAGTTGGCCGCACGGGACGCGGGGTGTTGTTACTCTGGCCACAGCCCGATCGCTGGTGCATCCCCCGTCGCCAGCGATCGGGCGTTTGCGTTGCCATGCCCCCGCCGTACGGAGTTCGCCCGACCGGAAGGACGCCATGCCCGCCTACGTCATAGCTCACCTGCAGGACGCCGCCCCGCACCCGGACATCGCCGAGTACATCGAGCGCATCCCCACCACCTTCGAGCCCTACGGCGGACGCTTCCTCGTGCACGTCACACCGCACGAGGTGAAGGAGGGCAGCTGGCCCGGCGCCGTCGTGGTGATCGGCTTCCCCGGCATCACCGAGGCACGGGCCTGGTGGGACTCCCCCGCCTACCAGGAGATCGCCCCGCTGCGCTCCCGGCACATCAAGGGCGACATCATCATGGTCGAAGGCGTCCCCGACGACTACGACCCCACCGCCACGGCAAAGGCGATGCGCGCGACCCTCCCCACCGACTGATCCCCCACGCCGGCTCCACGGGCCCCGGTTCCCGCCGGGGCCCTTCTGTCTGCGCCTGCGTCACGGTTCGGGCAGCTCGGTGACGAACGTCCCGATGCCCGGCTGCATGTACGCCTACCCCGCCTTGCGCAGCTCCGTCAACACGCGCTTCGCCGTCACCTGGCTGATTCCGAACTCGTCACAGATGTCCATCGCGGACGGAAGCCTGCCCTCGGGCGGATAGGTGCCGTCCATGATCCGCTCCGACATCACGGCGAAGACCTGCCGCCACCTCGGCACATCCGGCTCCCACTTCATGATCCTGAAGTTAGGCGGACTCACCCGGACACGCTAGATGAGACATCCAGACGACCTATACCACCTGTCCCGCAGCGGCTCTGCACGTGCAGGGCCCCGCGATCGCGCGACCTACAGCTACTGCTCATGGCCTTCCAGGCCCGGAGCCATGCAATCGGCGTGCGGCCCCTGCCGCGAGGAACACGACTTGGTCCCGTACGCCGACCAGCCGTAACCGCCACCACCGCTGCCGGCCGTAGACAGGCGAAAACCCCCGGCCCTGTCGGACCGGGGGTCTTTTCACTGTGGGGCTAACAGGATTTGAACCTGTGGCCTCATCCTTATCAGGGATGCGCTCTAACCAACTGAGCTATAGCCCCGCCGCGCTTGCGGTGTGTGTCCCGCGCGCTGACTCCTGAAGATTAGCGCACGACGGGGGCAGGCCCAAAATCGGTTACCCGCGTGACCTCACTCGTCCTCGGCGAGGGTCAGCTCCACGCCGCCGACGAAGCCGGCGGAGAGGTTGTAGATGAACGCGCCGAGCGTGGCCAGGGCCGTCGCCAGGACGACGTCGATGACCGCGATGATGGTCGTGAAGAGGAGGACGTTGGGCAGCGACAGGAACGACTGGAGGTCGAAGCCGTTCGACTCGTTCGAGCCGGTCGCCTCCGAGATCGTGCCGCCGACCGTCGAGAAGACGCCCATCGCGTCCATGACCATCCACAGCACGGTCGCCGCGACGATCGTGCACACGCCCAGTGCGATGGAGAGCAGGAAGCTCACCTTCATCACCGACCACGGGTCGGCCTTCGCCACCCGCAGCCGCGCCTTGCGGACGCGGGGCTCGGTGTGGCCCGCGCCGGTGCGCGGGCGGCGTACCGCGCCCGACGGGGAGCCCGCCGGGGTCTGGTACGCCTGCGGCGGGTGGTAGGGCCCGCCGGACTGTTGCTGCTGCCGTTCGCCCGGCAGCGGGGAGGCCGACGGCTGGCCGCCCTTCGGCTGGGAAGCGGGCTGGGCGCCGGATGCGGCCGGGCCCGCGCCAGCGGCGTACTGCTGGGTCTGCGGACCTCGGGTGTCCGTCACAGTTCCCCCCTGGGATCCATGAGTCTCGTACGAGGATGAGGACGCGTCTTCGCGCCGGTCCGTTCCCTGCGCGGCGGAGCCACGGGCGCCGCCGTCCGTTTCCGTACCCGTCGAGGTACCGGCCGATCCGGCGCCCGTGGCTCCGCTCACGATGACTCTCTCCTCGTGCTACTCGGCCGAGGGCGCCTCGCCCTCGTCCGTGCCGGCGGTCGCGGCATCCTCGGCGGTCTCGTCGACGACCACGTCGCCGTCGACTTCCTCCGCCTCGCGCCCCGCCTCGGCGTTGCGTGCGATACCGACCACGGCATCGCGCTTGCCAAGATTGATCAGTTGGACGCCCATGGTGTCACGGCCCGTCTCCCTGACCTCGTTGACTCGCGTGCGAATCACACCGCCGGAGAGGGTGATGGCGAGGATTTCGTCGGTCTCCTCGACCACCAGGGCTCCGACGAGCTCTCCACGGTCCTCGACGATCTTGGCGGCCTTGATGCCGAGGCCGCCACGACCCTGGACGCGGTACTCGTCGACGGAGGTCCGCTTCGCGTACCCGCCGTCGGTGGCAGTGAACACGAACGTACCCGTTCGAACAACATTCATCGACAGCAGTTCGTCGCCGTCACGGAAACTCATGCCCTTGACGCCCGAGGTGGCACGGCCCATGGGACGCAGCGTGTCGTCCGAGGCGGTGAACCTGATCGACTGCGCCTTCTTGCTGATCAGCAGAAGATCGTCGTCGGCCGAGACCAGCTCGGCGCCGATCAGTTCGTCGTCCGATCCGTCTTCCCGCTCGCGCAGGTTGATGGCGATGACGCCGCCCGAGCGCGGGGAGTCGTAGTCCTTCAGGGAGGTCTTCTTGACCAGGCCGCCCTTGGTGGCCAGCACCAGGTACGGCGCCGCGTCGTAGTCGCGGATCGCGAAGATCTCGGCGATCGCCTCGTCCGGCTGGAAGGCCAGCAGGTTGGCGACGTGCTGCCCGCGCGCGTCGCGGCCGGCGTCGGGCAGTTCGTAGCCCTTGACGCGGTAGACGCGGCCCTTGTTGGTGAAGAACAGCAGCCAGTGGTGGGTGGTGGAGACGAAGAAGTGGTCGACGATGTCGTCTTCCTTGAGCTTCGTGCCCCGTACGCCCTTGCCGCCGCGCTTCTGCGCCCGGTAGTCGTCGGTCTTGGTGCGCTTGATGTAGCCGCCCCGGGTGACCGTGACGACGATGTCCTCCTCGGCGATCAGGTCCTCGATGGACATGTCGCCCTCGTAGGGGATCAGCTTCGTCTTGCGGTCGTCGCCGAACTTGTCGACGATCGCGGTCAGCTCCTCGCTGACGATCCGCCGCTGGCGGGCGGGGGAGGCGAGGATCGCGTTGTACTCGTTGATCTTCGCCTGGAGTTCGTCGTGCTCCTGGACGATCTTCTGGCGCTCCAGGGCGGCCAGCCGGCGCAGCTGCATCTCCAGGATGGCGTTGGCCTGGATCTCGTCGATCTCCAGGAGGTCCATCAGGCCGCCGCGCGCGATCTCGACCGTCTGGCTGCCCCGGATCAGCGCGATGACCTCGTCGATCGCGTCCAGGGCCTTGAGCAGACCGCGCAGGATGTGGGCGCGCTCCTCGGCCTTGCGCAGCCGGAACTTCGTCCGGCGGACGATGACCTCGATCTGGTGGTTCACCCAGTGGCGGATGAACGCGTCCAGGGAGAGGGTGCGCGGCACGCCGTCGACCAGGGCCAGCATGTTGGCGCCGAAGTTGGTCTGGAGGTCGGTGTGCTTGTAGAGGTTGTTGAGGACGACCTTGGCGACCGCGTCCCGCTTCAGGACGATGACCAGGCGCTGGCCGGTGCGGGACGACGTCTCGTCGCGCACGTCGGCGATGCCGCCGATCTTGCCGTCCTTCACCAGGTCGGCGATCTTCTGCGCGAGGTTGTCGGGGTTGGTCTGGTACGGCAGCTCCGTGACCACCAGGCACTGGCGGTTCTGGATCTCCTCGACCTCGACCACCGCGCGCATGGTGATCGAGCCGCGCCCGGTGCGGTACGCCTCCTCGATGCCCCGGCGGCCGACGACGAGCGCGCCGGTCGGGAAGTCGGGGCCCTTGATGCGCTCGATGAGGGCGTCCAGCAGCTCCTCGTGCGACGCCTCGTAGTTCTCCAGGTACCACTGGGCGCCGGCCGCGACCTCGCGCAGGTTGTGCGGCGGGATGTTGGTCGCCATGCCGACCGCGATACCGGCCGAGCCGTTGATCAGCAGGTTCGGGAAGCGGGCGGGCAGGACGGTCGGCTCCTGGGAGCGGCCGTCGTAGTTGTCCGTGAAGTCGACGGTCTCCTCGTCGATGTCGCGGACCATCTCCATCGACAGCGGCGCCATCTTGCACTCGGTGTAGCGCATGGCCGCCGCCGGGTCGTTGCCCGGCGAGCCGAAGTTGCCATTGGAGTCGACGAGCGGCATGCGCATCGACCACGGCTGGGCGAGGCGGACCAGCGCGTCGTAGATGGAGGAGTCGCCGTGCGGGTGGTAGTTGCCCATGACGTCGCCGACGACGCGGGCGCACTTGTAGAAGCCGCGCTCGGGGCGGTAGCCGCCGTCGTACATGGCGTAGAGCACGCGGCGGTGGACGGGCTTGAGGCCGTCGCGGACGTCCGGCAGCGCGCGGGACACGATGACGGACATCGCGTAGTCCAGGTACGAGCGCTGCATCTCCGTCTCGAGCCCGACGGGCTCGACGCGCTGGGCGATGACGCCGCCCTCTTCGGAGGTGACGGGAGTGTTCTCGTCGGTCATTGCTGGTGAAGATCCTTCCTGGTGCGGTCAGCGGCGACCGACTCAGATGTCGAGGAAGCGGACGTCCTTGGCGTTGCGCTGGATGAACTGGCGCCGCGCCTCGACGTCCTCGCCCATCAGCACCGAGAAGAGGTCGTCGGCCTGGGCGGCGTCGTCGAGGGTGACCTGGCCGAGGACGCGGTGCTCCTGGTCCATGGTGGTGATGCGCAGTTCCTCGGCGTTCATCTCGCCCAGACCCTTGAAGCGCTGCACCGAGTCCTCGCGGATGCGCTTGCCGGCCTGGCGGCCCAGCTCGATCAGCGCGTCGCGCTCGCGGTCGGAGTACGCGTACTCGAAGTCGTCCCGGCCCCACTTGATCTTGTAGAGCGGCGGACGGGACAGGAAGACGTGCCCGGCCTCGACCAGCGGCCGCATGAAGCGGAACAGGAAGGTCAGCAGCAGGGTGTTGATGTGCTGGCCGTCGACGTCGGCGTCCGCCATCAGGATGATCTTGTGATAGCGGAGCTTCTCGATGTCGAAGTCCTCGTGCACACCCGTGCCGAACGCGGAGATCATCGCCTGGATCTCCTGGTTCTGCAGGATGCGGTCGATGCGCGCCTTCTCGACGTTGAGGATCTTGCCGCGGATCGGGAGGATCGCCTGGTACTGCGGGTTCCGGCCGGACTTGGCGGAGCCGCCGGCGGAGTCGCCCTCGACGATGAAGATCTCGCACTTGGTCGGGTCGTTCGACTGGCAGTCGGACAGCTTGCCCGGCAGCGACGCCGACTCCAGCAGGCCCTTGCGGCGGGTCAGGTCGCGCGCCTTGCGGGCCGCCACGCGCGCGGTGGCCGCCTGGATGCCCTTGCGGATGATGTCCGCGGCCTCGTTGGGGTTGCGGTCCAGCCAGTCGGCGAGGTGCTCGTACACCACCTTCTGGACGAAGGTCTTCACCTCGGTGTTGCCCAGCTTGGTCTTGGTCTGGCCCTCGAACTGCGGCTCGCTCAGCTTCACCGAGATGATGGCCGTCAGACCCTCGCGGATGTCGTCGCCCGTGAGGTTGTCGTCCTTCTCGCGCAGCAGCTTCTTGTCGCGCGCGTACTTGTTGATCAGCGAGGTCAGCGCGGCGCGGAAGCCCTCTTCGTGCGTACCGCCCTCATGGGTGTGGATGATGTTGGCGAACGAGTACACGCCCTCGGTGTAGCCGCCGTTCCACTGCATGGCGACTTCCAGGGACAGGAGCTTGTCCTTGTCCTCTGCCTCCAGGTCGATCACCGTGGGGTGGACGACCTCTCCCTTGCGGGAGTTGAGGTACTTCACGAAGTCGACGATGCCGCCCTCGTAGTGGTACGAGACGGACTTGACCTCCTGCTTCTCGTCCTCGCCCGCCTCGTCCGCGCCGGCCGTGGCCTTCGCCGACTCGCGCTCGTCGGTGAGGTTGATCCGCAGGCCCTTGTTGAGGAACGCCATCTCCTGGAAGCGCCGCGACAGCGTCTCGAAGGAGTAGTCGGTGGTCTCGAAGATGTCGCCGTCGGCCCAGAAGGTGACCGACGTACCGGTCTCCTCGGTCGCCTCGTGCTTGGCCAGCGGGGCCGTCGGCACGCCCAGCTTGTACTCCTGCGTCCAGCGGTGACCGTCGGTCTTGACCTCGACGGCGACCCTCGTCGACAGGGCGTTGACGACGGAGACGCCCACGCCGTGCAGACCACCGGAGACCGCGTAGCCGCCGCCGCCGAACTTGCCGCCCGCGTGCAGCACGGTCAGCACGACCTCCAGGGCGGGCTTGCCCTCGGAGGGGACGATGCCGACCGGGATGCCGCGGCCGTTGTCGACGACGCGCACGCCGCCGTCGGCCAGGATCGTGACGTCGATGGTGTCCGCGTGACCGGCCAGCGCCTCGTCGACGGAGTTGTCGACGACCTCCTGCACCAGGTGGTGCAGTCCCCGCTCGCCGGTCGAACCGATGTACATACCGGGCCGCTTGCGGACCGCGTCCAGGCCCTCGAGCACGGTGATGGCACTGGCGTCGTACGACGGGGAGCCCTCGCCCGGGGAGGACGGGGGCGCCTCGGTGTCGGTGGACGGGATGTTCTCGTTGGGGTTGCCGGAATCGGCCACGAAGCGCCCTTTCTGGCACAGCACGAGCCGGGCTCGTCGGCGTTTGCCGGAGCGGCTGCGGCATGTTGCGTTGGTAAGCCTTGATCAGCGTTGCTCAGCTTTTCCCGGGCTCCCCACGACCGGGGCGGGATTGTCTTCCAGTCTACCGGTACCACTGACACTGATGGGGGTTTGCCGGTACCTGAGTCCGCATGTGCCGCCCTGAGACGTCCTCTCCCGACTCCCGATATGCGGAAGGGGGCTCCAAGAGGCTCACGGAGGCACTCAGCGCTTCCGGCCGTCAACCCTTGGCTACTTCGGAGTCAGGTCGCGATTCGCAACCGTGTGCGGTTGTACGACAAGAGGGGCGCCGCCGCCTCGAACCAGCGGTTGAGCGGCCCTGATGTGATGTCAGTCACTCTTGAGACGGGCGGCGTGAAACGGGACGTACTCACCCGTACGTATCGCCGGGCCCCGTGCTGCCGGGGGCGCGCAGCGGCCCGTAGCGGCGCGGGGAGCCGCCGGGGCCCTGCACCTTGATCACACGGACCGAGCCGTGGCCGAGGTCCTCGTTGAGCCGGGCCACCAGGGTCGGCGCCAGCAGCCGCAGGTTCGTCGCCCACGCCGTGGAGTCGCAGCGCACCACCAGGACCCGCTCGTCCTCGTCGTACCGCTCCGGGACGCAGTGCTTGGCCACGTCCTCGCCGACGATCTGCGGCCAGCGGCCCATCACCCCGCCCACCGCGGCCGGCGTCTCCCAGCCGCGCTCGGTGATCAGCCGGTTGATCGCCGACCCGAGCGCCATCGGATCGCGCCCGTCGGCCCGCGCGCCCGAGCGCAGGCCGACCCGCCGCGCCTGCTTCTTCTGCTGCGCCGCCTCCCCACGCGCGCGTGCCGCCTCCTTCGCCGCGCGCAGCGCCACGCGCGCGAGGTCGACGCCGGAAGGCTCGGGTCCCTTGCGCGCGGGCTCCTGCTTCGCGGACTCCCTCATGGGCGGCCGGCCCGGCTCGTCGGCGCTCATACGCGCTGCACCGCCCCGTCGGCCACCGCGAACCGCGCCCCCGCCAGCACCCGCGGTACGTCGTCGTCGACGGCGGCGGTCACCAGCACCTGCTCGCCGGGCGCCACCAGCTCGGCCAGCCGCTCCCGGCGGCGCGCGTCCAGCTCGGCGAAGACGTCGTCCAGGACCAGCACCGGCTCGTTGCCCTCGGCCCGCAGCAGGTCGTAGGAGGCCAGCCGCAGCGCCAGCGCGTAGGACCAGGACTCGCCGTGCGAGGCGTACCCCTTGGCGGGCAGTTCCCCGAGCTTGAGCAGCAGGTCGTCCCGGTGCGGACCGACCAGCGTGACGCCCCGCTCGATCTCCTGCTTGCGGGCCTCGGCGAGCGCGGCGATCAGCTGCTCGAACAGCTCCTCGCGCGCGTGCGCCGCACCGGGCGCCGACGACTTGTACTCCAGGGCGACCGGCCCGCCGCTGGGGGCGAGCTGCTCGTACGCCTTGTCGGCCAGCGGCTGGAGCGTGGCGATCAGGTCCAGGCGCTGGGCCAGCAGCTCGGCGCCCGCGCGCGCGAGGTGCTGGTCCCAGACGTCCAGGGTGGACAGGTCCAGGGTGCGACCGCCGTGCCGGCGGGCCAGCGCCGCCGACTTCAGCAGGGTGTTGCGCTGCTTGAGGACCCGGTCGTAGTCGGAGCGGACGCCGGCCATGCGCGGCGACCGGGCGGTGATCAGCTCGTCGAGGAAACGGCGCCGCTCCCCGGGGTCGCCCTTGACCAGCGCGAGGTCCTCGGGCGCGAACAGCACGGTCCGTACGATGCCCAGTACGTCGCGGGGCCTGACCTGCGAGGACCGGTTGACGCGGGCGCGGTTGGCCTTGCCCGGGTTCAGCTCCAGTTCGATCAGCTGCTGGCGCTCGCCCTGCCGGACCTGGGCGCGGATCACCGCGCGGTCGGCGCCCATGCGGACCAGGGGGGCGTCGGAGGAGACGCGGTGGCTGCCGAGGGTGGCGAGGTAGCCGACGGCCTCGACCAGGTTGGTCTTGCCCTGGCCGTTGGGGCCGACGAAGACGGTGACGCCGGGGTCCAGCGGGACCTCGGCCCTGGCGTAGGAGCGGAAGTCGGCCAGCGACAGATGCGTGACGTGCATGGTCGTGCGCCGACCTCCACCCTTCGGGTCCTGCTTACTTCTTCTCGACCGCGTGGCCGCCGAACTGGTTGCGCAGCGCCGCGATCATCTTCATCTGCGGCGAGTCCTCCTGACGGGAGGAGAAGCGCGCGAACAGCGACGCGGTGATCGCCGGCAGCGGCACCGCGTTGTCGATCGCGGCCTCCACCGTCCAGCGTCCCTCACCGGAGTCGGCGGCGAAACCGCGGAGCCGGTCCAGGTGCTCGTCCTGGTCGAGGGCGTTCACGGCGAGGTCGAGGAGCCAGGACCGGATGACCGTGCCCTCCTGCCAGGAACGGAACACCTCCCGGACGTCGGTCACGGAGTCGACCTTCTCCAGGAGCTCCCAGCCCTCGGCGTAGGCCTGCATCATCGCGTACTCGATGCCGTTGTGGACCATCTTCGCGAAGTGGCCCGCGCCGACCTTGCCGGCGTGCACCGAGCCGAAGTCGCCCTCGGGCTTGAGGGCGTCGAATATCGGCTGCACCTTGGCGACGTTCTCCGCGTCGCCGCCGTACATCAGCGCGTAGCCGTTCTCCAGGCCCCAGACGCCGCCGGAGACGCCGCAGTCGACGAAGCCGATGCCCTTGGCGGCCAGTTCCTCGGCGTGCTTCTCGTCGTCCGTCCAGCGGCTGTTGCCGCCGTCCACGACCACGTCGCCGGGGGCCAGGAGCCGGGCCAGCTCGTCGACGGTCGACTGGGTGGCCGCGCCGGCCGGGACCATCACCCAGACCACGCGCGGGCCGCTGAGCTTGCCCACAAGCTCTTCCAGGCTGTGGACATCGGCGAGGTCCGGGTTGCGGTCGTATCCGACGACGGTGTGGCCCGCGCGGCGGATCCGCTCGCGCATGTTGCCGCCCATCTTGCCGAGGCCGACGAGACCGAGCTCCATCAGTTGCGTTCCTTAGGTCGCTGTGGCGTGTCAGGCGCGTTTCGCCGTGTGAGGCGCATGCGCACCGGCGCCGAGCCTAAACCCGGACGCCCACGCACAGCTGTGGGCATACGCGCTCATCCGTACGCCCACCTGCGGCTTCATCCACCGGCTGTGGACAAGTCGGCCGCTCAGCCGCTCAGCCGCTCAGCCGCACCGGCATGATCAGGTACTTGTACGCCTCGTCCGCCTCCGCGTCCAGCGCCGGCCTGCCGCTGAGCAGGGCCGGCTTGGTGGAGGTCGTGAAGGACAGCTGGGCCACCGGGGAACCGATGGCGCTCAGACCCTCCAGCAGGAAGGTCGGGTTGAAGGCGATCGAGATGTCGTCGCCCTCCAGTTGGGCGTCGACCCTTTCCACAGCCTGTGCGTCGTCGCTGGAGCCCGCCTCCAGGATGAGCACCCCCTGCTCGAAGCTGAGCCGCACCGGGGTGTTCCGCTCGGCGACCAGGGCGACGCGCTTGACGGCCTCCACGAAGGGGGCGGTCTCGATCACGGCGACGCTGTTGAACTCGGTCGGGAACAGCGTCTTGTACTTCGGGAGGTCACCCTCCAGCAGCCGGGTCGTGGTCCGGCGGCCGGCGCCCTCGAAACCGATCAGGCCCTCGCCCGCACCCGAGCCGGACAGCGCCAGGATCACCTGGTCACCGCTGGTCAGCGCCTTGGCGGTGTCCTGGAGCGTCTTGGCGGGCACCAGGGCGACCGCGGAGACGTCCGGGTTCTCCGGCTTCCACAGGAACTCGCGGACCGCGAAGCGGTAGCGGTCGGTGGAGGCCAGCGTCACCGTGTCGCCCTCGATCTCGATGCGCACACCGGTGAGGACGGGCAGCGTGTCGTCGCGGCCGGCCGCGATGGCGACCTGCTGCACGGCGGAGGCGAAGACCTCGCCGGGGACCGTGCCCGTGGCGTTCGGCATCTGCGGCAGGGCCGGGTACTCCTCCACCGGCAGGGTGTGGAGGGTGAACCGCGAGGAGCCGCAGACCACCGTCGCCCGTACACCGTCTGTGGAAATCTCCACCGGCCGGTTGGGCAGGGCGCGGGAGATGTCGGCGAGCAGGCGGCCGGAGACCAGCACCGTGCCCTCCTCCTCGACCTCCGCGTCGACCGACACCCGCGCGGAGACCTCGTAGTCGAAGCTGGACAGGCTCAGCTGCCCTTCCTCGGCCCTCAGCAGCAGGCCCGCGAGGACCGGCGCCGGCGGACGGGCCGGGAGGCTGCGCGCCGCCCAGGCCACTGCCTCCGCGAGTACGTCGCGTTCCACCCGGATCTTCACCGTTGCCGCCTCCTGCTGTTGCCGGCGCTCTCGCCCTGCTTCGCCTCAGTCGTCTGACTCGGTGTCGCCCACCCCGCAGCGGGGCAGGAACACCGGGACCAGTCTGACGCACCGCACTGACAGTAGGTGCCCATCGGGGTCAAGTCGTGCCGAGGGGCGGTCGGGCACGAGAGGGCGAGTTGTGCACAGGTCCCGCTTCGAAACGAGTTCCGGGCTCTCTCTAGTCGTTGGTAGTAGTAGGGCCTGTGGATACCGTGGATAACCACGTTTGCCCAGGTCAGCCCAGGAATTTTGTCCACGGGGCCTGTGGGCGGGACCGGTGGACAAGTGGGCCCCGCTGTGGAGAACGGAAAGTTCTGCACACTCCGTGCACAGGGAGAGGCGACTTCTCCCCAGCGTCGTCCCCAGGTTTACCCGTCTTTCCCACAGCCCAACCCGGCAGCTTTGTGTGACGCCTTTCACTCCGAGCGGTGAGAGGCCGCGTCGGGTTGCCGAACAGTGGACAGCGGTGTGGAGAAGCCGCTGATCGCTGGGGACAACCGGGTCTGACCTGTGGGTCGACGGTGGACAACCTTGTGCACAGGGTGTGGACCGATTCGTTGTCCACAGTCTGTGGATATCGTTCGTCCACCGATCCACAGGCGAGTGACCTGGCTCGATGATCTCTCAAGACCCTGGCCTGTGGACAGGATCGGGACAACTTGGCGGTCCCCAAGGTGTGGACGGAAAAAAGTGCCCGAATCTGTGGACGGCGGCCGTAACCCCGGCGCGGATTCGAACAGCAAGTGCGCCCGCGTCCGCGGCCCTCGGCCCCGGACATGACGAAGGCGCCCTCCGGATCTCTCCGGAGGGCGCCCATAACGCCGTACAGGGGTGCCGTCAGCCGTCAGCCGTTCAGCCCTCGTGCGGAGGCCGTCAGCCGGTGCGCGGGGGCTGTCAGCCGTTCTTGATGCGGTTGGTCAGCTCGGTCACCTGGTTGTAGATGGAGCGCCGCTCGGCCATCAGATTGCGGATCTTGCGGTCGGCGTGCATCACGGTGGTGTGGTCCCGGCCGCCGAACAGCGCGCCGATCTTCGGCAGGGAGAGGTCCGTCAGCTCGCGGCAGAGGTACATGGCGATCTGCCGGGCCGTCACCAGCGCGCGCCCGCGCGAGGTGCCGCACAGGTCCTCGACGGTGAGGCCGAAGTAGTCGGCGGTGGCGCTCATGATGGCCGTGGAGGTGATCTCGGGGGCCGAGTCCTCGCCGCCGGGGATCAGGTCCTTCAGGACGATCTCCGTCAGGCCCAGGTCCACCGGCTGCCGGTTGAGCGACGCGAACGCCGTCACCCGGATCAGC
Source organism: Streptomyces sp. ISL-12 (assembly GCF_018614415.1). Taxonomy (GTDB): domain Bacteria; phylum Actinomycetota; class Actinomycetes; order Streptomycetales; family Streptomycetaceae; genus Streptomyces. The sequence continues at coordinate 54,992 of NZ_JAGGOO010000097.1, forward strand.
GCCCCCTCCAGCTCACGGATGTTGCGCGAGATGCGGGAGGCGATGAACTCCAGCACCTCCGGCGGGGCGTTGAGCTGCTCCTGCACCGCCTTCTTGCGCAGGATCGCGATCCGCGTCTCCAGCTCGGGCGGCTGGACGTCGGTGATCAGGCCCCACTCGAAACGGTTCCGCAGCCGGTCCTCCAGCGTCACCAGCTGCTTGGGCGGCCGGTCGGAGGAGAGCACGATCTGCTTGTTGGCGTTGTGCAGCGTGTTGAAGGTGTGGAAGAACTCCTCCTGCGTCGACTCCTTGTCCGCCAGGAACTGGATGTCGTCGACGAGCAGGATGTCCATCTCGCGGTAGCGCTTGCGGAAGCTGTCGCCCTTGCCGTCGCGGATGGAGTTGATGAACTCGTTGGTGAACTCCTCGGAGCTCACGTACCGCACGCGCGTGCCCGGGTAGAGGCTGCGGGCGTAGTGCCCGATGGCGTGCAGCAGGTGGGTCTTGCCGAGGCCCGACTCGCCGTAGATGAAGAGCGGGTTGTACGCCTTCGCCGGCGCCTCGGCGACGGCCACCGCGGCGGCGTGCGCGAAGCGGTTGGAGGCGCCGATGACGAAGGTGTCGAAGAGGTACTTCGGGTTGAGGCGCGCGGTCGGCTCGCCGGGGCCGGTGGCCGGGGCGGGCTGTGCGGCCAGGGGCCCGGGGGCGCCGGTGGCGGGTCCGGGGCCCACGGGGCCGCCGCGGTGGACGTGGCCGGCCCCGTGGGGCGGCTCGGGCGCGTCACGCCGGCCGCCGCGCTGGTCGTAGTCGCCGCGCGGCTGCTTGTAGTCCGGGCCGGACTGGTCGTAGTCCGGGCGGGACTGGTCGTAGTCCGGGCGCTGCGACTCGTACGGCGGGCGTTCGGATTCGTACGGCGGGCGGTCCGGCGACTGCGAGCGGTAGTCCTGGGAGTAGCCGTACGGAGATTCCGGCGGCGAGGCGTACGGGTCGCGGTCGGGGAAGCCGAGGCGTTGCTGCTGCCAGCCGTAGTCGTCCTGCTGGGACGGGCGCGGCCAGGAGCCGGGTTCGGGACGCTGGTACTCGGACGGGTAGGCGGGACGGGCCGTGGGGAGCGGGTCGGGGCGGTGGCGGCCGTAGCTCTCGTAGTCGTCCCGGCTGTCGCGGTTGTCACGGCCGTCACGACCGTCCCGCGTGTCACGGCCGTCCCGGGTGTCGCGGCCCTGCTGGCCGACGGGCGGGAGGTCGGGTTCCTCGTAGCGGTGCTGGGGGCGCGCGTGCGGGGCCGGCGGCGTCGGGACGGGGGGTTCGCCCGCCGAGTCGTCGACGGTGATCGCGATGCGGATCGGACGGCCGCACTCCCTGCTCAGCGTCTCGCTGACGACGGGGGCCAGGCGGCCCTCCAGTACGCCCTTCGCGAACTCGTTCGGTACGGCGAGCAGGGCAGTGTCTGCGACCAGGGCGAGCGGCTGGCAGCGCCGGATCCAGTGCTCGTCCTTCGACTCGACGCCCTGGCCGCGTCCCTCTCCGAGGAGCTGCTCCAGTACGCGTGGCCACACTGCGGCAAGATCGGCAGGTACGTCAGCCACAGGGCACGCTCTCTCATGGGTCCCTCGAAGGTGTGATCCGAGGGAGGGTCGGTCGGTACGGGGGTGGGCGGGTCGGAACGAATCAGATGCGCCGGTGGGAAGGGAACGAATCGGAGTCCGGCCACGGTAGTCAGCGTGGCAGGTAGCATTCAAGTTGTTGTCCCCAGCCTGTGGACAAGTGTCTCTCGGCTGCCGCCGGTTTGACCGAATGGCGCAGCCGCGCGTACCGTAACCAGGTCGAGTTGTCGATGGCTGCTGCCGCCTGCCTCCGATGGGCACAGATCGCTTCAGGTGATCGGAAAGCGGTGCACACGGGCGTAACGCGAGCTACTCGTGGGCGCACGGTGACAGCCAGGACGGCACCCCGCCACCACCGATTTCTTCTGGAGCCCCCGAGTGAGCAAGCGCACCTTCCAGCCGAACAACCGTCGTCGCGCGAAGACCCACGGCTTCCGGCTGCGTATGCGCACCCGTGCCGGCCGCGCGATTCTCGCGTCCCGCCGTGGCAAGGGTCGCGCCCGTCTGTCCGCCTGATCCCGATCAGGTCATGACGTCGTGCTGCCCACCGAGAACCGGCTGAGGCGGCGCGAGGATTTCGCGACCGCGGTACGACGAGGTCGCCGGGCAGGCCGCCCGTCCCTCGTCGTCCATTTTCGTAGCGGTGCAACGGACCCGCACGCGCCTGGGGAGAGCGCTCCCCCGACGCGTGCGGGTTTCGTCGTCAGCAAAGCCGTCGGCGGTGCGGTCGTGCGCAACAAGGTGAAGCGCAGGCTTCGCCATCTGATGCGCGACCGAGTCGGTCTGTTTCCCCCCGGTAGCCTGGTAGTCGTACGAGCGCTACCCGGAGCGGGTGACGCCGACCATGCACAGCTGGCCCAAGACCTGGACGCCGCCCTCCAGCGGCTACTGGGAGGGGGCGCGCGATGAAGTACCCGCTGCTGGCTCTGATCAAGCTGTACCAGTGGACGATCAGTCCACTGCTCGGGCCGGTCTGCAAGTACTACCCGTCGTGCTCCCACTACGGCTATACGGCCATCGACCGGCACGGCGCCGTCAAGGGCACGGCACTCACCGCCTGGCGCATCCTGCGGTGCAATCCGTGGTCGCTGGGCGGGGTGGACCACGTTCCGCCGCGCAAGCGTCCGCGGTGGCACGAGATGCTGCGGAACGCCTGGCGGGCACGCAAGGGCGGGCCCTCCGCCGCCGAACCGGCCACCGAAGGACAGGCTGCTCAGCCGAGTCCGTCCGGTCCTTCGAGCCCGGCCGCAGAGACCCAGTCCCATGCCCAAGGAGCATGATTAGTGGACACGATTGCCAGCCTCTTCGAATTCATCACGACGCCTGTCTCCTGGGTCATCGTCCAGTTCCACAGCTTGTACGGCGCCATCTTCGGCCCCGACACGGGATGGGCCTGGGGTCTCTCCATCGTGTCCCTGGTGGTGCTGATCCGGATCTGTCTGATCCCGCTCTTCGTGAAGCAGATCAAGTCGACTCGGGCCATGCAGGTCCTGCAGCCCGAGATGAAGAAGATCCAGGAGCGCTACAAGAACGACAAACAGCGCCAGTCCGAAGAGATGATGAAGCTGTACAAGGACGCGGGCACCAACCCGCTCTCCTCGTGCCTTCCCATCCTGGCGCAGTCCCCGTTCTTCTTCGCCCTGTACCACGTGCTCAACGGCATCGCGACCGGTGACACCATCGGCGTGATCAACGAGCGGCTGCTGGAGAGCGCCCAGAAGGCCCACATCTTCGGTGCGCCGCTCGCGGCGAAGTTCACCGACGGCGCCTCGAAGGTGGACGCCCTCGGCTCCTCCATCACCGACGTGCGGGTCGTCACCGCCATCATGATCGTCCTGATGTCGGCCTCCCAGTTCTTCACCCAGCGCCAGCTGATGACGAAGAACGTCGACACCACGGTGAAGACGCCGTTCATGCAGCAGCAGAAGATGCTGATGTACGTCTTCCCGGTCATGTTCGCCGTCTTCGGCATCAACTTCCCGGTCGGTGTCCTCGTCTACTGGCTGACCACCAACGTGTGGACCATGGGCCAGCAGATGTACGTCATCCGCAACAACCCGACGCCGGGTTCCAAGGCCCAGTCGGCCTACCTGGACCGCCTGTACAAGCACGTCTCGGGCACCGGCAAGGTCCGCCGCCGCAGCGAGCGCGCCATCGTCAAGGCCATCGTCGCCAAGGGCCGGGACCGCAACGAGTTCGAGCGGAAGTTCATCAACGGCCTGACCAAGGCCGGCCTCGCGGCCCAGGCCGACGGCACCGTCGTGAAGAGCGACACCGCGGCCGCCGCCGAGACCGAGGACGGTACGCCGACCACGGGCGCTCCCAAGCGCCAGCAGCCCAAGCGGCAGTCGAAGTCCCAGCGTCAGGCCGGCGCGACGAAGACCGCCGGTGACGCCGAGTCGTCGGCGTCCTCATCGTCCTCCTCGTCGTCCTCCGCCGCGTCGGCCACGTCGAAGCCGACGTCGCTGAGCAAGTCCGACCAGCCCCAGGACGCCAAGCCCGCCGCTGCCAAGAAGGCCGCGCAGAAGCCCGGCTCCGGTACCCGCAGCAAGGCCCAGTCCGGGCAGCGCAAGGGACCGCAGCGGCCCAAGTCCCCGTCGAAGAAGTAAGAAGGAGTCCATCCCGTGACGGAAGGCACCATCGCCGCCGCTGCCGAGGGCGCAGACACCCTGACCCGCCTGGAGCAGGAGGGTGAGATCGCGGCGGACTACCTGGAGGGTCTGCTCGACATCGCCGACCTCGACGGCGACATCGACATGGATGTCGAGGCCGACCGTGCCTCTGTCTCGATCATCAGTGACACGGGCGGTCGTGACCTGCAGAAGCTGGTCGGTCATGACGGCGAGGTCCTGGAAGCGCTCCAGGAGCTCACCCGCCTGGCCGTGCACCGGGAAACCGGTGATCGCAGCCGTCTGATGCTGGACATCGCCGGCTACCGGGCCCGCAAGCGTGCCGAGCTGTCCGAGCTGGGCGCCAAGGCCGCCGCCGAGGCCAAGAGCAGTGGTGAGCCGGTGCGCATGCAGCCGATGACCCCGTTCGAGCGCAAGGTCGTGCACGACGCGGTCAAGGCCGCGGGGCTGCGCAGCGAGTCCGAGGGCGAGGAGCCGCAGCGGTTCGTCGTCGTACTGCCCGCCTGATCGGTCCCCGCGTTCTCCCGGCCCCGTCTGTTGAGCAGACGGGGCCGAACTTTGTCAGCCTGGTAGTTCCGGCTGATAGTTCTGATGGTTCTGGTGTCGGCGCGCGAAGCGTCGACGCGGTACGGAAGGACGGTCCCCCGTGACGGAGGCAGCGGAGCTTCCCCCCGCGCCCGAGCAGGCACGTGAGGTGTTCGGCGATCGCTACGCGGATGCGGTGCGCTACGCCGAGTTGCTGGCCGAGGCGGGTGTGCAGCGCGGTCTGATCGGTCCGCGCGAGGTGCCCCGGCTGTGGGAGCGGCACCTGCTGAACTGTGCGGTGCTGTCTGAGGTCGTGCCCGCGGGCGTGACGGTGTGCGATGTCGGCTCGGGTGCCGGCCTGCCCGGTATCCCGCTCGCACTGGTCCGGGACGACCTGAAGATCACCCTTCTCGAGCCGCTGCTGCGGCGCACCAACTTCCTGACCGAGGTCGTGGAACTGCTGGGCCTGGACCATGTGACCGTCGTGCGGGGCCGGGCCGAGGAGGTCATGGGGAAGCTGCCGCCCGTCCATGTGGTGACGGCCCGTGCCGTGGCGCCGCTGGACCGGCTGGCCACCTGGGGGGTTCCGCTGCTGCGGCCGTACGGGGAGATGCTGGCGCTCAAGGGCGACACGGCCGAGGAGGAGCTGAAGAGCGCGGCGACGGCGCTGAGCAAGCTCGGGGCCGTGGAGACGTCGATCCTGCACGTGGGGGAAGGCGTGGTGGAGCCCCGGTCCACGGTGGTGCGCGTGGAGGTCGGGGAGAGTCCGGGCGGTGTGCGGTTCGCGGCCAAACGGGCCAAGGCTGCCCGCACCGGACGGGCCCGTCGGCGTCGTGGATAGCGCCGAGCCGGAGTGTCGCGGCAGTTCGGCTTCGGCCGCTGTGCATCGTGTTTCACGTGAAACGTCGCTCACTGCTGCACGGCATCATCAGTCGCGGCCGCGCTGCGGCCGAACCCCGCGACCGCAAGCCTCTCGGCTCACTCGATGAGGGAGCTCCCTCAGAGGGCAGAAACTCCTCTCGCGGAGACTCCTCTGCCAGAAACACATCTGGCGGAGACTCCTCTGAGGGCACTCCGCCACTCGTGAGGGGCACGGAGTTGTCCACAGAGGTGGATTTCTCCACAGAACAACAGGCCTCACTGGTTCGCGACCCCGAAGGCATGGGAGGCTCTGTTCATTGCGAGCCTGAAGTCGAGGAGAGTGAATCCTTGCGGTCCGACGCCAATATCGCGGGCCCGATGACCGATCCGGTCCCCGGTCCCCGTGCCGAGTCCATGGGGGCGGATGTTTCACGTGAAACACCGCCGCCGATGGACGACACTCCGATCGGTCGCGCGGCCCAACTAGCGGTAGAGGCTCTGGGGCGCGCCGGTGAGGGTCTGCCACGACCTGAGCAGACCCGCGTCATCGTGGTCGCCAACCAGAAGGGCGGGGTGGGCAAGACGACGACGACCGTCAATCTCGCCGCCTCGCTTGCCCTGCACGGTGCCCGGGTCCTGGTGATCGACCTCGACCCCCAGGGGAATGCCTCCACCGCCCTGGGCATCGACCACCACGCCGAAGTCCCGTCGATCTATGACGTGTTGATCGACAGCAAGCCCCTGTCCGAGGTCGTCCAGCCTGTTCCCGATGTCGAGGGTCTGTTCTGCGCGCCGGCAACGATCGACCTCGCTGGTGCGGAGATCGAGCTGGTGTCCCTGGTCGCCCGGGAGAGCCGACTTGAGCGAGCCATCCAGGCCTACGAGCAGCCTCTGGACTACATCCTGATCGACTGCCCGCCCTCTCTCGGCCTGCTGACGGTGAACGCGATGGTCGCGGGCCAGGAGGTGCTGATCCCGATCCAGTGCGAGTACTACGCACTGGAGGGGCTGGGACAGCTGTTGCGCAACGTCGACCTGGTGCGGGGGCACCTCAACCCTGCGCTCCATGTGTCGACCATCCTGCTCACGATGTACGACGGCCGGACGCGACTGGCGTCCCAGGTCGCGGACGAGGTGCGCAGCCACTTCGGTGACGAGGTGCTGCGGACGAGCATTCCTCGCTCGGTCCGTATCTCCGAGGCGCCGAGCTACGGGCAGACGGTGCTGACCTACGATCCAGGATCGAGCGGTGCCCTGTCCTATCTTGAGGCGGCACGAGAGATCGCACTGAGGGGCGTGGGCGTCGGCTACGACGCGACCCAGGCTCACATCGGTGCCCAGAACGATCCGAGCACGGTGGAGGGGATCCAGTGAACGAGCGACGGAGGGGGTTGGGCCGAGGTCTGGCTGCGTTGATTCCTCCAGCCTCAACGGAGAAGCCGGTGGCGTCGGCCGCCTTGGGGAGTGCTGCTCCGGCGGCTTCCACGGGCATTCCCGGGCTGACGACCGACCGTGGTGTGGCGGCGGCGAGGGTGACCACACTGCCGCCTGTTTCACGTGAAACATCACCTGAAACCGAGGAGCCGTCGGCTTCTGGTGCCGTGGAGGCACTGGTGTCCCCCATGGGGGCTCACTTCGCCGAGATCCCGCTGGACTTCATCAAGCCGAATCCGCGGCAGCCGCGCGAGATCTTCGACGAGGACGCGCTCGCCGAACTGGTCACCTCCATCAAGGAGGTCGGTCTTCTTCAGCCGGTCGTCGTGCGTCAGCTGGACGCCGAGCACTACGAGCTCATCATGGGCGAGCGGCGCTGGCGGGCCTGCCGGGAAGCCGGGCTGGAGGCCATTCCGGCGATCGTGCGGGCCACGGAGGACGACAAGCTCCTCTTGGACGCGCTGCTGGAGAACCTGCACCGCGCTCAGCTGAACCCGCTGGAAGAGGCCGCCGCCTACGACCAGTTGCTGAAGGACTTCAACTGCACGCACGACCAGCTGGCAGACCGGATCGGCCGGTCCCGTCCGCAGGTCTCCAACACGCTGCGGCTGCTGAAGCTCTCGTCGTCCGTGCAGAAAAGGGTCGCGGCGGGGGTCCTCTCCGCAGGACATGCCCGGGCGCTGCTCTCGGTGGAGGACTCGGAGGAGCAGGACCGGCTGGCGCACCGGATCGTGGCCGAAGGGCTCTCGGTGCGGGCGGTCGAGGAGATCGTGACCTTGATGGGGTCCCGGCCGCAGAAGGCTCCCCGGGCCAAGGGACCCCGGGCGGGAGCCCGTGTCTCCCCGGCCCTGTCCGATCTCGCCACCCGGCTCTCGGACCGCTTTGAAACCCGGGTGAAGGTGGACCTGGGCCGGGAGAAGGGCAAGATCACCGTCGAGTTCGCCTCGATGGACGATCTGGGCCGCATCCTCGACACGCTCGCCCCGGGCGAAGGCTCCGTGCTGCAGAAGAGCCTCGTGGAGGGCGAGACGGAAGAGGACGATTCCTGAGGCCCGACGGCGGAGCGCCTGGTCAGGTGCTCCGCCTCGGCGCCAGAGCGGGCCGTGTCCGGTGTGTGCCGGAACGCGGTCCGCTCTTTGCTTTCCACCGGTATCGGGGCAATCGCATCGTGGATACGATGCGATCAGGCAGGGCGGTTTCACCTGGCGGTTACCTCTGAGAGCGAGGCAGAGCCATGCGAACGACGAGCCGCACCGGGTTGGTGAGCACAGGGCTGGGGCTGGGAGCGATCGGTGGGTTCATCGGCAGTCTGCTCAAGGAGCGGAGTGCTCTGACAGCCGCTCTGGAAGCACAGGGCGAAGGAAGCGAGGAACAGCTTTCATGGGGCGCCGGCTCGTACCGCTCACGCTGGACAACCTTGAGGATCTCCCCCAGCGCTGTCGCTCGTGCGTCTTCTGGGAGCTCGACCCCGTCAGCGGGGAGGCTGCGGTAAAGGCGGGCACAGCCGCTCTGGAGAAGGAAGCCTGGATCTCCGCCGTCCTGCTGGACTGGGGGTCCTGCGGCCGGGTCGTCTACGTCGACGACGTACCGGTCGGCTTCGTCCTCTACGCTCCTCCTGCCTATGTCCCGCGCTCTGCGGCGTTCCCCACGAGCCCTGTCTCCCCGGACGCGGTGCAGCTGATGACGGCGTTCATCGTGCCCGGGTACCAGGGGCAAGGGCTGGGCCGGGTGATGGTCCAGACGGTGGCCAAGGATCTACTGCGACGGGGCTTCAAGGCGATCGAGGCCTTCGGGGACGCCCACTGGAAGCAGCCCTCGTGCGTGCTGCCGGCCGACCATCTACTGGCCGTGGGGTTCAAGACCGTACGGCACCACCCCAGCCATCCCCGTCTCCGGCTGGAACTGCGGTCCACGTTGTCCTGGAAGGAGGACGTGGAGATGGCCCTCGACCGACTGCTCGGCGCCGTGCAGAAGGAACCTGCGCTCAGGCCGTTGTGAGGGCCGTCGTGACATGAAGGGGGCCCACCCTGCCGGATGGGCCCCCTTCATGTTTCACGTGAAACGTCACTCCGCGATGAAGTCCTCAAGGTCGCGGACGATCGCGGCCTTCGGCTTGGCACCGACGATCGTCTTGGCGACCTCGCCACCCTGGTACACGTTGAGGGTCGGGATGGACATGACGCCGTACTTGGCGGCCGTACCCGGGTTCTCGTCGATGTTCAGCTTGACGATCTCGATCTTGTCACCGTACTCGGCGGCGATCGCCTCGAGGGACGGCGCGATTTGGCGGCACGGGCCGCACCAGGCGGCCCAGAAGTCCACCAGGACGGGCTTGTCGTTCTTGAGAACGTCCTCTTCGAAAGAAGCGTCGGTCACATGCTTCAGGGTGCCGGCCACGGCGGGCTCCTTAACTGGTTGTGCGTGGGGGATGAGGGTCAGACAGTGGTCTTCTCGGGCTCGGCCTTGTCCTCGTCGGACAGGGCAGCGAGGAAGCGCTCGGCGTCGAGGGCGGCGGAGCAGCCCGTGCCAGCCGCGGTGATCGCCTGGCGGTAGGTGTGGTCGACCACGTCTCCGGCAGCGAAGACACCGGTCACATTGGTCCGGGTGGAGGGCGCGTCGACCTTCAGGTAGCCCTCTTCGTCGAGGTCGAGCTGGCCCTTGAAGAGTTCGGTGCGCGGGTCATGGCCGATTGCGATGAACAGGCCGGTCACGGCCAGGTCGGAAAGCTCGCCGGTCTTGAGGTTGCGCAGCTGCAGCCCCGACAGCTTCGGGTCGCCCTGGATCTCGGCGACCTCGCTGTCCCAGACGAACTTGATCTTCGGGTCGGCGAAGGCACGCTCCTGCATGGCCTTGGAGGCACGCAGGGTGTCGCGACGGTGGACGATCGTCACGGACTTGGCGAAGCGCGAGAGGAAGGTGGCCTCCTCCATCGCGGTGTCACCTCCGCCGATCACGGCGATGTCGTGGTCCTTGAAGAAGAAGCCGTCGCAGGTGGCGCACCAGGAGACGCCACGGCCGGACAGGGCGTCCTCGTTGGGCAGGCCGAGCTTGCGGTGCTGCGAGCCGGTGGTGACGATGACGGCCTTGGCCCGGTGGACCGTGCCCGCGGTGTCCGTGACGGTCTTGATCTCACCGGTCAGGTCGACGGACACGATGTCGTCGGGGATGAGCTCGGCGCCGAAGCGCTCCGCCTGGGCCCGCATGTTGTCCATGAGCTCGGGGCCCATGATGCCGTCCTGGAAGCCGGGGAAGTTCTCCACCTCGGTGGTGTTCATGAGCGCACCACCGGCGGTGACGGCGCCTTCGAACACCAGCGGCTTCAGCGACGCGCGCGCGGTGTAGAGCGCCGCCGTGTAGCCGGCAGGCCCGGAGCCGATGATGATCACGTTACGGACGTCGCTCACGGCTTGTTTCCTCGTCTCTGGACTGCGTCTTCATGACCGGTGAAAGCGTTTCTCAGAGCTCTCACCCCACCCAACGGATCCTACGGGGCGCGCATTCCCGCTGTGTCCGGGCACACTGCGAGGCGGCACGCGGGGCGTGGGGCGGCGCACAGGGCGCGTGGGACGGGGCAGGGCGGCAGACGGCCGGGACGGACGCGGGACGTCAGTCGTCAGGGCCGCGGGTAGGAGCTTTCGAGCAGTACCTCGCCCGCTCCGCGCGAGGGCTGGGTGACACAGGACGTCTCCACGAGATAGGCCGTGACCTGTCCGGCGTCGGCGGCGTCCGGAAGGATGACCAGCAGCACCTCATGGCCCTGGTAGATGCCCTCCTCCGTGGCCAGCGCCGCGTCCTCGCGGCCGATGCCCTGGCGGATGCACGAGGGCACGGTGGGCTGGGTGAAGACGCGGTTCTCGGCGCCGGTCTCGGACTCCGCGCGGAAGCTCTGTGCCGAGGACGTCTCGGTGCTCTGTCCCGGCTGGTCGTCCGCCAGCAGATCGGCGACCTTCGGCCCCAGCTTCCCCTCGGAGAAGGTGTCCGCGAGGGCGGACGGCTGTCCGGGGTCGCCGGGCGCGTCGCCGCTGTCGAGAGAGGCCACGATCACGGAGCCGAGTCCCAAGGCGGCCACCGCGAACACGGCACCGAGGGCGGCGATCCTGCGGCGTCCGTTCCGCGTGCGCTTCTTGCGCCCCGGACCGGTGGTGGAGGCGGCGGAACGGCCTGCGGGACGGTCGACGGAGACCGATGTTTCACGTGAAACACGCGGACGGTCCTCGTTCCTCTCGGAAAGAGGAAGAGCGGCGACGTGAGCGTCCGGGCCCGTCGGCTCCGGCGCCGTGGCGGCCAGCAGAGCTTCGGCGGCGAGGGCGGCGTCGATACGGCCGACGACATCGTCCGGCATCCGCTGCGGACCCGGCAGTGTGCCGAGCAGGCCCCGGATCTCCTCCAGCGACGCGTAGACGTCCGCACACAACTCGCACGCCTCCAGGTGACGCCGTACGTCTGCGGTCTGTGCCGGCGGGAGCAGCCCTTCGGCGAGGTCGGAGATCTCCGCGACGTCCGGGTGCCGGGCCATGTCTGTCGTCGACGACGTCACGCTCGCCCACCTCCGCCCTTCACTGCGGTTGAATCGCTCGGCCCCGCTGTGGGTGGGACGGGTGTCCCCTGGGTCCGGTTCCGTTCCGCGCCCGGTTCACTCTCGCCGCCGCTGTCCGGGCGCAGATGAGTGAGCAGCGGCAGGAGTCTGGCTCTGCCGCGGGCGCACCGGCTCTTCACCGTGCCGGTCGGCACATCGAGGATGCGGGCGGCTTCGGCGACGGGGTAGCCCTGCATGTCGACCAGGACCAGGGCGGCCCGCTGGTCCGGCGGCAGGGTGCTCAGGGCTTCCACGAGCTGCCGGTGCAGATCGTTGCGCTCGGCGGGAGCGGACGCCGACTCGTGCGGCTCCAGCAACTGTTCCAGGCGCTCGGTGTCGTCGACCGGGGCGGTCTTCCTGGAGGCCGCCTTGCGGGCGCGGTCCAGACACGCGTTCACCGTGATCCGGTGCAGCCAGGTCGTGACGGCCGACTGCCCGCGGAAGGAGTGGGCGGCACGGTACGCGGAGACGAGGGCGTCCTGCACGGCGTCAGCGGCTTCCTCACGGTCCCCCAACGTGCGCAGGGCGACCGCCCAGAGCCGGTCCCGGTGCCGCCGGACGAGCTCACCGAAGGCATCGGGGTCGCCCTTCACATGGCGGGCGAGGAGGTCGTGGTCGTTGGTTTCGGCGTACCCGGTGCCATCTGTCATCGGACCCCCTCCGTCATGGCAGACGACTCAGCTGGTCACCTTGATGTCCGCCAGCCTGCCGCGCCACTCCCCGTTCGACTGCATCGGCAGGTCGGTGAGCCACACCAGAAGGTAGCGGCTCTTGAGGGTCTTGTCGGGCTTGAGCTCCACGGTCGTCCCCTTGCCCTCGGCGACCTTGGAGTAGGCGTCGAAGGAGGTCGGCTCGGAGCCGGCGTCCGCGCTCGCACTGCGCAGCTCGACCGAGGTGCTCCCGACGAAGGTGACGGTCACCTTTCCGACCTGCTGTGCCTTGCCGAGGTCGAGGATGACGCCGACGCCGGGCTTCAGGCGTCCGAAGTCACTGCTGAGGTAGTAGTCCGTCTGCCAGTAGGTCGACAGGTCGTCGTCGTAGACGTTCTTTATCTCGGAGGGCTTCTCGGACTGGTCGGAGAAGGGGTCGAAGTCACGGGCGTCGCTGATGGCGATCGGCTTGCCGGACTCCGGTTTGCTCGAAGCACCCTTGTCGTTGTCGTCCGTCGTCTGCGTCTGGTTCTGGTCGTCGGACGAGCCGCCCCGGTTCATCAGGGCGTCGGCCAGCTGCCAGCTGCCGAGGCCCAGGGCGGCGATGAGCAGGGCCGAGACGCCCCACTTCAGGGCCTTGCCGGTACGGCTCTGCAGCGGGGGCGGCGGGGCCGGCACCGGCTGCGTGACACCGGGATGCGGGGCTGGGCGGCCACGGCCGTACGAGCCCTGCTGATAGGCCGTGCGCTGGTACTCGGGCGGTGTCGTGAAGGCCGGCTCCGGCGGGCGGATGCGGGGCATCTCGCCGATCGCCTTCACCAGCTCCTCCGGCGTGGTGCACGCGGACTCGTGGCGGGACGCGGTGGCGCCGTCGTTGGCGAGCGCCCGCATGGCCAGCTCCGACAGCCCTCGGTGGACACCGGCGCGCACCTGGTCGGGCGGGATCAGACCGAGGTCCTTGGGCAGCCCGGAGAGCCCGTAGGCGTCGTCCTCGTACGGCCAGCGCTGGGTGAGGGAGGCGTAGAGCAGGGCGCCGATGGCCTCGGTGTCGGTGCGCTGCGGCGTGTCGGAGGTGATGCCGCGCAGCGCCGCGTTCACGGCCAGCCCCCGGATGCGCCACTGTCCGGTCGACGTGCGCAGCACGGCGTTGGGGTTGAGGCGGAGGTGGGCCAGGCCCTCGCGGTGGGCGGCGGCCATGGCGGACGCGACCTGGGTGACCATCTGGTAGGCGTCGTACGGCTCCAGCGGGCCGGCGGCGAGGAGTGCGGTGAGTTCGGTGGCGTCGGGGAGCCACTCGTGGACGACGTAGACGAGGTCGTTGTCCTCGACGGCGTCCAGCACCTGCACGAAGCGGGGGTCGCCCAGCAGCGCGGAGGCGCGGGCGGCGGCCAGCACGGACCGGGCGCGGCTGTGCTCCGTCGGCAGGACGTGGACGCCGACGGCGCGGCGGAGTTTCTCGTCCACGGCACGCCAACTGCTGAAGCCGTCCAGACGGGTGACGCATTCCTCGAGGCGGTAGCGTCTGGCGAGTTTGTGACCGCTGTGCAGTTCGGGAGGCGATGCCTTCCCGGGCTTGTTGGTGCCGGCGCTCGCCTGTGCCTCGTCGCTGTCCGTGTCCCGCTCCCGGTTGTTGGCCACCCCGTCGGCCGTGGACTGGTCCGCCTCCGCGGTCAGCGACTCGTCGTCGCTGTTGTCTGCCACGTCGACGGCAGCTGTGCTCCGTTCCGCCACCGTCGTCCCTGCCTCCCCATTCATTGCGCGCCGGACACCCGTTGCGCGCCGTCCGACGCCGAAACCAATTGTGCCCACAGACCGCCGCTATGCACGACACACGGCGGTGAACGATGGTTGTGCGCCTACCCCCTGTCTCAGCGTCCCAGGCGTCCGCGGACCATACCGACCAGCGAGTTGAGCTCTTCGATCCGCATCCGGCGGGCGGCCAGGAAGAAGACGCCGAGCAGCACCGCTCCGCCGGCCAGGAGGGCGGCGAAGGAGCCCACGACGCCCTGGCCGAGCGTGTGACCGATGCCGTAGCAGGCCGCGCCGCTGAGCAGCGCTGCGGGGACCGAGGCGATGGCCAGCCGCGCGTAGGTCCGCAGCACACGGGAGCCGTCCAGGTCCCCGCCGAGCCGCTTGCGCAGCCGGCGCCAGGCGATGCCGACGCCGATGGCGTAGGCCAGACCGTAGGCGGCGGCCATGCCGACCACGGCCCAGCGCGCCGGGATCACGAAGTAGCAGACGGCCGAGGCGCCGGCGTTGACCGCCGCCACGATGACCGTGTTGTAGAAGGGGGTCCGGGTGTCCTCGTAGGCGTAGAAGGCGCGCAGGACCACGTACTGCACGGAGTACGGGATCAGGCCGAGGGCGAAGGCCATCAGCGTGTAGCCCATGTTGGTGGCTTCGCTGGTGCCGGAGGAACCGAAGATCAGGGTGCACATCGGGATGCCGAGCGCGACGAACCCGAAGGCGATCGGCACGATCGCGACAGCCGTCGTGCGCAGCCCCTGGGAGATGTCGTCACGGACGGCACCGGCGTCGTCCTCGGCGGCGGAGCGTGAGAGGCGGGGCAGCAGGGCGGCCATCAGGGAGACGGTGATGATGGCCTGCGGCAGACCCCAGATCAGCTGGGCGTTGGCATAGGCGGCGAAGCCGGTGCCGTCCACGGGCGAGACCTTGCCCGCAGCGGTGGACAGCTGGGAGACGACGATCGCGCCCGCCTGATTGGCGAGGACGAACAGGAAGGTCCACTTGGCGAGCGTGATCGCCTTGCCGAGGCCGTGGCCCTTCCAGTCGAAGCGCAGCCGCATCCGGAAGCCGGTCTCCCGCAGGTACGGGATCATCGCCAGCGCCTGCACGACCAGTCCGAGCAGGATGCCGACACCGAGGAGCCGCTGCCCCTCCTCCGGGATGGTGGTGACCTTCATCCCGGAGTCGGCGGCGGTGCCGTAGACCCAGAGGAACATGCCGAGCGTCACGATGATGACGATGTTGTTCAGGACCGGGGTCCACATCATCGCGCCGAACTTGCCGCGGGCGTTGAGGATCTGCCCCATCACCACGTGGACGCCCATGAAGAAGATCGAGGGCAGGAAGTACTGGACGAAGGTGATGCCGACCTGGTTGGCCGCCGGGTCGCTGGCGACCGAGTCGGACAGCAGGCGGATGAGGATCGGCGCTCCGAAGACCGACAGGACGGTGAGCGCGCCGAGCGCCACCATGACCAGGGTCAGCAGGCGGTTGGCGAAGGCCTCGCCGCCGTCCTCGTCCTCCTTCATCGCGCGGACGAGCTGCGGCACGAAGACGGAGTTGAGTCCGCCGCCGACGGTGAGGATGTAGATCATCGTCGGGAGCTGGTAGGCGACCTGGAAGGTGTCGCCGAGCAGGCCGACGCCGAGGGCGGAGACGATCAGCGCGGAGCGGATGAAGCCGGTGAGGCGGGAGACCATCGTGCCCGCCGCCATCACGGCGCTCGACTTCAGCAGTCCCGCCGCCCGGCCGCCCTTCTTGGCCGGTACCGCGGCGGCCGGCGGTGGCACGGCGTCGGTGCCCTGCGCGGGGGTCTCGGCGGCCGGCGGGGGCGCGGTCAGGTACTGGCCGGGCGGGGGCGCCGCGTGCTGGGTCTGGCCGGGCTGGGGAGCCGGGTACTGGGTCTGGCCGGGCTGAGGGGCCGGGTACTGGCTCTGGGCCGGCGGCTCCGCGCCGTACGGGCCGGGTGCCGGGGCCGCTCCGTACTGGCCGTGCGGGGTGGCCGCGTACTGGCCGTACGGACCGGGTGCTGCTCCCTGCTGGTGCGGCGCGGGCGACGGGCCCGGCACCGAGGGGTTGCCCTGGTACGACGGGTGGCCGCCGCCCTGCTGCTGGTCGCGGAAGAGATGGGCGAAGGCGTCCGGCTCGTGGCGCTGCTCGCCGGCCTGGGTGACGAGGTCGTCCACGCCCACGAACTGGGTCGTCCGCGGATCGTCGCCGTACGGCAGGTACTGGGTGGGTCCCTCCGGCTCGGGCGCCGGGGTCCGCGCCCAGATCTGCGGGTCCGGGGCGTACGGCGACTGGGCCGGCGGCCCGTACAGCGGCTGCTGCGGCGGATACGTGCCGGGGGGCGGCGGGGGGTGCGCGGCGCGGTCGTAGAGCGCCTCGTCGACCGGGTCCTGCGCGGAGAGGTCCTGCGCCCGGTAGGGGTCCTGCTCGTAGGCGTCCTGGAGGTACATGTCCGCCGGCGGCTGCGACGGCGCCCGGTCGTGCTCGGGTGGCGGGCCCTCGGGGTAGCCCGAGCTGCCCGCGGCCTGGCCACGGTCACCGTCGTACGGCGCGTTCATGGTTACCCCACCTCATCGTCCCGGGCCCACCGGCCACGACATCTCAACGGTCCACTCTCTCACCCGTCCCGGACGGGTCGGCGCTTTCCGCTGTGGTGTCCGCTCCGGGGTCACTCGGCTGCTCCGGGTCGCCTGCCCGGGAGTGTGCCCCGGACTCCTCGGTGGGACGGCCGGCGGGGCCTTCCGGGTTCTCGGGGCCGTCCGCGTCGTCCTCCCCGGCGCCGGGGCCCTCGTCGTCCGCGACGCGGGCGGCGGCCCGCTTGCGCTGCTGGTACATGCGGTAGCCGGCGAGGACGAGGAGGAGGACGCCGCCGCCGATGACCAGCATCACGGTGGCCGTGATCTCGGTGACCTTCACGTCGAAGGTCACGGGTACGCCGTACTTGCGGCCGTCCGCCGTGTACAGCTGGGCGATCACCGTCGCCCGCCCGTTGGCGTTGGCGGACGTGGTGAACTTCACCGACTGGCTGTGCCCGCCGGAAACCGAGACGGGCTGCTCCTGGTAGGCCTCGCCGCCGATCTTCAGACGCGTCGGGTTGGTCGAGGTGAGCCGGAGCACCAGGTGGTCGGCGTCCTGCACGAGGTTGTTCTGGACGGTCACGGGGATCGTGGCGCTGCGCCCGGACAGCTTCGTCTCCGACTTGTCGATCAGCCGCACCTGGCCGGTCAGGCCGTCGAGGTAGGTCTCCACGCCGTTGCGGAAGGTCTGTCCCTCGGAGGAGCGGCCACGCCAGGACGCGGACATCTCCCGGTTCATGGCCCGCCCGAAGGGGGTCACCACCCGGGACTGGTCCGACAGGACGGCCTTGAAGTGGTCCAGCTTGTCCTGCGTCCGGGCGATCTGCTCGAACACCGAGTACGGCAGCTCCTGCTTGCGCAGCGAGGAGGGGTACGAGGAACGCGACGGCACCTTCGTCGTGGCGCCCGGGTCCGGCTTGGCCGAGGCGGCGTCGGACAGGTCCTGGGACTCGGACCAGTTGCCGTCCTGCAGCGCGGTCAGCGCCTCGGCCATCGCCCGGGCCTGGCTTCCGGTCGGCGTGCGCTGCGGCGCGACGACGATGCTGCGCTGCTTCCCGGTCTGCAGGTTCAGGGACAGGCTCTGCGCGAGGAACTGCTGGACGGCCGCCGTGGAGGTGGACGCCTTGGTCAGGTCGCCCTCGAACGCCGTGGACAGGCGGGCGTCCGCTACGACCGCCGTCGTCCCGCCCCCGATGGGCCGGGCCGCGGAGGGCGTGTACGACAGGCCGCTGCCCTCCTGGAGGCTGTCGCTGCGGGCGATCACCTTGTCGGCCCCGGCGGAGGTGGCGACCTTGACGATCGACGGGTCGACGGCGCCCTCCACCGGCCAGGCGAAGTCGGTGGTCGGTTCCACGTGGAGGATCGGCTCCACCGTGTTGGCGACGACGTCGGTGGCCTCCTTCAGCTGGCTCAGCGAGCCGGTGAAGTCCGTGCCGTTGTGCGCGAGGGAGGCCAGGTCGGGGTCGGCGAAGGGCAGCGCGACGACCTCCTTCTTGTCCGCCACCGCCTTCTGGAGATCGGCGAGCCACTGCTTGGCGACGGCCTGGTGGGTGCCGGCCGAGGTGTTGCCGTCCGCGCCCCGGACCTCGTAGCTGCGCGTCATCGCGTCGACGGAGGCCAGCAGATCGGGGTCGACGACCCAGGTCACGTCGAGTTCCTTGCCGAGCGTCACCATCTGGTTCAGGCGGCCACCGGGGGAGATCTCCTTGGCCAGGTCGTCGTTGAGGAAGACCGGGGTCTGCTGCTCGTTCGACCCCGTCTCCGCGGCCATGTGAGCGGTGGAGATCAGCGGCCACAGGAACGTCGTCCGCGTCCTGGTGCCGGCCTCGCCCGGCTGCCAGGGCAGGAAGGTCCGCTGCACGCCGAGAAGCCGTTCCCAGGGCTGCGCGGAGGTCTGCCCGGAGAGCGTCACGGCGAACTCGTAGACGCCGTCCTCACCGAGGTCCAGCGCGTCGACCGGGACCGAGATGTTGAAGTGCTCGGAGACCCCGGGAGTGAGCTTGGCGTACTCCTCCGAGTACTTGTCGTCGACCTCCGTGCCGAGAGAGGCGTCGAGGGCGTCGCTGTTCTTGGCGACCGTGTCGATGGCGGACCGGGTGTCGAGCTGCTCGCCCACCCGCAGACCGACCTGGGCGTCGGTGACCGCCTGCTTGCCGTTGTTGGTCACCGTGCCCGACACCGTGACGGTGTCGCCGTCCGTGGGGGCGGCGGGGCTGAGCGAGTCGACGGCCACGGACACCCCGTCCGACCCGGCCGCGGTCCGGGCGCCGGTCTGCTCCCCCGCCTGGGCCGGCCCGGCGCCCGACACCTGTACGAGGCCTGCCAGCAGCGGTGCGGAGGCGACCAATGCCATGGTGCGCCGTACCCAGCGGCGGGCAGGTGAGGGATGGGTCCCCTGGAAGTCTGCCGCCTCGGCCACGCGCTCGCCCGTCCCTCGTCGTCGTCAGTGGTCGTCGGATGTGCGTCCACGCATGGTAACGATGCGCGCTGAGGGGAAGTGCCGCGGAGTGGCCCACAAGATCGGGTGCGGGGCCGACGACGGGAACGAGCGCGAGATCGGGCCGCCGCGTATATGCCCGTATAAAGGGGAGCGTCCGAACAAGTGGTGCGCCCGCCTCCGCCCGGGGCACGTACCCTTTTCTGTTGTGCCGAACGCCAATGAAGTCAACCCCAGTGCCCTGAGTCAGGCGCAGCACCGCGCGGTGAGCGAACTGCTGCGCGTCTCGCCGGTCGCCGACGATCTCGCCCGCCGTTTCCAGGAGGCCGGGTTCTCTCTCGCCCTGGTCGGCGGCTCGGTGCGCGACGCGTTGCTCGGGCGGCTCGGCAACGACCTGGACTTCACCACCGATGCCCGTCCCGAGGATGTCCTCAAGATCATCCGTCCCTGGGCGGACGCCGTCTGGGAGATCGGGATCGCCTTCGGAACCGTCGGTGCGCAGAAGGACGCCCGCGTCGGAGACGCTGATCGAAGCCTTCAGATCGAGGTGACCACCTACCGGTCGGAGGCCTACGACCGCACCTCGCGCAAGCCCGAGGTGTCCTACGGCGACTCCATCGAAGAGGACCTCGTCCGGCGGGACTTCACCGTCAACGCGATGGCCGTCGCACTCCCCGAGAAGGAGTTCATCGACCCGCACCACGGGCGGGACGACCTCGCGGCCCGGGTACTGCGTACGCCGGGAACGCCCGAGGCGTCCTTCTCCGACGACCCGCTCCGGATGCTGCGGGCCGCGCGTTTCGCCGCGCAGCTCGACTTCGAGGTGGCCCCCGAGGTCGTCAAGGCGATGAAGGAGATGGCCGGGCGTATCGAGATCGTCTCGGCCGAGCGGGTCCGGGACGAGCTGAACAAGCTGATTCTGTCCGCGCACCCGCGCAAGGGGCTGGCGCTCCTGGTCGAGACCGGCCTGGCCGAGTACGTCCTGCCCGAGCTGCCCGCCCTGCGTCTGGAGAGCGACGAGCATCACCGCCACAAGGACGTCTACGAGCACTCGCTGATCGTGCTGGAACAGGCGATGGCCCTGGAGCAGGACGGCCCCGACCTGACCCTCCGGCTGGCCGCGCTGCTGCACGACATCGGCAAGCCCCGTACCCGCCGCTTCGAGAAGGACGGACGGGTCTCGTTCCACCACCACGAGGTGGTCGGGGCCAAGATGACGAAGAAGCGCATGCTGGCGCTGAAGTACTCCAACGAGCTGGTGAAGGACGTCTCACGGCTGGTCGAGCTGCATCTGCGGTTCCACGGGTACGGCACCGGGGAGTGGACCGATTCCGCGGTGCGCCGGTATGTCCGGGACGCGGGTCCGCTGCTCGACCGTCTGCACAAGCTGACCCGGTCCGACTGCACGACCCGCAACAAGCGCAAGGCGACCGCGCTGTCGCGTGCGTACGACGGCCTGGAGGAGCGGATCGCGCAGCTCCAGGAGCAGGAGGAGCTGGACTCGATCCGCCCGGACCTCGACGGCAACGAGATCATGCAGATCCTCGGCATCCGTCCCGGCCCCGCTGTCGGGCAGGCATACAAGCACCTGCTGGAGCTGCGGCTGGAGAACGGGCCCATGGAGCACGAAGCGGCGGTCGCGGCGCTCCGGGAGTGGTGGGCCCGCCAGGAAGGATGAGCGGGGGCATGTTTCACGTGAAACATGCCGCCGTTTCACCGATGTGGAGGGGCGGTGTTTCACGTGAAACACCGCCCCACTACTCCGGTAGCGACTAGGGCCTGTCGTTTGGATCAGGACGCAGGACACCGGCGGGACTTGTCCATGCCGGTGAGCGGGGTCTGGTGCGTGCAGCTGCAAGGCGGAGGAGGGAGTCGACGCGATGGGGGTCCCCC
>NZ_JAGGOO010000098.1 GCF_018614415.1 Streptomyces sp. ISL-12
CGCCCGGCAGGCGCTCGCCGACCCCCGGCTGTCGAAGAACCCGGCGCATCACGCCGAACCCGCGCACGCCAAGGGCAAGACCGGCATCCCGGGGGAGCGCAAGGCGGAGCTGATGACGCACCTGCTCAACATCGACCCGCCGGACCACACCCGGCTGCGCCGGCTGGTGAGCAAGGCGTTCACCCCGCGCCGCGTCGCCGAGTTCGCGCCCCGCGTGCAGGAACTCGCCGACCAGCTCATCGACCGGTTCGCGCGCGCCGGCAGCGCCGACCTCATCCACGACTACGCCTTCCCGCTCCCCATCTACGCCATCTGCGACCTGCTCGGCGTCCCCCGCGAGGACCAGGACGACTTCCGGGACTGGGCGGGCATGATGATCCGGCACGGCGGCGGCCCCCGGGGCGGGGTCGCGCGGTCGGTGAAGAAGATGCGCGGCTACCTCGCCGACCTCATCCACCGCAAACGCCAGGCGCTGCCGCCCGAGCCGGCGCCCGGCGAGGACCTCATCTCCGGCCTGATCCGCGCCTCCGACGAGGGCGAGCACCTCACCGAGAACGAGGCCGCCGCGATGGCGTTCATCCTCCTCTTCGCCGGTTTCGAGACCACCGTCAACCTCATCGGCAACGGCACGTACGCCCTGCTCACCCACCCCGGTCAGCGCACCCGCCTCCAGGAGTCGCTCGCGGCCGGTGAGCGCGGCCTGCTGGAGACCGGCGTGGAGGAACTCCTGCGCTTCGACGGCCCGGTGGAACTGGCCACCTGGCGGTTCGCCACCCGGCCGCTCACCCTCGGCGGGCAGGACATCGCCGTCGGCGACCCGGTCCTCGTCGTCCTGGCCGCCGCCGACCGCGACCCGGCGCGCTTCACGGACCCCGACACCCTGGACCTTTCCCGCAAGGACAGCCAGCACCTCGGCTACGGCCACGGCATCCACTACTGCCTCGGCGCCCCGCTGGCCCGCCTGGAGGGCCAGACCGCGCTCGCCACGCTCCTGACCCGCCTGCCCGACCTGCGCCTCGCCGCCGATCCGGCCGAACTGCGCTGGCGCGGCGGCCTCATCATGAGGGGTCTGCGGACCCTGCCGGTGTCGTTCACCGCGCCTGAGTGAACGATCCGTCGCACCCGCAAAGGTGACGCGCCGTCATCACTGTGATCTCCATGTGATCTACACGGCATGAACTTGTGATGAGTGATCGTATGCCTATACGTTCACGGATCAGCGCGGCACCGAGCACCAACCGCCGTGCGGGCCCTGCTGTCTCGTGAAAGGTCTCCGCATGCTCTCCGGGAACGGCCGACACCGTCGCCCCCGCCAGGCCCCGGCCCTGGTCGTCGCTGCCGGAGTCACCGGCTCCGCCATCGCGATCCCGCTCCTCGGAGCCACCGGCGCCCACGCGGCCGACGGCGCGTCCTGGGACCGTGTCGCCGAGTGCGAGACCGGCGGCGCGTGGAGCCAGAACAGCGGCAACGGTTATTACGGCGGTCTGCAGTTGTCCCAGGAGGACTGGGAGGCGTTCGGCGGCCTCGAGTACGCCACCACCGCCGACCAGGCCAGCCGCTCCCAGCAGATCCGCGTGGCCGAGAAGGTCCTGGCGGCCCAGGGCATCGCCGCCTGGCCGACCTGCGGACTGCTCGCCGGGCTGGACGGCGGCGCGTCGGGTGACGGCTCGTCGGGCGATTCGTCCGAGTCGTCGTCATCGGATGCGGAGTCGGATGGTTCGAGTGGTTCGGATGGTTCATCCGGTTCGACCGATTCCTCCGCCTCCTCGGGGTCTGCCGGTTCGAAGGACTCGACCGGTACCAGCGACACCACCGACTCGGCCGACAAGAGCGACACTTCGGACGGCTCCGACTCCGACTCCGACTCCGACTCGGGCTCCGGCTCCGGCTCCGGTTCCGGCTCCTCGGCCTCCCCGTCCGACACTCCGTCCGCCGACACTCCGGACACCGACGACGAATCGGCTGACTCCGACACATCGTCCGATTCCGCCTCCCCCGTCGAGGAGGCGAGCGACGCGGCCACCACCAAGCGCGACACCACGGACACCTCCGGCACCACCGGCAGCGCCGGCAACCTCGAACCGACTCCCGCCATTTCGAGCCTCACCAAGACCGGCGAGGGCGACACGGCCGGCGGGACCGGCACCGGCCGGCACCGCGGTGGCAGTGCCGACGAGGAGACGGCGAAAGGCCGTTCGGAGTCGTCCTCGGGGCGGCACGCCTCGCGCGACGACGAGACGGCGCGCGAGACGGGCGACGGGACGTACACCGTCCGCGCCGGCGACAGTCTCTGGTCCATCGCCGACTCCCTTGAGCTCGGCGGGGGATGGTCCTCCCTCTACGCCGCGAACAAGGACGCCGTCGGCACCGACCCCGACCACATCCTGCCCGGTCAGAAGCTTGCTGTTGGGGTCGAACCGGTCGAAAAGTGACGGCAGTTCGCGTCACGGTTAAGGGTGAATGTCCGTATTAAACGCCGTGAGAGATAGGTCTCAGAAGCCCTGATCGTCTTTGAAAATCCACCGGGGGCCTGTCTACGGTCATGACCGCTCGCCATCGCGGGCCCCGGCCGCCGCAACGCCGAATCCTGCCAGCGGCAGTCCGGGAACAGTCGTCGCGCAAGCGCCGAAGGCAGGAGCGGGGGACCCAAGGTAAGTCGCCGCACCGGGCAGTTGAGCCGGAGCGGCTAGGGGTGGAGCCGAGTCCCGTGAGGGACCCGGCCGGGCAACTCAACCGGCCCGAACCCGACAGCTCACCTCGCAGGCGTCGGTGAGGGGATCTTCCATGCTGTTCTCCAGCAGGGGCAAGCACCGTCGTCCGTCCAAGGCCACTCGCGCCATCGCCATCGCCGGCGTGACCGGTGCCGCCGTCGCCGCCCCGCTGATGGCGGCCGGCAACGCCTCCGCCGCCACCGAGTCGGAGTGGGACACCGTCGCCCAGTGCGAGTCCGGCGGCAACTGGTCCATCAACACCGGCAACGGCTACTACGGCGGTCTGCAGTTCTCCGCGTCCACCTGGGCGGCGTACGGCGGCACGCAGTACGCCTCCACCGCCGACCAGGCCAGCAAGGACCAGCAGATCCAGGTCGCCGAGAAGGTCCTCGCGGCTCAGGGCAAGGGCGCCTGGCCGACCTGCGGCACGGGCCTGTCGGGCGCCGGCGGCTACACCGGCTCCTCGTCCTCCTCGTCGTCCTCCTCCTCCGACAGCCAGAGCAGCGGCTCCAGCGGCTCCACCGAGACCCGTGAGACCCAGGAGCAGCCGGCCTCCCGTTCCCAGGAGCGCCCGGCCGCCGAGACCGCGCAGAAGTCCGAGGAGACCGTCACCACCCCGACCGGCACGAAGGTCGAGAAGGGCGACGGCGAGTACAAGGTCGTCAAGGGCGACACCCTCAGCTCCATCGCCGAGGCGCACGACGTCGACGGCGGCTGGGCGAAGCTGTTCGAGCTGAACGACGACATCGTCGACGACGCCGACCTCATCTACCCGGGCCAGCAGCTGCACCTCGGCTGACGGCTCACAGGCTCCCCGCCCCGGCGCGTCCTCCCCCGTACGCGCCGGGGCGGGGGCATGTCCGGAACATGACGGCCGAAACGCCCCCCTGCTTTGTTCCGTTCAGAAACAATTTACTCTCGGTTCCGCACAACGGGTGGGTGACCGGCTGGCCGATCTCCCGGAGCCGGTTAGGCTCGGACCCGCAGAGCCGCTGCGTGCCGCGCACCCGCGTCACACAGAAGCGTCACATTGAAGAAGGAGATGCTCGTGCCGTCCATCGACGTCGTCGTAGCCCGGGAAATCCTGGACTCCCGAGGCAACCCCACGGTCGAGGTCGAGGTCGGCCTCGACGACGGCAGCACGGGTCGTGCCGCCGTTCCGTCCGGTGCCTCCACCGGTGCCTTCGAGGCCATCGAGCTGCGTGACGGTGACTCGAACCGCTACCTGGGCAAGGGCGTGGAGAAGGCCGTCCTCGCCGTCATCGAGCAGATCGGCCCGGAGCTGGTCGGCTACGACGCCACCGAGCAGCGCCTGATCGACCAGGCCATGTTCGACCTGGACGCCACCGACAACAAGGGCTCGCTCGGCGCCAACGCCATCCTCGGCGTCTCCCTGGCCGTCGCCCACGCCGCCTCCGAGGCGTCCGACCTCCCCCTCTTCCGCTACCTGGGCGGTCCGAACGCGCACCTGCTGCCCGTTCCGATGATGAACATCCTGAACGGCGGCTCGCACGCCGACTCCAACGTGGACATCCAGGAGTTCATGATCGCCCCGATCGGCGCGGAGTCCTTCTCCGAGGCCCTGCGCTGGGGCGCCGAGGTCTACCACACGCTGAAGAAGGTCCTGAAGAACAAGGGCCTGTCCACCGGCCTCGGCGACGAGGGCGGCTTCGCCCCGAACCTGGACTCCAACCGCGCCGCCCTCGACCTCATCCTGGAGGCGATCAAGGAGGCCGGCTACACCCCCGGCGAGCAGATCGCCCTGGCCCTGGACGTCGCCGCCTCCGAGTTCTACAAGGACGGCGTCTACTCCTTCGAGGGCAAGGAGCGCACCGCCGCCGAGATGACGGAGTACTACGCGGAGCTGGTCGACGCCTACCCGCTGGTCTCCATCGAGGACCCGCTGTTCGAGGACGACTGGGAGGGCTGGAAGACCATCACCGACAAGCTCGGTGACAAGGTCCAGCTCGTCGGTGACGACCTGTTCGTCACCAACCCGGAGCGCCTGGCCCGCGGCATCGAGGAGGGCGCCGCCAACGCGCTGCTCGTCAAGGTCAACCAGATCGGCTCGCTGACCGAGACCCTGGACGCCGTCGAGCTGGCCCAGCGCAACGGCTTCAAGTGCATGATGTCCCACCGCTCCGGCGAGACCGAGGACGTCACCATCGCCGACCTCGCCGTCGCCACCAACTGCGGCCAGATCAAGACCGGCGCCCCGGCCCGCTCCGAGCGCGTCGCCAAGTACAACCAGCTGCTGCGCATCGAGGAGATCCTCGACGACGCCGCGGTGTACGCCGGCCGCAGCGCCTTCCCGCGCTTCAAGGGCTGACCAGCCCGGCAGAAGGCAGCGTCGTACGTACGTCCCCGTACCCGGTCCCGTACCGTGTGCGGGGACGTACGCGTGTGCACGGGAGGCGGGAAACGAGATGGCCGTGAGGGACCGGGACCGTTTCTCCACCGCGACCAGGATCAGGGCGCTCGGCGAGCAGACCGCCGCCCGGGTCTACCGCTCGCAGACCAAGCGCCAGGCCCGCCGCTCCCGGCTGACCGGCCGGGCGGCCCTGCTGGTGATGGTGATCTGCTCACTGGTCGTGGTGCTCGCCTACCCGATACGGCAGTACGTCGCCCAGCGCGCCGAGATCGCCGAGCTCCAGCGGGAGAAGGAGCAGGCGCGGCAGCGGGTCGAGGACCTGCGCGACCTCAAGGCACGCTGGCAGGACGACGCCTACGCCGAGCAGCAGATCCGGCAACGGCTGCACTACGTGATGCCGGGGGAGACGGGCTACATCGTCGTCGACCCGGGCGCCGCCGAGCAGTCGCGGACCGGTCTCGGGGCCGCCGGCCGGCCCTGGTACCGCACGCTCTGGGACGGCGTCGACAAGGCCGACGCCGCCGATGCCGACGCCGCCGTCCTCAGCCACCCGTAGCACGTCACCCGCAGAACCCACAGGAAGACCGACAGAAGCCAGCCATGCACACGCCCCCGCCGCCCACCCCGCGCACCGAGCCCACCGACGCGGACGTCGACGCGTTCCGCCAGCAACTGGGCCGTCCGCCGCGCGGACTGCGCGCGATCGCGCACCGGTGCCCCTGCGGGCAGCCGGACGTCGTGGAGACCGCCCCCCGGCTGCCGGACGGCACGCCGTTCCCGACGCTGTACTACCTGACGTGCCCCAGGGCGGCCTCCGCGATCGGCACCCTGGAGGCCGACGGGGTGATGAAGGAGATGACCGAGCGGCTCGCCACCGACCCGGAGCTGGCCGCCGCGTACCGCGCCGCGCACGAGGACTACATCCGGCGCCGCGACGAGATCGAGGAGCTGACCGGCTTCCCGAGCGCGGGCGGCATGCCCGACCGGGTCAAGTGCCTGCACGTGCTGGTCGCCCACTCGCTGGCCGCCGGTCCCGGCGTGAACCCGCTGGGCGACGAGGCGATCGGGATGCTGCCGGAGTGGTGGCGCAAGGGCCCGTGCGTGACCACCGCCTGTGGGGAGGACGAGAAGTGACCCGTGTCGCCGCCGTGGACTGCGGTACCAACTCCATCCGGCTGCTGGTCGCCGACGCGGACCCGGCCACGGGCGAGCTGGCCGAACTGGACCGCCGGATGACGATCGTGCGCCTCGGCCAGGGCGTCGACCGCACCGGACGGCTCGCCCCCGAGGCCCTGGAGCGGACCTTCGCCGCCTGCCGCGCGTACGCGGAGGTCATCGAGCGGCAGGGTGCCGAGCGGGTCCGCTTCGTGGCGACCTCCGCCTCCCGCGACGCCGAGAACCGCGACGACTTCGTGCGCGGGGTGCTGGACATCCTCGGCGTCGAACCCGAGGTGATCACCGGCGGCCAGGAGGCCGAGTTCTCCTTCACCGGCGCCACCAAGGAGCTGTCCGGCCGCGCCGACCTGCACCGCCCCTTCCTGGTCGTGGACATCGGCGGCGGCTCCACGGAGTTCGTCGTCGGTGACGACCACGTCCGCGCCGCCCGCTCGGTCGACGTCGGCTGCGTCCGGATGACCGAACGGCACCTGGTGCGCGAGGGCGCGGTGACCGACCCGCCCGCCGAGGAGCAGATCGCGGCGATGCGGGCCGACATCGAGGCGGCCCTGGACCTGGCGGAGCAGACGGTTCCGCTGGGCGAGGCGCGCACGCTGGTCGGCCTGGCCGGCTCGGTGACGACGATCTCCGCGATCGCCCAGGACCTGCCCGCGTACGACTCGACGGCCATCCACCACTCCCGCGTCACCCGCGCCCAGGTGGACGAGATCACCGCCCGCCTCCTCCACTCCACCCACGCCGAACGCGCCGCGATCCCCTCCATGCACCCGGGCCGCGTCGACGTCATCGGCGCGGGGGCTCTCGTCCTGCGGACGATCATGGAACGGACGGGTGCGGCGGAGGTCGTGGTCAGCGAGCACGACATCCTGGACGGGATCGCCTGGTCGGTGGCTTGATGGCCTACAGGCCGCGGTCGAAGTATCGGCGGTGCCTCCGGGCGGGACGTCGATGCGGCCTGGACTTGGCGCGGCAATTCCGGGCTCCCGCGACCGTGAGATCACCGCCCGGCTCCTCCCTTCCGAGTGACCTGCACTGATGTGCTACCGCGCAGCGTCCATCACGCGGGTGCGCAGCCGTCCGGCCGCCAGTGTTCCGGCAGACCTCCAGGAGTAGGCCGTGACCTCCTCCTCTTGCAGCTCGACCAGGTCTGCCGTGGTCCGGAAGAGATACCGGAAGTCGAAGTGGAGATGTCCGGGCTCGCCCTTTGCGGGGTTCGCCGGGATCGAATGCGTATCGATGTGCAGCGGCAGGCCACTGTGGGGCGTGACGCAGTCGGGGCTGATGCCGGTCTCCTCGGCCAGTTCGCGCAGGGCCGCGTCCATGAGGGTCAGGTCGCTGTTCTCGACGTGCCCCCCGGGCAGCAGCCACGTCCGCAGCACCCGATGCTCGACGGTGAGTACGAGGCCGTCGGGACGTAGCACGGCAGCACCGGCCGTGGTGTGGCCGCGGAACTCTTTGCGGGACGTGACCGAGTCGCCCACCTGGCCGAGCGTTGCGACAAGCCCTGACAGGGCGGTCCGCTCGTCGGGATGCTCGGCGAGGTAGGCGTCGACCGTCTCGCGTACATGCTGGGCCGTGATCGGCATGATTACTCCGTTTCCGTTGCTCTATCGGTTGTAGTAGCTCAGCCACGTCGCCGCGATGGCTGCGCGATCGCAGGCGTCCGCCTCATGCATGCCGGGGTTGAGACCGCCCCGGGACAGCATCCGGATGCCGGCGAGGATCTCGGACTGTACGAGGAAGATGAAAGGCCCGACGTGGGCGCCGTGCAGGAAGTTGACGGCGTTTCCCCCGTTGAGCAGGTAGAAGTAGTGGCCGGTCGTCGAGTAGCGAGTGACGTGCTCGCCCTGGGGTGCTCGCTGGTAGACGCGGGGGAGGGCCGCGAGGTCGAGTTCGTCCTCGGACGAGGTCACGGTCGCGACGTACGCCCCGTTCCGCAACGTGGCGAAGTCCTCGCCTCGCAGGGATACGGCGCCGGTGGCACACAGCACGAGGCCGGCGCCCCGCAGGGCGGTGTCTCGGTCGCGTGCCACGGTGAAGCCCTGCGAGAGGGCTTGTGTCTGCCGTACTGGATCGACGTCGTGCACGGTGACCTGGACGCCCTTGGCATGCAGCAGGCGGGCGATGGAGGAGCCGAGCTTGCCGAACCCGATCACGAGGGCCGGCCGGCCGTGCAGGATGTCGCCACGGCCACGCATGAGCGCTTCGGCGGAGAACACGACCGACTGCCCTACGAGGAAGTCCTCAGGGTCTTTGAGCGGGGAACGGGCGACGGAGACGACAGGACAGGGCAACTCGTCGCGGTCGGCGTAGCGGCGGTGTCCGTTCTCGGTGTCCTCGACGACGCCGAGCACGCGTCCGGAGAAGCGGTCGCATAGGGCGTCGACGGACGGGGCGAAATAGCCGCCCACGTCGAGCAGGACGACGGACTCGCCGGCCGCGCGTGACTCCAGGTACTCGACTGCGGTATCCGGGTCCTCGAACATCTCGCGCGACAGAGAGTCACAGGGCGTCACCTTTTCGACCGTACGGAGAGCGGCCGGGTCGATGGACTTCGGTTTGGGAAGAACGGCCCGAAGGGTGCTGGTCGTGGCCACTGCGTGGACGAAAGCGGGGCGCTCGGGAAGCAGGTGTGTGATCAGAATGGACGACGGGCGCTCAGCTGGCGCAAGGGCCTCCGTGATGCGCGCAAAATAGGCATCAAGCCGAGCACGCTCGAACTGTTCCATGACTTTGGCTCCCTTGTTGAGGGGCGACGCAGGACATGTGTGCGAGTGGCGATCCATCAGCGGCCGCGTGGAAAGCGGCTACGACGTGCGCAGCTCGGCCCACACGGCCTTTCCCGTCGTGGTGTCACGCGATCCCCAGCTCCCGAGGCACAGAGCGTCGACGAGCATCAGTCCGCGTCCGGAACCGTCGTCGCATGGTGCGGCGCGCATGTGGGGGCGCCGACGGACGGAGTCGTGAACCTCGATGCGAGTACGGGAGTCGTCGGCGTCGACCGTCACGCGGAGGAGTTCTCCGGGGGTACTGCCGTGACGCACGGCGTTGGTGACGAGTTCGCTTACGACCAACGTGGCCTGATCGCAGTGGTCCTCGCTCACGTCGGGAGCGTTGACAGCGAGGTACTCATGGACGAAAAGCCGTGCCTCGGCAACTGATTCTTGCCGACTACGCAGAAACAGTATGTGAGGGAAAGGTACATGCGTGAGAGCTTGTGAGATGGAGCGGGCGGTCCACCTGTCGAGGGACATCGGGCGTCCTTTGCGGCTTCTTGGTCGGAAGTGACCCTTTCAAGGGAACCGCAGTGGTTCGGACGTGACCACGGCAGTGATGCGGCACTCTTGACGGACCTCTGATGCACGGACGCCGGACGAGGTGCCGACAGGCGTCGGCGGGGGAAGGGAATCGGTGTGACTCTCAAAGATCGGCGGAAAGCGCTGGGCTACAGTCAAGAGAGGATGGCCACCGCGCTGGGCGTCGACCGCACGACGGTCGGCAGGTGGGATCGAGGAGAGACCGAGCCGCAACCGGAGTACCGGCCCAAGATGGCAGCGTTGCTGCACGTTGACCTTTTGACGCTCGACGCATTGATCAGAGAATCATCAGGGTCCCCCGAACCGGATGCGGGGGCGCCGTCACACGACGCCTACGGCCCGGGGGAAGAAGACATGATCCGACGTGAGTTCATGCGCGTTCTGGCGGTGACCGGAGCACTTGTCGCCCTGCCGGCAGACGAAGCCGACGCCCTTGCGGAAGATGCCGCACGCAGCGACGCGGCCGGGTATCTGCGGATGAACGAACACCTCTGGCAGGTGTACCAACTCGCCCGCTCAAAGCACTCCGTACGGCCAGTGGTCACCGGGCAGCTCACTACTCTGAACGAACACCTCGCTGACGGCCCGTCGACTCCTGCCGCCTTGTGCGCAGCGGCAGGCGACCTGTTCCAGCTCGCGGGCGAGCTGGCGTTCGACAGGAATCGGTATACGGACGCGGCGGCGGCGTACTCGCTCGCTGCCTCGGCGAGTAAGGAAGCCAGGGCGTTCGACCTGTGGGCCTGCGCCTTGGTCCGGCACGCGTACGTGGAGACGGCGAGCGGCCGGTACGGCGAGGCCGTCGGGCTGCTGTCGGTGGCCGAGCGAGTAGCCGAGCGCGGTGACCACTCTCTGTCGACACGGCAGTGGGTTGCGTCAGTGCGGGCCGAGGCGTACGCCGGACTGGGGAATCTGCGGGAGTGCGAGCGTGCCCTTGACGAGGCCGAGAAAGTGGTTCACCTCGGTGATCACGCGCATAACGGCGGGTGGCTCCGATTCGACGGATCACGTCTGGCCGAGGAACGTGGCGCCCGGTATGCGCAGCTGGGTCGACTCGACAAAGCGGAGGCTGCGCTCGACATCGCGCTGACGCAGCTCGCGTTGGCCCGGGGCCAGTCGTCCCGGCGGCGTGGTGCCGTGCTCGTGAACCTTGCCGCCATCGGGGCCAAGCGGCGGGACACCGAACAATTGCTCACCAGTGCGACCGAGGCGCTGCGCCTCGCCCGGCAGTCTTCGTCCGGGTACGTCGTTCGTAAACTTCAGGCGCTACAGGCCGAGATCGGTTCGATCGTCGACGATCGCCGCGTCGCCGAGCTGGGCGCCCAGATCGCCGCACTGAGTGGGACATGACGAGAGAGGTTGCCGTGACGGATTTCGAGGGTGCCCGGCTGTTTCGTGAGTCCTGGGTCGCGGGAGTGCGCAAGCACTTTCCGGGCGAGCCGAAAGCGGGCTATGTGACTGCGTGGGACGCGACGCCGGAGTGGGAGCGGCAGGCTGCTGGCGCCGTGTACGAACAGGTCCGCCATTTTCTTGAGCTGAGTGACGGGCACGCCGCCCGGCTGAGCCGTGAGCAGAAGGGCCGGTTCGTCGCGATCGCCTGGACGGCGCAGATGTACAAGCACTTCGAGGACCCGAAGCCGGGATACGTGGCCGATTGGGTGGCCCTTCCCGAGTGGCAGCGGGAGACGGACGCGGACATCTTCGAGGCGATCGAGGACGCGGTCGGCGGCTGACACGTCCCCGGTGCCGGGCACTCGACCTGCCGGCGCGGCATCGGCGGGCGACGGGCCGGTCCGTCTCCGTCACGTCCGCCCCGCTCCCTGCGGCGGCCCCGTCTCCGTGACCGTGACCGCGATCAGCGCCAGGTCGTCCGGCAGGACGCCGTCGGCGTGCCGGTGGACCAGGCGGGTCTGGTGGTCGGCCGCGATCGGCGGGCCCTCGCGCCAGGTGTCGCGCAGGCCCGCCTCGGGGGAGTAGAAGGCACCCTGCGCGTCGCGGGCCTCCAGCAGGCCGTCCGTGCAGAGCAGGAGCAGGTCGCCGGGGGCGAAGGGGCGGCTCTCGTGGTCCCACGGGCCGGGGTCCAGGTCGCCGAGGCCGAGGGGGAGGCCCGGGTCGGCCGGCTCCCAGCGCTCCACCCCCGCCCGGGTGGCGAGGAACGCGGGGCAGTGGCCGCGGCTCAGCAGCCGCACCTCGCCGCCGTGCGGGGGCAGTTCGGCGACGGCGGCGGTGACGAACTCCTCGCCCGGACCCGACGGCGAGGTGTCGGCCTGGACGGCGGCCGTCTCGCGGATGTGCCGGGTCACCGCCGCGTCGAGGTGGCGGGCGAGCAGCGTCAGCGTCGGCGTGTGGTGCGCGGCCTCCCGGAAGCACCCCACCAGCGCCGCCACGGCGGGGAGCGCGGCGGGCCCCTTGCCGCGTACGTCGCCGATGAGCAGCCGGACCCCGTACGGCGTCCGCTCGACGGCGTAGAGGTCGCCGCCGACGGCCGCGGCGTGCGAGGCCGCCTCGTAGCGCACCGCGATCCAGGTGCTGCCGAGCCAGGCGCGCACCGGCGGCAGTACGGCCCGCTGGGCGTACTCCGCGGCCCGCGAGGTGTCCCGCAGCCGCCGGTCCAGGAAGAGCCGCAGCCGGCACAGCGGGACGGTCGCCCAGACCAGGACCAGCAGGGCGAAGAAGTCGACCACGGCGTGGTCGCCGTCGGTGTGCCGGTGCCGGACGAGGAGGAAGAGCAGGCCGGCGCCGGTGTTGAGGAACGCGATCAGGACCGCCCGGCGCAGCGGGAGCACGCAGGCGGCCGTCATGGAGCTGAGGATGAGCAGTCCGTCGCCGCTCACCCCGCCCGGGGTGGGCAGGTCCACGGCGCAGGCCAGCGCGGTCAGCGCCACCGGCGCCCACCACGCCCACCGCGGCACGGTGGGGGCGTCGTGGTCCGGGGCGTGGGACAGCAGCCCCGTGACGCGGCGGTGTGGGCTCATGGGACAAACGTAATGAAAGGGACGGTCGGGCGAGGGGTGACGGCTCCGTGAGGGGGTACGGGAACGTGCCGCGGAGTCCGTCGTATGAGCAGGTCGGGGAACGTCTGAGCGGGCGGGGCGGGGTTCCGGGGCGGCTCGTGGAGGGTCCTCGCCGGAAACTTCGTGAAGTTCTTCACAAGAGATTGGGCCTCGAAGAGCGACAAACGGCCGCGCGTTGACCCTTTTGGGGGCCCAACTGCCCTTTGAACGTGTTCAGAAGCGTGGTATGAGAGAGGCTCGGACGTTCGCGCGGGACCGGTCTCCCGACGGGTCCGGAGGGTCGGAGCGGCAGCTCACGCGGCATTGACAACGGAGCGCACCGCACGGCGGTTCCCGTTCCGCGCCATGACCTCCGTCACGCGGGCGGAGGAGTGTAACACGACCCTTACCCGAGCTTGTGAAGGGGCGCACGAAGCACCCCCCCGGGGCAGGTGGATACTCGATGCCATGAGCACCACGGAGCGTCCCAGGATCCTCGTAGTAGGCGGTGGGTACGTAGGCCTGTACGCAGCTCGGCGCATCCTCAAGAAGATGCGCTACGGCGAGGCGACCGTCACGGTCGTCGACCCCCGGTCGTACATGACCTACCAGCCCTTCCTTCCCGAAACCGCCGCCGGCAACATCTCCCCGCGCCACGTCGTCGTACCCCTGCGACGCGTGCTGCCGAAGGCGGAGGTCCTCACCGGCCGGGTCACCACCATCGACCAGGACCGCAAGGTCGCCACGATCGCCCCGCTGACGGGCGAGGCGTACGAGCTGCCGTTCGACTACCTGGTCATCGCCATGGGCGCGGTCTCCCGCACCTTCCCGATCCCCGGCCTCGCCGAGCAGGGCATCGGCATGAAGGGCGTGGAGGAGGCCATCGGCCTGCGCAACCACGTCCTGGAGCAGCTGGACAAGGCGGACTCCACCACCGACGAGGAGATCCGCCGCAAGGCGCTCACCTTCGTCTTCATCGGCGGCGGCTTCGCGGGCGCGGAGACCATCGGCGAGGTCGAGGACATGGCCCGGGACGCGGCCAAGGAGTACAACAACGTGTCCCGCGAGGACATGCGGTTCATCCTGGTCGACGCCGCCGACAAGATCCTCCCCGAGGTCGGCCCCAAGCTCGGCCAGTACGGCAAGGAGCACCTGGAGAGCCGCGGGGTCGAGATCTACCTCTCCACCTCCATGGACTCCTGCGTCGACGGCCACGTGGTGCTCAAGAACGGCCTCGAGGTCGACGCCAACACGATCGTGTGGACGGCGGGCGTCAAGCCCAACCCGGTGCTGTCCCGCTTCGGTCTCCCGCTCGGCCCGCGCGGCCACGTCGACACCGCCGCCACCCTCCAGGTGCAGGGCACCGACTACATCTGGGCCGCCGGCGACAACGCCCAGGTCCCGGACCTGGTCGGCCGCAAGAACGGCAACCCGAACGCCTGGTGCCCGCCCAACGCCCAGCACGCGCTGCGCCAGGCCAAGGTCCTCGGCGACAACGTCGTCTCCGGCATGCGGGGCTTCCCGCAGAAGGAGTACAGCCACGCCAACAAGGGCGCGGTCGCGGGCCTCGGCCTGCACAAGGGCGTCGCGATGATCGTCATGGGCAAGATGAAGATCAAGCTCAAGGGCCGTCTCGCCTGGTACATGCACCGCGCCTACCACGGCATGGCGATGCCGACGTTCAACCGCAAGATCCGTGTCTTCGCGGACTGGACGCTCGGGATGTTCCTCAAGCGCGAGGTCGTCTCGCTCGGCGCCGTCGAGACGCCGCGCGAGGAGTTCTACGAGGCCGCCAAGCCGGCCCCGGTCGCCGCCGCCAAGACCGAGGAGAAGGCCAAGGCCTCCTGACCTCGGGTCACCTCGTCCAGTGGTTCCCGAAGGGGCCGTCCGCCATCCGTGGTGCGGACGGCCCCTTCGCCGTCCCCGCCCCGGGTAACTGGGTGCGACGTACAACTATTTTGCGGAGTCGTGACTCCGACGCGGGACTGCGCATCGCCCCGTCCGGTGTTTACGTGGTGAGTAAACATCCGGTCTCACGGAGGTGTGCGCCATGGCAGACGCCGCGTTGCGGCTGAAGAGCCTCGTCGAACAGGTGCTGGGAACCCCGCTCCCGGTCCGCATCCGCGCATGGGACGGCTCCGAGGCCGGCCCGCCCGGAGCACCCACGCTCGTCGTCCGCAACCGCCGCGCCCTGCGCCGACTGCTGTTCAAACCCGGCGAACTGGGCCTGGCCCGCGCCTGGGTGGCCGGCGACCTGGACATCGACGGCGACCTCTACACCGCCCTCGACCTGCTCGCCGAGCTGATCTGGGAGCGCGGCGAGGACGCCCGTACGCTCGGCCAGGCGCTGCGCGACCCCGAGGTGCGCGCCGCCGTCCGCGGCCTGGTCAAGCTGGCCGGCCCCCCGCTGCCGCCCGCCCCGCCCGCCGAGGAGATCCGCCGGCGCCGCGGCCACCTGCACACCCGCCGCACCGACAAGCGCGCCATCAGCCACCACTACGACGTCGGCAACGACTTCTACGAACTCGTCCTCGGCCCCTCGATGGTGTACTCCTGCGCCTACTGGCCGGCCCCCGAGGCCGAGGGCGCCACCCTGGAGACCGCCCAGCGCGACAAGCTCGAACTCGTCTCCCGCAAGCTGGACCTGAAGCCCGGTATGCGCCTGCTCGACGTCGGCTGCGGCTGGGGCTCCATGGCGATCCACGCCGCCCGCGAGCACGGCGTCACCGTCGTCGGCGTCACCCTCTCGCAGGAACAGGCCGCCTACGCCCGCAAGCGCATCGCCGAGGAGGGGCTCACCGACCGGATCGAGATCCGCGTCCAGGACTACCGGGACGTCACCGACGGCCCCTACGACGCGATCTCCTCCATCGGCATGGCCGAGCACGTCGGCGCCGAGAAGTACCTGGAGTACGCCCGCGACCTGTACGCCCTGCTCAAGCCCGGCGGACGGCTGCTGAACCACCAGATCGCCCGCCGCCCGCAGCGCGACGAGTCGGCGTACTCCGTGGACGAGTTCATCGACTCCTACGTCTTCCCCGACGGCGAGCTGGCCCCCGTCGGCACCACCGTCGGGCAGCTGGAGCGCGCCGGGTTCGAGGTGCGCGACGTGGAGGCGATCCGCGAGCACTACGCGCACACCCTGCGCCGCTGGGTCGCCAACCTGGAGGCCGGCTGGGACCGGGCGGTGCGGCTGGTCAGCCCTGGCCGGGCCCGGGTCTGGCGGCTGTACATGGCGGCCTCCGCGCTCTCCTTCGAGCGCAACCGCATCGGCGTCAACCAGGTCCTCGCCGTGAAGACCCCCGAGTCCGGTGCCTCGGGCCTGCCGCTGCGCGCCCGTACCTGGAACTGACCCGCGGTACGGCGAAGACGGCGAGGGGCCCCTTCCCCGCCGGGGGAAGGGGCCCTTCGCCGCGTGTACGGCTACTCCGTCTTGATGGCCGTCAGCAGGTTCAGACGGGCCGCGCGCCGGGCCGGCCACAGGGCGGCCAGGACGCCGACCAGCGCGGCCAGCAGCAGGAAGATCCCGATCCGGCCCCACGGCAGCACCAGCTCGTACGTCGCCAGCTCGGTGCCCACCAGCTCACCCGCGGCCCAGCCGAAGAACACGCCCAGGCCGATGCCCAGGACCGCGCCGAACAGGGAGATGACCAGCGACTCCAGCCGGACCATCCGCTTGATCCCCTTGCGGTCCAGGCCGACCGCGCGGAGCATGCCGATCTCCTGGGACCGCTCGAACACCGACATGGCCAGGGTGTTGACGACACCGAGGACCGCCACGATCACCGCCATCGCCAGCAGGCCGTACAGGATGTTCAGCATCAGGGTGATCATCTGGGCGATGCCCTCGGAGATGTCCTGCTTGTCCTGGACGACGATGGCCGGGCTGTCGCCGAGGGCCGCGGCCAGCGCGTCCTTGGCCGCCTCGGACGTCCCGCCGTCCGTCTTCACCATGACGTTCATGTCGCCCGGCTCCTCCTGGTGCGGGGCGAGCGTCGCCAGGTCGAGCATGATGCCGCGGAACATCTCGTTGGGCTCGTAGACCCCGGCGACCGTCAGCTTCTGCTTGGCGTCGTCCTCCAGGACGGCGGTGAACGCGGACCCGCTCTTCCAGCCGTGCTCCTTCGCGGTCTCCTCGTCGACGACCACCCGGGTGCCGGCGATCTCGAAGGCGCCGTCCGTCACCGGCAGGTCGGTCAGCTTCCCGAACGTGGAGCCGGTGACGCCGGTCAGGGACGTGTCCCGGTCGTCGACGGTCGAGTAGGAGCTGCGCATCGGGCTGACGGCGGTGACGCCGTCGACCGCGGCCAGGTCCTGCTCGACGTCCGGGGAGAGGTAGCCGCCGTTCGCCATCGACACGACGTAGTCGGCCTTGATGGAGTCCGAGGCCATCTTGTCGATCGCGTTCTGCACGCCGGTCGCCGCCACCGTCATGCCGGTGATGAGGGTGAGCCCGATCATCAGCGCGGAGGCCGTGGCCGCCGTACGGCGCGGATTGCGCACCGCGTTCTGGCGGGCCAGCTTGCCCGAGACACCGAAGATCCGCAGCACCGGGGCCGAGGCCGCGATCAGCGGGCGGGACAGCAGCGGGGTGAGGACGAAGACGCCGATGACGACCAGCCCCGCGCCGAGCGCCATGGGGCCCTGGGCGCCCGTGGCGTCGCCCGCCGCGGTCGCGGCCAGGACGACGGCGACGCCCGCAGCCGTGATCAGGGAGCCGAGGGTGTTGCGCAGGACCAGCGACCGGGTGGTCGGCTTGGCGTGCAGGCTGTTCATCGCGGCCACCGGCGGGATCTTCGCGGCCCGGCGGCCGGGCAGCCAGGCGGCCAGCACGGTGATGAGGACGCCGACGGCGAGCGCCGCGACGACCGTGCTCCCGCCGATGACGAGCGGGCCGTCCGGGAAGTTCGCGCCGAGCGAGTCCATCAGGGCGCGCAGCCCGGCGCCGATGCCGATGCCCGCGAGGAGACCGGCGACCGCGGCGACCGTGCCGACGACCAGTGCCTCGAACAGCACGGACCGGGTGACCTGGCGGCGCGAGGCGCCGACGGCGCGCAGCAGCGCCAGTTCCTTGGTGCGCTGGGCGACCAGCATGGTGAAGGTGTTGGCGATCAGGAAGGTGCCGACGAACAGCGAGAGGCCGGCGGCGACCAGCAGGGTCTGCTTCAGGCTGTCCATCGAGGAGGCGGTCATCTCGGCCTGCTCGGCGGCCAGCTCCGCGCCGGTCGTCATCTCGACGGTGTCCTTCGGCAGGGCCTTGCCGAGCGCGGCCGTCAGGGCGCTCTCGCCGACGCCCGGGTCCGCCTTCACGATGATCTCGTCGTAGGTGCCCTGCTGGTCGAAGAGTTTCTGCGCGGTGGCCGTGTCGAACAGGGCGAGGGTGCCGCCCGCCGCGACGTTGCCGTCGTCGGTGCTGAAGATGCCGCTGACGGTGGGGGTGAGGACCGGGCCGTCGACCGACATGCGGACCGTGTCCCCGACCCGGTAGCCGGTGCGGTCGGCGGTCTGCGCGTCGAGGGCGACCTCGCCGGCGCCCTTCGGCGCGTGACCCGCGGTGATCGGGTAGCGGGGGTCGTCGGTGCCCCAGTAGTTGCTCCCCCGGACCTGCCAGCCGTTGCCGACCGGGTCGCCGTTCTTGTCGGCGAGGGCGACGGAGGCGGTGACGCTGCCGATGGCCGAGGCCACGCCGTCGGTCCGGGTCACCTGGCCGAGGAGGGCCGGGGTCAGCTCGGTCTCCTCCTCGTCCTCCTCGTTCCAGGACGCGGTGAGGGAGACGTCGACCTGGTCGAAGCCCTTGGCGGACGACTTCTCGTACGCCGCGGAGACGGTGTTGGTGAAGACCAGGGTGCCCGACACGAAGGCCACGCCGAGCATCACGGCGAGCACGGTCATCAGCAGCCTGGCCTTGTGCGCGAGGACGTTGCGCAAGGCGGTACGGAGCATGGGGGTTTTCTCAGTCCAGACGTGAGGTGGCGGGGGTCTGTTTCCGGGGGACGGTCAGCTGGTGCGGCCCTTGGCGTCGAACTGCTTCATCCGGTCCAGGACCTTGTCGGCGGTCGGCCCGTACACCTCGTCGACGATCCGCCCGTCCGCCAGGAAGACCACGCGGTCCGCGTAGGCCGCGGCGACCGGGTCGTGGGTCACCATCACCACCGTCTGCCCCAGCTCCCGCACCGA
Source organism: Streptomyces sp. ISL-12 (assembly GCF_018614415.1). Taxonomy (GTDB): domain Bacteria; phylum Actinomycetota; class Actinomycetes; order Streptomycetales; family Streptomycetaceae; genus Streptomyces. The sequence goes on from NZ_JAGGOO010000098.1 coordinate 18,743, forward strand.
GTTGCGCAGGAAGCCCAGCACCTCGGCGCCCGAGCGGGAGTCGAGGTTGCCGGTCGGCTCGTCACCGAAGATGATCTCCGGCCGGGAGGCCAGCGCACGGGCCACGGCGACGCGCTGCTGCTGGCCGCCGGAGAGCTGGGTGGGCCGGTGCCCCAGCCGGTCGGCCAGCCCCACCATCCCGATCACGGTCTCCAGCCACTGCTTGTCCGGCTTGCGGCCCGCGATGTCCATGGGGAGCGTGATGTTCTCCAGGGCGGTCAGGGTCGGCAGCAGGTTGAACGCCTGGAAGATGAACCCGATCTTGTCCCGCCGCAACCTGGTGAGCTGCCGGTCCTTCAGGGAGCCCAGTTCGGTCTCCCCGATGCGGACCGAACCCGAGGAGAAGGTGTCCAGCCCGGCGACACAGTGCATCAGCGTGGACTTGCCGGAGCCGGACGGCCCCATGATCGCGGTGAACTCGGCCTGCCGGAAGTCGACGGAGACCCGGTCCAGGGCGACCACCTGGGTCTCGCCCTGGCCGTAGATCTTGGACAGTTCCACCGCGCGGGCGGCGACGGCGGTCGACCGGTCGATGGGGGTTGCGGTGGTCACGGAGGCGCTCCTGTGAGGACGACGACGGGGAGGAATCCTGTGGAGTGGATCCGTGAATCATCGTTCCGGTCGCCGGCCGCCCTGTAGTCAGCCGCTGTTCCCGTTCCGGGGGGCGACTTCGGTCGGACGCCGGGGGTTCGCGTCATACCTGCGGATGACCCCGCGCCCTGACGGCCCGTCATCCAGGGTCCGGACGCGGCCATGGTCGAGAACCGGTGGAGCGCCCTCGTTCGGACGGTGAAATTCCGTCATTCCGCATGCGCGGCGGACCGTCGCGCGCAAGGCTATTGGCAAGTGCGGATGGTCTGTTCGGGTGGCTGATGACCCCTCAGGCATCAATAAAATAAGACAACATCAGCCCACCCTTCCGCTGTCCGGGGGATGCGCCCCGATAGGCTCGATCCTCGACGCGGAGCCCATGGCCTGCCCGGATGGTGGAATGCAGACACGGCGAGCTTAAACCTCGCTGCCCCTTCGCGGGCGTGCCGGTTCGAGTCCGGCTCCGGGCACAATCTCTCCCTGCTCCAGCACCCTGGCCGTGCCGGCGTACCGCGCCGGACGCCGACGGCGGTCGTGCCCTCTTCACTCCTTCACGCCTTCACTCCTCGGTCTCGTGGACGACCGGCACCGCGACCCGCGCGCCCGTGCCGGCACGCGCCCTTCTCTTGACAGCGGGCGGACGCGGCCGGAAACTCACGTCAGCCATCAGTGAAGGAAACTTCACTGTGCGAACAAGACGGCAATGACGCCAACCGAAAGGAACGCCCGATGCGCACCACCGTCGGCATCATCGGAGCCGGCCCCGCGGGGCTCCTGCTCGCCCGGCTGCTGCACAACGCCGGGATCGACTCGGTCGTCCTGGAGAGCCGCGACCGGGAGTACGTCGAGCGGCGGCAGCGGGCCGGGATCCTGGAGCAGGGGACGGTGGACGTGCTGCGCGCGGCCGGCGCGGGCGAGCGCATGGACCGGGAGGGGCTGCGGCACGACGGCATCGAGCTGCGGTTCGGCAAGAAGCGGCACCGTGTCGACTTCCCGGCGCTGACCGGCGGGAAGTCCGTGACGGTCTACGCCCAGACCGAGGTGTGCAAGGACCTCATCGCCCTCCAGCTCCAGGACGGCGGCCCGCTGCTGTTCGAGACGGAGGCGCTGGCCGTGGAGGGGGCGGAGAGCGACAGCCCCCGGGTGCGGTTCCGGCGGGACGGGGTCGAGGACGTGCTGGAGTGCGAGTACGTCGTCGGGTGCGACGGGTTCTGGGGCGTCGCCCGCAAGGCGATACCCGAGGCGATAGCGCAGACGTTCGAGCGTACGTATCCGTTCGGCTGGCTCGGCATCCTCGCCGACGTCGCCCCCTCGCACGACGAACTGGTCTACGCCCGCCACGACCGCGGCTTCGCCCTGCTCTCCATGCGCTCCCCGTCCGTCTCCCGCCTCTACCTCCAGGTGCCCGAGGGCACGGACGCCGAGGCGTGGGGCGACGAGGAGATCTGGGACGAGCTGGAGCGGCGGTTCGAGACCGACGACGACTGGACGCTCCGCCGGGGGCCCATCACCCAGAAGTCCGTCACGCCGATGCGCTCGTACGTCCACGAGCCCATGCGGCACGGGCGCCTCTTCCTGGCCGGCGACGCCGCCCACATCGTGCCGCCGACCGGCGCCAAGGGCCTGAACCTCGCCGTCGGCGACGTCGTCACCTTCGCGCGGGCCCTGGTCCACCGGCGCGAGACCGGCTCCGACGGACTGCTCGACGCCTACTCCGCCACCTGCCTGCGCCGCGTCTGGCAGGCCGAGCGGTTCTCCTACGACATGACGACGCTGCTGCACCCCGACCCCGGCGCCACCGGCTTCGACGGCCGCCTCCAGCTGGCCCGGCTGGAGCGGATCGCCGCCTCCCGCGCCGCCGAGACCGACCTCGCGGAGGCGTACACCGGCTTCCCCTTCGCGTAAGGGGCCGGTGAAGGGGCAGTAGGGACCAGTGAGGGGAATCACCCGGACGGACAGCGTGTTCTCTCGCAGGACGAGGGAAAGATCCTCCCCAAGCACTAGGGTCATTCCTTTGCCGTTCTATTACTCTTGAGCCAAGGCCACGCACGGTGGCCATGGAGGAGTGAAATGAGGAGCAGAAACCCGGTCTTCTCGCGACGGGGGTTCAGCCGCGACAACGGCTACGCGGGCTTCAACACCGCGCCGCAGGCCGGGGGACCCGCCGTCGCCACGCAGGCCAACCCGTACGCCCAGCCGACCGGCAACCCGTACGCGCAGAACCCGTACGCCCAGACGGACCTCGGCGCTCCGCCGCAGGCGCCGGCCGCCACCGGCCGGATGACCATCGACGACGTCGTCCTGCGCACCGGCAGCACGCTCGGCGTGCTCATCGTCACCGCCGCGCTCTCCTGGGCCCTCCTGCCGGTCGACGACGCCAACATCGGCCGGTCCTACGGCATCGCCATCGGCGCCGCCCTGATCGGTATGGTCCTGGCGCTCGTCCAGTCCTTCAAGCGGACGCCGACCCCGGCGCTGATCCTCGCCTACGCGGCGTTCGAGGGCGTCTTCCTCGGCGTCGTCTCCAGCGTCGTCGACAACCGCATCGCCGACGGCGCCGCCATGCAGGCGGTCATCGGCACCATGGCGACCTTCGCCGCCGTGCTGGTGGCCTACAAGGCCGGCTGGATCCGCGTCAACCGCCGTTTCGTCGGCTTCGTGATGGCGGCCTCGCTCGGCTTCGTGCTGCTGATGATGGTGAACCTGCTGTTCGCGGTCTTCGGCGGCGGTGACGGCCTCGGCTTCCGCAGCGGCGGCCTCGGCATCCTCTTCGGTGTCATCGGCGTCATCCTCGGCGCCTGCTTCCTCGCCCTGGACTTCAAGCAGGTCGAGGACGGCATCGCCTACGGCGCTCCGCGCAACGAGGCCTGGTTCGCGGCCTTCGGCCTCACCCTGACGCTGGTGTGGCTGTACCTGGAGTTCCTGCGGCTCATCGCGATCCTCAACAGCAGCGACTGACGCACCGTGTGAGACGTGTGAGGAAGGGCCCCGGGCGGCGTGCCGCCCGGGGCCCTTCGCGTGTCCGGTCGCGCTCAGCGCAGCCTGCGCGCGGCCCTTCTCAGGTCGTACTCGTGGACGATGGCCTTGGCGTGGCCGTAGGCGAGGTCGTACTCGTGCCGCAGCCAGCTGACCTTCTCCTCGAAGCGGAAGAGAGCCGGGCCTTCTTCGACGGTGCGCAACCAGTCGGAGACCTCACGACCGGTGCAGTGGGGGATGCGGGCGAGCAGATTGCGATGGGTCTCCTCGGAGAGGACATGGGACATCGGCGCCTCCGGACGACAGGGGATGTGAGCCGGTCCTTCAGGTCACCGTGCCTGAGCGTTCGCCCGTTGGCAACAGTCCCGGAGGGCCGCGTACGCTCACGCCGTGGTTGATACGACGCCTCTGACCGGTGCGCTGGAGCACTTCGCCGACCGTCTGCGGGCCGCCCCGCAGAGCAGACTGCAACGGGGGGCCGCCGCCGAGGCGCTGGAACTGGCCAGGGAGCTGTCCCGGCGGGCCCAGCTCGCCGAGGACCCCGCCGCCGAGCCCCGGGTGATGCCCGACGCCGGCATGTTCGCCGCCGCCGACCAGATCACCGTCGCCGGGCACGACCTGGCGCTCGTACTGGGGAGCGAGGAGGAGGTGGAGGAGGCGGTACGGCTCGTCGCGGAGGCGCAGAAACGCGCCGGGGTGTGAGGACCGGACAGGGTGACGGCCGGGGATCCCGCGGTGCCTAGAGGGACGCGATGACGCGGTCCGCCAGTACGTACACGCTCTCCTCGCCGCAGGCGAAGGTCAGGGCGTAGGCGCCGGAGACGCCGGAGCCGCCGAGCAGCACCGGGGTGTCGCCCGCGCGCAGCGCGGCGGCCAGGCGTTCCGCGGTCTCGCGGTGGCCCGGCGTCATGCACAGGGTGGTGCCGTCGGCGAAGACGTAGACGTCGAGGGTGCCCAGCGGGCCCGGGCGGACGTCCGCCAGCTCGACGCGGCCGGCGGCCAGCTCCTCCAGGGCGGTGACGGTGCGCTCGTGGTCGTTCACCGGGGAGGGGTTCGGTACGAAGTCCGGGTGCGAGGGGTGACGGCGGCGGGCCGCGGCCAGCTCGGCGGAGTCGGGGGACGGCTCGTCGGCGTCCGCGCCCGGCTCCGTCACCGGCTCCAGCCCCGCCAGGTCGGCCGGGTGGGGCAGGAACGGCTCGCTGTCGGCGAAGCCCAGCAGCAGCGGGGCGTCGGAGGCGTCGCGGCTCTCCTGCGCGGCCCAGAACGCGCGGGCCTCGGCCAGCTCCCGCTCCCGTTCCTCGGCCAGCGCCGCGGCGACGGCGGCGCGTATCTCGTCCGTGTCGGCCGCGGTGCGGGCGGCGGGCACCCGGCCGCGCAGGGCCGCGGCGTTGCCCTCGGCCAGTTCGGTGTGCAGGGCCGCGACCTGGCGGCGCAGCACCAGCACGCTGCGCAGGACCGCGACGCCCACGGCGCCGGTGGCTGCCGTGGTGAGCAGCAGGGCGATCGATGTGGCGCTCACTGACGTACTCCCGGTTCAAAGTCGACCCCCGACTTCCTACATCAGCTTGATGGGCGGACCGAGCCCCTGTCAGTGCGTAACGTCACGAAACGGACATGACTTTGAGTCCCGGCGGGGCAGGTGAGGCCGGTGGGTCCGGCCTGACCTGCGCAAATCACCGGGGCGAGCGATATAGGTCACATCCTGGGGGAGTTTGGGTCACGGAACGGCCCGGAGTCCTGGGGTCTCCAGGGCTCCGGGTCGGGGGTCACAGGGGGTCCCTCAGGGGCTACCGAACGTCAGCTGAGGCGCTCGATGACCATGGCCATGCCCTGGCCGCCGCCGACGCACATCGTCTCCAGGCCGAACTGCTTGTCGTGCCACTGGAGGGAGTTGATGAGCGTGCCGGTGATGCGGGCGCCGGTCATGCCGAAGGGGTGGCCGACGGCGATGGCGCCGCCGTTGACGTTCAGCTTCTCCAGCGGGATGCCGAGGTCCCGGTAGGAGGGGATGACCTGCGCGGCGAACGCCTCGTTGATCTCGACCAGGTCGATGTCGCCGATGGTGAGACCGGCGCGGCCCAGGGCCTGCTTCGACGCCTCGACCGGGCCGAGGCCCATGATCTCCGGGGAGAGGCCGGAGACGCCGGTGGAGACGATCCGGGCCAGCGGGGTCAGGCCCAGCTCGCGGGCCTTGGTGTCGCTCATGATGACGAGGGCGGCGGCGCCGTCGTTGAGCGGGCAGCAGTTGCCGGCGGTGACCATGCCGTCGGGGCGGAAGACGGGCTTGAGGCCCGCGACGCCCTCCATCGTGACGCCGGCGCGGGGGCCGTCGTCCTTGCTGACGACCGTGCCGTCGGGCAGCGTGACGGGGGTGATCTCGCGCTCCCAGAAGCCGTTCTTGACGGCCTCCTCGGCGAGGTTCTGCGAGCGGACGCCGAACTCGTCCATGTCCTGCCGGGTGACGCCCTTGGCGCGGGCCAGGTTCTCGGCGGTCTGGCCCATCGCGATGTACGGGTCGGGCAGCAGGCCGTCCTCGCGCGGGTCGTGCCAGGTGGACCCCTCGGAGGCGGCGACCGCGGCGGTGCGGGCCTCGGCCTCGGCGAACAGCGGGTTGTGCGTGTCGGGCAGTCCGTCGGAGCTGCCCTTGCCGAAGCGGGAGACCATCTCCACGCCGGCCGAGATGAAGACGTCTCCCTCACCGGCCTTGATGGCGTGCAGTGCCATGCGGCTGGTCTGGAGGGAGGAGGAGCAGTACCGGGTGACGGTGCAGCCCGGCAGGTGGTCCATCCCCATCTGCACGGCGACGATCCGGCCGAGGTTGTGGCCCTGCTCGCCGCCGGGCAGGCCGCAGCCGAGCATCAGGTCGTCGATGTCCTTCGGGTCCAGCTCCGGGACCTTGGCGAGGGCCGCCTGGATGATCGTGGCGGCCAGGTCGTCGGGGCGCAGCTCCTTGAGGGAGCCCTTGCCGGCACGGCCGATGGGGGAGCGGGCGGCGGAAACGATCACGGCTTCGGGCATCACGGCTCCAGACGACGACGGTAGGGCGTACGGGGAAATTACCCGTAGGTAAGCTCCCGGTCACTGTCATCGTGGTGTGATGCAGGCCTCTTTTCCAAGCGCTTGCTTAGCGTGTCGGAGGAGGGCTGCGCCGATGGGCCGACGGCCGGATCGGCGGCGGGCGGCCGGGTGAACAGCAGCCGGTCCACCGGCGGCCGGGTCAGCGGCTGGACCAGCCGGCGCACCGGCGGCGAGGCCAGCGCCGCCGCCAGCGTCACCGCGAACACCAGCAGCGCGGCCAGTTCCAGCCGGGTGTCCGCCCGTTCGATCAGGCCCTTCTCCCGCAGCGGCAGGATGACCAGCGGGTGCAACAGGTACACGGTGAAGCCGCCCGACCCCAGCACGGAGATCAGCGGCACCCGCCGCTTCGGCATCACCCTCAGCAGGCACACCACCAGCCCCGCCGCCGCGCCCAGCACCAGCAGCCGCACCAGCCAGGCGCCCTCCATGCCCAGCGGGGTGTCGGCGACGTAGGCGTGCCGCATCGACAGCCAGGTGCCCTTGATCTGCGCGTGCCACAGCAGGCCCACGACGCCCGAGCCGAGCAGGCCAGCCACCGCGACCGGCAGGCTCCACCGGGCCTCGAACCAGTCCCGCAGCAAGCCCTGCCGCAGTCGCCAGCCGAAGTAGAACAGGGGCAGGTACACCAGGGTGCGGCTGGCCGAGAACGTCAGCCCGAACTCGTCGACGTACCCGACCGCGAGGGCGACCACCGTGGTGACCAGCAGGGGATGCCGCAACTGGACGACCAGCGGCAGCAGCAGCCGCCAGAAGAACAGCGACATCAGGAACCACAGCGTCCACGGCAACTGGGCGACGTACAGCTTGAAGGGGCCGCCGAGGGCGTGCTGTTCCAGCGAGAACAGCAGGCTGAAGACGAGCGCGGGCAGCGCGATGCTGCGCAGCAGATTGCGGGTCTGGCGCGGGCCGAGCGGGGCCGCGCTGCTGAAGACGCCGGCCAGCACGACGAAGACCGGCACCCGGAAGGCCCAGGTCGCGACGTGGAAGACGGCCAGCGACTCATGGCGGCTCATGATGCTGCCGATGGTGTGCAGGACCACGATCAGCGTGGCCGAGAGGAACCGGGTGTTGTCCCACCAGGGGTCCCGGTCCACGCCGGCGGGCGCTGGGCGGTCGGTGGGTCTCGGCAGCGGGTTCTTCATCGCGGGCTCAGGCTCCTGACAGCGACGTCACAGGACAAGAGCCGCCCACCCTTCCCAGACCGGGGGTGGTTCGGGTTACGGGTGGCGGCTCAGGCGGTGAACGCTGTGTGTACGGCAGGTCCTGGGCTTGGGCGTACGGGCCCGCGTCCGTGGCTCGGCTGAGCGGTGTCGCCCGGCCCGGGCCGCGTCCGGGACGCGCGGCGCGCGGCGCGTCCCTGGGGCCGCGCTCGGGACGCGCCGTGGGGGGGGCGTGGTGGTGCTCGCGGTGGTGACGTGCTCGTGCGGCCGTGGGAGGGGCTTCAGTCGGGGACCGTGGTGTTCAGGACCGGCTCCGGCACCCTCCGCCGCCTCCGCCGCTTGAGCAGTGCCCAGGGTCCTCGCGGCCCCGTCGGCATCGCCGCCGCGACCTCCGTGCCCGCCTCGTCGACGGCCTCCGCAGCCGCCCGTGCCACCGGCAGGAAGCCCTCGCGGCGGGAGGCGTCGGGACGCTCCTCCTCGGCCGGCCACAGGCCGAGCGCCGCGCACACGGTCGGCAGCACCGCCATCGCGGCGGTGGCGTAACCGTCCGCGGAGGGGTGGTAGTTGTCGGGGCCGAACATCTCCCGCGGGTTGCGCGCGAACTCCGGGCCCAGCAGGTCGCCCAGCGACACCGTGCGCCCGCCCTGCTCCACCGCGCCGATGGTCTGCGCCGCGGCGAGCTGCCGTGAGGCCCGCCGGGCCAGCCAGCGCAGCGGCTGCCGCACCGGCTCGATCGTGCCCAGGTCGGGACAGGTGCCCACGACCACCTCCGCGCCGGCCGTGCGCAGCCGCCGTACCGCCCCCGCCAGATGGCGCACCGAGCAGGTGGCCGGCATCCGGTGGGTCACGTCGTTGGCGCCCACCATGATCACGCAGACGTCCGGCAGCCGCACCGGGTCCGCCAGCACCACCGCCACCTGCCGGTCCAGGTCGTCCGACCGCGCCCCCGGCAGCGCGACCGACCGCAGCTCCACCGGGCGCTCGGCCACCGCCGCCAGCCCGGACGCCAGCAGCGCCCCCGGCGTCTGCCCGGCCCGGTGCACGCCCTGCCCGGCCGCCGTGGAGTCGCCCAGCATCACCAGCCGCAGGGGTGGCTCACCGGCCGTGGGGAACGCCCCGCCGTACAGTCCCTCCGCGTTCGGCACCCGGGTGGGCGTGCCGATGCCCACCCGCCGCCTGGCCAGCTGCACCTCCGCCAGCAGCAGACCGACCGTCGCCGCGCCGGCCAGACCGATGCCGCCGCCGCCGTATGCCGCGCCGGCCGCGATCCGCCGGGCCACCCTCGCCCTCGACATGCTCGTCATGCGTCGCCGCCACCTCCTCACGAGCCGTACATCCCCTACTTGCCCTGTACGGACCGTCGTCCAATCTCAACGGCCAGTGAACGACCGTCCCGGGGCCGCCCGGCGTCGGCAGGCCATAGGCTGGCCGGCGGAACCATCATCACCAGACATTTGCGGCATCCGGAGACAACGGTGCAATTTCACGACTCGATGATCAGCCTCGTCGGCAACACCCCGCTGGTGCGGCTCAACAGCGTGACCAAGGGCATCAGGGCCACCGTCCTGGCCAAGGTGGAGTACTTCAACCCGGGCGGCTCGGTGAAGGACCGCATCGCCCTGCGCATGATCGAGGCCGCCGAACAGAGCGGCGAACTGCAGCCGGGCGGCACGATCGTCGAGCCGACCAGCGGCAACACGGGCGTGGGCCTGGCCATCGTGGCCCAGCAGAAGGGCTACAAGTGCGTCTTCGTCTGCCCGGACAAGGTGTCGACGGACAAGATCAACGTCCTGCGCGCGTACGGCGCCGAGGTCGTCGTCTGCCCCACCGCCGTGGACCCGGAGCACCCGGACTCCTACTACAACGTCTCGGACCGGCTGGTCCGTGAGACGCCCGGCGCCTGGAAGCCCGACCAGTACTCCAACCCGCACAACCCGCTCTCCCACTACCACTCGACCGGTCCCGAGCTGTGGAAGCAGACGGAGGGCCGGATCACCCACTTCGTGACCGGCGTCGGCACCGGCGGCACCATCTCCGGCACCGGCCGCTACCTCAAGGACGCCAGCGACGGCCGGGTGAAGGTGATCGGCGCCGACCCCGAGGGCTCGGTCTACTCCGGCGGCTCGGGACGCCCGTACCTCGTCGAGGGCGTCGGCGAGGACTTCTGGCCGACCGCCTACGACCGCGAGGTCGCCGACGAGATCGTCGCCGTCTCCGACAAGGACTCGTTCCAGATGACCCGGCGCCTGGCCAAGGAGGAGGGTCTGCTGGTGGGCGGCTCCTGCGGCATGGCGGTGGTCGCCGCGCTGCGGGTCGCCGAGCGGCTGACCGAGGACGACGTGGTCGTCGTACTCCTCCCGGACAGCGGACGCGGGTACCTGTCGAAGATCTTCAACGACGAGTGGATGGCCGACTACGGCTTCCTGGACGACTCCGGGCCCAGCGCCCGCGTCGGTGACGTCCTCAACCACAAGGAGGGCGACGCCATCCCCTCCCTCGTCCACATGCACCCGGACGAGACGGTCGGTCAGGCCATCGAGGTGCTGCGCGAGTACGGCGTCTCCCAGATGCCGATCGTCAAGCCCGGCGCGGGACACCCGGACGTGATGGCCGCCGAGGTCGTCGGCTCGGTGGTGGAACGCGAGCTGCTCGACGCCCTGTTCACCCGGCGGGCCTCGCTCCAGGACCCGCTGGAGCGGCACATGTCGGCGCCGCTGCCGCAGGTCGGCTCCGGCGAGCCGGTCGAGGACCTGATGAGCGTGCTCGGCGCGGCCGACGCCGCGATCGTCCTGGTCGAGGGCAAGCCGACCGGTGTGGTGAGCCGTCAGGACCTGCTGGCCTTCCTGGCCGGTTCGGGGAAGTAGCGGAAAATCTCCGGTGAACGGCGGGTGACGGCGGCGAACTCGCGGTAGATGCCGGGTGGTCAGGTCTTCCCGAACTGGTACGCGGGCGTCACGTTCGCGCAGCACACGCTTAACACAGGTCAGGCACATTGGTGGGTGTCGGCAGGGCGGTGGGGGTACCACCCAGGCGTTCAGCACTGGGGGAGGCTCCCCGTCCCGGCCGGCACCGAACGGCGCCAAGGACCTCCGGAGCGGCTCCCGGACCTCCATGGACGCCAGGACGCGGGCGCCCGGTCCCTGACCCGGCACCGTGTCCCTCGCGGGGACCGCCGTCGTCCCGCCCCCCGGCAACGGGGGTGCGGCGGTCCCCGCGCATGACTTTCCCCGCGCCCGCTTCCCGGCCGGCCGACCGGCCGTCAGTCGGTCTCGCGGGGGCCGCGTCCCACACCCGCTTCCCGTGCGTCCGGCCAGACCGGCCGTCAGTCGGTCTCGCGGGGGCCGCGCCCGCGGAACAGCCCCGGGTTGGTCCGGGCGGCCTGCACGACGTTCACCCCGACGATGCCGGCCCAGGCGGCCAGCAGTCCCGGGAGGTGCGCGACGCCCCCGCCGATCGCGGACAGCGGGACCGCCAGCACCAGCGAGACGATGCCGAAGCCGAACCGCTCCCCGAAGGAGTCGGTGGCCCTGGGGGCCCGCGAGTCCCGGGCCGACACCATCTGCCGCTCGGCGAACTGCCGGCGCACCCGCCGCTCGACCGCGCCGTCGATCCGCTGGTCGACCTTCTCCAGGAACGACTCCACCAGCGCGGAGTCGTAGTCCTCACCCAACTCCCTGCGGGCCCGCAGGGTCG